>NZ_DASWOT010000175.1:0-31480 GCF_036404235.1 Pseudomonas sp.
CCAGTGCGACCACGGTCAGGATAAAACCGATAGAGCCCCACAGTCGGATCTGGCTGTAGCGAGAAATCTGGCCCCGCAAATGCGCCAGCGTGATCACCTCAAATTGCGGCAGTACGGCATGCCAGAAGAACGCATGCAGCGCCATGACCATCGCCAGCCAAGCGTAACTCTTGTCGACCAGAATCAGTGAAAACGCCGCCAGTGTGCAGACCGCGCCCAAGCGCACGATCGCCAGCCGCCGCCCGGTGTAATCCCCCAGCCAGCCCCAGATATTGGGCGCGACACAGCGCATCAGCATAGGGATTGCCACCAGTTCGCCGATGCGCGCGCTGGAGAAACCGAGATGATCGAAATACAACGCCAGAAACGGAGCCGTGGCCCCCAGCAATGCGAAATAGAATAGGTAAAAACTGGACAGTCGCCAGTAAGGAAGCGCTGCCAAGGTCATGCCCCCTTGGCAGCGTGACTCGAATCGGGCATTACAGCTGACCCAGAACCGGCGTGCTGACGCAAACGTCGGCGTTCTGCCCACGATGACGCAACAGATGGTCCATCAACACAATGGCCATCATCGCTTCGGCAATCGGCGTGGCACGGATGCCAACGCAAGGGTCATGTCGACCCTTGGTGATCACCTCGACTGCGTTACCGTGAACGTCAATCGAACGACCTGGCGTGGTAATGCTGGACGTTGGTTTGAGCGCCAGATGCACCACAATCGGCTGGCCGGACGAAATACCGCCGAGAATCCCGCCCGCATTGTTCGACACAAAACCTTCGGGTGTCAGTTCGTCGCGATGTTCGGTGCCACGTTGAGCGACACTAGCGAATCCGGCACCAATCTCCACGCCCTTCACCGCGTTGATGCTCATCATCGCATGGGCCAGCTCGGCGTCGAGACGGTCGAAAATCGGCTCCCCAAGGCCTGGCATTACGCCGTCGGCCACCACGGTTATCCTGGCGCCCACAGAGTCCTGATCACGACGCAACTGGTCCATGTAGGCTTCCAGCTCCGGTACTTTGTCCGGATCTGGGCTGAAGAAGGCGTTTTGCTCGACCGACTCCCAGGTTTTGAACCCGATTTCGATCGGCCCCAACTGGCTCATGTAGCCACGCACGCTGATACCCTGGCTGGCGAGGTACTTTTTGGCAATAGCGCCGGCTGCCACGCGCATGGCGGTTTCCCGCGCTGAGCTACGACCGCCGCCGCGATAGTCGCGCACGCCATATTTGTGGTGGTAGGTGTAGTCGGCGTGAGCCGGACGGAACAGGTCCTGGATCGACGAGTAATCCTTGGACTTTTGGTCGGTATTACGAATCAGCAGACCAATGGAGCTACCGGTGGTCTTGCCCTCGAACACGCCGGAAAGGATTTCCACCTCGTCCGCTTCCTGACGCTGGGTGGTGTGGCGGCTGGTGCCGGGCTTGCGGCGATCCAGGTCCAGTTGCAGGTCTTGCAGCGACAGTTCAAGTCCCGGGGGGCAGCCGTCAATGATCGCAACCAACGCCGGGCCATGGCTTTCGCCAGCAGTGGTAACAGTGAACAGCTTGCCGTAGGTATTGCCGGACATGCAGGACGCTCCGAAAAGTCGATCAAAAACTCAAGCACAGCAGTATACGCAGGCTGCTCGTGTAGTTCATCCTCGAACCTTATTGGATTGATCGCGTCCAATCGGCACTGAATCAGATGCTGGCTTTCCGATGTTACGCCCAATGTTACGCACGCTACGTACGTTACCCAAGTTACGTGGGATTTCCCTGATACAGGCTTTTCTGCCGCTGCGAGCAATCATCGTGACCCTGACCGTGTTGACCGGCGTGGCGCATGCCGCCCCTCCTGTTGTCCTGCAACGCCCGATCAGCCTGGACACCGGGACTGGCGAGTTGTTTGGCACCCTGCTGCTGCCAAAATCCCCGACGCCAGTGCCTGTCGTGCTGATCATTGCCGGTTCAGGCCCGACCGACCGCGATGGCAATAACACCGACGGTGGCCGCAACGACAGTCTCAAGCGCCTGGCGGTGATCCTTGCCAAGCACAACATCGCCAGCGTGCGCTACGACAAACGCGGGGTGGCCGCCAGCAGACCGGCGACCCCTGACGAGCGCGACCTGAGCATCGAAAAATATGTGGCCGACGCTCAAGCCTGGGGCCAGAAGCTCAAGGCCGACCCTCGTCTGAGCCAGCTGATTTTGCTGGGGCACAGTGAAGGCGCCCTGGTTGCCTCCCTCGCTGCCGAACAAGCAGGAGCTGCGGCGGTGATTTCCGTCGCAGGTACTGGGCGACCTGTCGATCAAGTGCTCCGCGAACAATTGCAGTACCAGTTGCCACCTCCCCTGCTCGCCCGCAGCGAGCAGTTGATTGAAGAAATCAAGGCCGGCAAAACCGATAACGACGTGCCCCCCGCCCTGCAAGTGGTGTTTCGACCCAGCGTCCAGCCCTACCTGATCTCCCTGTTCCGGCAAAATCCGACGGCCGCGTTTGGCCAACTGAAAGTACCCACTTTGATCGTCCAGGGACGCAATGACATGCAGGTGGGTGTGGGCGACGCGGAGTTGTTGCATCAGGCCAAACCAGACTCTGACATCGCCATCATCGACGGTATGAACCACGTACTGCGCATCGTGCCCAACGACATCAAGCGTCAATTGGCATCCTACAAAGATCCGCAATTACCGCTGGCCGCCGAAGTATCGAGCCACATCCTGAAATTCATCAGTACATTGCCCGCTGCGTAAGGCGAGGCGGTTTTTTCACCCAAGGAAACCGCCCCTTCAGATTCACGAAAAACGGCCGATAGCGAGTTGCTGGCATTGTGTTGCCCAGCGATGTCAAGAACAGGACCGACGTGATGACTGAAAACACCGCCTTGGCCGAGCCGGGCGCAACACCTGCCGACGCCGAAGCCGAAGTTGCCGCCCCGGTGCTGTGGGAGGACGTTCAGGCCGAACATTTTCTGATGTTACGCCTTGCCCCGCTGCCGACTGACCGTGCTACCGGCGCTCGGCCGTTGCGCTTCGCTCAATTCGGTCACGCCGAGCGCAACAGCAAGGAGTTCAGCCTGCTGCGCATGAGCTATCAACTGCCGGCGCAAAAGACCCGCAAAGAACAGAATCACTTGGATATCTGGGTCGACCACACCCATCTCACGGTACGTGTCGGTCCAGAATCTGGCCTGCAAATCGAGCCGTGGAACCGCGGGCTGGGTCGCTTCATGCTCGCTCGCGGCATCCACTGGGCGCAGAAGCACTGGTCGCAATACAAGGTCGAAGGCACCGCGCTGGCCAATAAAGACGCGCTCAATGAAGACACGCGTGCGCGCCGCGATCACTTTCTCAAGACTCAAGGCTTTGAGGTGGTTTACGCCGATGCGCAACACCTCAAGGGCACCATCAAAGACGTCAAGGTCGGTAATCTCAACAGCACCTGGAATGCCGACAAGGTTCAGATCGTCGAAACGCTCGACGCCGCGCAAATGCTGCAGCAAGCCGAACAGAAGCTTATTGAACAGGACGTGACGATCAAGAAACACGAGGAAAAAGTCAGCAAATACCGCCGCGAGGACAGTGGACTGCGTTTCACTATCGCGTGCCTGGTCACGTTCGCGGTGTTTCAGGCGGGGTTATTGATCTGGATTGCGACGCATCGTTGAAACAATGTGGTCGTTAATGGGAGCTGAAATCCTGTGGAAACTGCCCAAGGCTGCGATTAATCCGATGAACGACATCGTGTGTCATACCTGATCGCAGCCTTCGGTAGCTCCTGCATAAGCGTATCTGGCCTGGAAAATTTAAACTCGCGAAGCAAACAGCGCCTGATGCTGACGGCACTGTTCGGCTGTCAACATGAACACGCCATGCCCGCCACTCTGGAACTCCAGCCAGGCGAAATCGACTTCTGGATAAAGCGCTTCGACGTGAACCTGGCTGTTGCCCACTTCCACGATCAGCAAGCCTTTCTCGGTCAGATGATCTGCCGCCTGGCTGAGCATCCGGCGCACCAGATTCAAACCATCATCGCCACAGGCCAACGCCAACTCCGGCTCATGCTGGTATTCGTCGGGCATGTCAGCGAAGTCTTCGGCGTCGACATAAGGCGGGTTCGATACGATCAGGTCAAACCGCTGACCCGGCAATCCATCGAATCCGTCGCCCTGAACGGTGTATACCCGCGCATCTACGCCATGGCGTTCGATGTTGCGATTGGCCACTTCCAACGCTTCGTACGACAGGTCCGCCAAGACCACTTCGGCTTGCGCGAACACGTCAGCGCAAGCGATGCCAATGCAACCAGACCCCGTGCATAGATCGAGAATCCGTACAGGTTCAGCTGCCAGCCAAGGCTCAAAACGGTTTTCGATCAACTCACCGATTGGCGAACGTGGAATCAATACACGCTCATCGACGATGAACGACATCCCGCAGAACCATGCTTCGCCCAGCAGATAGGCGGTCGGCACGCGCTCGTCGATGCGACGCTTGATCAGGCGTTGCACATGGACCAGCTCATCCTCTTCAAGGTTGCAATCCAGGTAGCTGTCGGCGATTTCCCATGGCAGGTGCAAAGCGCCCAACACCAACTGACGGGCTTCGTCCCAGGCATTATCAGTGCCGTGACCGTGAAACAGATCTTCCCCGTGAAAACGGCTGACAGCCCAACGGATATGATCGCGCAGGGTGCGCAGTCGGGAAGTGATCATGGCAAACTCCTGAAAAAACGACCGGCGATTCTAACAGCCATCCACGCAACAAACGATGCTCTGCTCGCGAGGTCGGACGTCGAAAAAAACTTTCCCTGCCTTTCACTGAATTTGCAGGCAATATGACAGCAATCGCGACCTGCTCGACGGCTTTGAGCACGGCAAAAAGCCCGGCAAAAAGCGAGGCCTGTGAGCATTGCGATTCACAGAATCGCTCAGCCAGTGGACAATGTGGCAAAAGCCCCACTCGAAGGAGCCCCAGATGTCTGTTTCAAACTCCGGTCCAAAGACCATGTTTCAACTCAGTGGCCGTGGTTATGCGGCGGCCACTTTGAGTAATGCCACGCTGATCATCATTGACGCTCAAAAAGAATACCTCAGCGGTCCACTGGCCCTGACGGGTGTTCACGAAGCCATCGCCAACATCGTCCAGTTATCCGCAGCGGCCCGTGCAGCCAAATGCAAAATCGTCCATGTCCGTCATCTCGGCACGGTTGGCGGCATGTTCGACCCGCAAGGACCGCGTGGTGAGTTCGTCCCGCAATTGCTGCCGCAAGCTGATGAGCCTGTGGTCGAAAAGCGATTGCCGAACGCATTCAACGGTACGGGCTTGCATGACCTGCTACAGAGCTTCGGTCATCTTGATCTGGTGGTGTGTGGTTTCATGAGCCACTCCAGCATCAGCACGACCGTGCGCGCCGCCAAGGATTATGGCTACCGCTGCACCCTGGTTGAAGACGCTTGTGCCACCCGCGACTTGCCGACGCCACACGGAGTGATCAAGGCCGACGTGGTACAACAGACGGAGATGGCAATCATGGCCGACAACTTCGCCACACTTGCCACGACCAGAGAGCTGATATAAGCCCAAGCCCCAATCAGGAGCTGACCCTGCGTGATTTCTATGCGCTGATGACTCACTGCGCTACCCCCAAGGCAGTTCCTGAAAACCGTACTGTGTAAAACCGAGACCGCAAACGCGCGATTGCGTGTCTCTGGCCACGCATAACCGCTGATCCATTTACCGCTCGTGTTTGTCGTAGAAACCTGACCGAATGGGAACAACCCCGGCATATGCTGGTCAGAGCGCCGATACCCCTAGAGGAAATCGGAATGAAAATATCCGATGGTTTTGATGCCCGCCGCTTACGCCCAAAAGGCCAGAGCAATTGGCGGATGCGCTTGGGCGCCGCGTTTGCTGCGGTGCTGGCAACGCTTGGCGTGCTGTCGGCGATGGCCGGCGTTGCCAGCCTGATTGGTCACCCTCCTGCCTTGGGCGAACTGAATGCCAGCCCGGCCGGTGCCATCGTCAGTATCGTGCTTGGCCTGTTGTTTTTATATGTAGGCATCTGGATGTGGCGTCGCAGCCGTCGTCGCAGCCGTCGCTCCAGTGAGTTGAACATGTCCCCGCATTTGATGAAGAAGCACGACTAACGCCGCGTTTTCTTTGCCTCTGTCGATCATTCATGCTTTTAGTCGCGGTGATCGTGGCGTGACTTGGTTAAACTAACGGCCTTCGCGGAGGCCATCATGCAAGACGACGATTTTTCCCTGTTTCGAAGCGAGACCCGCGGCGTAAAGCCGATCAAGGTCCAGTATGCCGACACAGGCAAACCCAAACCCGACCGTAAGAATCTGGCGAAACTACGCCAGGCTGCCACCGTGCGTACCGACTCAGTGACCGTTGATGGCTTGTCCGATCAGTTCGTGATCGACGTCGGCCCCGAAGACACGCTGAACTGGGCCCGCGACGGTGTTCAGGAAGGTCAGATGCGCAAGCTCAAACTTGGGCAAATCAGCTTCGAAGGCAGCTTGGACCTTCATGGCATGAGCGTCGAGTTGGCACGCGAGACCATGTGGGAATTTCTCGCCGAAGCCACCAAGCTGGAAATACGCTGCGTGCGCATCACCCATGGCAAGGCGGTGCGTCTGGACGGCAAACGGCCGATGATCAAAAGTCACGTCAATACTTGGCTGCGTCAACACCCACAAGTGCTGGGCTTCACCTCGTGCCTGGCCAAACACGGCGGTGCTGGCGCGGTATACGTGATGCTCAAGCGCACGATGATGGAAGGCCGCGACGAGTAATTTGATGGTTATCGCTCTGATAGGGCGATAGCGCCGTGTTCTGGCGCTATGTGGACCTCACCTCCAGTCATCAGCGTGACCACCGCTAGCCAAGCGGGTTGCGTTTGCCTGGCGCAGACACAAAAACACCCCGAACGGTCGGGGTGTTTTCATGTTGCTTGAGCTAAGACTTGCCGCAGATCTTATTTCGGAAACGCTGGCGGGTTGACCCCAGCCATCTCTTCCATCACGCGAACCACCTGGCAGCTGTAACCGAATTCGTTGTCGTACCAAACGTACAGGACAACGCGGTTATCGTTGCAGATGGTGGCCTCGGCATCGACCACACCGGCGTGACGCGACCCAACGAAGTCAGTCGAAACCACTTCCTGGGAGTTCACGAAGTCGATCTGCTTGTGCAGGTCCGAATACAGCGCGACATGGCGTAGGTACTCGTTGACTTCCTCACGGCTAGTGGAGTGCTCAAGGTTCAGGTTGAGAATCGCCATCGATACGTTCGGCGTTGGAACGCGGATCGCGTTGCCGGTCAGCTTGCCAGCCAGCTCAGGCAGCGCCTTGGCGGCAGCGGTGGCAGCACCTGTTTCGGTGATGACCATGTTCAGCGCGGCACTACGGCCACGGCGATCACCTTTGTGGAAGTTGTCGATCAGGTTCTGGTCGTTGGTGTACGAGTGAACCGTTTCAACGTGACCATTGACGATGCCAAACTTGTCGTTGATCGCTTTGAGCACCGGAACGATGGCATTGGTGGTGCAGGAGGCCGCCGAAATGATCTTGTCGTCGGCAGTGATTTCCTGGTGGTTGATACCATGAACGATGTTCTTCAGCTTGCCTTTGCCCGGAGCGGTCAGCACCACACGGGCGATACCTGGGCACTGCAAGTGCTGGCTCAAACCCTCGGCATCACGCCACACACCGGTGTTGTCCACCAGCAATGCATCCTTGATACCGTACTGGGTGTAATCCACCTCGGTCGGGTTCTTGGCGTAAATCACCTGAATCAGGTTGCCATTGGCGCTGATGGTGTTGTTGGCTTCGTCGATGGTGATAGTGCCGTCGAACGGACCATGTACCGAGTCGCGACGCAACAGGCTGGCACGCTTGACCAGATCGTTCTCGGCACCTTTGCGCACAACGATAGCGCGCAAACGCAAACCGTCGCCGCCACCGGTTTTTTCAATCAGGATACGCGCCAGCAAACGACCGATACGGCCAAAACCGTAGAGCACGACGTCCGTGCCTTTGCGTGGACTGGTGCCTTGCTTGCCAACAACATCGGCCATTTCTTCACGGACGAACTGCTCGGCAGTGCGGCCATTGCCTTGGGCCTTGTACTTAACGGCCAGCTTGCCCAGATCCACCGAAGCGGCACCCAGTTTAAGCTCGCTCATCGCTTTGATGAGCGGGAAAGTCTCGTGTACGGACAACTCGCTAGCGTCGGGTTGACGATGACGCGCAAAGCGGTGGGCTTTGATAATTGCGATGACTGAACGGTTGATCAGGCTGCGGCCATAGATCGAACTCACCACATTATTATTGCGGTAGAGCTGACCGATAAGCGGGATCATCGCCTCGGCGAGGGCCTCACGATCGATCCATTCACCAAGACACTGGTCGGGCTTCTGAGTCACGGGAACCTTCCACATGTAGGGGCTGAAAAAAGGGGCTACATTATGACCGCGCCTTTGTTTCTGAGCAATGCACGGTTGTCAGGTCACTGAGCACTACATAATTGCGCGGTCGTAAAACTGACAGCGGATTCTTTCTTTAGTTACAATCCCCAGCCCTGCCGCAACGCCTGGAGCTTTATCTTCCGTGCCCGTTCTGCGCCTACCGAAACTTCCTGCTGCCGCAGGCAAAACCCATTGGGGCAATCTGCCCGGTGCCGCTCAAAGCCTGGCAATTGCCGAGGCCGCCAGCGCGGCGAAACGTTTCACCTTGCTTTTGACCGCCGACAGCCAAAGCGCTGAGCGACTCGAGCAGGAGTTGAAATTTTTCGCCCCCCATCTGCCGGTGCTGCATTTCCCTGACTGGGAAACCCTGCCCTACGATTTGTTCTCGCCGCATCAGGACATCATTTCCCAGCGTATCGCCAGCCTGTACCGGTTGCCGGAACTGGAACATGGCGTGCTGGTAGTGCCGATCACCACCGCCCTGCACCGCTTGGCGCCGACACAATTTCTGCTCGGCAGCAGCCTGGTGCTGGACGTTGGCCAGAAACTCGACCTCGACCTGATGCGCAGCCGCCTGGAAGCCAGTGGCTACCGTTATGTCGATACCGTTTATGAGCACGGCGAATTCACCGTGCGCGGTGCGCTGATCGACTTGTTCCCGATGGGCAGCAAACTGCCGTACCGGATCGACCTGTTCGACGATGAAATCGAAACCTTGCGCACCTTCGAGCCGGAAACCCAGCGTTCCATCGACAAAGTCGATTCGGTGCGCCTGTTGCCGGCCAAGGAGTTCCCGCTGCAAAAAGAAGCCGTCACGGGCTTCAAGGCACGTTTTCGAGAGCGATTCGACGTCGACTTCCGCCGAAACACGATTTTCCAGGACTTGAGCAGCGGCATTACCCCGGCGGGCATCGAGTATTACCTGCCGCTGTTCTTCGAAGAAACCTCCACCCTGTTCGATTACCTGCCACAGGACACCCAGGTGTTCTCGATGCCCGGGATCGAGCATGCCGCCGACACCTTCTGGAATGACGTTCGCAATCGTTATGAAGACCGTCGCCACGACCCCGAACGCCCATTACTGCCGCCGACCGAGCTGTTCTTGCCCGTGGAAGACTGCTTCGCCCGCCTGAAGACCTGGCCACGCGTGGTGGTCAGTCAGGACGATATCGAAACCGGTGTGGGCCGTGATCGTTTCCCGGCCCAGCCGTTGCCCAATCTGGCGATAGAAGCCAAAGCGGCTCAGCCGCTCGGTGCGCTGTCGAGTTTCCTTGATCAGTTCCCCGGCCGCGTGTTGTTCACTGCCGAATCCGCCGGGCGCCGTGAAGTACTGCTCGAGCTGCTTGAGCGCCTGAAACTGCGGCCAAAAACTGTGGACAGTTGGCAGGATTTCGTCGACAGCAAAGAACGCCTGGCGATCACCATTGCGCCACTGGACGAAGGCTTGGTGCTGGAAGACCCAGCGCTGGCACTCGTCGCGGAAAGCCCGCTGTTTGGCCAACGCGTCATGCAGCGCCGTCGCCGGGAAAAACGCGCCGATGGCCACAGCGCCGATGCGGTCATCAAAAACCTCACCGAACTGCGCGAAGGTGCGCCCGTGGTACACATCGACCACGGTGTTGGCCGCTACCTCGGCCTGGCAACGCTGGAGGTGGAAAACCAGGTCGCCGAGTTCCTGATGCTGGCCTACGCCGAGGACGCCAAGCTCTATGTCCCGGTCGCCAACCTGCACCTGATCGCCCGTTACACCGGCAGCGATGACGCCTTGGCGCCGCTGCACCGCCTGGGCTCGGAAACCTGGCAGAAGGCCAAGCGCAAGGCTGCCGAGCAGGTGCGCGACGTCGCCGCCGAATTGCTCGACATCTATGCCCGACGCGCCGCCCGCGAAGGTTATGCGTTCGCCGACCCGAAAGCCGACTACGAAACCTTCAGCGCCGGTTTCCCGTTCGAAGAAACGCCGGACCAACAAACCACCATCGACGCCGTGCGCGCCGACATGCTGGCGCCCAAGCCGATGGACCGCCTGGTTTGCGGCGACGTGGGCTTTGGCAAGACCGAAGTGGCCATGCGCGCAGCCTTCATTGCCGTGCATGGCGGGCGTCAGGTCGCGATTCTGGTGCCGACCACCCTGCTCGCCCAGCAGCACTACAACAGCTTCCGCGACCGTTTTGCCGACTGGCCGGTGAGCGTTGAGGTGATGAGCCGCTTCAAATCGACCAAGGAAATCAACGCTGCCGTGGCCGATCTGGCCGAGGGCAAGATCGATATCGTCATCGGCACCCACAAGCTGCTGCAAGACGACGTCAAGATCAAAAACCTGGGGCTGGTGATCATCGACGAGGAACACCGCTTTGGGGTGCGTCAGAAAGAACAGCTCAAGGCGCTGCGCAGTGAAGTCGACATCCTGACCCTGACCGCAACGCCGATTCCGCGCACGCTGAACATGGCCGTGGCCGGGATGCGCGACTTGTCGATCATCGCCACGCCGCCTGCGCGTCGTCTGTCGGTGCGCACCTTCGTCATGGAACAGAACAAACCGACGGTCAAAGAGGCCTTGCTGCGCGAGCTGTTGCGCGGCGGTCAGGTTTACTATCTGCACAACGACGTGAAGACCATCGAGAAATGCGCCGCCGATCTGGCCGAACTGGTGCCCGAAGCGCGCATCGGCATTGGTCACGGACAGATGCACGAACGTGATCTCGAACAGGTGATGAGCGATTTCTACCACAAGCGCTTCAACGTGCTGATCGCCTCGACCATCATCGAGACCGGTATCGACGTGCCAAGTGCCAACACCATCATCATCGAGCGTGCCGACAAATTCGGCCTGGCGCAGTTGCACCAGTTGCGCGGTCGGGTGGGACGCAGCCACCACCAGGCCTATGCCTATCTGTTGACGCCACCGCGTAAACAGATCACCCCCGACGCCGAGAAGCGTCTGGAAGCCATCGCCAATACCCAGGATTTGGGCGCAGGCTTTGTGCTGGCCACCAACGACCTGGAAATCCGTGGCGCTGGCGAGTTGCTGGGCGATGGCCAAAGCGGGCAGATCCAGGCCGTCGGCTTTACCCTTTATATGGAAATGCTCGAGCGCGCGGTCAAGGCGATTCGCAAGGGCGAACAGCCCAACCTCGACCAGCCACTGGGCGGCGGTCCGGAAATCAATCTGCGCTTGCCAGCACTGATTCCCGAAGCCTATCTGCCGGACGTTCACACACGCCTGATCCTCTACAAACGCATCGCCAACGCCGCCGACGAAGAAGGCTTGAAAGACCTGCAAGTGGAAATGATCGACCGCTTCGGCCTGCTGCCCGAGCCAACCAAAAACCTGGTGCGCCTGACGTCGCTCAAGCTCAAGGCCGAGCAACTGGGAATCAAAAAGGTTGACGCCGGGCCCCAGGGTGGACGAATCGAATTTGGCACCGATACTCCAGTGGACCCGTTGGCGCTGATCAAGCTGATCCAGGGGCAGCCCAACCGTTACAAATTCGAAGGCGCCACGCTGTTCAAATTCTCGGTACCGATGGAGCGCCCCGAAGAGCGTTTCAATCATCTGGAAGCGCTGTTCGAGCGCCTGACCCCGAAAACTGCTTGAAGGATGCACCATGCGTTTGTTCCGCTCGCTGACTCTGCTGCTGGTGCTGTTTGCCCCCGTTGCGTTTGCCGATGGCACCTTTCAGGTCGAGATCATTCTGTTTCGCCAGACCGATCAGCCCGCAGCCACCAACCAGCCTTCACCTGAAGGCTGGGCACAAGGCGCACGCAAGCTGGCCACTGAAGACCAGCGTTCAACGACGCTCGACGATCTGGCCAACAAGCTGGACGCCAGCGGCATTTATAAGGTGATGTTGCACACCGCGTGGCAGCAGGAATTAAGCGCAACGCCAAGCAAAGTTGCGCTCAGCAGTGGTCAGGAGCAATTTGGTCATTTCCCCATCGAGGGCACCGTCAGCCTGGCGCTGGCGCGCTTTACCGACATCGACGCGAATTTCTGGGTCAATCAGCTCGACGCCCACGGCGTACTGATTACCAGCGAACGCATGCGGCAATCGACCCGGGTGAAAAATGGCGAGTTGACCTACATGGATAACGGAAGTCTGGCCCTGCTGATCAAGGTTTCTTCTCTTTAAGCATTGCGTAGGGCTACCCCGAACTGTGTCATCCCTCCTGGAAAAAGCCCTGGCCATGCCATGGGAACCTCTGTTCAAAGCGCAGTTTGTAGAGCGTGGGCAAAGCTACGCCCAGCAACAGCGCATCACCATCAAACATATTGGCGATGAACAGGTCGTCACGGTGTGTCGTGGCTCTGGCGCCGAAGCTTATCGACAAACCTTGCAATTCAAGGACCCGGCCAAATACCGCCGCTTTATCGTGGGGACGTGCACCTGCCCTGTTCACAGCGACTGCAAACACTGCATAGCCGCACTGTTCACGCTCGGCCTTCCAGAAAATCAAGCCCTTGTCACGGCCACGCTTGATGCGCAATTAGCCAAAGCGGTCGAAGCCAGGGCCCGATTACCCGAACTGCTGGTGGACAATCTCCAGCCCGTACCTCGCCTGACGCTGGCCAGTTTCGAGTTCAGCGCCTACGAGCCGCGCAACGGCAAAATGCAGCGGCATATCCAACACCGTGCTGCACTGGCATTTGGTTATGACGTCCACCACGCGTTCGGCAACAAGGAAGCCGATATCGTCCAACACCAGGAAACGAGGACTCTGCGTATCCGCAGGCATCCCGAGCTGGAAAAACGATACCGTCAACAGTTGCAGAACCTGGGGTTCAAACTGGCCACCCGCCAAAGCAAGGCTTTACCCGACAGCGCCGGAGAAATGTTCGAACTGCCCAACGACAAGGCCTGGCTGCATTTCATGCTCAACGACTTGCCGCTGCTGCGTGAGCAGGACTGGCAGATCGAAATGAGCGAGGATTTCGGTTTCGACGTGACACCCGTTGAAGACTGGTACGCCGTGGTCGATGACGAGCCCGAGCGCGACTGGTTCGATCTGGAACTGGGCATCATCGTCAACGGCGAACGCCTGAGCCTGTTGCCGATCCTGATCAACCTGCTGCGCAGCCATCCCGAGCTGATGACCCTCAACGGCATCGCCAAACGTCGGGACGACGAACAACTGCTGGTGCAACTCAATCACTTCACCCAACGCGGTGGCGTACCGATACAGGTCGCGTTGCCTTATGGCCGATTGAAAACCGTGCTGGCAACCCTCGGCGACTTCTATTGGCGCGAGGACGGCAACGACACCATTCGCCTGAACACCGCCGATGCGCCGCGGCTTAAGTATCTGGATGATATGCCGCTGGTGTGGCAAGGCGGCGATCGTTTGCGGCAGTTTGCCGAGCGCCTGAGCAACATCAAAAGTACCAAGGTCAAGCTGCCCAAAGGCCTTAACGCCACGTTGCGTCCGTATCAACTCGAAGGTTTGAACTGGATGCAAGCGCTGCGCGAACTGGAGGTCGGCGGCGTGCTGGCGGATGACATGGGCCTGGGTAAAACCCTACAAACCCTGACGCACTTACTGGTGGAAAAACAGGCCGGTCGACTGGATCGCCCAGCGCTCGCGGTGATGCCCACCAGCCTGATCCCCAACTGGGTCGATGAAGCCAAGCATTTCACGCCTCAACTCAAGGTGCTGGCGTTGTACGGTGCCAATCGTCATCAGGAGTATGTGAGCCTGCAGGACTACGACCTGATTCTCACCACCTACGCCCTGCTGCCTCGGGACGAGGCACTGCTCAGCAAGCAGTTGCTGCATGTGTTGGTGCTCGACGAAGCGCAATACATCAAAAACCCCAAGAGCAAGGCAGCTCAAGCCGCACGCGCCTTGAACGCACGCCAGCGGCTGTGCCTGAGCGGCACGCCACTGGAAAACCACTTGGGTGAGCTGTGGTAGTTGTTCCACTTCCTGATGCCAGGCTGGCTGGGCGACAGCAAACAGTTCAACAGCAACTACCGCACACCGATTGAAAAACTCGGCAACGAGGAGCGTCTGCAGCATTTGAATGCGCGGATCAAACCGTTCCTGCTGCGACGCACCAAAGAACAAGTTGCCACCGAGTTGCCGCCCAAGACCGAAATCGTGCATTGGGTCGAACTCAATGACGCACAACGTGACGTGTACGAAACCATGCGCCTGGCAATGGACAAGAAAGTCCGCGACGAGATCACCAAAAAAGGTGTGGCGCGCAGCCAGATCATCATCCTTGAGGCGCTGCTTAAATTACGTCAGGTCTGTTGTGACTTGCGCCTGGTCAACAGCCCGCCCACCACCGGTCGCTACTCAAGCTCCGCCAAGCTGCAAAGCCTGATGGAAATGCTTGAGGAACTGCTGGCCGAAGGTCGCAAGATTTTGTTGTTCTCGCAGTTCACCTCGATGTTGAGCCTGATCGAAGCTGAACTTGAACAACGCGGCATCGACTACGCACTGCTGACGGGCGCCACCAAGGACCGCCGCACCCCGGTGCAGGATTTCCAGAGCGGCAAACACTCGATCTTCCTCATCAGCCTGAAGGCCGGCGGGACAGGCTTGAACCTGACAGCCGCCGACACCGTGATTCACTACGATCCCTGGTGGAACCCTGCGGCGGAAAACCAGGCCACCGACCGCGCCTATCGTATCGGTCAGGAAAAACCGGTGTTCGTCTACAAGATGATTGCCCGAGGCACAGTGGAAGAGAAAATTCAGCACTTGCAGCAGGAAAAGTCAGCGCTGGCGGCAGGCGTGCTGGATGGCCGGACAACGGGTGACTGGAAGCTCAAGGATGACGACATTGAGGCGCTGTTCGCGCCACTGCCTTTGGTGCCCAAAAAGGTGAGGCACTGAAGACCGAAGGATATGTTGGAGCGAGGCCGGGCGGCGTTCCGCCTGCCCGCGAAGAGGCTTGATCAGCCCGCCAGCACCTCTTCCGGCGTCCACTGCACATAACACACCACCACCGGCATGCCATGTTCGGCGCAAAAATCCAGCCAGCGCAGTTGGTTGTCCTGCAGTCGGTCCCCCGGGCCTTTGACCTCGATCATTCGATACTGGCGCTGCTCCGGGAAAAACTGGATCAGGTCCGGCATGCCGGTGCGGTTAGCCTTGATGTCCTGCAATAACCGCCTAAACCAATGCCGCAAGTGCTCCGCTGGCAGGCAATGTAGCGCCTGCTCCAGCAACTCAGGCGTCAGAGCGCCCCAGAAGACGAAGGGCGATTGCAGACCGAATTTACTGACGAAATGTTCGCGAATAACCTGCTGATAGGTTTGGTCATCCAGCCGCGCCAGGCAGTCATCGAACAATTGCGCCCGCCGTTGATAAAAATCTGGGCTGTAGAGATCGCTCGGCTCGCGATGAAACGGATGGAAAAACGCCCCCGGCAACGGTGCAAAAATCGCTGACCAGCAGAGCAGACCAAACAACGAATTGATCAGTGCATTCTCGACGTAATGCACTTCGCCGCCCTCTCGCATCAAATGCAGTTGGATCAACTGCTCGACACTGAAATCCGCCAACGGTGTCACGCTTACATCCAGCCGCTCCACTGCGCGTGCGACCCGACGCCGTGGGCCAGCGCCGCCGAGCTTGCGCAGCAATCGAGGATAGATCCGCAGCAGATGCTGGGTTTCTGCATCATTTTGCGGCGCTACTTGCGCTTGCTCCAACAGCGCCATGGCCGCGACGTATGCTTCGCTGCGTTCCAGCACCCGAATCCTGCGCACACGTGCGCCGGGATAACTCGACTGCTCATAGACGCTCAACGCCAGTGGCCAGTCCTGCTCACGCTCGGCCTGCTGGCCGATCTGAAACAGCAGCTTGGCGCGGCGCATCGACAGCCAAGGGTTTTGTGTCGCGATGGCCATGGCTCGCGGCGCCAGCTCCTCAAGCGCCAGGCCCTCGTCCAAGGCCTGACGACACGCATGCAGCGCTATGCAAACGTCGATATCGGCACGTTGGTTGATTGCCCTGGACTCGGCGGAAAACTCGACTTTTTCATAGCGATAGATGCCCAAATCCGCCAGCACGAACTCCGACCACTCTTGGTAGAGATTGCCGAAATACAACAGGCGCAATCGGTCACAGATCGGCATCACCTGAAGGCCAAAGATCACTTCGTCGAAGTCTGCAAACCAATGCTCCAACGCCTGTGAGTGCGGGTAAAACGGCAGCAGGCGCTCCAGCAGATCGGCCTTCTTCTCGCTGCTTTTAACTCCATGCGTCTTAAAACAGGTGCTCAGTTCAGCTTTGCGCAGCAACGTGAATAGCTCGTTGATATCAAGCGCAGGCCGGGAATCGACCCAACCACACGCCAACAACGGCAACACCACGAGTCGGACATCGCCGATTTCCGGGTAGTCCAGCTTGCTGGCGCGAAACAACGCACCTTTGCGCATCACCATACGCACCAACAACGCCTGCGCAGACTGCGGCAACTGGGCGAAATCAGTGATGAATGCACGCTCCTGCTCATCCAGCAGATCGTCGTAGCGCTGAGCAATCCAGTCCAGGACCTGACAGAAATTATCCAGGTAATAAAAGGGATTATCGAGGGGTGAACTGCTCACGGGAAACATCACACTGGCCGCCAGGAAGGACATCAGGATACTGGTTATCCGTACAGATTCCAGCCCCGTCCTACAGCACTGTGAGAATCGACTGATCAACGGTATCCCGGTCTGGCGTTAGAATCCCCGCCAAGCACTCGCTCAAGGAATTGACATGACGCAGACCACACCACCGCGCGTTTATCTGGCTGGGTTCGACGTGTTCCGGGCAAACGCCACCGAACACGGGCGCTACCTGAAGTCACTGTGTGAAGCACATGGCCTGGAGGGGTTATACCCGTTCGATAATGACGTACCACCGACATCCACACCGCAGAAGACGGCCGCAATGATCTGCGACGCCAATATCAACATGATCAGACGCTGCGACGCGGTCCTGGCCAATCTCAATCTGTTTCGTGGCTGGGAGCCGGATTCAGGCACGGCTTTCGAGGTGGGCATGGCAGTAGCACTGGGCAAACCGGTGTGGGCGTATTTCCAGGCGACCGGCACGCTGCGGGAAATGATCACGCATGACGAGCAAGGCTTCGATGAGCAGGGTTTTCAGGTCGAGGATTTCGGCCTCCCACGCAATTTGATGCTGGCGTGCAGTTGGGTTGGCAGCAGTACCAGTGTTGAAGTTGGGGTCGAGGGGTTGGCGGGGTACTTACTCAGGGGAAACACCCCTGTTGCTGGCTAGACTCGTTCTCTGTAGGGGCTGGGCTTGTCCCGCGACCGGCGGGGAACCCGTCGTAAACCTGCGCACACGGTGGGACAGGCAGACCGCGCACACCGGATTCACTGCCGCTGCGCGCCAGGTCGCGGGACAAGCCGCGCTCCTACAGGGCGTTCTGGCCCTTTTTATACGGCCAGGCTTTTAAGCAAATAACACCTGCTGAAAGCTTGACCGAGAACAGAGTATCTACAGGGCGCTTGCACTCGCTCAACCCAACGTCGAAGCCCCGATATCCAGTTTGTCGGCATCGCCGAACTCATCAAGCCCCAGGTCACTAAGATCCAATTCGCCTTCGGGATCGCTGTCTTCATCAGCGTCGGCATCGTTCAACGGCGATTGGTCACCGCCAAAATGATGATCCTCATCTTCGTCGCTCGCAAGCAGCGACCTCACGTTCAGGCAGGACGGCGTGTTTTGCTGTACATGCATCAGCTCTCTCCAACTCTTGAGGATTCATCCGCAGGCTAACGTACCCGGACCAAAAAAATGAAGCCCTGGTTCAGATCCAGCGGAAAAACTCGTCGCTGCTGTCGCGCAGCATTTGCACCATGGCATGAGCCGCAGGCGACAGATACCCCTCGCGACGCACGCTGACACAAATGGTCCGGGACATGGTGGTCTGTTTCAACGGCACTTCGCGCAGATGCTGCATGTTCTTGCCGTACGCCAGCGTTTCCCGAGCAATGAAACTCAACAGGTGCGTCTGCGCAATAAGCCGCGGCAACAAAGAGATGGAATTGGCTTCGACCTGCACCACAGGCAACGGCAAGTTGTGAGAGGCGAACACCTCGTCTACCCACTTGCGCGAAGACACACTCACCGGCGGTAACACCCAGCGGTACTGGCACAAATCGCTCATCTGAAACGGCGCCTTGAAAATCGGATGGTTGCGACTGGCGATCACCACCGCTTCGTCCGTAAGGATCGGATGTCCGATGAATTCATGATCATCCACCAATTGCGGGCAAATGATCATGTCCAACTGCCCTGCCCTCAGTTGCTCGCGAAGCATGTCGTCCTGACCGATCACCAGCTTTAACGTCAACTCTGGCGCATGCTTGAGCAAGGCGTTGGTCAACTCCGGTAACAAATGCTCAGCCATGGTCGCGGCGCATCCGAGACGAATATTGCCCACCGCGCCGCTGGCGAAATCCCGGACTTCACGCTGGGTCTGGGCGATGCTTTGCTGCAACACCTTGCCCCGCGCCTGGAGTAACTCGCCCACTGGCGTCAGCTTGATCCGCCGACCATCGCGCTGAAACAGTTTGGTGCCGAACGACTCCTCCAGCCGCTGGATACTTTTGGTCAGCGCTGGCTGACTACGGTTGAGTTTTTCGGCCGCACGACCGAGATGGCCCAATTCGGCGATGGTTTCAAAATAGGTGAGGTCTCGCAGGTCCATATATCAACCAAAGTTATCAATTCATGACTATTCGAAAATAGACTTGATCGATTGCACTGTCGATACTTGCATCGCTGGAAAGCTTTTCGAAGATCCTCCCATCGGGATTCACCCCACTCGGAATAGCCCATGCTTTGGAGATCTGTGTTGTCGCGCCCCTCGTCGTTCTCACTGGAAAGCCTGCATCCGCTGCCGCAATGGCTATTGCTCATTCTGGTGGCTGGCGCCGCCGGTCAACTCTTCAAATATTTCAATATCCCTGCCGCGTTGTTCCTCGGACCGATGCTGGTTGCTATCGGCTTCGGTCTCAGTGGCGCATCAATCCGCTTGAACCGGCACGTGTTCCGTCTTGGACAGGGCGCGGTCGGTGTACTGGTGGCCCACTCGATGACCATGGCGGTGTTGCTGACTGCGGCGCATTCCTGGCACATCATGGTGCTCGGGACGATCTTGACGGTGGCGCTCAGCGCGTTGGTCGGGATCGGGCTCGCGCGTTGGGGCGGCATTCAGGGCAGCACCGCCGCATGGGGTACATCTCCGGGAGCGGCGTCCGCGATGGTGGCTATGTCTGAGGACCACGGCGCCGACTCGCGAGTGGTTGCGACCATGCAATATGTACGGGTGGTCTGCGTGGTGATGGTCGGCGCGTTGGTCAGCCGCTTGTTGGGCGTCGACGGCGGCGGCACGGATGCGCACAGCAGCGCCAACGTAATGGAAGGCCTGGACCTGCTGAATCTCGGCTTGAGCCTGTTGGTCATAGTCGTGGGGGTAACGCTGGGCGCCAAGGTGCCCGCCGGCGCGCTGCTGGTGCCATTGATGTTGGGGGGCGCGCTGCAATTGAGCGGGTTGCTGCAAATCACCCTGCCGCCGTGGTTGCTGGCCGTGGCTTACGGGGCGATTGGCAGCTATATCGGCTTGCGCTTTGACCGAGTCACTGTCCATTACGTGTGGCGGCGTTTACCTGCGATGGTTTTCGGCGCGCTGCTGTTGATCGTCCTGTGTGCGATTTCCGCTTACGTGATCGCCGCAATAATGGGCAAGGATTTCCTCTCGGTGTACCTGGCGACCAGCCCCGGCGGCCTCGACGCGATGGCCATCATCGCCATCGATACCCATTCGGATGTCGGCTTCGTATTGGCGATGCAAACCTTGCGCCTGTTTGGCGTGATTGTGACCGGCTCATATATCGTCAGGCAGGTCATTCGCGTGACTGAACGGATGGCTTGAGCAAACTGCATTTTTTCAGTGAATCTTCTGTGTAACCAGCCCCTCAAACGCTTTATCCCAGCTCAGAGGAGCTTGCCGTGAACAGCCTGAAAATTGCCACGTTCAATATCAATGGCATCCGTGCGCGACTGCCGATCCTGCTGGAGTGGCTGAAAACGCAAGCACCCGATGTGGTCTGCCTCCAAGAGCTCAAAGCCACGGATGCTGCCTTTCCTGCGGCTGAAATTCGCAAGGCCGGATATGGCGCGATCTGGTACGGGCAGTCTTCGTGGAACGGCGTAGCCATTCTCGCCAAAGACATGGAGCCACTGGAAATTCGTCGGGGCCTGCCGGGCAACGAAAAGGACACGCACAGCCGTTACCTGGAAGCCGCCGTGCAAGGGGTGATCGTTGGCTGTCTGTACCTGCCCAACGGCAACCCACAACCAGGGCCCAAATTCGATTACAAACTGGCATGGTTCGATCAGTTGATCGCCCACGCCGAGACGTTATTCAAGAGTACGCATCCGGTGGTACTCGCCGGTGATTACAACGTTGTCCCCACCGACGAAGACATCTACAACACCCGCTCATGGCTTAAGGACGCATTACTGCAGCCAGAAAGCCGCGCGTGTTATCAACGCCTGCTGAATCAGGGCTGGACCGACGCCCTGCGCTCACACTTCCCGAACGAGCGGATTTATACGTTCTGGGACTATTTTCGCAACCATTGGAAAACCAATTCAGGGCTGCGCATCGACCATCTGCTGTTGAGCGCCGATCTAGCCCCCAAGCTGATCGATGCCGGGGTGGATCGCTGGGTCCGGGATTTGCCCCACGCCAGTGACCATGCCCCGACGTGGATTGAACTGAAGGTGGATTGAGGGTGGTGCGAGTTCACGAAGGCTTGGCCACATCCTGACGATCTGATCTATATGCGCAGCTAGCGCAGCCTTCGGCGGCGCCTACAAGAGATGATCAGCCCAGTTCAACCTCGACATCGCCCCTCGCGCCAGCACCGACCACCCGGCAATAAAACCGACACCTTTGCTCACGACAAACGCGCCAACGCCGTCGCCAGGCTTTGCGCCAGCGGCAACACCGGTAATAAGGTTGCTTGATAGGCGTGGTACAGGTCGGGTTTGCCGGGCCAAATGTCGGCGCTTGGCTGGTTCTGCGGGTTGAGCTCATGACGCCAACTGCCGTGTTGGTGGTCGATGAACAGGTTTTCGGTGAACTCCCAGAACACCCGATACCAGGTTTCGTAGTGTTCTTGCCCCGTGCGCTGCAACAACGCGGCGGCCGCAGCGCAGGCTTCGGCATGGGTCCAGTGCAGCCGGTGGCGAACCACGGGGCGGTTTTGCCAATCGAGGGTGTAGACAATGCCGGGCGCGCCATCGACATCCCACCCATAGCGGCAGGCATTTTCGAACAGGCCACGCGCATCGTCGAGCAGCCAGGTCGGCGTCGGCAGTTTGGCTTTCTGCCGCGCGGCCTCAAGGTGCAGCAGCAGTCGCGACCATTCAAAGGCATGGCCGGGCGTGGTGCCATAGGGGCGGAAGCCGTCGTCAGGCTTGTCGTGGTTGTACTCAAGCACCGGTCGCCACAGCGAACTGAAATGCTCGATCACCTGATGATTATTGCCCGCCGCGTATTGATGAATGACCCGTTCGACAATGCGCAGGGCCCGCTCCAGCCATTGCGTGTCGCCCGTTACATCAGCCAGCGCCAGAAACGCTTCAGTGCTGTGCATATTGCTGTTGGCGCCGCGATAGCTTTCTTCCTGACTCCAGTCGCGGGCGAAGGACTCACGCATCGCGCCCTCGTCTTCGCTCCAGAAACGCTGATTGATGACTTCAATCGCCTGCTCCAGCAGCGCTCGCGCGCCAGGGCGTTTTGCCACGACTGCGGAGCTGGCGGCCAACGCGACGAAGGCATGCAAATACGCCGCCTTGCCAGTATCGGTGCTGTGTTGCAACGGTTTGGCGAACCAGCCGCCGTGCTCGGCATCACGCAATGGCCCCGCCAACGCTGCGATCCCATGATCGACCCATGCGGCACAACCAGGGATGCCGTTGATGTGAGCCAGGGCAAAACTGTGGGTCATACGGGCGGTGTTCATGGTTTGCGCGATAGCATCGGCGGGCAGCCGCCCATGATCATCAAGGTTGCCAAAGCCCAGAGGTAATTTTGCTGCCTTGGCGAACGCCAGCAGTCGCTCTCCCTCCTGCGCCAACCAGGCTTTATGGCCGGGAGACTGGAGCCAACTGCTGAAACCGCGATTCACATGATCCATTATGTTTTTTACCTATTTTTTTCGGCAGGTTCGGCCCGCCAGGCATTATTAGTCGTGGCCAATCATGCAAGCCGGGAATAGGTGCAGGCAAGTAAAGGTGGGTAAACGACCGGCAGAGGTATGCACACAAACAGCGCGATTTGTCCGCAGGTAAGACGCGAACAGGCGTAGCCACCTGATTCAAACTCCCCCAACGATGCGAGTTCATCGCAGGCAAAAAACTACGCACATCGCTGCAATCTGTGGTCTATGAAGTTGTGCATCCAGATTTCAGCGATCAGAACGGAGATAACGCCATGCATCTCGAAGGTTCCTGCCATTGCGGCGAGGTGGAATTCAGCCTGACCAGCGCCCACCCCTACCCTTATCAACGCTGCTATTGCTCGATCTGTCGCAAGACCCAGGGCGGTGGCGGTTACACGATCAATCTGGGCGGCGACGCGAAAAGCCTCAAGGTCAAAGGCAAGTCGAGCATCAGCATCTATCACGCCAAGATGCGCGACGGCGATCAACCCACGCACATCAGCAACGCCGAACGGCATTTCTGTAAACATTGCGCCAGTGCGCTGTGGCTGTTCAGTCCAGAGTGGCCCGAATTGATCCACCCGTTCGCGTCGGCTATCGATACACCCCTGCCGACCCCGCCGGAACACACGCATCTGATGCTCGACTCCAAAGCATCCTGGGTTGAGGTTCAGGCGGGGCCGAACGACAAACAGTTCGAACATTATCCTGAGGAGTCGATTGCCGACTGGCATGAGCGCCTGGGGTTGGTGCGTTGATTGGCTGATGGAGGCTGTCCACGTCGATGCCGCCGAGCGCCGAGGATACCGACGATGAGCCGCACTCAAACGTGAGTAGCGAAAAGACTATCCCACCATTCGTGTGCGGCGACTCAGTGACTTAAGCCTTCAACCTCGGCTGTCGACCTGACGCGCCGAGCAACGTCCCAAACACCGACGCTTGCTGGCGGGCGCTTTTTCACGCGCGTTCTCTTCGCTGAAGTTTTCCACGTTTAACCACCACGCTTCGCCACGGTTCGGGTAGTCCATGTAAAACGGATCACCCATCTGTGGAGTCGTGATAGAAACACTACGCTCCCACGCCAACGCCAGAATTCGATCAAAGGGTTCATGCCAGGCGTGCATGGCCAGATCGAACGTGCCGTTGTGAATCGGCAGCAACCACTTTCCACGCAGGTCGAGGTGGGCTTGCAACGTCTCCTCAGGCTGCATATGCACATCTGGCCATTCAACGTTGTACGCACCGGTTTCCATAAGCGTCAGGTCGAATGGGCCGTATTGCTCGCCGATCAGTTTGAAGCCCACGTGATAGCCGGTGTCGCCACTGAAGAAAATCCGTTGTTGATCGGTGAGCATCACCCATGACGCCCACAATGTACGGTTGCCATCACGTAGGGTGCGACCGGAGAAATGCTGCGCCGGCGTGGCGACGAAGCGGATACCGTGGATTTGCGTCGATTGCCACCAGTCCAGTTGCTGGACTTTTTCTGCTGGCACACCCCACTCGATCAAGGTATCGCCCACACCGATGGGCGTAATGAAGTGTTCGGTCTTGTGCTTGAGCACCTCAATGGTCATGCGGTCCAGATGATCGTAATGGTTGTGCGACAGGATCACTGCCTTGAGCGGCGGCAAATCCTCCAGGCTGATGGGCGGTTGATGGAAACGCTGTGGGCCTGCCCACTGCACCGGCGATGCACGCTCGGCGAACACTGGGTCGGTGAGAAAGTAGTGATTGCGCAGCTTCAGCAGAACGGTCGAATGCCCAAGGCGATAAACGGTATTGTTCGGCGCTGCCAGCAACTGCTGACGAGACAGCGCTTGAACCGGGATTTGCCCCGCTGGACGCGTATGGCGCGGCTTGTGGAGTATGGCGTTCCAGAAGATCCGTAGGGTCTTGAGGAACCCGGGCCGGTTCATCGGCTTGTGATTGCTGTAGCGACCCTCATGCTGGGGCAAGACAGGCAATGAGGTAACGTCTTCGCGGTGGTTTTCGATCAAGGCCATGGGTATTGACTCCAGTGAAACGGTTGGAGGTGTGCGCAAGGGGCGAACGCTTTACAGGATGTTGCATACGACAAGAAGACGTAAGCAGGAAGATGTAACAGCTTTTTACACTACACAGTGTAGTTTCAAGCTTGCATCAACCGAGATGACAAGTAAACTACCGAGTGTAATTTTTTCTTGAAGCGAACCTGATGACTGCCCCCCTGCGCCTGACCGACCGAAAACGTGAATCCATTGTGCTCGCAGCGATTGCCGAGTTCCGAGACCACGGTTTCGAGGTCACCAGCATGGACCGCATCGCGGCCCGGGCAGAAGTGTCCAAGCGCACTGTGTACAACCACTTCCCGAGCAAAGAAGAGCTGTTTTCGGAAATCCTGCAACGGCTGTGGGCCAATGCCACCGATCAACCCGATGCGTCTTATCGCCCCGGCGTCGCCTTGCGCGAGCAACTGCACGAGATGCTCCAGGCCAAAATGAAGACCCTGGGCAACAGCAATTTCATCGATCTGGCACGGGTTGCTATCGGTGCCACTATCCACTCGCCGGATCGTGCCCAAGCTTGGGTCAATCGGCTGAATCAGCGTGAAGAATCCTTCACTGTCTGGATTCGTGGGGCTCAGAAGGACGGCCGGTTGAAGGAAGTCGACCCGGCTTTTGCCGCTCACCAAATTCATGCCCTACTCAAGGCATTCGCCTTCTGGCCACAGATCACTCTGAATGAACCACTGCTGACGCCCGAAAAGCAGGCGTCAGTGGTGGAATCGGCGCTGGATCTGTTTCTGTGCTGGTACGAGATTCCAGCCAAGTAGCGGTGGCGCCTAGCGCAGGCCGGCAACCACCCGCTCGATGATTTGCCGACGCGCAATCAAACCCGGCGTCGCCCGCTCAGTCGCCGTCGCCAGGACACTGGCTGGCGCCGTGTCCGGACGACCCGCATTGAACGGCGGCGCCGGTGCATATTCCAATTGCAGCTGGACAAGCTGGGCTGCTTGCGCGTCGAACAGCTCGCTGAGCAGCGTCAGTGCAAAGTCAATCCCTGCGGTAACGCCGCCGCCTGTCATCAAATTGCCGTCACGGACCACGCGCTCCTTGACCGGGATCGCGCCGAAGCTTTCCAACAGGTCGTGGGAAGCCCAATGCGTGGTGGCTCGGCGTCCCTCCAATAACCCGGCAGCGCCCAGCACCAACGCCCCCGTACACACCGAGGTGATGTATTTCGCGGTGACCGCCTGCTGTTTGATGAAGGCCAATGTTTCCGGGTCTTCCATCAACGCATCGATGCCCACGCCACCCGGTACGCAGATCACATCCAGCGCAGGGCTTGCGCTAAAGGTCTGGGTGGGGATCAGCACCAAGCCAGTGCTCGAAGTGACTGGGTTCAGGTCTTTCCACAGCAAATGCACGGTGACACCGGGCATGCTGGCGAAGATGTCGTAGGGGCCGGTCAGGTCCAGTTGTTGGACCTTGGGGAAAAGCAAGATGCCGATGTGCAGGGTCATGGGGACTGCTCCGTGTGATTTCGGTTGCTCAGTTGCGCTTCGATAAATGGCATGCAGCGCGTGGACAGACGCACTCTAGCCAGATACCCTTTGGCGGATACGCCATAACACCAACAAATCACGCCAACCAAGCCTTTCACAGGTCTGCTTATGCCTCACGCGTCCAAAGCCGTTCATATCCTCGCGTTCCCCAACGTCCAACTGCTGGATGTAGCAGGGCCGCTACAAGTCTTTGCGTCGGCCAACGTGCAGGCCGTCAAACGGGGGCAACCAGCACCCTACGCGCCAAAAGTCGTTGCCGCCCAACCCGACTGCGTGATGTCGTCCGCAGGATTAGGGCTGCATACCTTTGCGTTACCTGACGAGCCGTCTGACACGCTGATCATCGCCGGTGGCTGGGGTGTTCACACCGCGTTGCAAGATGAACAACTGCTGCAATGGGTGCGCACTCAAGCGGCCTCGGCGCGGCGCCTGGCGTCGGTGTGTACAGGCGCGTTCATGCTGGCGCACGCAGGCTTGCTGGACGGCCATCGGGTCGTCACGCACTGGGACAGTTGCGAGGAACTTGCGCAGCAATTCCCCAACGTGCAAGTCGATTCCGACCCGATTTTCATCAACGAAGACGCGCTCTGGACATCGGCCGGCGTGACCGCGGGTATCGACCTGGCGCTGGCATTGGTGGAAGCCGACCTGGGCCGGAATATCGCATTGGCAGTGGCGCAAGATTTGGTGGTGTTTTTGAAGCGCCCCGGCGGCCAATCGCAATTTAGCACCGTGCTGTCGATGCAGCAGGCCACACGCAACAACGACAGTCGTTTTGCCGACCTGCACGCGTGGATCCTCGACAATCTGACCAATGAACTGTCGGTCGCGACCCTCGCCGCGCAGGTCGGCATGAGCGAGCGCAGCTTTGTACGCCATTACCGGGCACAGACCGGCAACACCCCGGCGCGGGCCATCGAACAACTGCGCGTCGAGGCTGCCCGGCGCCTGCTGGGTGACAGCGCCCTACCGATCAAGCGCATCGCCGATCACTGCGGTTTCGGCACCGAAGAAACCCTGCGCCGCAGCTTTATGCGTGCGGTATCGGTGACGCCACAAGCGTACCGGGAGCGGTTCAGCGCCCAGCGGTAACAGCGGTGCAGAGCAGGCAATCGGGACAGATGCATTCAGGTGATCAGGCGCTCACCCCACAATGACGCCACGGCATTCGCCGAAGCCAATCGACACATGCCCTTCGCGTCGGCAACGCGCGGTCAGAATCACCTCATCTCCCGCCTGGAGAAAGGTTCGCGTCTGGCCGTCGGGCAGTTCGATGGGATGTTTCCCACCCTCGGTCATCTCCAGCAGACTGCCGAACTGCCCTGCTTGCGGCCCCGACAAAGTACCTGTGCCAAACACATCGCCGGGTTGTAGCTTGCAGCCGTTGACGCTGTGGTGCGCCACCATTTGCGCCACGGTCCAGTACATGTTCAGCGTATTGCTCAACGCAAGGCGATGCGGTGCGAGGCCGTGCTCCTTCATCTGCGCTGTCAGCAGCAACACTTCCAGCTCTATATCCAATGCCCCGCCTTTCTGGTCGGCGGCGTCGAATAAATACCGTAGCGGCGTAGGGTCACCTGTTGGACGCTGCGGCTGAGCGCAACGAAACGGCGCCAGCGCCTCTGCCGTCACCACCCAGGGCGATAGACTGGTGGCGAAGCTTTTCGATAGAAACGGCCCCAGCGGCTGATATTCCCAGGCTTGCAGGTCCCGCGCCGACCAGTCATTGAGCAGACAAAAGCCAGCGATATGCTGCTCGGCGTCAGCAATGGCAATTGGCTCACCGACCTCATTGCCGGGCCCGATCCACACCCCCATTTCCAGCTCGTAATCCAGACGCTTGCAGGGTCCAAAGCTTGGTACGTCGGCACCCGGTGCGAGGGCCTGGCCGCTTGGCCGTTTCACCGGTGTACCCGACACACACAAGGTCGAGGCGCGACCGTGATACGCAATTGGCAGGTATTTGTAGTTCGGTAACAGCGGATTGTCTGGCCGAAACAGCCTGCCAACATTGATTGCATGGTGAATACCCACGTAGAAATCGGTGTAGTCACCGACCTTGGCAGGCAGGTGCATCTGGCAATCGGTCATGGGGTGCAGCAACGTCTCGCTCATCGCCTGCAAACGTTCGCGCTGGGGGCTTTTTTCATCCAGCAGATGCAGCAACTCGGTGCGTAATGCCTGGCGAGCCGAGGCACCCAATGCAAAGAAGTCGTTGAGCTGGTCGCGGCTGGCCGCTTCGGCCGCGAAACGCGCTACGCCGTTGAACAGGCTCGCGTCCAGCGCCGCTTGCAGATCGAAAATCCGGTCGCCAATGGCCACGCCCCCACGCTTGCTGAGGTTATTGCAAGTGAACACGCCTAAGGGCAGGTTCTGCAGCGGAAAATCAGGGTGACCATTGGCCGACACCACCCAACTGCGACGGTGTGTAGAAGTATTCATCGTGGGCTGTCCGGATCAAAAGGTTTGAACGTTCTGGCGATGCCGCTCCAGCACGCATCGTAGTCGGTTTGCAGTTGCGAGCATTCCAGCGCATGCCGGCTGGGGCGCAGCACTTTGCTGGTCTCAAACATGAAGGCCATGGTCTGCTCGATCTTGTGCGGCTTGAGCTCGGCGGTGATGGCTTTTTGTGCGGTGATGTTGTCTGGTCCATGGGCACTCATGCAGTTGTGCAACGACACGCCACCGGGCATGAAGCCCTCGGCTTTGGCGTCGTAGGCTCCGTCGATCAGGCCCATGAACTCATTCATCAGATTGCGGTGGAACCACGGCGGTCGGAAAGTGTTTTCCGCCACCATCCAGCGTGGCGGGAAGATCACGAAATCGACATTAGCCTGACCGTGCGTCGAACTCGGCGAGGTCAGTACCGTGAAGATCGACGGGTCAGGATGGTCATAACTCACGGTGCCCAGCGCATTAAAACGCCGCAGATCATATTTGTACGGCACGTTGTTGCCATGCCAGGCAACAACGTCAAAAGGCGAGTGCTGCAGCGTGGTCGCCCACAGCTTACCGAGAAATTTTTGCACCAATACCACTGGCTGATGCTGGTCTTCGAAATGTGCCACTGGCACCAGGAAATCACGGGGATTGGCCAGCCCATTGCTGCCGATCGGCCCCAGGTCTGGCAAGCGCAAGGCACAGCCGTGGTTTTCACAGAGGTAACCGCGCGCGTTGGTGTCTTTTAGCTGGACGCAGAACTTGAGGCCACGGGGCAGCACGGCAATTTCCTGTGGTTCGATGTCCAGCACGCCTAACTCAGTGACAATGCGCAAACGCCCCTGCTGCGGCACGATCAGCCATTCGCCATCGGCATTGAAAAATGCGCGTTGCATTGAGGTATTGGCGGCGTACACATACAGGCTGACGCCTTCGACCTGATCGGCTGCCGATGTGCTGGCAAGCGCAATCAGGCCGTCGATGAAGTCCGTGGGTTGTGTGGCGATGTTGAAAGCGTTCCAACGCAGTCGGTTAGGCGTAATCGGGCCCTGTTGCTGGCCGAGGATTTGCGTTTCCAGGCGCTGGTATTGCGGATGACTGGCCGACGGCTGAATGCGGTACAACCAGGTGCGGCGGGCCTCGCTGCGGGCAACCGTGAAGGCAGTGCCCGAAAATTGCTCGGCGTACAGGCCTAAGGGATGACGTTGCGGTGAGTTCTGCCCCACGGGCAACGCGCCCGCAATGGCTTCGCTGCCAAATTGATTACCGAAGCCGCTTTGATACGTCAGGGCGTCGGGCGCAGGTGTTTTGAACATCTCGACCTCTTGTTGTTTTAACGGCGTCGCCAGGCAAGTATTTTTACGTAAACAGATTACGCATAACGTAATTTGAGTTTGTGTGAGGGTCAAGCTATAAAGCAGCCTTCTCAGACCGGCGCACTTTTCCATGACCGTTGATTCCGAAAGCCCCATAGGCGCACGCCCACAGAAAGTGCAGTCCGCTGAAGTCGGCGTGGGCATCCTCAAGGCGTTGGCAGAGTTGGCGCCTTCGACCTCGCTGTCAAAACTGGCCGAATATGTGGGCATGCCGGCGAGCAAGGTGCATCGCTATTTGCAAGCGCTGGTGGACAGCGGTTTCGCCGAACAGAACCCCGTTAGCAATCATTACGCGCTGGGCCGCTCGGCGTTGCAGGTCGGGTTGGCCGCTTTGAATCAACTGGACGTATTGAAGATTGCCGCACCGCACTTGATGAGCCTGCGCGACGAACTCAACGAGACCTGCTTTCTGGCGGTTTGGGGCAATAAAGGCCCGACCGTGGTCTATGTCGAGCAATCGCTCGGCGCGGTGACGCTGGTGACGCAGATCGGCTCGGTGCTACCCCTGCTCGGTTCGTCCACCGGGTTGGTGTTTGAGAGCTTTTTGTCTGCCACCGAAACCAGCGCATTACGCGACGCCGAAGCTGCTTCGCTCAATGCAAAACAGCTAAAAGACATCGCAACGCACATCGACGATATCCGCAGCAACGGCGTGCATCAGATTCAGGGATTGTTGATGGCGGGAGTAAATGCTGTGTCATCACCGGTGTTTGCCATGGGCAATAAACTGGTGGGCGTGGTGACGGTGGTCGGGTCTGCCTCAGTGTTGTCCGATGAGCGGCAGACGCTGGCGGCTCAGAGATTACGGGCCACAGCGGTTGCTGTCAGTGAGCGCATGGGCGGGGAAATGCCATTCCCTGTTTGAAATATCAGCCATACGCTCGGCTCTTGGTGTGCAAGCTCACACTCATCGAACACACTATAACTACGCGCACTGGGTTTACTGCCGATGCGCGACAGCGCGGTGTCTGCAACACCGCACCACTATCAATCTGCCGTCAGCACGCCGCGCCGCAGTTGATCGCGCTCTATCGATTCAAACAGCGCCTTGAAATTGCCCTCGCCAAAGCCGTCGTCACCCTTGCGCTGGATGAACTCGAAAAACACCGGCCCCATGAGGGTTTCCGAGAAAATCTGCAGCAGTAACCGTTGGGTGCCGCCATCAGAGGTGCCATCGAGCAATATGCCCCGTGCCTTCAGTTCATCCTCCGGCTCACCATGATTGGGCAGACGCCCTTCGAGCATCTCGTAATACGTGTCCGGCGGCGCCGTCATGAAGCGCATGCCCATGGCTTTCAAAGCGTCCCATGTCTTGATCAGGTCGTCGGTAAAGAACGCGACGTGCTGGATACCTTCGCCGTTGAACTGCATCAGGAACTCTTCAATTTGCCCCGCACCTTTGGACGACTCTTCGTTCAATGGGATGCGGATCATGCCGTCCGGTGCGGACATGGCT
>NZ_DASWOT010000176.1:0-26882 GCF_036404235.1 Pseudomonas sp.
TGGCGGCTGGCTACCTGAAGGGAAGGCGATGACCCAGAGCGGGCAACTGTTGAATGAGGCAGCGGGGTTGTTGGTGTATCCATTGGTTTATCGGTAGATAAGGGCCGTATCGGAGGATGCTTACCTGAGGCGTTATCGCAAATGCTTTATGCGCGGTGTGTCTGTCACACCGCATGCGCAGGTTTACGACGGGTTCCCCGCCGGTCGCGGGACAAGCCGCGTTCCTACAGACGATTTCAAACCGTCTTGGCAATCCGGCTCGCCACCAGCGCCCAGCCCACCAGCAGCAACGACACGATGATCAGGGGCCACGAGCGCCAGTGCAGGTACGGTGTCAGGTTTTGCATAGGCACCACTTCGCCATACATCACGGCGCGTTCGAATTGCGGGATGCGGGTGGTGATTTTGCCAAACGGATCGATGAGCGCCGTCACGCCATTGTTGGTGGCGCGGATCATCCAGCGGCCAGCTTCCAGCGCGCGCATTTGCGCCATTTGTAAGTGCTGCAGCGGCCCAATCGATGTGCCGAACCAGGTGTCATTGCTCACCGTCAGCAGCAGATCGCTCTGTGCCGACAAGCCTGCGGCGAATTCCGGATACACCACTTCGTAGCATATAAACGGCGCAATCTGATAACCCTTCGCTTGCAACAGCGCTTGATCCGCCGGCCCACGAGCGAAGTCCGACATTGGCAGGTTGAAGAAGCTGATCAAGCCGCGCAGCAGATCCTGCAATGGCACATATTCGCCAAATGGCACCAGTTTTTGCTTCAGGTAAGTGCCGTCGCCTTCCCCCGTCACCGTAATCGCGTTGTAGTAACGGGATTCGCCGTGGCTGCCTTTTTCCCGTAATGGCACGCCGGTAATGAGCGCCGAATTACGATCAGCGGCGAACTTGCCCATCATCGACAGATAGCCTTCCACCGACTCCTTGAGTACCGGGATGGCGGTTTCCGGCCAGACGATCAAATCCACTTGTTTGGACCGAAACGTCATGTCGCGGTAAAGCGCCAGTTGTGCGTCCAGCGCCGCCGGGTCCCACTTCATGCTCTGTTCTACGTTGCCCTGAAAGGCCGCCACCGAGAGCGGGGCGCCAGACGGCGAGGTCCAGGCATGGTTTTTGAGCGCCAGCCCGATCACCCATGGTGCTAGCAGCAGGATCACTCCAGCAGCAAAAAAGGATTTACGTGCCCGTAAACGGTAGAGATTGCACAGCAGCGCCGCGGTCAGCGCCAGGGAAAAGGAAATCAGCCACATACCACCGACGGGCGCCAGTCCAGTCAGCGGGCCATTGAGTTGGCTGTAGCCGGAGTAGAGCCAGGGGAAGCCAGTCAGGAACCAGCCACGAAACATTTCCTGGCCGAACCACAGCGCGGCAAAGGCCAGTGTGTCGGCCAGTGGCGCTTCGTTGCGCCGAATCCAGCGTGCCCATAGCCAGGCAGGCAGGGCGAAGAAAAACGCGACCGAGGCGCAAAACAGCACCATCAGGAACACAGCAAGCCAGACCGGCGCTTCGCCATATGTGTGGATACTGACGTAGATCCAGCTGGTGCCGCCGCCGAACAGGCCGAATCCATAACACCAGCCGCGCCATAATGCCTGGCGCGGGGTCAGATCACGCAGCCCCAGATAGAAAACCACCAGCGCGATGATCGCCAGTGGCCAGATATCGAACGGTGCCAAGGCCAGGGTGATAAGCGCGCCAGCCACCATGGCCAGCAAGTTACCGGGCCAGCCGGGGCGGGTGATCCAGCGCATTTACATTCCTTAATAAAACGACAGCACGGAAACGACGTTACGAGCGGGTAATCGGGCTCAGGCGCAGCAAATGAATACGACGGCTGTCGGCGTTCAGAATACGGAAACGGTACGCGCCGATTTCGGTGATTTCATTACGCTTTGGCAGGTGCCCAAACGCATTCATCACAAGGCCTCCGACGGTGTCGAATTCGTCATCGGAAAACTCGCTGTCGAAGAACTCGTTGAAGCTTTCGATGGGCGTCAGTGCCTTGACCAGGAAGTCCCCGCTGGGCAGCGGCTTGATGTAGCTGTCTTCCTCGACATCGTGCTCGTCTTCGATATCACCGACGATTTGCTCCAGCACGTCTTCAATCGTCACCAGGCCCGCAACACCGCCGTATTCGTCGATGACGATGGCCATGTGGTTGTGGTTGGCGCGAAACTCGCGCAGCAGCACGTTCAAGCGCTTGGACTCAGGGACAAAAGTGGCTGGACGCAGCAGGTTTTTAACGTCGCTGGTTTCGCCGTTTTCCTTGAGGATCAGCGGCAGCAAGTCTTTGGCGAGCAGCACGCCGAGGACATCGTCGTGGCTTTCGCCGATCACCGGGTAACGCGAGTGCGCAGAATCGATCACCGCCGGCAGGAACTCCCGAGGGGTTTGGTTGGCCCTGATGCTGATCATTTGTGAACGCGGCACCATGATGTCGCGCACCTGAAGGTCAGCGACCTGAATCGCGCCTTCGACAATGGCCAGTGCCTCGCTGTCCAGCAGCTTGTTTTGGTGGGCTTCGCGCAGCAGCTCAAGCAGCTCCTGGCGGTTTTTCGGCTCATGGGCAAATGCCTGGGTGAGTTTACCCAACCACGACTTTTGCCCGTTGCTCGATCGGTCTTCGCTCATAGCCCTTACTCGTGTTCCTTTGCCGGTGTTTCTGAATGCTGATTTTCGAAATCAGGGGAATCGACGATTTCATCGTCGGCGTATGGATCGGGGTAGCCCAGCTCTTCAAGCAACGTTCGTTCCAGTGCTTCCATTTCTTGGGCTTCGTCATCGTCGATGTGATCGTAGCCCAACAAATGCAGACAGCCATGAATGACCAGATGCGCCCAATGGGCGTCGAGGGTCTTGCCCTGTTCGGCAGCCTCGCGCGCGACCACCGGGACGCAGATCACCAGATCACCAAGCAGTGGGATATCCAGCAGTTCATCAGGAACGTCTGCCGGGAACGACAATACGTTGGTCGCGTAGTCTTTGTGCCGCCAAGTGTGATTGAGCTCGCGGCCTTCAGGCTCGTCAACCAGGCGAATGGTCAACTCGGAATCGGCACTGCGCTGGCGCAGGCCCATTTCACACCAAAGGCGAAATTGGGCTTGGCTCGGTGTACTCGCTTGACTGGCAAGTTGCAGGTCCAACTCAAGCATCGCGGCGGGCTTCCCTTGGCGCATCGATCCGTCCGTTGGACTGATCGTTGAAGCGGTCTTCGAAGCGCTCGTAGGCTTCGACGATGCGCTGCACCAACGGATGGCGCACCACGTCTTTAGGCTTGAAGTGGGTGAAGCTGATACCTGGCACATCCTTGAGCACATCGATGACATGAATCAGCCCGGATTTGGTGCCTTTGGGCAGGTCGATCTGGGTGATATCGCCAGTGATCACGGCGGTGGAGCCGAAGCCTATACGGGTCAGGAACATTTTCATTTGCTCGACGGTAGTGTTTTGACTCTCGTCGAGAATGATGAAGCTGTTATTAAGCGTGCGTCCGCGCATGTAGGCGAGCGGGGCGACTTCGATGACCTGCTTCTCGAGCAGCTTGGCGACGTATTCGAAGCCGAGCATTTCATAGAGCGCATCGTAGAGCGGGCGCAGGTACGGGTCGATTTTCTGGGCGAGGTCGCCTGGCAGGAAGCCGAGCTTTTCCCCAGCTTCTACCGCCGGACGTACCAACAGGATGCGTCGGATTTGTTCGCGTTCCAGTGCATCAACGGCAGCCGCCACAGCCAGATAAGTCTTGCCTGTGCCCGCCGGGCCGATGCCGAAGTTGATGTCGTTGCCGAGGATTTCCTTCACGTACTTTTGCTGATTCAAGCCGCGCGGGCGAATCATGCCTTTTTTGGTACGCAGGGCAACGCCGACTTCGGCGGCAGGGTGGTTGTCCAGCTCGTCAACGCCGGACTCCTGCAGGAACAGGTGAACCATGTCCGGTGACAGTTCGGTACTTTTGGTTTCCCGATACAGGCGGCGCAAGAGGTTTTCTGCCGAGGTGGTTTGTTTGCGCTCGCCAATCATCTCGAACTGGTTTCCGCGGTTACGGATTTCGATATCCAAGCGTTGTTCGATCAGGCGCAAATGCTCGTCGAATTGCCCGCACAGATTTGCGAAGCGGCGAGCCTCGAAGGAATCGAGGGTGAAGCGATGTGGTTCGATGGGTGCGTTCAAGGTCGTTTTAGGCCGCCCGATGGCAATTAAGGTGAAACGAAGGATAACCCCTGCGGGGTCTGTTCGAAAGGGCTCGCTTACTAATGGTGTTGTGAGCTGAGAGCCATCTGCGCTGTAGGAGCGAATTTATTCGCGAAGCGGCATTCCTGGCGCACTGTGTTGCGCGCCTCGCCAACAAGTTGGCTCCTACAAAAGGTGTGTGTCGTTTTGGAGCTTACTGCAACAACGACCCACGCAGCGAATGTGGCTGAGCATCGTCGATATGCACGTCGGCGAACTGGCCGATCAGTTTGGGGTTGTCGCAGCGAAAGTTGACGATCCGGTTGTTCTCGGTGCGTCCCTGTAATTCGCCAGGGTCTTTTTTCGAGTAGTCGGTCACCAGAATGCGCTGCGTGCTGCCTACCATTTGTCGGCTGATTTCGTAGCCTTGCTGGTTCAGGCGGTGTTGCAATGCTGCCAGGCGCTGTTTTTTCAGTTCTTCAGGGGTTTCGTCGGTCAGGTCGGCTGCCGGGGTGCCGGGCCGTGGGCTGTAGACGAACGAGAAGGAGAAGTCGAAGCCGACGTCCTCGATCAGTTTCATGGTTTGTTCGAAGTCTTTCTCGGTTTCGCCAGGGAAGCCGACGATAAAGTCGGAGCTGATGCTGATCCCCGGCACCGCCGCCCTGAGTTTGCGCAGTTTGGACTTGTACTCCAGCGCGGTGTGGTTGCGCTTCATCGCCGACAGAATGCGGTCAGAGCCCGATTGCACCGGCAAGTGCAGGTGTTTCACCAGTTCCGGCACTTCGGCGTGGGCCTGGATCAGGCTGTCGGAAAACTCCAGCGGGTGCGACGTGGTATAGCGAATACGGTCGATCCCGTCGATGGCTGCGACCACACGAATCAGTTCAGCCAGGTCTGCCACGCGCCCGTCGTGGGTAGCGCCGCGATAGCCGTTGACGTTCTGACCGAGTAGCGTCACTTCGCGCACGCCGTTTTCGGCCAGATGGAACACCTCGGTGATGACGTCATCGAAGGGGCGGCTGACTTCTTCGCCACGCGTATAAGGCACTACGCAGAACGTGCAGTATTTGCTGCAACCTTCCATCACCGACACATAGGCGCTCGGGCCATCGACGCGGGGTTCGGGCAAGTGGTCGAACTTTTCGATTTCCGGGAACGACACATCGACCTGCGGCAGCCGGGTCAGGCGCGCGGCGTTGATCATTTCTGGCAGGCGGTGCAGGGTTTGCGGGCCGAATACGACATCGACGTAGGGCGCGCGATCACGGATGGCGGCGCCCTCCTGGCTCGCGACGCAACCGCCGACGGCGATCACCATTTGCGGGTTGGCGAGTTTGAGTTCACGCCAGCGGCCAAGCTGGGAGTAGACGCGATCCTGGGCCCGCTCGCGAATCGAGCAGGTATTGAGCAGGATGACATCGGCATCTTCCGCGCGAGCGGTGACTTCCAGCGCTTGATGTTCGCCCAGTAGATCAACCATGCGCGAGCTGTCGTACTCGTTCATCTGGCAACCGTGGGTTTCGATGTAAAGCTTCTTGGCCATGCGTGTTCATCAGGTGATTCAAAGAACCGCGCATTATAGGCACCCGGGCTCAGGGTTCATAGCGTCGTCTAACGAGCGGCGTGCTATAGTTCGCGCCCTTTTCAAACCGCCGATCATTACCTGCCTGTTATGACCAAACGCGAAGCTCCAATCTACAAGGTAATTTTTCTCAACCAGGGACAGGTGTTCGAGATGTACGCCAAACAGATCTATCAAAGCGATCTGTGGGGTTTTCTGGAGGTGGAAGAGTTCGTCTTCGGCGAGCGCACGACCATCGTCGTCGACCCGAGCGAAGAAAAGCTCAAGGCCCAGTTCGATGGCGTGGTGCGTAGCTTCGTGCCGATGCATTCGATTGTGCGCATCGATGAAGTCGAGCGGATGGGCACAGCCAAGATCAGCGAAGCACGGCAAACCGGCAACGTCATGCCGTTCCCCATGCCAATGCCGGATAAGTAATACATCCCGGGTTCAGTTCGATCAGGGTAGCGGAGCGAACGGCGTACGACCCTCAGCCGTTTGCAGCTCCAGCAGGTATTTGCGGAATATCTGGCCTAATACCTGAGTCGCCACTTCCAGTTCATCTCGTTTCATTTGCGCGGCAACTTCGTCGGCGCTGTCGAGTGCGTCTTCGGAACCATTGACCGCCGCCATCTTCAGCACGATATAAGCCTGAATATTGTTGGCCTGCACGCCTTCGCCACGGAAGAACATCAAGCCCAATTGATACTGGGCCTGCGCGTGTCCTTGCAGCGATGCCTGCTCAAAGTAATTAAGTGCCTGGGTCAAGTCACGGGGCGCGTTTTTGCCGTCGTAATAAAACTCACCTAACTCGTATTGCGCTTGTGCATCCCCGGCTTGCGCCGCCTGCTGACAGGCCAGCAGCGCGGCTGGCAAGTTGTCTGGCTGGGTATTGAGGGTGCAGCGACCCACCGCTGGGATTAACAACGAGTTGCCACCTGCGTCCGCCAGCAGGGGATGAAGAAGCAACAGGCAGCCCAATGCAAGGGTGCGGCCGGTGCGGTTCATGGAAGTCGACTTACCTCTGAAAAAGGTGCGGGCATGCCCGTCCAGCGAAACGTGCTGGCTGCGCATTATGAAATAACCAGTGCCAACCTTACAAAGTCTTTACTGATTTTCTGCTGCGCGGCCTTGATTCGCCTGTATTTACAGGCTCAAGTGCTGGCGAGGAACTCTATATCCAACAAAATCCGTGTTTGCTTTGAAAGATATTGAGTGTTTGGTGCGACAAATTCGTTCGGCATATGCACTTGCCTAGAGCTGCCGAGGGCTGCAATTGCAGTTCTTCATGAAAACCGCATCGCCGCCTTCGGCAACTGCTACAGATTTTGCAACGTTTGAGTTACGTAAGCTTGGCAAACGCCTTCTCGGCAGCGTCCAGTGTCAGCTGCAATTCGGCATCACCATGGGCGATGGAGGTAAAGCCGGCTTCAAACGCACTCGGGGCCAGGTACACGCCGCCTTCAAGCATCAGATGGAAGAAGCGTTTAAAGCGGTCCGCGTCGCTGGTCATCACGTCCTGGAAGGTCACGATCTCTTTCACGTCGCTGAAATACAGACCGAACATACCGCCCGCCTGGGTGGTCACGAACGCAATGCCTGCCGCGTCAGCGCGTTCTTGCAGGCCTTTGAGCAGGCGTGCGGTGTAATTGCTCAGCTCGTCGTGAAAGCCCGGACGACTGATCAGGCGCAGGGTGGCCAAACCGGCAGCCATGGCCAGCGGGTTACCCGACAGCGTGCCGGCCTGATACACCGGGCCGAGCGGCGCAATGTGCGACATGATCTCGCGCTTGCCGCCGAAACAACCCACAGGCATGCCGCCGCCGATAATCTTGCCGAATGTGCTCAGGTCAGGCGCGACGTTGTAATACGCTTGGGCGCCGCCAAGTGCGACCCGGAAACCGGTCATCACTTCGTCGAAAATCAACACCACGCCATGTTTGTTGCATTCTTCGCGCAGGCCTTGAAGAAAGCCTGGCGCTGGCGGTACGCAGTTCATGTTGCCCGCGACCGGTTCGACGATGATGCAGGCCACTTCCTGACCGACTTCGGCCAGCATCGCTTTTACCCCATCAAGGTCGTTGAACGGCAGCGTCAGTGTGTGTTTGGCGAACGCGGCAGGCACGCCTGGCGAACTCGGCACGCCCAGGGTCAGCGCACCGGAACCGGCTTTGACCAGCAGGCTGTCGGAGTGACCGTGGTAGCAGCCTTCGAACTTGATGATGCTGTCGCGACCGGTGTACCCACGGGCCAGACGGATCGCGCTCATGGTCGCTTCGGTGCCGGAACTGACCATGCGTACCATTTCCATCGACGGCACGATGGTGCAGACCAGATCAGCCATCTCGGTTTCCATGGCCGTTGGCGCGCCATAGGACAAGCCGTGTTCCAGTTGCTTGCGTACTGCGTCCAGCACGTCGGGGTGGCTGTGACCGAGGATCATCGGGCCCCACGAGCCTACGTAATCCACATAACGCTTGTCGTCTTCATCTGTCACGTACGCGCCAACCGCGTGTTTGAAGAACAACGGTGTGCCGCCGACGCTTTTGAATGCCCGCACTGGCGAGTTGACGCCGCCTGGGATGTGTTTCTGAGCGTTGGCGAAAAGCATTTCAGAACGGGACATGATCGGGTCTCTGCTTGAATCGAAAAGAAGGTGTGGTGATCGGGCCTGACGCAGATCAGGTCGATTTGAACAGATCGTTGAAGGCGCGGGCGCGACGGGTGACTTCCTGGGTGCTGTCAGCACCGAACAACCCCTGCACCACGGCCAGCAGGTCAGCGCCATGAGCCACCAACGGCGCGGCGTTTTCCAGGGTAATACCGCCGATGACCGCAATCGGCAAATTAATACGCTTGCGCGCTTCGCTGAGCATTTCAAGGGTGCAAGACGGTGCGCCGGGTTTGGTGCTGGAGTTGAAGAACCGACCGAACGCTACGTACGTTGCGCCATCGGCTTTGGCTTTTTCGGCAAGTTCCAGTTGCGCGTGGCACGTTGCGCCAACAATTGCTTTGTGGCCCAGCAGCGCACGGGCATCGGGTAGCGAGCCGTCGGTTTGCCCCAGATGAACGCCCACGCCCAAACGCGCTGCGACTTCCGCATCATCGTTGATGATCAGCCGGCTCTTGTATCGCTCGCACAACTTAAGCAGTTGCGAGGCTTCGCGCAGGCGGCGGTTTTCGTCACCGGATTTGTCTCGGTATTGCAGAAGCGTTACACCGCCGTCGAGCGCGGCTTCGACGTAAGACAAGAATTTGCCGGCCAACAGTTGGCTGTCGGTTACGGCGTACAAGCCACGTAGTTTCATCAAGTGGGCCTCTTTTTTCGTGGCGTTACGAGCAAAAATCCAACGGCAAGCGGCGCGGGACGAACTGGCCTTTACCCAACTGTTCAGCGTCACGAAGCGTGCGCCAAGTGTAGTCGAGAGCTGTTTCGACGGCGCTGATCACGTCCTGCCCCAAGGCCAGACGTCCAGCCAATGCGCTGGCCAGCGTACAGCCGGAGCCGTGATAGCTGCCCGGCAGGCGTTGGCAGATAAACGTGCGGGGCTGGCCGTTGCGGATGTACAGCCGATTGTGGACTTGATGTTCGTCGCCATGGCCGCCGGTGATCAGCAAATGCTCACAAAACGGCAGCAGTATTTCAGCGCACTCGTCGGCGGTGCCTTCGGGCAGTTCTGCGAGAATCCGTGCTTCCGGGAGATTTGGCGTAGCGATGGTTGCCAGCGGCAGCAAACGTTCACGCATCGCGTATCCGACTTCGTCTTTGCCCAGTCGGCCGCCGCCGCCTGCGCGCAGCACCGGATCGCACACCAACGGCAGATGCGGATGCGCCTGTAGCAGTTCAGCGACGGTATTGACCATTTCCAGCGAGCCCAACATGCCCAGCTTCACGGCGGCAACCGTTGAGTCATTGAGCACAGCATTAGCTTGAGCCAGCACCCATTCGCGGTCCAGCACGCGGAAGTCAGTGACATTCACTGTGTCTTGCACGGTCAGGGCTGTAATGGCGGGAGCTGCATGGCAACCCTGAGCGAGCAGGGCTTCGATATCTGCCTGCAAACCGGCACCACCACTGGGATCATGGCCGGAGAGACAGAGGACAACGGGGCGGGAGCTATAGATATTCATGGTGCGCGAGCTTACCACTAAAGCTTTTGCCGGGCCGCCCGTGCGCGTGGGATTTTTCTCATGCAGTGGGGATACGTCACCCATTAGTTAACTTGGACGGGTTTTAGTTCGTATGGCATTGAAAGGTAAAGAAAAGGTGACGGCGGATGCATGAGTCATAATGTCATCTAGCTACTAATCACTATCCTGTATAACGGCTGTTTTCTGTCTCCCCCTTAAAGAGTGAATGCAAGTGCGTTGCCCGTTAACCAAGCCGATTGCATCGGCGGCCTCATCCATAGGCATAGGCCCAATTTTTTCAATCTTCCCGTATTGGCTTGATGAAAGGGTCGATCGGTCGATCTTGCTTCACGCAGGCGAGGAGTTTAGCGGCGCCATCGGGCAGTTAGAGGCTGGGGTCGTATGCGTTATGTGCTGATCATGCTATTTGCCTGGTTGCCCGTGTTTGCACTTGCAGTGGACTTCGACGAGACCACCCGCAGCATGCCGCTGGGGCGCGCCGTACAGGTGTTTGAGGACCCGGCGGGCGAAGCGACCATTAACGATGTCAGCTCTGCTGTCATGGCACCGAAATTCCGTCAACTGGATTCGGGCTCGCTGAATGCCGGCTATTCAAGGTCCGCGTTCTGGCTGAAAGTTGAGCTGACCTATCGCCCTATCAAGCCTGATGCCACCAACGACTGGTTACTCGAGCTGGCATATCCCCCGATGGACCATGTTGATTTGTACCTGCCGGATGAGTTCGGTCGGGCGAACCTCGTTTGGCAGACGGGCGACATGCTGCCCTTTTCCAGCCGACAAATTAAACAGAACAATTACGTGTTCAGTTTGAGCCTGCCACCCAATCGGCCCCAAACCGTCTATTTGCGCGTCGCCAGTCATGGCTCTATTCAGGCACCGCTCAATCTGTGGTCCAGTCACGCCTACATCGAGGAGCAACCGGGGCGTCTGTATATTCTCGGCATGATCTACGGTGTGCTGGCGGGGATGCTGGTATACAACCTGTTTATCTACCTCAGCGTGCGCGACGCCAGTTACCTTTATTACATCCTCTATATCACTTGCTTTGGTTTGTATCAGGTCTCGGTGAACGGTGCGGGCATCGAGTTTTTCTGGCCGGATAACCCTTGGTGGGCCAATGTTTCGAGCCCCTTGCTGATAGCCGCCGCGATTTTGTTCGCCAGCCAGTTCTCCCGAACGCTGTTGCAGACGCCCAAACTGGGGCGCTGGCTGGATATTCCACTGGTGCTGACGATGGTCTGCGCAAGCGCGATCATGGTGCTGGCTTGGGCCGCCGATTACGGCTTGGCTTTGTGTCTGGTGACCGGCCTGGTGCTGGTCTTCACCTTGGTGGTGTTCTTCGTTGGTATCGTTGCCCACCTTAAAGGGCTACGGGTTGCGCGTTATTTCGTCCTGGCCTGGTCCGCGTTTTTAGTGGGTGGCGTGATCAACGCCACCATGCTGTTGGGCTGGCTGCCCAATACGTTCCTGACCATGTATGCCAGCCAGATTGGCTCGGTCATCGAGGTCACGCTTCTTTCGCTCGCCCTGGCCGACCGCATCAATACGATGCGAGAGCAACAAGAGAAGATTACTGCGCAGGCCAGTCGGGATCTGGAAACGCTCAACCAGAAGTTGGCGATCAGCAACCGCTTGAAGGACGAATTCCTTGCAACGCTGACCCACGAATTGCGCACCCCCATGAACGGCGTTATCGGCTCCTTGGAGCTGATGCAAGTGGACGGCGGGCAGGAGGATTTCGAGCTTTACCTACAGACCGCCGCCGAATCTGCACAGAACATGATGGGCATCGTCAACGGCATCCTCACACTGACGGAGTTGCAGGCCGGCCGGCTTGAGGTACGCAACCAAATGTTCAGCCTGCGCCATCTGTTGTTCCAGGTGAGCAGCCGTTACGAACTACTGGCCCGCCAAAAAGGCCTGACGATGAGCGTCGATGTGGATGAGTCGATGCCTGACAGCTTGGTGGGCGACGCCGCCAGACTGCGGCAGTGCCTGGAGTGTCTGGTGGACAACGCTGTCAAATTCACCCCGGCCGGGTCGGTCAGGGTTCGGGTGTCAGGGCAATGCGTAGATGAGCAACGCGTGCGTCTGCTGCTGAATGTGATCGACACAGGCATTGGTTTCACCCGTCTTGACGAGGCCACGCTGTATCAGACCTTCTACCAGGTCGATGGCTCGATGACCCGCGAATACGGCGGTCTTGGGATTGGCCTTGCGATTTGTCGGCAGTTGATCGAGCTACAAGGCGGCCGATTGAGTCATCAGTCCGAGCCGGGCGCGGGCAGTCAGTTCCGCTTAACCCTGGATTTGCTACGAGCGAAAGAGGGCGAGACGCCGTCCAGACGATGGCACGAATTCAACGGTTGACTGCGAGCCTGGCGAATGAAGGGCAAAAGCGCCGTCGTTTAGTCATCTATGGCGCTTTTTAAAGCGCCTTGTGCGTGATTCACTGATTCGCATCTGCGCGATTGCCGCGTGCCGACCGGACAGGAGAGCGCCATGAACCTGCATCAGTTCGCCGAAACCCACGAAGTCACCAACCAGCCACCGTCGCTCGATGGCAGCAATCTTTATCGCATCGACGTGCCGCTGCAGGAATGGTCGCAGCGCTTGGGCGCCGGTTGGGCGCAGTCGCGGATTGACGCCTATGGCGCACTGGCCGGTGGCCCGCTGATGGAAGCGGGGTTTCTTGCCAACAGGAACAAACCGGTGTTTTCCAGCCATGATCGCTACGGCCATCGGATTGACCTGGTGGAGTTTCACCCCGCCTATCATCAGTTGATGCGCACAGCCATCGAGCACGGCATTCCGTCATTGCCGTGGACCGATCCACGTGAAGGCGCGCATGTCGCCCGCGCGTCAATGAGTTACCTGCATACCCAGGCCGAGGCTGGCAGCGGTTGTCCGTTAACCATGACCTTTGCCAGTGTCCCCGCGCTCAACCTTCAGCCTGACCTGGCGGACATCTGGCTGCCGAAGATCCTCGCCAGCGAATATGACCCGCGCAACGTTGGCATCGCCCATAAATCCGGTGTGACCATCGGCATGGCCATGACCGAAAAACAAGGTGGCACCGATGTTCGCGCCAACACCACACGGGCCTATCCCGTCGGGCAGCCAGGCCCCGGCCAAGCCTATGAACTGGTCGGCCACAAATGGTTTTGCTCGGCGCCGATGTGCGATGCGTTTCTGACGCTGGCGCAGACCGACAAAGGCCTGACCTGTTTCTTACTGCCGCGTCATCGCCCGGACGACACGCGCAACGAGTTCTACATCCAGCGCTTGAAGGACAAACTGGGCAATTGGTCCAACGCATCCAGCGAGGTCGAGTTTCGCGGCGCGCTGGCCTGGATGGTCGGCGAAGAAGGGCGCGGCGTACCGACCATCATCGAAATGGTCGCCATGACCCGTTTCGACTGCATGACAGGTTCCAGTGCCTTGATGCGTCAGGCGTTGACTCAGGCTGCTCATCATTGCGCACACCGTTCAGTCGCGGGCCGTGTGCTCAGCGAACAACCACTGATGCAGAACGTGCTCGCTGATCTGGCGCTGGAAAGCGAGGCTGCATTGGCATTGACCCTGCGTATGGGCCGCGCGCTGGAGCGTCTGGATGATCCTCATGAAGCACGCTTCGCCCGACTGGTGACAGCGGTGGGCAAATACTGGATCTGCAAACGTGCGCCGGCGATGATCAACGAAGCGGCGGAATGCATGGGCGGCGCCGGTTATGTCGAGGACACCATCCTGCCGCGTCTGTACCGCGAAGCACCGGTCAACTCGACATGGGAAGGCTCCGGCAACGTGCAATGCCTGGACGTATTGCGCGCGCTCTCGAAGGAGCCGGGCGTTCTGGACGCGCTGTTTCAGGAGTTGGGTGACGGTCATGGCGACAAGCGTCTGGCGGCGCACATTGACCGATTGAAAAGTGCCTTCAAGGACACCCGCGACATTCAATACCGCGCCCGGCAACTGACCGAAGACATCGCTGTTGGCTTGCAGGCCAAGCTATTGCTGGAGGCGGGTAACTCGGCGGTCAGTGACGGATTTATCGCCGGACGCCTGGAGCACCCTGGCCGCGTGTACGGCGCGCTGCCTCGTGGTGTGGAGGTCGAGGCGCTGGTGGCGCGGTCTTCACCGCAGGTCGGGTAAGTCCGCTGGTACTGTTCTTGTGTAGGAGCCAACGTGTTGGCGAGGGAAACAGTTGCGACGCCTCGCTCCGCGCGAGGCGATTCATCTGACACAATCCGTGCCTTCGCCCTTCGATGCAGGCAAGATGGAGGCCTGCAAGATCAGAAGGATCGTACCGTGACCCAAGCGTTTATTGTCGTAGACACCGCGGAGCAGGCCGTAGATCGGCTGGCCGAGCTGCATGCAGATGCAACCACTGCCTTGAGCCAGGCGCTCAAGCGCTACCTCAAAGATCGCGTCGAGCCCACTGCTGCCGAACACCTACAGTTTCGCTACCCCGAATTGCGCTTGACCTACCAGTGTCAGGGCGAAGTGCCACTGACCACTCGGGCCTACGCCAAAGTCCAACTGCCAGGTACCTACACGGTCACCGTGACCCACCCGGCAGCGTTTCGCAAATACCTGCTCGAACAGCTTGTGCCGCTGATGAATGACTTCACCGTGACCATCGAAGTCGGCGTCAGCGAGCAAAACATTCCGTATCCCTACGTGGTCGAGCAGGGCGATGAACTGGCGGGCACCGGTGTCACGGCAGCGACCCTGGCACGTGTGTTCCCAAGCACTGACTTATCCGCGGCCACCGATGGCATTGCCGACGGGTTGTATGACTGGGCCAATACCGACCCGTTGCCGCTGGCGTTGTTCGATGCCGCTCGGGTGGATTTCTCCCTGCGTCGTCTGGTGCATTACACCGGCAGCGACTGGCGTCATGTGCAGCCGTGGATTCTGCTAACCAACTACCACCGTTATGTTGACCAGTTCATCGTTCATGGCCTGGAAAAACTGCGTGACGACCCGCGTTTCGTGCGCATGGTGTTGCCGGGCAACGTGATCGTCGACAAGAGCATGGATGACAGTCAGGCACAGGCTATCGTGGCCGGTGTGGTCTGGCATCGTTATCAGATGCCGGCTTATCACCTGATCGCTGAAGATGGTCATGGCGTGACGCTGGTCAATATCGGCGTCGGCCCGTCCAACGCCAAGAACATCACTGATCACCTGGCCGTGCTGCGTCCGCACTGCTGGCTAATGATCGGCCACTGCGGCGGCTTGCGTCAGTCGCAGACCATCGGTGATTACGTTCTGGCTCATGCCTACATGCGTCGCGACGGCATTCTGGACCGCGTACTGCCGCCGAACATTCCGATCCCGGCGCTGGCCGAAGTGCAATTGGCCTTGCAAGAGTCGGCGGCGCAAGTCACAGGCGAGCGTGGCGAAGACCTGAAAAAACGCCTGCGTACCGGCACCGTACTGACCTACGACGACCGTAACTGGGAATTGCGTTGGGCGCAGGAACGTCCGTTGATCAACCTGTCTCGCGCTGTTGCGGTGGACATGGAAAGCGGCACCATTGCGGCCCAGGGTTATCGCTTGCGTGTGCCTTACGGCACCTTGCTCTGTGTGTCGGACAAGCCATTGCACAGCGAAATCAAACTGCCGGGTTCGGCCAACGCCTTCTACGAGCGCGCCGTCACCCAGCATTTGAAGATCGGCATCGCTGCGCTTGATCTGTTGCGTACCCAGCTCAACTCGCTGCACTCGCGCAAGCTGCGTAGCTTCGATGAGCCGCCATTCCGTTGATGTTGTCGCGTTGATCAATTAGGCATTTGTGCGAAGGGCCACTAAAGTGGCCCTTTCTGTTTTCGTGTTTCGAGCTCATATGTCCCGCATCCAACGTCCTGCCTCACGTCGCCCCGCTCCCGGCAGTTCAGGCGCGCCCCGGCGTGTCGCCAAAGCGCCGCCTGCCGCCCCTCGATTAATCCTGTTCAACAAGCCGTTCGATGTGCTGACGCAGTTCAGTGATGGCGAAGGGCGAGCAACGCTCAAGGACTTCATTGATATTCCAGGCATCTACCCTGCCGGACGGCTGGATCGTGACAGTGAAGGTTTGTTGCTGTTGACCAATGACGGTCAGCTTCAAGCACGCATCGCCGACCCCAAGCATAAGCTGCCCAAGACCTATTGGGTGCAGGTTGAAGGCGAGCCGACGCCTGAGCAACTGCAAACGCTGCGTGACGGTGTGGCGCTGAACGACGGCCCAACCTTACCGGCGCAGGTGCGTCAATTGCAGGAACCTGAGCTTTGGCCACGTAACCCGCCTGTGCGATTTCGCAAGAGTGTGCCAACCAGTTGGTTGGAGTTGGTAATCAAGGAAGGGCGCAACCGTCAGGTTCGGCGCATGACAGCCGCAGTGGGCTTGCCGACGTTGCGCTTGGTGCGGGTGCGCATTGGCGACTGGAGTATCGAGGGGCTGGATCAAGGGCAATGGCGCGAGGTGCCTGCCAAGCTCTAGAGCGTCGTACCAGACCTTACCCTGCTGGCACCTCGAACCGCCTCTGTAGGAGCGAATTCATTCGCGAAGGGCCGGTACTGTCCATGCATCTTTATCGGTATGAAAGCCATCTCGCGAATGAATTCGCTCCTTGTGCGTTCTGGTCCTGTCCCCCGTAAAGCATTTGCGATGACGACTCAGGTAAACATCCTCCAAGGAGCTGGGCTTGTCCCGCGACCGGCGGGGAACCCGTCGTAAACCTGTGCATGCGGCGTGACTGGCAGCCCGCGCGCACCGGATTTGCTGCCGCTGCGCGCCAGGTCGCGGGGCAAGCCGCGCACTTCAATGTGATCACCCGCGACATTGAAGACATACGCCATCCGTAGCGATGAAGCATTTGATACGGCCAGGCTTTTCAGCAAAAAACACCTGTTAAAAGCTTGACCGGGAACAGAGTATCTACAGGTCTCGTGTTACTGCGCGAGGAGGGATCTTCTACAGTGAGTGCGTTCATTAGCGACCCTGTTCGATATAGGCAATCACTACCTCTTTGATCACAAACGCCAGCACGCCCAACCCCAGCACGAAGAACAGAATGAGGGTGCCGAAACGGCCAGCTTTGGATTTCTTCGCCAGATCCCAGACGATGAACGCCATAAAGCCGACCAGAATGGTCACCAGGATTTTCATCATCCACGCTTCGAACAGCTCCGGCTCCATGGGCTTCTCCTTTATTCGTGCAGGTACGAGGTTCTAGCTGCGCAGGTGAACCAGTGGCAACTCCGTGCTGGCCAACACCTGATTGAGCACAAAGCTTGAGCGTACGCTGGTGACGCCTTCAATGCGGGTCAGGTGGCCCAGTAGAAATTTCTGATAGTGGTCCATGTCTGGCACCACGACCTTGAGCTGATAATCGGCGTCGACCCCGGTCACCAGGCTGCATTCCAATACTTGCGGCAACAGGCGAATCTGCTGTTCGAAATTCTCGAAACGGTCGGGAGTGTGACGGTCCATGCCGATCAACACATACGCAGTCAGGCTCAGGCCCAGTTTTTTGCGGTCCAGTAGCGCGACTTGACCGACGATGTAGCCGTCGTCTTCCAGTTGCTTGACTCGGCGTGAACAGGGTGAGGGGGATAGTCCGATGCGTTCGGCCAATTCCTGATTGGAAATACGAGCATCGCGTTGCAGCTCGGCCAAAATACTCAGGTCATACCTATCGAGCTTGCTCACGAATTGCCCCTATATGAGTTAGATTGCGCTGAATTATTAATCTGAAGCTAAATATTGCGCAAGCGGTGTTTTATTCAGCAATATTCGCAATCCTCTGTCGCACCTCAAAGCCTATTCTTTTTAACAGAATCACTGCCCGGACACAGCGTCCAGCGCGGCTCTCCAAATCAGGTGAGCTGCGGCCACCAGCCCAACAGGGTTGGGCAGGCCCCGGGCTACGCACTGTCCAGAAGACGATGCGAGGTGAGCCGACGTCAAAAGCGTCGAGCCGGGACGATTTTCCTAATAAAGAAACCACCGCCCCCTTTTGGGGTTTTTTTTTGATCTTTTTTAAGGTGTTACATCAATTGATGAGTGAGGTCACTCGGGCAGAACATGCATCTTGCAAGCGGAACTTTTTATAAACGGGCAATCTGCACGATGCATGCAGATCTTATAAAACATAAGTATCTGATATATATGAATTTTATTTTTTAGGCTTGGTTGGCACAGCACTTGCGATATACCAGTAACCCTGCAGTTGAACGCTTGCTGCAGATTTTGAAAAAAACAGGAGTTACTCGTATGAAGAAGTTCGCTATTGCTGCCGCTACCGCCGCTGCGCTGACGTTGACCATGGCCAACGTCGCTATGGCCGAGACCTCTGCTAAAACGCCGATGGTAGTTGCTGCCGGTGAAGTCGCTAAAACCAAAGAAGCCACTTCAGATACTTGGATCACCACCAAAGTCAAATCTGATCTGTTGACCGAAAAAGGCATTCCTGGCACCGACATCAAGGTAGAAACCAACAAAGGCGTGGTTTCCCTGTCGTCGACCGTTGCGATCACCGAAGCGCAGAAAGCCACCGCTGTCGCGATCACCAAGAAGATCAAAGGCGTCAAAGCCGTTTCGGCTGATGGCCTGAAAGCTGAGTAATCAGCTGCAATCTTTGCACTGACCATGGAAAGCGATCAGTTGACGGCCAGGGAGGTCGCCAACTGATCGACTCACGGTTCATGCGAAAGACCATATGGATGTGGTCATTACAGGCCTCGGCGCTCGCGTCGGGGCCTGTTCTATTACGGGTACTGAAAGCTGCAGGAGCGTTTTTACTTCCCGCGATTACTATCAATCCTCACCAACCGCCCACCCTCAAAGCGCAGGTACTGGTACATGCCGCCGTTAGGCCCATAGATCCATTCCTGTACCTGAACCTGGTCGACCTGACGGAAGTGATTGACCGTTTCCTTGTAGCCGATGATGTCCTGGCTCGCTGGCTGGCCGCACTTTTGCTGCACGTCGAACATCCTGTCTCCGACGCTGATCAATTGGCTGCCGCAACGCAGCGTATCGGCATAGGCCATGGTGGTTAACGCCGACAATCCGAGAACAACGGCAATACTCGCTCTTACGCTCTTCAAATGGTGTTACTCGCTGTCCAGATGCAGTGGGCTGATGACACGCCCGTCTTTTTCCGCCTGACCTAGAGTGGCATCGACGAAATACACCCGATCATCCGCCAATTGTCCTTTGTCGACCAAATAGTCCTTGATACTGCTGGCCCGGGACTGACCCAGTTGGCGCAGTAGTAAGGCGCTTGAACTCCAGGATTGCAATACCGCTTCGCGCATCTTGCCCTGGCGTTCTTCCTTGCCCAGATCCACCCATTCTGCCGGCGGCTGTTGCTTGAGGCGTGTGCGGTAAATGCCTTCGAGCATCGGTGGTTTCTCATTGTCGGGCACTTTCAGGTCGCCAGCTTGGGCCGGAACTTTGTCGCCACGTCGTTGCAGGATTTTGTAGTAAGTACTTTGGTATTCGCGCTCCAGACGCTGCTGCGCGATCAAAGGGCCGTCGCTGCTTTCTGCGCTGGTGCCTTCGATTTCAAGACGCAGCGCCGGGCGTTCCTTCAAGGCCGCTGCCAGTTTATCCAGCGATGACTGGGCTTCGCTGCTCAGTTGGTCCGAACCTGCTGCAAACGAGACGGTGCCAAGGTCTTCCGATCCGCCGCCAGTGACCAGCCCGCCAATGAACTTGAACGGTGCCGCCGCTGCGCGAACAACCAGGTTACGCAGGGTTTGCCAGACAATCGGCATCACACTGAACTGCGGGTTGTTCAAGTCACCGGATACCGGAAGCTCGATGGAAATCTTGCCGTCGATGTCTTTGAGCAACGCGACCGCCAGTTTCAACGGCAGGTTAACGGCGTCGGGGCTATCGACTTTCTCACCCAGTTGCAGCTGTTCGACCACGACCTTGTTTTCGGCTTTTAACTGACCCTTGGTGATCAGGTAATGCAGATCAAGGTTCAGTCGTCCCTTGCGGATACGGTAGCCAGCGAATTTGCCGGAGTAGGGCGTCAATGTCGTCAGTTCGACGCGTTTGAAGCTGGTGGCGATGTCCAGGCTTGCCAGCGGATCAAAGGGATTTAGCGACCCTTTGATCGTCACTGGCGCATAACGATCGACTTTGCCGTTGATGTTGACGCTCGCAGGTTTCGGCTGGCGATTGTCCAGCGTGCCGATTTTCCCGTTGAGTTGCTGGATCGCCGTGGCGAAGTTGGGCGTCAGGCTGAAGTCGGCGAAGTTGGCCGAGCCGTTGTTGATGTTGACCTCGCCAATGCGGATGGCCATCGGCTTATCGGCGCTTGCGGTTTTGCTTTTCGCGGCGGGTGCGCTTTTCTCGGCCGGTTGTGGCACCAACAAGTCATTGATGTTGGTGGTGCGGTCGTCGGCGATGACAAAGCGCGCATAGGGTTGTTCAAGGTTGACCTGGGCGATGGTCAGGCTGTCGCCCAGTTGGAAATTCAGGCCCTCGATGCCCAGCTTTTGCCAGCGCACGAAGTCTCTGGATTTAAGTGTGTCCAGCGTGTGTAACTGATCGACCTGTACTTTGCCGGTTACACCCAATGCCAAGGGCTCGGTGCTTTTAAGGTCGACCGCCAGATCGCTCGTCAACATGCCGCTGCGCACTTCCAGACGGATGAAGGGGGTGACATAGGCCTGCGCGACCCGTAGATCAATGTCGCGGGTGGTGACATTCAACTTGGCGTGGACGGGCGCCAGATTGACCTCGCCCTCAGCCGTCAGCTTGCCTTGCTTACCCAACCCGGTGTCAAGTTTGAGCTTGAAGGGTGACTGGTTCAGGCTGTCGAAGTTTTGCAGGTCCAGATTCAGCGGGCCGACGTCTATCGCCACTGGCTCTTTCGGCACACGGTCGGCCAGATGGACCTTGTAGTCGCGCAGTTGAACGTCGCGCAACAGGACCTGCCAAGGCTTGCTCGGTGCTGCGGCGATTTCGGCTTTCTGAGTTTCTACACCTGTCGCGGTAGCCGGTTCCTGTTTGGCGGCCTCGGTCGTTTTAGGTGGCTGGCTGGCGAACAGCTTTTGCCAATCGAGTTGGCCATCCGATTCGCGCGCTGCCCACGTCTCCAGGCCATTGCTGCGGATTTTGCCGACGGTGACCAATTGTTTGACCAGATCGATGGAGGTCTCGCTCACTTCCAGGCTTTTCAGGCGCACCAGCGGGCGGCCATCCGGTGCGTTGATACCGAACGGGGCGATGCTGAGCGACGTATTGTCCAGCAGCAGCTCGGTTTCCTTTGCCAGGTTGAGTGTGTAGTGGGTGTTGAGGTTAAGGATGCCATCTTGCAAGGCGAGTGGCAGGGCGTCGCGCACATACGGCCACCAGACTTTCATCTTGCCATCAGTGACCTTAAGCGTGCCTTGCGAGGTGATCGGCACCAGACTGATCCGCCCCACCCAGTCGATCTGCCCGCCTTCAGGCCCTGCCGCGACGAGGGTCATGTCGGCGTTGTCTTCGGGCAGCGTGCTGAGGTTCTTCAGCTCGAAATTAAGGGTGTCGTAGAGAAACTCGATGGGCTCGCTGGGGCGCAAGTCCTGAAAGTGTACATAGCCGCTGGCGAGCTTGATCTCATCGATGCGTAACGGAAATGGTTTGCTTGGCGGTTCATCTGGCTTGGCCGGTTCGCTTGGCGGCAGCTTGAATAACTGCGCCAGATTGAGCGTGCCGTCTTTGGCGAACAGCAATTGGCTCTTGGGTTTGTCTAGCTCCACGGCGTCCAGATGCAGGGCGCGCGTCCATAGACTGTCAATCTGCAAGTTGGCGTAGAGACGCTCGAAGCCGATTTCCTCTCGACCGGGGGCACCGATGCTCAAGCCCCACAGTGTGACTTCCAGGCTATAGGGGTTGAGTTCAAGTCGATCAAGCTTCGCGGGAACCGTCGAGTAGTTCGCCAACTGTTGATTGATAACTCGCAACGCGATGCCGGGCAGAATCAAGAACCCCAGCAAGCTGTAAATTGCGAAGACGGCCAGCAAGGCGCCGATGGCGCGTTTCAATCCTTTGGGCATGTGTGGCGTCGACTCTCTTTGTAGGAGGTGATTGGAGTATGGCACGCCAATCTGGTTCCGAAATCCGCCCTGAAAGTCTTTGTGGGATATTTCCTTAATTTGCGTAAGTGGCTCAGAACTGCAAGATCAGCGTTTTCAGCGGCGGTTGTTGATCCAGCGAGGGGAAATCTGCACCTGGGGTGAGCACTTGGCAATCACGCACCGGACGGCCAATCTTCATTGCACAACGCAGTACTTGATCGCGCCAGTCTTCCATGCTGACTTTCGCCAGGTTGTTGCAACAAATCAGTACACCGTCGTCAGCGGTGGTCAAAACGGCGGGCTTGAGCAAGCTTTGGTAATCACGCAGCAGGTCAACAGTGCCAAATGCACTTTTGGCCCAGGCCGGTGGATCGAGCAGCACCAGATCGTATTGCCGCTGCTCCAGGCGCACATGGCTGGGTAATTTGTGGCCGCGACGCGCAGCGATGGGCAGGCCGGCCAGTTGGCGAATGGCTGGGAAATAATCGGACTGAATGAACGCCATCGTCGGCAGTTGTGGGTTCAGTGCGCCGTTTTCGCGCCCGACCGCCAGATTACCTTCAGCAAAATCCAGATTGCACACTTCGCTCGCACCACCGGCTGCGGCGCTCAGGCCAACACCGCAGGTATAGGCGAACAGGTTGAGCACGCTTTTGCCCGCGCTGTGGTCTTTTACCCAGCCGCGAGCGTTGCGCAGATCGAGAAACAGCAGCGGATCTTGCCCGGCATGGCGCCCGCGTACGCGATAATTCAGGCCCCATTCATGGCCGACCATGTCCTCCAGCGCCGCGTCGTCGGCCTTGTACACAGCGTCGCTGCGGTCGATGCGCGAATTCCCCTGAGAACGGTCGTTATAGACCAGCAGGGTTTCGAGGCCAAGATGCTTGTTCACCTGCGCGTGCAGCGCCAATAACGACTCGCGATCAAGGCTGTTGTGGAAGCTCTGGATCAGCAATTGTGGGCCGTAGCGGTCAATGGTCAAGCCACTTGCGCCTTCCTGACTGCCGTGAAACAGGCGATAGCAATCGGTGCCCTGAGCGTGCAGCTCGGCGAGCAGCGATTGACGATTGTCGAGCGCGACGCGAAGCGCCTGATTCAGCGAAGACATGCAAGGCGCCTTGGGAATGGAATAAGGCGCGGGAGTTTATCAGGTCGGCCAATTTCGGTCTTGCGGCGGGCTGACACAAATCAGAGCGTTGCCCAAGGCTGCGATTTTGGTCTGTCTGTAGATTGAATCGCAGCCTTGGGCAGCGCCTATAAACAGGTGGAGGTGGAGCTGATCCTGAACGTCTCCTGAAGACTTTTCCGATACCCGGCGGCGGCGCTTTCTGACGGTTTACTCTCCCAAAAGCCGGGCGTAATCTTCGCCCGTTTTCAACGATGCGCAGACCCACCGTCCCTTCAGCAGCGCGGCTTACAACCAAACGGCAACAGACCCTATGCCCGCTCGCCCATGCAGCGAAAAGTGGCAGTAAAGGCTCTGTTCAGACTCTGCTCCTGTCCTTTCCAGTGACGCTGACCTCGGGGCCACAGCCATGAACCTCACCCTCCTAAAAGAGTTCTTCGCAGGCTTTTTGCAGAACCGGCACATTGCCCGGCACTTTCGTCGGCTGGCGATGCTCGACAGCTTGACCGATAACACCGTTAGCCGCGAAGTGCCGCCCACCCTGGCGCAAACCCTGACCCATGGCGCCAGCACTGATGCGCCCACATTACTCAGCCAGCTCGGCAGCCACCCGGACGGCCTCACTGACGCCCAGGCACTGGCGCTGCGTCAGCAATATGGTCTCAATGAAGTCGAGCACGAACAGCCGCTACCGTGGTGGGTTCATCTGTGGCACTGCTACAAAAACCCGTTCAACCTGCTGTTGACCTTGCTTGCGGTTGTCTCGTGGCTGACCGAGGACATGAAAGCCGCCACGGTGATTTTTTCGATGGTGGTGCTCTCGACCCTCCTGCGGTTCTGGCAGGAACTGCGTTCCAACCAGGCCGCCGACGCGCTCAAAGCCATGGTCAGCAACACGGCGACGGTGCTGCGGCGCACTGAGGATGACGCAGACTTCACCCAGCCCGCAGACAACGGCAAGTCGCAGCGCATTGAGTTGCCCATCAAGCAACTGGTGCCTGGCGATCTGATCGTCCTGTGCGCAGGTGACATGATCCCGGCCGATTGCCGCGTGCTCACGGCCAAGGACCTGTTCGTCAGCCAAGCTGCGATGACAGGAGAGTCGCTGCCTGTGGAGAAGTTTTCCCGTCAGCAGGGCACCCACGCCGATACTCCGCTGGATCTGGATAACATTCTGTTCATGGGCACCAATGTGGTGTCGGGGGCCGCGATGGGTGTGATCCTCACCACCGGCAACAGCACCTATTTCGGCGCCCTGGCCCAGCGGGTCAGCGCCACAGACCGAGCGCCGACGGCTTTTCAGGCGGGGGTCAACAAGGTCAGTTGGTTGCTGATCCGCTTCATGTTCGTGATGGCCCCGCTGGTGCTGTTCATCAATGGCTTCACTAAGGGCGACTGGATGCAGGCGTTGTTGTTCGCGCTGTCTATCGCTGTCGGGCTGACCCCGGAAATGCTGCCGATGATCGTCACCTCGACGCTGGCCAAAGGTGCGGTGTTCCTATCGCGCAAGAAAGTCATCGTCAAGCGGCTGGACGCAATCCAGAACTTTGGCGCGATGGACGTGTTGTGTACGGACAAGACCGGCACCCTGACTCAGGACAAGATTTTTCTGGCACGCCATGTCGATGTCTGGGGCGATGAGTCCGACGATGTGCTGGAAATGGCCTACTTAAATAGCTATTACCAGACGGGGCTGAAAAACCTGCTGGACGTCGCGGTGCTGGAGCATGTCGAGGTCCACCGCGAGCTGCAGGTCGGCACTGCGTTTCGCAAGATCGATGAGGTGCCGTTTGACTTCAATCGGCGCCGGATGTCGGTGGTGGTGGCCGAGCAAGGCCATCCGCATCTGCTGATTTGCAAGGGCGCGCTGGAAGAAGTGCTGAGCGTGTGTACTCGTGTTCGGCATGGCGATGCCGAGGAAGCGCTAAGTGAAGACCTTCTCGCGCGGATTCTCGACGTGACGGCGTCGTTCAACGAAGAAGGCTTGCGCGTAGTGGCCGTGGCGGCGCGTTCGATGATGCCGGGGCGCGACACTTATAGCCTGGCCGATGAAAGCGACATGACCCTGATCGGTTACGTGGCGTTTCTCGATCCTCCGAAGGAAAGCACGGCACCGGCGCTTAAGGCTCTGGCCGAGCATGGGATTGCGGTCAAGGTGCTGACCGGCGACAACGAGCGTGTGACCGCGAAGATCTGCCGTGAAGTCGGGTTGGAGCGTCAGGGGCTGCTGCTGGGCGGCGATATCGAATGCATGAGCGATGCTGAACTGGCGATAGCGGTGGAAACCACCAACGTCTTCGCCAAGCTCACGCCATCGCACAAAGAGCGCATCGTGCGTCTGCTCAAAGCCAATGGCCATGTGGTCGGCTTCATGGGCGACGGCATCAATGACGCCCCGGCACTACGCACGGCAGACATAGGGATTTCGGTGGACAGTGCGGTGGACATTGCCAAGGAAGCCGCCGATATCATCCTGCTGGAGAAAAGCTTGATGGTACTGGAGGAGGGTGTACTGGAAGGGCGTAGGACGTTTGCCAATATGCTGAAGTACATCAAGATGACTGCCAGCTCCAATTTCGGCAACGTGTTCTCGGTGTTGGTGGCCAGTGCGTTTATCCCCTTCTTACCGATGCTGCCGATGCACCTGCTGGTGCAAAACCTGCTGTACGACATTTCGCAGATCGCGATTCCGTTCGATAACGTTGACGACGAGTTGCTGAAAACCCCACAGCGCTGGCAGCCTTCAGAGGTCGGGCGTTTCATGCTGTTCTTCGGGCCGATCAGTTCGGTCTTCGACATCACCACGTTTGCGTTGATGTGGTATGTGTTTGGCGCCAATTCCCCTGAGCACCAGACGTTGTTTCAGTCGGGCTGGTTTGTCGTGGGGCTGCTGACGCAAACGCTAGTGGTACACATGATTCGCACGCCGAAGATCCCGTTCCTGCAAAGTCGCGCAGCGATGCCGTTGATGGTCATGACGGGGGTGATCATGGCCGTGGGGATTTTCCTGCCAATGGGGCCGCTGGCGCACTACTTCAAACTGCAAGCGCTGCCACCGCTGTACTTTGTGATCCTGCCGCTGATTTTGCTGGCGTACGCAGGATTGACCCAGGCGGTGAAGGGGTTTTACGTACGGCGGTTTGGTTGGCAGTGACAGAGAGAAGCACCTGATCGTGGCTGAGACCGCAGAACGCAGTTCAACCTGTAGGAGATCCCCCGTCGTCCAGACGCCGAACTGCATATGCCCGCCCGGGGACACGAACAAGTTCACTCCAGCGGATCAACCGAGCATGACCGGATAAATCAATCTGTTCCCGCCGAACTGCATATGCCCACCCGGGGACAGATTAATTTACGGTGAAGCGATGTAAATAAATCAGTCCCCTTGATCCTTGCGGTGGGTGATTGTGGTCGAGGACTCAGTCTGTAGGAGCCAACTTGTTGGCGAGGCGACCAACACGGTGCGCCTGAGACATCGCCTCGCGAACAAGTTCGCTCCAGCGGATCAAGCCCCACGTTGAATATTTGCCAATGGCATGTCGTGACGGATGAGCAGCGGTGCGCCCGCGAGGGGACAGATTAATTTACGGTGAAGCGATGTAAATAAATCAGTCCCCTTGATCCCTTGATCCCTTGATCCCTTGATCTAGGACGCAGCTCAATCTGTAGGAGCCAACTTGTTGGCGAGGCGACCAACGCGGTGCGCCTGAAACACCGCCTCGCGAACAAGTTCACTCCAGTGGATCAACCGAGCACGACCGGGAGCAGAGTCTCTACAGGGTTTTGCCGAGCAGCCCGGAACTA
>NZ_DASWOT010000177.1:0-39355 GCF_036404235.1 Pseudomonas sp.
AAAAAGCGACCCTAAGGTCGCTTTTTGTTGCTTCAAGGAGTTCAAGGGCCTTGAAGCTAAATATGGCGCAGCGGACGGGACTCGAACCCGCGACCCCCGGCGTGACAGGCCGGTATTCTAACCGACTGAACTACCGCTGCGTATCGCTCGGACTTGCGTCAGTTTGAATCTTTGAAACCGGCTTCGAGTGCCTGCTTCGTGTAACCCTGATCGAGAGCCAGAAGCTTTCAATCCAAGACCGGGCGAACCCAATCTTCATAATATGGCGCAGCGGACGGGACTCGAACCCGCGACCCCCGGCGTGACAGGCCGGTATTCTAACCGACTGAACTACCGCTGCGCGTCGGTGGACTTTCGTCCTGCAGAAACCCAAAAGTTTCAGCCTGTATCTCTCAACGATGGTGGGTGATGACGGGATCGAACCGCCGACCCGCTGCTTGTAAGGCAGCTGCTCTCCCGGCTGAGCTAATCACCCTTTGCTTCGCTGAGGCCGCGAAATTTACGCAGGTGACGAAGCTAAGTCAATAGCCTGCTTGAAGTTTTTTAAAAATAGCTGAAATGTAGCTCCAGATTGCAAGCTATAGGCTTCAAGCTGAAAAGCAAAAAAAAGAGCCACGCGGACTCGCTTTTGATTTGACTTGAAACTTGAAACTTGAAACTTGAAACTTGAAACTTGTAGCTCTCTCTACGAGTAGATCATCTTGCGACTCATTCCACCGTCGACGACAAACTCCTGCCCCGTCACGAACCCGGCATTCTTCGACAACAACCAGGCCACCAACGCCGCGACATCTTCAACCGTCCCCACCCTGCCCGCAGGATGCTGCGCATGATCGATATCGGACAGCGGCTCAGAACGACGTGCGGCGGGATCACGCGCGTCAATCCAGCCAGGACTGACAGCATTGACTCTGACCTCTGGCCCCAGGCTGATCGCAAGTGCATGGGTCAATGCCAGCACCCCGCCCTTGCTCGCGGCATAGGCCTCTGTATCGGCTTGCGATTGTCGAGCACGGGTAGAGCTCAGATTGACGATACTGCCGCAGTGCGCCCGTAGATAAGGTGCGCAATGCTTGGCCAGTAGCATCGGACCGCTGAGATTGACCGCCAGCACGCGGTTCCAGTAGGCCAGATCAAGGCTTTCCAGAACTGTGTTGTGCGGGTTGGCAACCGCCGCGTTGCATACCAGCGCGTCGAGACGACCGAACATCCCGAGGACGTGCGCCACACCAGTGACCACCTGCTCTTCGCTGGAGACATCCATGGTCACGAACGAGGCGTTTTCCCCGAGCACGCTGGCAACAATCGGACCACGCCTACGATCAACGTCGGCCAACACCACTTGCCAGCCTTCGGTGATCAGCCATGCAGCGATACCCAAACCGATGCCGCGCGCAGCGCCCGTAACCAACGCAACACGGCCGTTGTGGACAACGGCGGCGTCTATTTCCAACTCACTCACAAGGCAGCAAGACCACGTGCCAAATCGGCTTTCAAGTCGGCGATATCTTCCAGGCCCACGGCAACCCGGATCAGGCTGTCGAGGATGCCGGCGGCTTCACGTTCTTGTGGCGACAGACGACCGTGAGACGTGGTGCTCGGGTGAGTGATCGTGGTCTTGGTGTCACCCAGGTTGGCGGTAATCGAGATCAAACGCGTGGCATCGATGAAGCGCCATGCGCCGTCTTTGCCACCCTTGACTTCAAAACTGACCACGGCGCCAAAAGCCTTTTGCTGACGCTTGGCCAACTCATGCTGTGGATGGCTTAGCAGACCAGCGTAATGCACTTTTTCGATGCCGTCCTGCTGCTCCAGCCAACGCGCGAGTTCAAGCGCGCTTTCACAATGCGCGCGCATGCGAATATTCAGTGTTTCCAGGCCCTTGAGGAACAACCAGGCGTTGAACGGACTCAGGCTCGGCCCGGCCGTGCGCAGAAAACCGACCACTTCCTTCATCTGTTCGCTGCGGCCCACAACCACACCACCCATGGCGCGGCCCTGACCGTCGATGAACTTGGTCGCCGAATGCACGACCACGTCGGCCCCGATCAACAACGGCCGCTGTAGCGCAGGTGTACAGAAACAGTTATCGACCACCAGCAGCGCACCTTTGGCATGCGCGATTTCGGCCAGCGCCGCGATATCCACCAACTCGGCCAACGGGTTGGACGGAGACTCAACGAACAGCAGCTTGGTGTTCGGTTTGATCGCCGCGTCCCAACCGGACAGTTCGGCCAGCGGCACGTAGTCAACCTGCACACCGAAGCGTTTGAAGTACTTCTCGAACAGGCTGATGGTCGAGCCAAACACGCTCTTGGACACTAAGACATGATCGCCAGCGCTGCACAGGCTCATCACGGTGGCCAGAATGGCTGACATACCAGTGGACGTCGCTACCGCCTGCTCGCCGCCCTCCAGCGCGGCAATGCGCTCTTCGAACGAATGCACGGTCGGGTTGGTGTAGCGCGAATAAACGTTGCCCGGTTTATCACCGGCAAACGTCGCGGCCGCGTCTGCGGCTGTGCGGAAGACGTAGCTGGAGGTGAAAAATAACGGATCGCTGTGTTCGCTTTCCGGCGTACGGTGCTGACCAGCGCGCACGGCGAGGGTATCGAAACCCACACCCTCAAGATCGCTGTCCAGTCGACCGGCATCCCATTCCTGAGTCATGCGGTCCACTCCTTGTCTGAATTAGTTGTTGTACAGATCGATGATCGCACTCACTGCCTGAGTCTTGACCTTGGAGGCATCGTTGCGCGCCTGCTCGATCTTGTTCAGGTAATGCTCGTCGATGTCACCTGTCACGTACTTACCGTCGAAGACCGAACAATCGAAGTTGTCGATCTTGACCTTACCGCCACCCACCGCTTCGATCAGGTCGCTTAGATCCTGATAGATCAACCAGTCGGCACCGATGAGGTCGGCCACGTCCTGGGTTGAACGGTTGTGAGCGATTAGTTCATGAGCACTCGGCATGTCGATGCCGTAGACGTTAGGGAAACGCACAGCCGGGGCTGCGGAGCAGAAATACACGTTCTTGGCGCCAGCTTCACGGGCCATCTGGATAATCTGCTTACATGTAGTACCGCGCACGATGGAGTCGTCCACCAGCATCACGTTCTTGCCACGGAACTCAAGTTCAATCGCATTGAGCTTCTGGCGTACGGATTTTTTCCGTGCAGCCTGGCCCGGCATGATGAAGGTCCGGCCAATGTAACGGTTCTTGACGAAGCCTTCGCGAAACTTGACGCCCAGATGGTTCGCCAGCTCAAGGGCGGCGGTGCGGCTGGTGTCGGGGATCGGAATGACCACGTCGATGTCGTGATCCGGGCGCTCGCGCAGGATTTTGTCACCCAGTTTTTCGCCCATGCGCAGACGCGCCTTGTACACCGAGATACCGTCGATGATTGAGTCCGGACGTGCCAGATAGACGTGCTCGAAGATACATGGCGCGTATTTCGGGTTGGTCGCGCACTGACGGGTATGCAGCTTGCCATCTTCGGTGATGTATACCGCCTCGCCTGGCGCCAGGTCGCGGATCAGGGTGAAACCGAGCACGTCGAGGGCAACGCTTTCGGAAGCGATCATGTACTCGACGCCTTCGTCGGTATGACGCTGGCCGAAAACGATCGGGCGAATGGCGTCTGGGTCGCGGAAACCAACGATGCCATAGCCCGTAATCATTGCCACAACGGCGTAGCCACCGCGGCAACGGTTATGCACGTCAGTCACCGCGGCGAAGATATCTTCTTCAGTCGGCTGCAGCTTGCCGCGAACGGCCAGCTCATGTGCGAAGACGTTGAGCAAGACTTCAGAGTCGGAGTTGGTGTTGACGTGGCGCAGATCAGACTCGTAAATCTCCTTGGCCAGTTGCTCAACGTTGGTCAAATTACCGTTGTGCGCCAAGGTGATGCCGTAAGGCGAGTTGACGTAGAACGGCTGAGCTTCGGCCGATGTCGAACTGCCTGCGGTTGGGTAACGCACGTGACCGATGCCCATGTGGCCGACCAGACGCTGCATATGGCGCTGATGGAACACATCACGGACCAGCCCGTTGTCCTTGCGCAGGAATAACCGGCCGCCGTGGCTGGTTACGATACCGGCAGCGTCCTGGCCGCGGTGCTGGAGGACGGTGAGCGCGTCATACAGCGACTGATTGACGTTCGACTTACCGACGATACCGACGATCCCACACATGCGACACAACCCCTACTTAGTGGAACTGGATTTACCGAGCACTTCCTGCGCCGTTGTAGGCGGCAAGAGATGATCCTTGAACGGAATATCAACAGGAACGCTGATTCCGCTGGCTAGCCACTTGCTGGACATCCCGAGAATCAGGTTTTTCGACCAGTCAGCGACCATCACAAATTGCGGCAGCAGTTTCGACTGCTGCCACCATTGATCCTGTTGCACCGGCCCCAGGCTCAACAACCCGGCAGCCACTACAACCAGTAGGCCTCCGCGCGCAGCGCCGAAGACCATGCCCAGAAAACGATCGGTCCCGGATAGCCCGGTGACGCGTATCAGTTCTCCAATCAGAAAATTGACCATGGCGCCAACCAGCAGGGTAGCGACAAAAAGAATGGTGCAGCCCGCAATCACGCGCGCCGAAGGTGTTTCGATGTAATTGACCAGATACTGCGAAAGCGACCCACCGAACATCCAGGCAACCACACCGGCGATGATCCACGTCAGCAAGGACAGCGCTTCCTTAACGAAGCCGCGCTTGAGGCTGATCAAAGCGGAAATGGCGACAATCGCAAGGATTGCCCAGTCAACCGGAGTAAATGCCACGTTCACGCCTACTGACGGATAAGGCGGCGCATTTTAGCAGAGCGCCGCCCCGGCGGTAAGCGGGGATTTCAGTGGGGTTTGATTAACTTTATCAATAGCTCCCGAGGAGCAGATCAGTGGAAGGGAGCCTGCTCACGATAAGCCGACACCTGCGACACAGCGTCAGCGCCAAAATATATCCTATCGCGAGCAGCCTCCCCCCACATTGATGGCCATATGGCTGATGCTGTTACTTACGCTCCGGCTGGAAACGCACGACGATACCTTTCAGTTTCTGCTGCTTGTCCAACTGGTCACGCAGACGATCAGCCTCGGCGCGCTCGATCAACGGTCCCACGAATACCCGATTCACTCCATCTGAAGTGCGGATATAGGCGTTATAACCTTGGGTGCGCAGGGTTTTCTGCAAGTTATCGGCGTTGGCCCGATTTGACATGCTCGCCAACTGCACCGACCAACTGACTGACAGACCATTGGCGTCCACACGGTTGTCGGCGGCTGATGCCATCGGTGCTGCTGGAGCAGCAGGCGCAGGCGTAGGTTTCGCCGCTGGCGCAGGGGCCGGCGTCGTCTTGGCGGCTGGAGCCGTTTGTGTCACCGGCTTGTTCGGCGCAGGCGCAATCGGCATGGCAGGCGGCTGATGACTCTGCGCAAGCTCTTCATCAGTCGGCACTGGCTCCTGGGGCAACGGCTGTTGCTCAGGCACGCTCACCGGATCGACCTTGAGCTGAGGCACAACAGGCGCCTGAGGGACGGCGGGCGCATCGACTTGCACATGACGTGCTTCATCCTGACGCGAGAACAGCATAGGCAGGAAAATCACCGCCACCGCGACTAGCACCAACGCGCCGACCATCCGTTGCTTGTAAGCCTTATCCAGCAAAGCCATTGGCCACTTCCTCCGTGACGTGCCGACTCAGCCATTCGAGACCCTCGGCGACGCAATAAAAAGACCCGAACAGCACAATTTCATCTTCAGCCGTCGCTTGCGCACACTGCGCTTCAAGCGCCAGCGCGACGCTCGGATAAGACGCCACCTGCGCACCAAGGTTCTGCAAGGCCGTGGCAATCTCATCGGCAGGGCGACTGCGAGACGTTGGCAAAGGCGCTACTGCCCAGCTTCCCATGCTGGCAGTTAATTCAGTCACCACCGCTTCGAGGTCTTTATCGTTGAGCAAACCAAACACCGCCAGGCGTTTGCCAGCAATAGGCCTTTGTGCCAGACGCCCAGCCAAAAAGCTCGCCGCATGCGGATTGTGACCCACATCGAGCAAGATGTTGAGGTCCTTACCCTGCCAACGGAAGGAGCGCCGATCCAGACGCCCCGTCAAGTGGGTCGCGAGCAAGGCACTGCGGATCGAAGCGTCGCTCCACGGAAGATTCAGCAGCAGATAAGCCTGAAGTGCCAGCGCTGCATTCTGCATAGGCAAATCCAACAACGGCAGCGCCAACAGCTCGATGCGCTGACCACTGCCGTTGGTGCCGAACCAACTCCAGCTGTCGCCGGCAACAGTCAGGTCGAAATCACGCCCTCGCAACAACAACGGGCAATTCAGCGCACGAGCACGCTCAAGCAGCGGAGCAGGCGGGTCAAGATCACCACACAGCGCAGGTCGCCCTTCGCGAAAAATCCCGGCCTTTTCGAACGCCACCGACTCACGCGTATCCCCCAGCCAATCGACATGATCGATACCAATGCTGGTGACCAGCGCCAAATCGGCATCAATCAGGTTTACCGCGTCCAAACGTCCGCCCAGCCCGACTTCCAGCACCACAGCGTCCAGCGACGCTTGCTCGAACAGCCAGAACGCCGCAAGGGTGCCCATTTCGAAATAGGTGAGGGAAACATCGCCACGCGCTTGTTCAACCACGGCAAATGCATCGCACAACTGCGCATCGGTGGCTTCAATACCCTGCACTTGCACACGCTCGTTATAGCGCAACAAATGTGGAGAACTGTAAACACCGACTTTCAAACCCTGGGCTTGCAGCAGTTGGGCAACGAAAGCGCAGGTTGAGCCCTTGCCATTGGTGCCCGTAACCGTGACCACACGAGGCGCAGGCCGGGTGAGACCGAGCGCGAGCGCCACTTGCTGTGAGCGCTCCAACCCCAGATCAATGGCCGAAGGATGCAATTGCTCAAGATAAGCGAGCCAGTCGGCCAAAGAGCGTTGAATCATACGTTTGCCGGAACAGGCGGGACGACGATAGGTTCGATTTTCGGTGCAATGAATTTCGGCGTCGGCAAGCCCATCATTTGAGCCAATACATTTCCCAGACGCTGACGCAATTCCTGACGATGGATGATCATGTCGATCGCACCGTGATCCAGGAGAAACTCGCTACGCTGGAAGCCTTCAGGGAGTTTTTCACGCACGGTCTGCTCAATCACTCGAGGACCGGCAAAGCCGATCAACGCCTTGGGCTCGGCGACGATTACATCACCCAACATCGCCAGACTGGCGGAAACACCACCATAGACCGGGTCGGTCAACACGGAGATAAAGGGCAGGCCTTCTTCACGCAGCCGCGCCAGCACCGCAGAGGTCTTGGCCATCTGCATCAGGGAAATCAGCGCCTCCTGCATCCGCGCACCACCGGAGGCGGCAAAGCAGACCATCGGACAACGTTTTTCCAGCGCATAGTTGGCAGCCCGGACGAAGCGCTCACCGACGATAGCGCCCATCGAGCCACCCATAAATGAGAACTCGAAGGCAACAGCCACAACCGGCATGCCTAGCAGCGTCCCGCTCATCGCGACCAATGCGTCTTTTTCGCCGGTCTGCTTCTGTGCGGCGGTCAGGCGGTCCTTGTATTTCTTGCTGTCGCGGAACTTCAGGCGGTCGACCGGCTCCAGATCGGCACCGATTTCATCGCGACCTTCAGTGTCCAGGAAGATATTCAGCCGCGAGCGTGCGTTGATACGCATGTGGTGGTTGCACTTTGGACATACGTCCAGGGTTTTCTCCAGTTCTGGTCGATAAAGCACCGCCTCGCAAGACGGACACTTGTGCCAGAGGCCTTCAGGCACCGAGCTTTTCTTGACCTCGGAACGCATGATCGAAGGGATCAGTTTGTCTACCAACCAGTTGCTCATGCTTTCTTTCTCCAGTACCGGGAGCTCAAGCGCAGTGGCGGTCTGTGCCACGCGTATGCCCTTGAGCTAAATTCATGTGTTGCGGTGACCGCGTGTCGCTACAGCGATCGGCATCGAGCCTGACCAGCCGCATCTACACCCCATCGACCGCTACCCTCAACTATTTGCCGCGAGACGCAGGACGTCGTCGCTCGTTCAATTCGACCTTTGCGCAAACGGCGGTGGCAGGCTAGTGGACGGCAACCGGATGCCTGCCGTCACATCGAGCCCAAGCCCGCTGCCGCTGCCCCCTGTCAAAGCGTCTTCACGAAGCATGCACTGCGTTCATGAATGCGCGGATCTTGTCGTGATCCTTGATCCCTTTGCTTTTTTCGACACCACCGCTGACATCGACCGCATAAGGATGTACGTGAGCGATGGCTTGGGAAACGTTCGCTGGGGTCAAGCCGCCGGCCAGGATAATGGGCTTGCTCAGACCTTTTGGAATCAGCGCCCAATCGAACGTTTCGCCTGTGCCGCCTGGCATACCGGCGACATAAGTGTCGAGGAGGATACCGCTGGCCTTCGAGTAAAGCTTGCAGGCGGCTGCGATATCGTCACCGGCCTTGACCCGCAACGCCTTGATAAACGGACGATGATAACCCTCGCATTGCTCCGGGGTTTCATCACCGTGAAATTGCAGCAGATCCAGGGGGACTGCGTCGAGGGTCTCGTTCAACTCGCGGGCGCTGGCATTGACGAACAAGCCGACGGTGGAAATGAACGGCGGCAATGCGGCGATGATATCTCTCGCCTGCTGGACCGTGACTGCACGCGGGCTCTCGGGATAGAACACAAACCCGATGGCATCGGCGCCCGCTTCGACGGCGGCCAACGCATCTTCTATGCGGGTAATCCCGCAGATCTTGCTGCGAACGGCTGACATGTCGTGAAAACCTCAGGTCTTTGCGTAAAGTTCCGGATGTTAGCAAATGCTTTTCCGGGCGTCAGCCGCCAAGTTCTGTAAAGCCTGTCAGAAAGTTCGGACCAATGTACCGCTCAGGCAATGGAAACTCGTCTCGATACTCCACCTGAACCAGATAAAGACCAAACGGATGAGCTGTCACACCGCCAGTACGGCGTACCCGGCTCTCCAATACTTCGCTGGCCCACTCGATGGGCCGCTCCCCTGCCCCGATGGTCATCAACACACCCGCGATGTTGCGCACCATGTGGTGCAAGAAAGCATTGGCGCGGATATCGATCACGATCATCTTGCCGTGACGAGTGACACGCAGATGATGCAGTTGTTTGATCGGCGACTTGGCCTGGCACTGCCCGGCACGAAACGCACTGAAATCGTGGGTACCCACCAGGTATTGCGCCGCCAGTGCCATGCGCTCGACATCCAGCGGGCGGTGATTCCAGGTGATCTCCTGACCAAGGTGCGCAGGTCGGATCTGATCGTTGTAAATCACGTAGCGGTAACGCCGGGCAATAGCCTTGAAACGCGCATGAAAATGCGCAGGCATGACTTTCGCCCAGGTCACGCTGATATCGTGGGGCAAATTGATATTGGCGCCCATCGTCCAGGCTTTCATCGTCCGCTCTGCCTGGGTGTCGAAATGCACCACTTGGCCGCAGGCATGCACACCCGCATCCGTGCGACCGGCACACAGAAGACTGACCGGAGAATCGGCCACTTTGGACAAGGCGTTTTCCAATGTTTCTTGCACAGTCGTCACGCCGGACGCTTGTCGCTGCCAGCCGCTATAGCGCGAACCTTTGTATTCCACGCCCAGTGCGATTCGGAAAAACCCTTCAGCGGCCATTTCGGCTGCTGCCGTTTCTGCCTTGATATCTGTGGTTGCCAAGAATTTAAAGCCTGTCGGTATGCGCAAGGGCGGCCATTATACGGCTGCAAAAAAAAGACGCCATGCACTCGCCCCCCCTCCAATGCAAACGACCGCCGAAGCGGTCGTTTGCATTATCGGAACAAGGAGGGTCAGGCCAGTCGCGACAGCATCTCGCGCGCTTCGGTTTTCTGCCCGTCATCACCTTCTGCGACGACCTCATCCAGAATGTCGCGAGCGCCGTCGGCATCACCCATTTCGATATAGGCGCGTGCCAGGTCAAGCTTGGTAGCCGCCTCGTCCGTGCCCGAAAGGAAGTCAAATTCAGGCTCGTCATCGGCCAGCAGCGCATCATCTGCGGTGAAGGTCGGCGTCGGCGTACTGTCGAACGGCTTGCCAATCGGTGGCTGCTCCAGACTTTGCGAAAGACGCTCAAGCTCAGAGTTGACATCGTCAATTTCAGAAGCGAATGCTGCTGACGCATGCTCGGTATCGATCTCATCAGCCAATGAAAGATCGAAATCCGCTGGCAAGTCCAAATCATCATCGGCCAACGGGCTGGCCTTGGCATCCCCCAAATCCGGCTCAGCCTGGAAGGCAGGCAAATCGCGCAACTCGTCTTCCAGCCCGAGCAGGTAATCATCCTCAGCCTTCAGGGCTGGTTGGTCTTCGGAAAGATCCAGATCGAAATCCGCGAGGTCATCCGGCTTTGCAGAAGCGGCGTCGGTCTGTTCCCGCAAAATGGCGTCGAAGTCCAGATCCTCATGAGCAGCGGCCTGCGGTGCATCAAGCTTCAGATCGTCCAACTGCGAATCGGCCGACACCGCGGAGTGATCTGCCACCTGAGCCGGCGATGCAACTTCAAGCTCATCCAGACTGAGATCGAATGCTGTGTCGAAATCGTCGGGCTCGACAATCGGTGTCTGGGCGACAGGCTCGGGCGCAGCTGGTGTCGGTTCATCTTCCGGCAACTTATCGTGCAGTAAGTCTTCGACGTATTTCGCATCCATCTCGGCCGCAATCGCAGTTGCCGCCGCCCCTGCTGCCGCTACTGCAGCCGCAGCAGCCATCGCTGGGTAACGGACTTTGAGTTGTTCGACTTCAGCGTGGTTCTTTCCCGTGGCGATCAACTTGCGCTCTTGGGCGACAAACCCCGCCTGATTGTCCTGTTGACCGTAGATTTCCATCAGTTTCAAACGCAAGTCACTGCGCTGAGGCTCTTGCTTGATGGCATCTTCCAACAACGCAGCGGCCTGATTGATACGCCCGTAAGCGATGTGGATTTCAGCCTGAACGAGCACATCAGTTGGGTGTTCGCGGACCGGCTCGATCACGGAGGTCGGCTCCGCTGGCATCTTTACATTAGGAGCAGGCACCTCCAAACCTTCGAAACTGCTTTCTGGTAGGTCCATATCGGCCCCGAACTCAGACTCTTCGGCCAGTGCCTGCGCCATTTTCTGGTGCCTCTGGGCTGCAATCATCGCATTGCGGCGGCGCGCGAGCAGAAATAGCAGCAACAGCAAAATCAGCAGCGCCCCACCACCCACCAGTCCCAATAGCAGCGGGTTGGCAAGTAGCTTATTGAAGGGGTTGTTGGAGTCCGTTGCATCGCTCTCAACCAGCGGCTGATCTGGAGTGGCCGCGGTGACTTTCGCACCGTCGACCGGCAATGCATCTTCGGGGGCGATTTCATTTAGTGGCTTGCCTGCGGCATCCACAGAGGCTGAATTAGGCACGGCGGTGGCTGGCATTGCCGAGTTCGCTGGCGTGACGGGATTAGCAGCGTTATTGGGGTTGGTCACGCTGTTGGGGCTGACGATGCTGTTTGGGTCGAGCGCTGGAGGCGGCACCGCAATGCCTGCGGCCTGCATCTTCGCTAACTGGTCGTTCTTCAGTTGGATCAGGCGTTGCAGCTTATCAACCTGACTTTGCAGATCACCCATGCGGCTTTTTAGCTCTGCATTATCGCGACGCGTGCTGTCGAGGCTTTCCTGGGCTGTGGCCAATTTATTGCTCAGGTCCGCATTGTCACTGGCGGCGCCCTTTGCACCCGGCCTGGCATTCGCAGCGACCAGACTAAGGTTATCTTTGGCGTCGATCTGCGACGGCGCTGCGCCTGCGCGATCACGACGCGTTGCATCCACCTGACGCGTACCACTTGGCAAACGACGGCCCTGACGCCACGCTTGGTTCTGCGCGGCGACTTCCGCCACCGCGCGCGGCTGCGGCATCTCTGTCGATTGCTGCGCAGTGGGCAGGCGCAAAACCTGACCCTTTTTCAGGCGGTTGATATTGCCTGCGATGAATGCGTCAGGGTTCAGAGCCTGGATCGCCAGCATGGTCTGCTGAACGGTCCCCCCGTTGCGTACTCGCTCAGCGATTTCCCACAGCGTGTCGTTGTTGGCGGTGGTGTATTGAGTGAACTTCGGCTCTGCCGGTGCTGCGGGTTCAGCAGCGACTGGCGCCGGCGTCGGGGCAGTTGACTGAGTTTGAGCTGGCGCCGGTGCCGTCGATGGAAGCTGCGCGGCGGCCGCAGCGGCTTCAGGAGAAAATTTTGGAGGATCAAGCAGCAGGCTGTATTCGCGCAGCGCACGGCCGCTTGGCCAAAGCACTTGTACAAGGAACTTCACATAGGGGTCACGTACGGGCTTGGTCGAGGTGATGCGCAGAACGCTCTTGCCGCTGGCATTGATGATCGGCGTAAACGTCAAGTCATCCAGGATTGCCATGCGCCCGACGCCGGCCTGGGCGAATTCCGCAGAGGTGGCCAGGCTGGGTACCACTTGCGTGGCATTCAGATCTTGCACTTGCGTCAGCTCTATCTCGGCAAGCAGCGGCTGATTCAGGGTCGACTTGACGGTCAGACCACCGAGGCCGAGCGCCTGCACCATCCCGGATGACAGCGCCGAAGCCGCAGCGATTGCTAATACCAGTTTGCGAACCTGAACCATAGCCCATCCCTTGTTTAAAAGTTCCCCGGCAACCGAGAAGATAAAGCCTGCTAGGGCGTAGGGCGTGTCGTCACGCCACAGCTAGAATGATTCTTTGAATTGTCGGCAAGTATCTTTTACACAACGTCTTTTATCAACAGTTCCGCGACTTGCACAGCGTTCAACGCCGCACCTTTGCGCACATTATCAGACGTAATCCATAAATTAAGTTCACAAGCATCGTCGATACCTTGTCGTAAACGTCCTACATAGACTGCGTCCTGCCCAACCGCATCGCCGACCGCCGTTGGGTAATCCCCCGCCTCCACGAGCTCGATTCCATCAGCCTCGTCCAGCAACGCATTGATTACCGCGAGATCTACCGGGGCCGCCGTCTGCAGCGATACGCTGAAACTGTCACCGAAAAACACCGGCACCTGGATGCAGGTGACGGCCACCTTGAGTAAAGGCAGCGCCAGCAACTCGCGCAACTCGGCCACCAAACGTTTTTCCAGCGGGACATGACCATCAGCATCAGGTGTGCCGACTTGCGCAAGCACATTAAAAGCCATCTGCCGATCGAAAACCTTTGACTCCACTGGGCGAATATTCAGCAGTTCCGTGGTTTGTCGCGCCAGCTCGGTTACGCCTTCACGCCCCTGGCTGGATACTGCAAGGCAGGCCGTGACGCTGACACGCTGCACATCCAACACGCGGCGAAGTGGCGCAATCACCAACGCCAAGGCAGCCGCGGTCGGACTTGGGCAGGCCAACTGATATGGTTTGACCCTGTTCGCCAACAGCACGGCATTGATTTGCGGGATGATATTTGGCGCCTGCGTGACCGCAAGACCCGCAGAAAGATCGATCACAGCGCAGCCAGCAGCAGTGGCGCGAGCCGCGTAACTGCGGGTAATCGCAGGGCCAGCGGCGAAAAACACCAGTTGGACTTTACCGAAATCGAACTCGTCGACCTCACGCACGCGCACGTTTTTGCCGCGAAACGGTACGGAGTGGCCGGCAGATTCGGCACTGGCCAACAAATTCAGAGTACCGAGCGGGAACTCACGCTCTTCAAGAATCTGGACGATGGTTTCGCCGACAGTACCGGTGGCGCCGACCACTGCGATGTCAAGGGACTGGCTCATGCAAAAACCTCAGGAAAATCAGGGAGCGGCACTTTAACCGTCGAGTACACACCAGGCAATTGAACTGGCGATGCGCAGCATTTATTCCTCGCGAAATGTTGTCTCAGGGCTCAAGACCGATTTTAAAAAACTCGCCGTCGCTCCAAACGCCCAGCCAGCGCTGGCCGCCAATGTCGCGAGTGACCGCAAGATCTACCAACTGGTAGAACACATTGCGATGGATGAGCGCCTCAAGATTGCTGCGCACATGAAGGTAAGGCGTGGGTTCTTGCGTCTGCGGATCGATGCTGACACGCAACACATGCTCAGCACCGGCTTCGACGACATCATCGACATTGGTGGTGAAACGCAGCACTTGCGCCTCGCCCTCGCCTTGCACGTCTAACAGTACTGCCACAAACGGCGCATCATCGACGGTGATACCGACTTTCTCCACCGGCGTAATCAGAAAATATGCGTTGCCGTCACGGCGAATGATGGTGGAAAACAATCGAACCATGGGTTTACGGCCAATGGGCGTGCCCAGGTAGTACCAGGTTCCGTCGCGGGCGATACGCATGTCGATATCGCCACAAAAATCCGGATTCCACAGATGCACCGGTGGCAACCCCTTGCCGGACTTTGGGATCTGCGCCAACAAATCGTTGGCTTTGCCCTGGCCACTCATACTTGCTCCTTAGCGACGCGCTACACCTAACAAGCTACGAGCGTAGTCTTCCATGGGCGGACCAAGCAAATCTTCAGGCTTGGTGTCGTGTAGCGTGAGCAATCCACCGCGGCTATGAATACGCGCCGAGTCAATCAAGTAACGGGTATTGGTTTCGATCAACATGAGCTGAATCACCCCGCTATCGATACCCAAACGGTCCACTGCCTCTTGGTCGGACCACTCATCGAAGTTGCCGATTCGATCGTCAGCCCGGGCAAAACGGGTGTACAGCAAATAGTGGGCGCCAGCGGTACGGGCCTCATTCATCGCCTCATCGAGACCTTCCGGCGCACGCGCGCGGCGGACCATCGGGAAATACTCGACGAAGCCGTTGAAGGCTTCTTCGGCTACCACGTTGGGACGAGGGTATGCGCCGCCCGGTGGAACGAAGGCGCCTTGGGCGATAAAAATGAAAGAATCGGGCTGCAGACGCCAATTACTGATACGTCGGGTGGAACTGTGATCGAGTAGCCCTGCATCACTAAGCTCATCATGCGCACCCTGCGCCAAATCGCTGACGTGCATGCATCCACTCAACGCCAACGGCGCCAGTAGCGCCATCAACGCCATCAAAAAAATCGGGCTACGCATTATCCCCTCCAGAGGCCGGCGACGGAAAACCGGCGAATGGTCGTCTAATGCAGCTTTTGCGCCACTTCGGTCAGTTGCCGGAGATTTCCGGCTTTAGATCGTGACCAGGCTCTATGTCGCGCTTACGTTTGTTACCCATGCGTACGCCGATGTCCATCAGGAACTGGAAGAACCCTTCCTGGTCCTCAAGCACGTTGCTCCAGAACGGCGAATGATAGAGCGCCACGGCGCCATGCACCAACGCCCAGGCCGCGCAGTAATGGAAATAGGGAGGTACATCCTCAAGCTTGCCTTCGGTGATGCGCCCCTTGATCAGCAAGGTCAGGCGCTCGAAGTTGGATGCGCGGATCTTATGCAGTTCCTCGACCATTTCCGGCACCTGGTTGCCCTTGACTACTTTCTCTTCCAGGCGATCAAACAACCGATAACGCTGCGGATCGCGCATGCGGAACTCAAAGTAAGCCCGGGACAGCGCTTCTTTGTCTTTGTCGACATCGGCTGAGTGCAACAGCTCGTTCAAGTCGCGCTCGTAGTCGAGCATCAAGCGTAGATAAATCTCCGCTTTAGACTTGAAATGCTTATAGATAGTACCTTTGCCAATACCCACGGCATCAGCGATCATCTCGACGGTGACGCTGTCTTCACCCTGTTCGAGGAACAGCTTGAGCGCGGTATCGAGAATTTCTTGCTCACGGCGCCGAAACTCACGGACCTTACGAGGTTCTTTGTGCATAGGAAGGGGCTGTGGGATCAAAATCGAAGCCGCACATTATGCCTAACTTGCGCCAAATTGCACGGATCATCCGATCATATTCACGCTACTTGACGAATTCGCCCACCTGCCCAGCTTGCGGTATTTGATCGACACAGTGGGCAGAATGCGGCCAGCGTGTGCTGCCGCCGATGCAGTGGCCACAACGCCATCAGCGATGTGGCCCCCTGGAGTGCTGCGTTTTGAGGTATCAACAGCCGGATAAGTATTCCAAAACTGTTTAAAAAATGTACAAACAGCGCTGGACGGCCGCCGATTCTGACCAATACTTACATTCGCTGACGCGGCATCTCCCCCAAATGGCGCGCCGGTAAAGACACCGATGGACAGAGTGTCTTTGTTTTACTCCTAATGGTCTTAACCCGGATTCACCCCCCAGAACCCGGGTTTTTTTTGCCTGGAGTTCAGTACGTCAGACTTTGACGTGAGCCAGCGGGAACAACCGACGGAAGTTCTCGCTGGTCTGCTCGGCAAAACGTTCATAGGTTTCGCCGCGCAGCATCGCTAAAAACTCTGCAACTTCACGCACGTATTGCGGCAAGTTGGGCTTGCCACGGTATGGAATAGGCGCCAGATAGGGCGAGTCGGTCTCCACCAGCAGTCGATCAGCTGGCACTTTACTGGCCACATCACGCAACGCATCGGCATTGCGGAACGTCACAATCCCCGACAGCGAGATGTAAAAACCGATATCCAGCGCCGCTTTTGCCATGTCCCAGTCTTCCGTAAAGCAGTGCAGCACACCGCCTTGAGGCAATGCCGCGTCACGCAGCAGCGCCAGGGTGTCGGCCCGCGCGCCACGGGTATGCACGATCACCGGTTTGCCGGTGATGTTGGCGGCTTGCAGGTGCAAACGGAACGACGCCTGTTGCAACTCAGCCGCTTCAGGCTCGTAGTGATAATCCAGCCCGGTCTCGCCAATCGCCACCACCCGCGGGTGATCGAGTTCATCAAGCAGCCATTGGAGCGCGGGCGCTTCGCCAGGCTTGAGGTCGAGCGGATGAATGCCCACCGAACAATCCACATCCTCATACCGGTCCGCGAGCGCTTTCACGGCCCCCGCGTTATCGGCGCTGACGCCAATGCACAGAAAATGTCCGACACCCCGACTCCGTGCAGCATCAAGAGCGGCGTCAAGGGATCCTGCGTGTTGGGTGAGATCAAGACGATCAAGGTGGCAATGGGAATCTATGAGCATGAGAACGTAGCAACTTACATGGTATGGGTCGGACGGTCGGACTTCAGCGCTCCGGCCAGATAATTCTCGATCATGTTGCGTGCGGTATTGTCGCCATCATTGAACTGCACACCGACGCCTGCCGCGCGGTTGCCCTGCGCCCCTTTGGGGGTAATCCAGGTAACTTTGCCTGCGACCGGAATTTTCTCTGGCTCATCCATCAAGTTGAGCAACATGAACACCTCGTCGCCCAGCTTGTAGCTTTTGCTGGTCGGAATGAACAACCCGCCGTTCTTGATGAACGGCATATACGCAGCGTAGAGGACCGACTTGTCCTTGATGGTCAGGGACAGAATGCCGTTACGTGGACCTGGACTCAGTGGCAAACTCATCGTAACCCCCTATGGTCTGTTGACGTTTCGTTGTGGCCGCGACGAAACGTCAACAGACCCTAGCAATGATCCTGATTTCGTATACAGCGTGGGCCAGTCTAACCTCTGCCGGTCAGCGCTGCCCACTGCACCAATAACGCTTCGAGCAACAGCACTCGATTCAAGTTGGCTTTGGATAAGACTTTCTGGCGCTGCGCCAACACCCAATCCTGCATTGACAGCACTTTGCCTTGAGCGGACTTCTGCGCGAGGTACTGGATCACCTTGCGCATGTCATCCATCCCCAGCCCGTCTTCATCCTGGGTCAGTTGATAGCGCAGGATCAAATGCGACCAGTCGCAGAACCAATCGAACAGCAACAACAGCGGTATGTCCTTCCAACCTTCTGCCAACTGTGTGGGAGAGGCCTGTTGTTTAAGCAGCTTCTTGACGCCATCGACCACCAGCGCACGTTGTTCGCGAACACCCTGAGCCTGAAGGCTCACGGCCGCCAGCGGCGAACCGGCAGCCAGCGTGAGCAATTGCACCCGCTCGCCTTCGCTGGAGCCGGGTAACGCATCAGCCAACCAGGCCAAGCTCATGGCTTGGCTTGGCAACGGACAGGCTTGTTGCACGCAACGACTTCTAACAGTTGGCAGCAAACGGCTCGGCTGATGACTGACCAGAAGCAGAACGGTATTTCCCGATGGTTCCTCAAGACTCTTGAGCAATGCGTTGGCGGCGTTGATGTTCATCGACTCGACGGGTTCGATCAGGACGACCTTGCGTCCGCCCATCTGCGCCGTTTGGACCACGAAACTGACCAGATCGCGGACCTGATCGACCTTGATCGCCTTGTCGGCCTCTTCAGGTTCAAGCACGTAATTGTCGGGATGACTTCCTGCGGCCAACAACAAACAGGACTTGCACTCACCACACGCGTCGAGCCCCAGCGGCCGCTGACACAGCAGTCGATACATCAGGCGCTCAGCCAAAGCCCGCTTGCCAATGCCCACCGGCCCATGCAGCAGATAGGCGTGCGCATGTTGGGCCCGCCCGGCCATTTGCTGCCACAGACTCTCCTGCCAGGGATACGCCTCAGGCATGTCGACGTTCCGCGAGCAGACTCAACAATTCGGGCAGCAGTCGATCGAGAGACGACTGGACTTCAACCAAGGGCAACGCGGCATTCACCAAACGATAACGCTCGGGGGCCGCCGCAGCACGATGCAAATAGGTGCTGCGCACCGCCTCAAAGAACGCGCGACCTTCCTGTTCAAAACGATCCAGCCGACCACGCGCCGTTGCCCGTTCCAGCCCGATCTCGACCGGCAAGTCGAACATCAGCGTCAGATCCGGACGCAAGGCGCCCTGGACAAAATTTTCAAGCGAGGCAATCCGCTCGACAGACAAACCTCGGCCGCCTCCCTGATAGGCGTAAGTGGCATCGGTAAATCGGTCGCACAAGACCACCGCTCCACGCGCCAGCGCTGGCCGAATGACTTCGGCCAAATGTTGTGCTCGTGCCGCGAATACCAGCAGCAATTCTGTATCGGCGTTCATGACTTCGTCGCTTGGCGCCAATAGCAATTCACGAATCCGCTCGGCCAATGGCGTGCCGCCTGGCTCACGCGTCAACAGCACATCGACACCGTGACCGCGCAGGCACTCGGCAAGGTATTCACGGTTGGTGCTTTTACCGGCACCTTCCGGGCCTTCCAGGGTAATAAACAAGCCGGTCACAGGCGGTCCTTCATCAGATTCATTGTGGAGTCTCCCCGGCTTTTTCAGATTTGTCGCCAGAGTCGTTGGGGATCGCTGGAATGTCCGCGGGCTGCGATGGCTGCGACGTGGCATTCTCGGGCTCAGGCATCGCTTCGTCAGCAGGTGTAACTGGCCCGGTTGGCGATACAGGGTCAACTGTCGGCGCCGGAACCATGATCGGTGCCGGGCTGGAACGGTAGTCGGCACGACGCTTGAGCTGGAACTCTTTCACCGCAGCATTATGCGCATCCAAATCGGCGGAAAACACATGAGTACCATCGCCACGGGCGACAAAATACAGACTACTGCCCGCCACCGGGTTCAGTGCGGCATGGATCGCTTCACGCCCAACCATCGAAATCGGCGTCGGCGGCAAACCGGAAACTACATAAGTGTTGTAGGGCGTGGCTTCCTTGAGAAAAGCACGAGTCAACTTACCGGTGTAGCGTTCGCCAAGCCCATAGATGACCGTAGGATCGGTCTGCAGCAGCATCCCTTGTTGCAGGCGTCGTACAAACACGCCAGCGATCTGTCCACGCTCTTGCGGTACGCCGGTTTCCTTTTCAATCAGGGAGGCCATGATCAATGCTTGATAGGGGTTGGCATAGGGAGCCTCGGCGGCACGCTTGTCCCACTCTTGCTTGAGCACTTCGTCGAGACGGTTATACGCCTGCTTGAGTAATTCCACATCGGTCATGCCGCGCACATAGCGGTAGGTATCCGGGAAGAACCGCCCCTCCGGAAATACATCAGGATGCCCTAGCTTGGCCATCAATTCGCCATCACTCAGGTTGGTCAAGGTCTGTTCAAGTTTGACCTGCTTGCCGAGCGCAGCGCGAACCTGACGAAAATTCCAGCCTTCGACCAGCGTCAGGCTGTACTGCACGACCTCGCCTTTCTTCCACAATGTCAGCAGCGACCTTGCATCCATACCGGGCGTCATGCGGTATTCACCGCTGTGCAGCGATTGCTCGGCGAGATTGAAGCGCCAATAAAGCCGCAACCAGAACGCGTCCTTGATGACACCCTCCGCCTGAAGACGATTGAGCACGCCGGTCGGCGAGGAGCCCGGCGGTACGTCCAACAGTTGTTCCTGGGTCAGATTCAAAGGTTGATGCAGAGCGATGCTCTGCTGCCAGAAAGCCAGCCCTAATGACAACCCCGCCAGAACAACCACCGTCTCCAGCAAGACCAATAATTTTCGGATCACAAATCAGATATCCAGAAGCCTGCGGGCAAGATTTTGCAGTTTACGGGTGAGTGGACCAACGAGCCAGTTCTGGCGCTCGAAAGCGCAAACGGGCCAGATCCCATAGACGCTGTTGCAGACGAACACTTCATCGGCCTGCTCAAGATCGGCCATCTGCAGGTCTACAACCTTGACGCAGATACCCGCTGCCTGCGCCTGGACCAGTAGCTCTGCACGCATGACACCCGCTACGCCACAGCGGCTGAGGTCTGCGGTCTGCAACATGTTGTCTTTGACCAGAAACAGGTTGCTGTACACCGCTTCGATAATGCGACCGGATGTATCACGCATCAGGCCTTCTGCATGCTCGGCATCTTGCCATTCGCCCCGAGCAATAACCTGTTCAAGGCGATTGAGATGCTTGAGCCCCGCCAGTAAAGGCTGCTCGGCAAGCCGTGTCTGACACGAAAAAAGGCGAATGCCATGTTCAGCATTACGTTCAGGGTAGGCTGGCAGGAGACTGCCTTGAAGCACGCGCCGAGGTGGCGCGTCAGGTGTTGGCGCATAACCGCGCTGACCGTCGCCACGCGTGACGATCAGCTTCATCACGCCTTCGCCCATCTGCTGCGCAAAGGCCATGCATTCGCGCCGGATAATCGCCAGATCCAGCGCCAGCGTCAGACGCTGACCGCCAGACGCCAAACGCTGCAGATGACGCTCGAACAACAACGGCTGCCCCGACTTGACCAGAATGGTCTCGAACAGACCATCACCGTAAGCCAAGCCTCGATCCTTGACGCAAAGAGCATCGGCCGGGCTGCCATCGACCCAGCACAGTGTCATTCGGCAAACCGACGGAACACCAGTGAGCCATTGGTACCACCAAAACCGAACGAGTTGGACAACACCACATCAATCGGCATGCTGCGGGCTTCATACGGTACGAAGTCCAGATCGCACCCTTCGTCCGGCTCATCGAGGTTAATGGTCGGCGGTGCAACCTGACCGTTGATCGACAGGACACTGAAGATTGCTTCTACCGCACCGGCTGCTCCCAGCAAGTGCCCGGTCATCGATTTGGTCGAACTGATAGCCAGCGAGCGTGCGTAGTCGCCAAACACTGTCTTGATGGCATTCGCTTCTGCCAGGTCACCCGCCGGGGTAGAGGTGCCGTGGGCATTGATGTATTGCACCTGCTCGATGTTGATCTTTGCGTCACGCAGCGCATTGGTGATGCAGCGTGCTGCGCCCGCGCCATCGTCCGGAGGCGAAGTCATGTGGTATGCGTCGCCACTCATGCCGAAACCAATCAGTTCGGCATAAATCGTGGCGCCACGCGCTTTCGCATGCTCCAGCTCCTCAAGAACCAACGCGCCAGCACCGTCGGCCAGAACGAAACCGTCACGGCCTTTGTCCCACGGACGGCTTGCCCGGGCGGGATCATCGTTACGCGTGGAGAGCGCGCGCGAAGCACCGAACCCCCCCATGCCCAGACCGCAGGCCGCCATCTCGGCGCCGCCTGCAATCATCACATCGGCTTCGTCGTACGCGATATTGCGCGCAGCCATACCGATGCAGTGCGTACCGGTCGTACACGCTGTGGCGATGGCGTAGTTGGGTCCCTGTGCGCCAAGGTGGATCGACAGGAAACCGGAAATCATGTTGATGATCGAACCCGGCACAAAGAACGGTGAAATCCTTCGAGGGCCCGATTGATGAAGAGTACGGCTGGTCTCTTCGATATTGGTCAGGCCACCAATGCCCGAGCCCATCGCCACGCCGATGCGCTCACGATTGGCATCGTTGACTTCAAGACCGGCATTGCGAACCGCCTGAAAACCGGCCGCAAGCCCGTACTGAATGAACAAGTCAAGTTTGCGAGCTTCTTTAACCGACAGGTATTGCTCGACATCGAAGCCTTTCACTGAACCGCCGAAGCGGGTGCCGTAAGCTGAAAGATCCGTGTGCTCGATAAGGCCAATGCCACTGCGGCCAGCCAGAATGCCTTGCCAGGTACTTGGCACATCAGTGCCCAATGGCGACAGCATACCCATACCGGTGACCACGACGCGTCTACGCGACACAGGACTCTCCTTTTTTTCTAATAACGACACGCTGCAGGGTTTCTTGAAGAAAAACCGCACGAAGAAAAAACCGCACGCCGGAAGGCAGTGCGGTTTTTCCACGACAGCAAGCGACGATTACAAACGGTTACGCCTGATGGCTGGTAACGTAATCGATAGCAGCTTGAACAGTGGTGATCTTCTCGGCTTCTTCGTCAGGGATTTCGGTCTCGAATTCCTCTTCCAGAGCCATGACCAGCTCAACAGTGTCAAGGGAGTCGGCACCCAGGTCTTCAACGAAGGAAGCTGTGTTCACGACTTCCTCAGATTTGACGCCAAGTTGTTCGGCAACGATTTTCTTGACGCGCTCTTCGATGGTGCTCATACCGTGTTTTAACTCCTAGTGGACAAATTCAGGCAGCTGGCCGATGGGTAAGTGTATAGAAGAGGTTTTGCGTATTTCAAGCTAAACGCAATTCCTGCTTCGCCCATCGCCCTCTGCCCATTAATAGATTTCAGCTTTATAACGGATTTTAGACAGCCCGTATGACTTTTTTTGAAGCGGGCTATCACATGTACATGCCGCCGTTAACGGGGATTGTAGCCCCAGTAACGTAGCCTGCACCTTCCGAAGCAAGAAAAGCGACCACGTGCGCGATCTCTTCTGCCTGCCCCAGTCGCCCCAGGGGAATCTGGGTCGTCAGGGAATCACGTTGTGCCTGCGCCAGCTCGCGAGTCATATCGGTATCGATAAAACCGGGAGTGACCGAGTTCACGGTGACTGACCGCGAACCCACTTCACGCGCCAGGGCGCGACTGAAACCTTCCAGTCCCGCTTTCGCGGCGGCATAGTTTACTTGGCCTGCGTTGCCCATGGCACCCACTACCGAGCCGATGCTGATGATTCTACCCCAACGAGCCTTGGTCATCCCACGCAAAACCCCCTTGGACAGGCGATACAGACTGGTTAGGTTGGTATCGATGACATCGTGCCATTCGTCATCTTTCATGCGCATCATCAGGTTGTCACGGGTGATACCGGCGTTATTGACCAGGATCAACGGTACACCGACACGCTCTTGAATCAATGCCAGGGTCGCACTCACGGATTCGTCGCTGCAAACATCCAGCGCCAGGCCGAAGCCCTCGATACCGTTTTCCTTGAAACTGGCAGTGATGCGCTCAGCACCCGCTTCGGACGTGGCGGTACCGACAACCGTCGCGCCGTTACGGCCCAATTCCAGCGCAATGGCTTGACCAATACCACGACTGGCACCGGTGACCAACGCAACTTTACCTTGCAGGCTCATGCAAGCGTCTCCTTATCAAGCCAACGCCGCGCGGGTGGCGGCGAAAGCGTCTGGGGTATTGAGATTGTAAGTCGTCACGCCTTCGGCGCAGCGCTTGTTCAGACCAGCCAATACTTTGCCTGGTCCGCATTCGACCAGTTGCAGCGCACCGTTGGCGGCCAATGCCTGAATCGACTCGACCCAGCGCACAGGTTTGTACAACTGTTGCAGTAAATCGGTCTTCAGCGTGTCCAGATCGCGAACCACACTGGCACTAACGTTCTGTACCAGAGGAATATTGGGCGCCTGCCAGTCGATGGCAGAAACGGCTTCGGCAAAGCGCTCGGCGGCAGGTCGCATCAGCTCGCAGTGCGACGGCACGCTCACCGGCAGCGGCATGGCACGCTTGGCGCCACGCGCCTTGCAAGCCTCGATAGCGCGCTCGACAGCAGCCGCAGCACCGGCGATGACAACCTGGCCCGGCGAGTTGAAGTTGACCGCGCTGACCACGTCGCCCTGAGCTGCCTCGGCACAAGCGGCGAGCACCTCGGCATCATCAAGCCCAAGAATCGCCGCCATCCCCCCCTGCCCTGCCGGCACGGCTTCTTGCATCAACTGACCACGACGCTCAACCAACTTTACGGCATCTGCCAGGGACAGGCTGCCAGCCGCCACAAGCGCACTGTATTCGCCGAGGCTGTGGCCGGCGACAAATGCAGGACGCGCTCCACCTTCAGCCAACCATACGCGCCACAACGCGATAGACGCGGTGAGGATCGCCGGCTGGGTTTTGTCGGTCTGATTGAGCTGTGCCTCCGGCCCCTCCTGGGTCAATGCCCAGAGGTCGTAACCCAAAGCATCGGAGGCTTCTTTGAAGGTCTCCAGGATCAATGGGTACTGCGCCCCCAGCTCGGCAAGCATGCCGAGTGACTGCGAGCCTTGACCTGGAAAGACGAATGCGAGGGATGCAGACATTAAACAAGCCCCTGATTATTGCCGTCAAAATAAGCGCTCGGCCTTGGCCGCGCGCGAGAAATTCTATGCGAAACAGTGGTCATTTGGATGACCGACCAGTCACTGGCGTCACATTTTAGCGGAGACCACGTCTTACGCAGGTACTGGAGCCGCCTAGAGCAACGCCTCCAAACGCCCATGAAGGCGTTGCGGAAGGTTTTCCTGAATTTCTATGAGCGCACGCTGAATCGCACTCTGAAAACCTTGGGCGCCCGCCGAGCCGTGGCTCTTCACCACGATGCCCTGCAACCCGAGAAAACTCGCGCCATTATGCCGCGCTGGCGCAAGGTCCGCCTTCAAACGCCTGAGCAAAGGCAGCGCCAGTGTCCCGACGGCCCTGGAGAACATATTTTGCTTGAACAGGGTTTCTATACGTTCGCCAATCATCGTCGCCAACCCTTCGCTGGACTTGAGCAGGATGTTGCCGACAAAACCATCGCACACCACCACGTCAGCCTCACCACGATAGACCCCGTCGCCCTCAACGAAGCCGATGTAATTGAGACCCGGGGCGGCTTGCAACAAACTGGCGGCTAACTTGACCTGCTGATTGCCTTTGATGTCCTCGGTGCCGATATTGAGCAGTGCGATCTTGGGACGTGAGACCCCAAGCGCTTCGGCAGCCACCGACCCCATCACCGCGAACTGATACAGGTGTTGCGCGCTGCAATCGACATTCGCCCCCAGGTCGAGCAACTGGCAATAACCCCGCTGCGTGGGAATAGCGGCAACCATTGCAGGGCGATCAATACCAGGAAGCATCTTGAGTACAAACCGGGAGAGAGCCATCAAGGCACCTGTGTTTCCCGCACTGACGCAGGCCTGCGCCTGACCGTTGGCCACCAGCTGCAGTGCGACGCGCATTGACGAATCCGGTTTGCCTCGCAGCGCCTGAGACGGCCGATCATCCATGGTAACGACGTCATTAGCGTTGACGACGAGCAGGCGTGAGCGATCTACGCCGGAATAACGGGCGATCAGTTCTTCAAGAAGAGGGGCTTGACCGACGAGGGTCAGATGAAGCGAGGGGGTAGCAAACAGGCAGGCAATACAAGCCTGAACAATGCTGCGGGGACCGAAGTCCCCGCCCATTGCGTCGATCGCGATGACCGGAGCGGACAAGAAATTACTCGTCAGCGCCCTTATCGATCACTTTACGGCCACGGTATACGCCTTCTGGCGATACGTGGTGACGCAAGTGAATTTCACCGGTGGTCTTTTCCACAGACAGAGTGCTTGCCTCAAGAGCGTCGTGCGAACGACGCATGTCACGGGCAGAGCGGGATTTTTTGTTCTGCTGAACAGCCATAATTGATTAACTCCTAAACGTTTGGGTCACGCTTTAACTGCGCCAATACACTGAACGGGTTGGACCGCGATACCTCGTCCTCGCTCGGCTCGGGCTTATCGAGGCCCACCGGCTGCTGGCATTCTTTCGGATCATGCAAAGGCACAATGGGCAAGGCGAGCAAAAGCTCCTCCTCGATCAATGCCAGCAGATCCAATGGATCTTCGCCGAGTTCCAGAACGTCATAGCCTTTCGGCAACGACTGGGTGTTTGCACCCTCCTTCACCACGGCATAACTGCATTCGCTGTGGATCGGCAGGGTGACCAGCTCAAGACAACGCTGGCAAACCATTTTGACTTCGACGTCGATGGTGCTGTGGATTACCACAGACCGACGCTCGTCTCGCTCAAAAACGAATTTCGCCTGCACTGTACCGAGATTGTCAGCAAGCGTGTCGCAGAGTCTCTCCAAATCAGCCAGCGGCAGCTCTCCCTGAAGAGTAGTGCCACGGTCAGCTAATTTGCGCGGGTCAACGTGAGGTGGAATCGGGTCATTCAACATAGGCGCAGCATTCTAGGGACGAGCCTTGTAAGTGTCAAAGGAAATTCCTGCCTGTTCGTAGCGCGAGCCACTGATTACACTCGACTTTCATGTTATGGAGAACCTCATGCTGCCTTTACTCCTCGCTTCCAGCTCACCTTATCGCCGTGAACTGCTTGATCGTCTGCGCCTGCCGTTCGTCTGCGCGTCGCCGGACATCGATGAAAGCCAGCGCGTCGATGAGTCTGCTGTCGAACTGGTACAGCGCCTTGCTCGGGACAAAGCCCATGCGCTGGCGGCACGCTTCCCCAGCCATCTGATCATCGGCTCCGATCAGGTAGCTGTGCTGGACGAGCAGATTCTCGGCAAACCTCACAGCTTCGAGCGCGCCCGGCAACAGCTTACAGCCAGCAGCGGCAAAAGCGTGTCCTTCCTTACCGGCCTGGCGCTCCTCAACAGCAACACCGGCCATTGCCAGGTTGACTGCGTGAGCTTCACCGTCCATATGCGTGTTCTCGATCAAGCGCGCATTGAGCGCTACTTGCATGCCGAGCAGCCCTACGATTGCGCAGGCAGCTTCAAAGCCGAAGGACTCGGCGTCAGCCTGTTCCGCGCCACCGAAGGCCCCGACGCCACCAGCCTCATCGGCCTGCCTTTAATAAGGCTGGTGGACATGTTGCTGAACGAAGGCATCGAATTACCCTAGGGTCTGTTCATTTGATCAGAGCAGCATTGCGCTTTTTAGCCGCGTGTTAATGAGGCAACTGCTGGTGTCATGGTGTTTCGCGTGCGCGGAATAAACATGAAATTTTCTTCATTGCCCTTAACGGGGTGCGACAAAACACCGCAGCCCCTTAAAGCGCAGGCTATGCGCAGATTATTGCGCTTTCAGAAATTAACCTTTACAGAAACCGACCATTTACTTAGCTGACTATCAAAATCTATAAAAGAGACCTGCGACACCCTGCCGCAGATTTCAAAGAGTCAGGAGTTTTCAATATGACGGTAACTGTTACTGAACGCGATGACGCCCATATCTCTCATGAAAGCATCGCAGATGGCATTCAAATCTGGGATGTGCGCCAACAAGACCAACTGGTAGGGATGTTCCATCAAGAATCGGACGCACAGCGTTACGCAGCAGAGCTGCAAGAGCAGGAAAGGACACGGTTTTCTGTGTAGCTCGATCGTTGCCAATGGCTGCCAAAACAAAACCAGCCTCGGCGGGTTTTGTTTTTAGCAAGCTGGTGACTGGCGCACGTCCACAGGTGGTTACAGAGAGTCGACTGTCACCACATCAGATCGTCAGGAATCTTGTAGGCAGCATACGGATCGTCGCCATCGACCTCTTCAGTCGGCTCACTGAGCATGACGATCCGGCGCGGATCGCGCTCCTGGATCTTCATCGCCGCCTCCCGCGGGATCACTTCATAACTGCCACCATGATGGACGATGGCCAACGAGCCGTTACTCAGCTTGCTGCGCATCAGTGGATTGACCGACAGGCGCTTGACCTTCTTGTCGTCGACGAAGTTGTAGTAGTCCTCGGTGGTCAGCTTGGGTAGGCGTGTCGCTTCGATCAATTGCTTGACCTGCGCGGAACGGGCCTTCTGTTCGGCCTTTTCCTGCTGCTGGCGATTGAGCTCTTGATCGCGCTTGGCCTTCTCGGCCATCGCTTCCTGAGCGGCACGCTTTTGCGTGTCATCGGCCACCGCCTGACCTTTGTGTACCAGGCGCTGCTCTTTCTGCTTGTTCTTGGTGACCTGTTTGGCCTGCTTTTCGTTGACCAGACCTGCTTTGAGCAATTGGTCGCGAAGTGAAATACCCGCCATCTTTAATCTCTCTCTTTAACAATCGCACTCAGCCGCAACCGGGCGTGTTCTTTTCCTGACGTTTGGCTTCGCCCCAGAGCGCGTCCATTTCCTCGAGGGTGCAATCTTCGATGGGACGCTGGGTGTCGCGCAATGCCTGTTCGATAAAACGGAAACGGCGTTCAAATTTGCTATTGCCCGCACGCAGGGCGTTTTCCGGGTCGACTTTCAGATGACGGGCCAGATTGACCACCACAAACAGAAGATCACCGACTTCTTCGGCGATGCCTTCTTGGTCGTTACTGGCCATGGCTTCGAGAACTTCGTCCAATTCCTCGCGCACTTTGTCGATCACCGGCAATGCGTCTGGCCAGTCGAACCCGACCTGTGCCGCACGCTTCTGCAATTTGGCTGCACGCGATAAGGCCGGCAGCACGGTGGGCACATCATCGAGTAAAGACAATTGCTCGGGCACATCGGCTTTTTCCGCACGCTCCTGGGCCTTGATCTGTTCCCAGCGTTGCTTGACCTGGTCTTCGCTCAGGCGCGGGGTTTCCAGCGGCGCGTACAGATCACCGGTGGGGAATACGTGTGGGTGGCGTCGGATGAGTTTGCGGGTGATGCCATCGACTACGCCGTCAAACTCGAAGCGTCCTTCCTCCCGCGCCAACTGGCTGTAATACACCACTTGGAATAGTAGATCACCCAACTCTGCGCGCAGGTCATCGAAGTTGCCGCGCTCAATGGCGTCGGCCACTTCGTAGGCTTCCTCCAGGGTATGCGGGACAATCGTCGCATAGCTCTGCTTGACGTCCCACGGGCAACCGAACTCCGGGTCGCGCAGACGAGCCATCAGGTGGAGCAGGTCTTGGAGTGTGTACATGGGGTTCCAATTCAACTCAGGACTGACCAAAACCCTGTAGGCGCGAACTTGTTCGCGAAGCAGCGTGACTGGCACACCGCTTCAACCCTTCGCCAACAAGTTGGCTCCTACAGGTTCGCGTCGCTTTCATGGCGTTCTATTACGCCGCGTCTCAATGATGTTCGGCAACTGCGAAATCCGGCCCAGCAAACGCCCCAGCGCATCTAGCCCAGGGATCTCGATGGTCAGTGACATCAGCGCGGTGTTGTCTTCCTTGTTCGAGCGGGTATTCACCGCTAGCACGTTGATCCGCTCGTTGAGCAGAACCTGGGAGACGTCACGCAGCAAACCGGAACGGTCGTAGGCGCGGATGATGATGTCCACCGGATAGGTGAGCACCGGCACCGGCCCCCAACTGACCTGGATTATCCGCTCTGGCTCGCGCCCACCCAGTTGCAGCACTGAGGCGCAGTCTTGGCGGTGAATGCTCACACCCCGCCCTTGGGTGATATAACCAACAATCGCATCGCCCGGCAGCGGCTGGCAGCAGCCGGCCATTTGCGTCATCAAATTGCCGACACCCTGAATCTGGATATCGCCGCGTTTGCCCGGCTTGTAGCCGGTGGCCTTGCGCGGAATCAGCTCCAGTTGCTCGTTGCCGCGCTCTGGCTCGACCAACTGTTGCGCCAGATTGACCAATTGCGCCAGACGCAAATCGCCTGCGCCCAAAGCGGCGAACATGTCTTCGGCGATCTTGAAATTGGCCTTTTCGGCCAGCTTCTCAAAGTCCACCTGTGGCAGTGCCAGACGTGCCAACTCGCGCTCGAACAGCGTTTTACCTGCGGCGACGTTTTGATCGCGCGCCTGCAATTTGAACCAGTGAACAATCTTCGCCCGCGCCCGCGAGGTGGTGATGTAGCCCAGGTTCGAGTTCAGCCAGTCCCGGCTCGGCGTACCGTGCTTGCTGGTGATGATCTCGACCTGTTCACCAGTCTGCAGGCTGTAGTTGAGCGGCACGATGCGCCCGTTGATCTTGGCGCCACGGCAGTTGTGACCGATCTCGGTATGCACGCGATAAGCGAAATCCAGCGGGGTTGCGCCCTTGGGCAGATCGATGGCGTGGCCGTCCGGGGTGAACACGTAGACGCGGTCCGGTTCGATGTCAACCCGCAACTGTTCAGCCAGACCGCCGATATCACCCAGTTCTTCGTGCCACTCCAGGACCTGGCGCAACCACGAAATCTTCTCTTCGTAATGGCTGGAACTGGCCTTGACGTCGGTGCCCTTGTAACGCCAGTGGGCGCACACGCCGAGCTCGGCTTCTTCGTGCATCGCGTGGGTACGAATCTGCACCTCCAGCACCTTGCCTTCCGGCCCGATGACAGCAGTGTGCAGAGAGCGATAACCGTTTTCCTTGGGGTTGGCGATGTAGTCGTCGAACTCCTTGGGAATGTGCCGCCACAGGGTGTGGACGATCCCCAATGCGGTGTAGCAATCGCGCATTTCCGGGACCAGTACACGCACCGCGCGCACGTCGTAGATCTGGCTGAACTCCAGACCTTTACGCTGCATTTTGCGCCAGATCGAGTAGATATGTTTGGCCCGACCACTGATGTCGGCCTTGACGCCGGTGGCTAACAGTTCGTTCTCTAGCTGGCTCATCACATCGGTGATGAAGCGTTCGCGATCCAGACGACGCTCGTGCAGCAGCTTGGCGATCTGTTTGTATTGTTCAGGCTCAAGGTAGCGGAAAGACAGGTCTTCCAGCTCCCATTTGATATGGCCAATACCCAGCCGGTGCGCGAGGGGGGCATAGATGTCGAAAACTTCCCGGGCGACCCGGTTGCGTTTTTCGTCGTCGGTGTTCTTCACCGCACGGATCGCACAGGTGCGCTCGGCCAGCTTGATCAAGGCCACGCGAACATCGTCGACCATTGCTACCAACATCTTGCGCAGGTTTTCGACCTGGGCCTGAGTGCCCAGCACCAGCGACTGACGCGGGCTGAGGCTGGCGCTGATCGCCGCCATGCGCAACACACCATCGATCAGTTTGGTTACGGTGGGGCCGAAGCGCTCGCTGACATCGGGCAATGGAATCTTGCCTTCGCGCACGCCACGGTAGATCACGGCCGCGATCAAGGAGTCCTGATCGAGCTTGAGATCGGCCAGAATTTCGGCGATTTCCAGGCCCGTCTGAAAACTCGACGTGCCCTCCGCCCAGAGGTTCTTGGCAGCGTTGTCCTGCTGCTCGGCTTCCCGAACAAATTCGCAGGCCTCTTTTAACGCTTGTCGATCCACTGCGAGATCGACGCTGACAACGTGGTCGAGCCACGCGTCCAGATTGATACTGCCGTCGGTGTTTATCGGCTGGTGTGCTCTCACCTGTACCATGTCACTTACCTTCCATACGGCGCGATGAAATGCGCCATCAGTCGCTGACATTTTTGAGCGGACGCTTCTTGTCGGGCAAAAGCAAGAGCTGTGCGTACGCGGGTCAGTCAGATTAAACGAGACTCCGTGTGTGGTTCGGCTCAAATCCTGGAGCCGTATCCCTCACTTACTCGCTTCAAATAACGCCATCGCCTCGATATGCGCTGTCTGCGGGAACATATCGAGGATTCCGGCACGTTTTAATCGGTAGCCCTGTTGAATCAGTTCGACACTGTCACGCGCCAAAGTTGCAGGGTTGCATGACACATAAAGTAGCCGTTCGGCGCCCAATGCCTTGAGCTTGCCGATCACCTCAAACGCACCGTCACGCGGTGGATCAAGGAGCACAGCGCAGAAACCGTCCTCCGCCCAGCTGGCGGTGTCAAGCGGCTGCGACAGATCCGCCTGATGAAACTGCACATTGTGCAAGTTATTGCTCACGGCGTTCTCGGCAGCACGCTCGACCATGGTCGCGACACCTTCGACGGCGACCACTTCGCGCGCTTTTTGCGCCAGTGGCAAGGCGAAGTTACCAAGCCCACAGAACAAGTCCAGCACTCGTTCGTCTTCACGCGGCGCCAGCCAGTCAAGCGCCTGTTGGATCATTGCGGTATTGACCGCCTCATTGACCTGTACGAAATCCCCAGGACGATAAGCCAGTTGCAAGGCCCACGGCGCCAGGTGGTAACCCAGCGTCTGGGACGGGTCCAGCGGCTGCGGTCCGTGCTCGCCATGCAACCAGAGTTGCGCATCATGGGTTTCACAAAATGCCTGCAAAATTGCCAGATCGTTCTCCGAAAGCGGCGCCATGTGGCGCAACAATACTGCCGTGGCCGAGCCGTGGAACAACTCCACATGACCCAGCGCCTTAGGCGTGCTCAAGCGACGAAGCATCGCCGGTAACGCCGTGATGATCGGCTGCAAGGCTTGTACCAGCACCGGACATTCATCGATGCCGATGATGTCCTGACTGGATGCTGCGCGAAAACCAACGTCCAGGCGTTTGGCCTTGACGTCCCAGCGGACCGCGACTCTAGCGCGTCGACGGTAAGCAAATTCAGGCCCACTCAATGGCGCAGCCCACTCCTCAGGCTCGATACCGGCGACCCGGCTCAACTGCTCGGCAAGCATGCGCTGTTTGAGGGCAAGTTGTTCTTCATGGGGCATCTGCTGAACACTGCAACCGCCACACCGCCCGAAATGCACACAGGGTGCGGGACGGCGCATCGGGCTTGGCTCGAACACACGTTCGGTGCGCGCCTCAACGACTTTGCCGTGGGCGCCCAGCACTCGGGCTTCGACCTCCTCACCGGCCAGACTGCCCGCGACAAACCAGGTACGACCTTCGACAAACGCAATACCACGACCGTCATTGGCCAACCGCTCGATTTTCAGGCGTTGTTTTTTGCCGGTCGGGACCTGCGTTGTCCGGGTGCCGCCCGTGGGCTGGAAACGCAGGCCTCTCTCATGCTTGGCCATCAGTTGGGCGCATCGTAGACGCCGGTCGACAAGTAACGGTCGCCACGGTCACAGATGATCGCGACCATGACCGCATGTTCGACTTCCTGGGACAGGCGCAACATGCCCGCCACAGCGCCGCCCGACGAGACGCCACAGAAAATACCTTCTTCACGGGCCAATCTTCGCATCACGTCTTCGGCCTCGCCCTGCGCCATATCAATGATACGGTCGACGCGGTCAGCCTGATAAATCTTCGGCAGGTATTCCTGCGGCCAGCGACGGATGCCCGGAATAGCCGAGCCGTCCATGGGCTGCAGGCCGACGATCTGGATGTTCGGGTTCTGCTCCTTGAGATAACGCGAAGTACCCATGATCGTCCCCGTGGTCCCCATGGAGCTGATGAAATGGGTGATGGTGCCTTCGGTCTGCCGCCAGATTTCCGGGCCAGTGCCAACGTAATGCGCTTGAGGGTTGTCGCCATTGGCGAACTGATCGAGCACCTTGCCACGACCTTCAGCCTGCATACGCTCGGCCAGATCACGGGCGCCTTCCATGCCTTCTTCCTTGCTCACCAGAATCAGCTCGGCGCCATAGGCCGTCATCGCGGCCTTGCGTTCGGCGCTGGAGTTGTCCGGCATGATCAGGATCATTTTATAACCCTTGATCGCCGCAGCCATGGCCAAAGCAATGCCGGTATTGCCTGAGGTGGCTTCGATCAGGGTATCGCCGGCGTGAATCTGACCGCGCAGTTCGGCACGGGTGATCATCGACATCGCCGGGCGATCCTTGACGGAGCCAGCCGGATTGTTGCCCTCAAGCTTCAACAGCAGGGTGTTGGTGGTGCTCCCGGCCATGCGTTGCAGACGCACCAGCGGGGTGTTGCCGATGCAATCGGCGATGGTTTGATACTGCAGGGTCATGGCGGCTTCGCAATCCAGACTGCGGGGGTCGCCTATCATACCGGCAATCTTCGCGAGGCCATATCACGCAAAGTAAGGTTGATATAGCGAACAGGCATAACAGCGCTCTTCGAATTTGGTCGCCGCCCCCCAAAAGACGCGGATTGCCGGCGAACTCAATGCGACCGGACTCAACGTCAGAATGCCCGCGCACGCAAACGCATGTTTATGCGTAACCCGTGCGCCCCATTCTCTGCCCACATATCGCCGCCTTGCAGGCGCAACGAATTGCGCGCAATGCTCAATCCAAGCCCAAAGCCGCCATTGCCGGGGCGGGCGCCGTCGAGGCGGATGAACGGGGCGAAGATTCGCTCCAGGTCATGTTCATCCACGCCACCGCCCTGATCCTCCAGCCACAGCAGCCAGTCGTCGCCCTCCCGACGCCCACCCAGGCAGACAATGCCATCGTTGGGCGAGTGACGAATGGCGTTGCGAAGAATGTTCTCCAAGGACTGTGCCAAGCTGTTCAAGTGGCCCTGCACCCAGCATGATGGGGCCACATCACAGGGCAACTGCCTGGCACACCAGCCACTTTCGAAACAGGCGTTCTCTACCAGCATTTCCCATAGTGCGACGATTTGAATGTCTTCGGCGGGCAGTTTTTCCCGCTCAGTGTCGAGCCACGCCAATTGCAGCGTGTCGTTCACCAGCCGTTGCATGCCATCGACCTCGCGACTCAGACGGTCGCGCAACTCGCCCATGCTCTGCTCGCTGTCGCAGGCCACTCGCAAGCGGCTCAACGGTGTGCGCAGCTCATGAGACATGTCACGCAGCAATTGCTGCTGAATGAAGACCGTGGAGTGCAAACGCTCGGCCATGTGATCGAAAGCTCGGTTCAACTCACCCAGCTCATCTTTACGACCGGTCAATTGCGGCGACAGCCGATCGGACAGTCGGTCCGCACGCCAGGCATTGGCCTGTTCACGCAGCTGATTAAGCGGGCGAATCAGCAGCCGGTATAAACCGATGCAAAACAACAAGGTGAACAGCGCCGGCACCAGAACATTGGTCAACATCTGCCACGCCATGGTGTAACGACCCGGCTGGAAACGCTGCGGCAGTTCAATCACCAGGCTGCCCGCACCCGGCGTGTTGGGGAACGGGAGTTTCAGCCAGGGCATGGTTTTCTGACGACGACTGGTCGGCCAGTCCACACCGCGCAGGAAGGTCAGACGTTGAAATTGCTCATCGGTCAGCGGCACACTGCTCAGCGATTGCAGATTGTTACCGATCACACCCACCCAGCCAGGCTCATGACGCCTGATTTCCCGCAGCCAGTCATCGACACCCCGCTGACCGTCTGCACGCCAGGCTTGCTCGGCTTGGGCGGCGTAACCGACAAGAGTCTGGCGCGCGGTGTCGGACAGGTAGGCATTCTGATCTTCTACGTAACGCCCCCACGACAAGCTGAGCCAGATCATCAGCAGGCAGAAACCCACCAGCAAAACAGCCAGTTTCCAGAACAGCGAATACTTGCCCGGTAGACGAGCGTTTTTACGCATCGTGTTCGACTGCGGTCAGCACATATCCTTTGCCCCACACCGTGCGTACCTGGCGCCCCTCATAGCCGATGGCCTTGAGCTTGCGACGGATCTGGCTGACATGCATATCCAGACTGCGGTCATGCTGGGAATACCCACGCTGCAGCACGTGCTGATAAAGGAAGGCTTTGCTCTGGACCTCTTCGGGATGGCGCCATAAGGTGTCCAGCAGCCGATACTCGCTGCGGGTCAGCTCGGCGCGCCTATCAGCAAAACTGACGTCCAGGCTTGCCTCATCAAACGACAGTTGATCTGCAGCGCGATCCTGCGGGCCTAGTGAAGGCGTGCTGAAACGCCGTTCCAGCGCTACCCGGCGCAAAATTGCTTCGATGCGCACCCGCAGTTCGTCGACACTGAAGGGCTTGGGCAGGTAATCATCGGCGCCGTTACGAAACCCGGTGATGCGATCAGCCTCGGCACCCAGCGCCGACATCAGGATTATTGGCGTCGCCTGCTCGCGTCGCAGGTGTTTGAGGATATCCAGGCCATTCATGCCCGGCAGCAAAATGTCCATTAGCACCACGTCGAATGGCTGGCTCTGAGCACACGCAAGTCCTTGCGTGCCGTTCTGGCACCAGGTCACCTGAAAACCAAAGCGGTCAAGCTGATCATGGACAAATGCCCCGAGTACGGGGTCATCCTCGATGGCGAGCACACTGGGGCGGTAAATGGTTTCGGGAGTCATTAGCTTCTGCAACTTATTCTCAGTCAGCGATTATTCAAGATTGCACCGCTGTGAGCAAGACAGGCTGTCGTCCAGGTGCGGATACAGTAGGTACTGCTTGATCAATTTGCCGCGATTCTCGACCGACAACTGTCTACACTGCGCAATTACCACCGCGTGTAACGGGCTGCGCGGGGCCGCTTTTGCCTAATCGTGTGCTGTGTTGTTGGAGAAAATTTGTGCTGAGCAAACTGGGCATCAAAAGCCGTGTAATGCTGCTGACCATTGTGCCGGTCTGTCTGATGGCGGTGGTGCTGGGCGGTTATTTCACTTGGATGCAGCTGTCGGAGTTACAAGCTCAGTTGCTCAGACGCGGCGAAATGATCGCCAATGAGCTGGCGCCGTTGTCGGCGAACGCTCTGGCTCACGCCGACAAAGCCTTGCTCGAACGCATCGCTGGACAGGCGCTGGAACAAGCCGATGTGCGCGCCGTGTCGTTTCTCGATGCTGATCGCAATGTACTGGCCCATGCAGGGCCCAGCATGCTCAATCAGGCCCCCGTCGGTAACAGCATCCACCTGTTGCAGCGCTCGGACAACGACGCCACGCGCTACTTGATGCCGGTATTAGGACGCCAGCGCCATCTCACCGGCGACATCGTTCCGCAAGAAGCCGACCGTCTGCTCGGCTGGGTCGAACTGGAACTGTCCCACAACGGTACTTTGTTGCGCGGCTATCGCAGCTTGTTCGCCAGTTTGCTGCTGATCGCCACCGGTCTGGCGCTAACGGCCATCCTCGCGTTGCGCATGAGCCGCACCATCAACGGCCCTATCACCCAGATCAAACACGTCGTCGCCCAACTCAAGGATGGCAATCTCGAAGCACGTCTGCCGCCCATGGGTAGCCATGAACTGGACGAACTCGGTTCGGGTATCAATCGCATGGCCGCCACGTTGCAGAATGCCCAGGAAGAACTGCAACACAGCATCGAACAGGCCACCGAGGACGTGCGACAGAACCTCGAAACCATTGAAATCCAGAACATCGAGCTGGACCTGGCGCGCAAGGAAGCCCTTGAGGCAAGCCGGATCAAATCTGAATTCCTGGCCAACATGAGCCATGAAATCCGCACGCCACTCAACGGCATTCTCGGCTTTACCCATCTGCTGCAAAAAAGCGAACTGACACCGCGTCAGCATGATTACCTGGGCACTATCGAAAAATCCGCCGACAGCCTGCTGAGCATCATCAACGAGATCCTCGACTTCTCGAAGATCGAGGCTGGCAAGCTGGTACTCGATGCAATTCCGTTCAATCTGCGCGACCTGCTGCAAGATACGCTGACCATCCTCGCTCCCGCCGCTCACGCCAAACAGCTGGAATTGGTCAGTCTGGTCTATCGCGATACCCCCCTGTCGCTGATAGGCGACCCGCTGCGACTCAAGCAAATCCTGACCAACCTGGTGAGCAACGCGATCAAATTCACCCGCGAGGGAACCATCGTTGCCCGCGCGATGATCGAAGACGACCAGATCGATCATGTGCAACTGCGTATCAGCGTGCAGGACACCGGGATCGGCCTGTCGAGCCAAGACGTGCGCGCGCTGTTTCAAGCCTTCAGCCAGGCTGACAATTCGTTGTCCCGGCAACCGGGCGGGACCGGCTTAGGGCTGGTGATATCCAAGCGCCTGATCGAACAGATGGGCGGCGAAATCGGCGTTGACAGCACGCCGGGCGAAGGCTCGGAGTTCTGGATCAGTCTAAGCCTGCCAAAGACTCGCAACGACATCGACGACCTGCCCGCCCCGCCGCTGCTGGGGCGCCGGGTAGCGGTGCTGGAATACCACGACCTCGCGCGCCAGGCACTGGAGCACCAACTGGAAGACTGCGGCCTGCAACCGATGGTGTTCAACAACCTGGAAAACCTGATCAATGGCGTCACCGTGGTGCATCAAACACCCCACGCCATCGACCTTGCCGTGCTCGGAGTCACAGCCCACGAATTACCGCCTGAGCGGCTGCGCCAGCAAATCTGGGACCTGGAAAATCTCGATTGCAAAGTATTGGTGCTATGCCCGACCACCGAACAAGTGCTGTATCAGCTATCGGTGCCAGAGGCCTACACCCAGTTGCAGGCCAAACCTGCGTGTACACGCAAGTTGCGCCGCAGCCTATCGGAGCTGATCCAGCCTAAACAGCAACGCAGTGAAGCGACCGAACCGCTGAACAGTCGCCCTCCACGACTGCTGTGCGTGGACGATAACCCGGCGAATCTATTGCTGGTCCAGACCTTATTGGAAGACATGGGTGCCAAGGTGATGGCGGTCGACAGTGGTTATGCTGCGGTGCAGGCAGTGCAGGAAGAGGCCTTCGATTTGGTACTGATGGATGTGCAAATGCCCGGCATGGACGGGCGGCAGGCAACCGAGGCGATCCGAGCCTGGGAAGCCGAGCGACAAAGCACTTCACTGCCGATAGTGGCCCTCACCGCCCACGCCATGGCTAATGAAAAACGCGCCCTGCTGCAAAGTGGCATGGACGATTACCTGACCAAACCTATTAGCGAACGACAGTTGGCGCAGGTGGTGCTTAAGTGGACCGGCCTGGCGCTGCGCAATCAAGCACCTGAGCGTCACCCGGAAATCGCCCATGGCACGGGAAACCTGCAAGTGCTGGATCATGAGGAGGGTTTGCGTCTGGCGGCGGGCAAAGCGGACCTGGCCGCCGACATGCTGGCGATGCTGCTGGCCTCGCTGGACACAGACCGTGAAGCCATCCGCGTGGCGCGTAATGCCAAGGATCACATTGGCCTGATCGAACGCGTCCACCGCTTGCACGGCGCAACCCGCTATTGTGGCGTGCCGCAGTTGCGTGCAGCCTGTCAGCGCAGCGAAACCCTGCTCAAGCAAGACGCCCCCGAGATCGACGCAGCGCTGGATGAACTGGATAAGGCCATTACTCGTGTGGCGATCGAGGCGCGGGTGAGCGCTTAGGCGTACGGGGCGAATATTTCCCGTAGGAGACCGCAATCACTTTTAGGATGACTCCATGCGCA
>NZ_DASWOT010000178.1:0-23720 GCF_036404235.1 Pseudomonas sp.
GATGCGTTGAAAAACCACCACGGTGTGAACAGAGCGACCCTTTACGATGCACATCCTGCTGATCGAAGACGACACCAAAACGGGCGAGTACCTGAAAAAATGAACAGACTTAATAGATGCAACCGGGTAGCAGTGTTTAAAAGCGGGTTGACAGTGGAGGCGAGTCCATACATAGGAGCGCGGCTTGTCCCGCGACCTGGCGCGCAGCGGTGGTAAACCCGATGTGCGTGGTCTGCCTGTCACACCGCATGCGCAGGTTTACGACGGGTTCCCCGCCGGTCGCGGGACAAGCCCGACTCCAACATGGGGGTTCGGGGCGCAGTTCAGAGGATGCGTACCTGAGCAGTTATCGCAAATGCTTTAGGGCCAGAATGCACTGTGGTGAACGTGTTCGCGGGGCAGTGTCTGAGGCGCACCGCGTTGGTCGCCTGGCCAACACGTTGGCGCCTACAGATTGGACGTAGCGTGTCAGGCTTATCGTCTCGCGAACACATTCACACCCACAAAAAGCGGCATCAAACCGCGTATCAAGTCTTTGTGGCATGCGATATTTCCAGCTTGTAAAACGTCGCCGCCCCGCCCTCTGTCGCGTACCCGGTGTTGTCCTGGGTATATACCCCGGCTTTGAAGTACAACAATTTGCCGCTCCAAGTGGCATCCAGCTTGGCAGTCCACTGCATCTGCGCGGCATTGACCGTCAGATTGCCGGTTGGGGTCAGGTGAAGGGTGTACGTGAAGCGCTCATCGAGCAACACGCCAGTGGCAATCTGAATCACCTCAGGCTCGGAGGTGGGCGTGCGACGGAACTTGGCGACGATGTTGCCGTTGCCCAATTTTTCCTTGTACTGATACTCAAGCTTGATCAGCGGCTCGGTGCTGCCGTAACAGTGGATCTGGCCGATCACGATCTTGCCCGACGAAGGCACTTGATCGACCTCCAGCGCTGCGCGCAGAAAGTTGTCCGCCTGGGAATACTGCCAGTTGTAGACCGCGCCGCTGGCATAGGTCTCGCGTAGCTCGGTGCGCGGGTAGATGGCGTTCTCGGTCCTTGACCCGGTGACCGGCGCCCAAAAGAACAACGTATCCCCTGAACGAAAGTAGCCGTCCTGATAACCGTCCATGAGTTTAGGGGTGTCGATGATAGTGGCCGGGGTGCCCACAGGGATTGAGAGGTTCCAGGTGGCGAGATCGATCATGTTGAGCTCAAGGGTGCGGCTTGCGCACCAGCAAAGGGAGTGTCTAGAACAGTGCTCTGAGCACTCATTCGTATCGCCTTTACTATCGGCTGAATCGTTTCTTTGTTGACAAAAAGCGACATGCAAATGACGTCAAAAATATGACCAAATAGGTCATATTTCGAAAACCGCCAGCATTAAGACATCACGGACAGATGCGTCGAGAAGTCTGTGAACGCAGTTCAAAGTGACGGCAGGTATGACTGAGCGGCCAAATCGCAACCGTCAGGTTTTTGAATGACACCGGGGGAATTTCGGCAAAACCGTGCGAATTCTTCAGGGATGATCCGACGAGCGGCGCTGACAACCCGCATTGCAGCATCCACCGCCATCAAGGAATCCACCAAACGACTCGCCCCCGTTCAGCGATTTTTCATTTGACGCGAATACATTGTTACCGGATATTAATAGTTAGCAGACTAATAATACCAAGACTAATCATTCACTACCTATCCATCTCCCGACCGTTGAACGAACCCTAGTGGCACCCCTTATGACTCTGGATTCACTGCAAATGCATATCACCGCCGGCGTGGTCGCAGCGTCGCGTCAATGGCGTCGTGTCTGTCATACCACGCTGGGCACCTACGGGGTTTCTGAAGCCTGCGCCGGGCCGTTGTTAATGATTGCGCGCTTGGGCGATGGCGTGCGTCAAGTCACGGTTGCTCATGCCTGCGGTCTGGAAAGCCCGTCGTTGGTGCGTTTACTCGATCAACTGGGTGTCGCCCACCTGGTCTGCCGCACCGAAGACCCCACCGACCGCCGCGCCAAGTCCCTGAGCCTGACCGATGAAGGTCGTGCGCTGGCCCTGTCCATCGAGGCCGAGTTGATTCGCCTGCGACGCGACGTCTTCAGCCACCTGGACCCCGCTGATCTCGAAGCGACCCTGCGCGTGCTCAAGGCTTTTGCCGACGCAACACCCCATGTTGCGGTGGCGTCATCTTGAGCATGATTTTCAACAAAGGCGCTTTCAACAAGGGCTCTCCCGACAAAGGATTCTTCAGCAGCGCCTTTTTCAAAGGCGTACCGCCTGCACGCGACTGGTTTTATGGGGTGCGCACCTTCGCCGCCTCGATGCTGGCGCTGTACATCGCGTTGATCATGGAGCTGCCGCGTCCGTATTGGGCGATGGCCACGGTTTACATTGTGTCCAGCCCATTCGTCGCCCCCACCAGTTCCAAAGCACTGTACCGCGCAGTCGGCACTTTCGTCGGCGCGGCGGCCTCGGTGTTGTTGGTGCCCCTGTTCGTGCAGACCCCCTTTCTGCTGGCCATCGTCATTTCATTGTGGACCGGCACCCTGCTCTACCTGTCGATGCACCTGCGCACCGCCAACAGCTACGCGCTGATGCTGGCTGGCTACACCATGCCGCTGATCTCGTTTCCGGTGGTGGACAACCCGCAAGCGGTGTTCGATATCGCCGTGTCCCGTTCCGAAGAAATCTTCGTGGGGATTGTCTGCGCGGCCGTGGTGGGCAGCATGTTCTGGCCGCGCCGACTGGAACCGGTGCTGGTGGACGCGCTGGGCAAGTGGTTCAACGATGCCTCGGCCTACAGCGACCTGTTCCTCGCCCGCGCCTCTACGCCCGAGACCGTCGGCGCCCTGCGCACCGCGATGGTCGGCACCTTCAACGGCCTGGAGGTGATGATCGGTCAACTGCCCCACGAAGGCGCGCATCAACAGCGGGTGCGTAACGCCAAAGAACTGCGCGGCAGGATGATTCACCTGCTACCGGTGATCGACGCTCTGGACGATGCCTTGTGGGCCCTCGAACGCCGCACACCGGAACTGGTGGCTGATCTGGCGCCGCTACTGATCGAGACCCGCGATTGGCTGGAGCAAACCAGCAAAGGCGCGCCAGTGAAATACTGGGAGGTGCTTCACCGCGAACTCGAACGCCTGCAACCGACGCCTGCGCAACTGGATGATCGACGCCAATTGCTGCTGTCCAACACGCTGTATCGCCTGGGTGAATTCATCGACCTGTGGCATGACTGCCGCAGCTTGCAGCAGGCCATCGTCACCGACGATCACGCACCCTGGCGCGCGGTGTACCGGCACTGGCGCCTGGGCCGCCTGTCGCCGTTCCTGGACCGCGGCTTGATGCTGTATTCGGTGGCCTCATCGGTGTCGGCAATCATCGTCGCCTCGGTGCTATGGATTCTGCTCGGCTGGCAGGATGGCGCCAGTGCCGTGGCGCTGGCAGCGGTGTCATGCAGTTTTTTTGCGGCGATGGACGATCCGGCGCCGCAAATCTACCGCTTCTTCTTCTGGACGGTGATGTCGGTGTTGTTCGCCAGTCTGTACCTGTTTGTGGTGCTGCCGAACCTGCACGACTTCCCCATGCTGGTGTTGGCCTTCGCGGTCCCGTTTATCTGTGTCGGCACCCTCACCGTGCAGCCGAAGTTCTACCTGGGCACCTTGCTCACCATCGTCAACACGTCGTCGTTCATCAGCATCCAAAGCGCTTACGACGCGGATTTCCTGAACTTCGTCAACTCCAACCTGGCCGGGCCGGCGGGCTTGCTGTTCGCGTTTGTCTGGACCGTGGTCGTGCGCCCCTTCGGCACTGAAGTCGCGGCCAAACGCCTGACCCGCTTCAGTTGGCGCGACATCGTCGCCCTCAGCGAAGAGGCCAGCCTGGCCGAACACCGACGCATGGGCGTCAGGATGCTTGACCGACTGATGCAGCAATTGCCGCGCCTGACCATTACCGCCCAGGACACCGGCATCGCCGTGCGCGAACTGCGAGTGGCGCTGAACATGCTCGATCTGCTGGCGTACATGCCACGCGTGCAGGCCGTGCCCCGAGAGTCGCTGAGTCAGGTCACGCGTGAAGTCGGCGCTCATTTCCGAGCCTGCCTCAAGGCCCATAGACGCTTGCCGGCCCCTAAAGGCCTGCTAATGACCATGGACCGTGCCCGCCGCTCGCTGAGCTTCGACGAGATGGGCGATGACCCATCGCGCCTGCATTTGCTGCACGCCCTCAGTGGTTTGCGTCTGGCGCTGCTGCCCGGCGTGGAAATCGTTGACGCGTTGGCGCAACAGCAAGAACAGCCGCCGTATGGCATCGACGGAGCGTCCTTATGATCGGTGACCTGGATATCAGTGGGGTTTTCGTGCCCACGTTTCTGGTGCTCATGGGCATCGCTTATGTGGTTTTTCTGGTGGTGCATGCCGTGCTGTCGCGGGCCCACTTCTACCGTCTGGTCTGGCACCGGGCATTGTTCAACGTTGGTCTATACGCCCTGTTGCTCGGCGCCGTGGATATTCTCAGTCGATATTTGATGAAATGAAAAAACCCTTACTGACTTTGGGCCGTGTGGTCCTGACCCTGCTGATTGTCATCTTCGCCGCCATCGTGGTGTGGCGCATGGTGATGTATTACATGTATGCCCCGTGGACCCGCGACGGTCATATCCGCGCTGACGTGATCCAGATCGCCCCCGACGTTAGCGGGTTGATCGAGAAAGTCTCGGTCACCGATAACCAGGTGGTGAGCAAGGGCCAAGTGCTGTTTGTCATCGACCAGGACCGCTTTCGCCTCACCTTGCGCCAGGCTCAAGCCACCGTGGCCGAACGCAAAGAGGCCTGGGAACAGGCCCAGCGTGAGAACAAGCGTAACCGTGGCCTGGGCAATCTGGTGGCCCGCGAACAACTGGAGGAAAGCCAGTCCAGGGAAGCCCGCGCCCTCTCGGCCCTGAACGAAGCGCAAGTGGCAGTGGACACCGCGCAGTTGAACCTTGACCGCTCGGTGATCCGCAGCCCGGTCGACGGCTACCTCAACGACCGTGCCCCGCGTGACCGCGAGTTCGTCACCGCTGGGCGTGCGGTGCTGTCGGTGGTGGACGGCAATTCATTCCACGTCGACGGCTATTTTGAAGAGACCAAACTGGACGGCATCCACATCGGTTCCAGCGTCGACATTCGCGTGATCGGCGACAACGCCCGCCTGCGCGGCCATGTGGTGAGCATCGTTGCGGGTATCGAAGACCGCGACCGCAGCAGCGGCTCGAACCTGTTGCCCAACGTCAATCCGGCATTTAGTTGGGTGCGTTTGGCGCAACGAATTCCCGTACGCATCGCGTTCGACCAAGTGCCAGCCGACTTCCGTATGATCGCCGGACGTACCGCCACGGTATCGATCATCGATGACGCCGATGTGCAGCCCAACGGCCAGGCAACCAGCGCCGACACAGGGGTCGCCAAATGAAACACAGCGCGCGCCTGCTGACGGTCGGATTGGGTTTGCTGTTGTCGGCCTGCACCGTGGTCGGCCCCGACTATGAGCAACCCAAAGACGCGGCGATCAATCGTGCAGACTTGCAGGGCGAACTGGCAGGTGAGTCGTCGAATGTGATCTCTGCACCGGTGCCACCTGATTGGTGGAAGTTGTATCAAGACCCGAAGCTTGATGAGTTAGTGCGCCAGGCGCTGATTTCCAGCACCGACCTGCGCGTTGCCGCAGCCAACCTGCAACGCGCGCGTTATCAGTCAGACGAAGCGGATGCCGCAGGTGGCTTTACCAATAGCGCCAAAGCCGGCGTCCAGCGGCTTCAAGAAGCAGGGCAAGCGTATCTGCTGCCCGAGAAGGTGCCGGTTGCCAATATCGGTGATGTGGGGCTGACCACGTCCTATCAATTCGACCTGTTTGGCACCTTGCAGCGCGGCATCGAAGCAGCCCAGGCCAACACCGATGCGGCCCAGGCGGCAGCCGATACCGCGCGCATTACCCTGGTGGCCGACGTGGTTCGGGCATACACACAGGTGTGCGCAGCCAATGAAGAACACGCCATCGCCCTTGAGTCGGTCAACCTGCAACAGCAGAGCCTGACGCTCACTCAACGCCTGCGCGACGCCGGGCGCGGCGATGAAACCCAGGTCACGCGTTCGCAAACCCAATTCAAATCCCTGCGCGCCGAATTGCCACGCTACACAGCGGCGAGGCAGTCGGGGCTGTATCGTCTGTCGATGCTGCTGGCTAAACCGCTGAACCAACTGCCCAAAGGCGTGGCCGAATGCGCCGAACTGCCACACATCGCGCAAGTGATGCCAGTGGGCGATGGCGCAACCCTGCTCAAACGTCGACCGGATGTGCGCCAGGCCGAGCGTCGACTGGCGATGGCCACCGCAGAAACTGGCGTGGCCACCGGCGCGCTGTACCCGGACATCAGCATCGGCGCCACGGTGGGCACAGTCGGTATTCTTGATGAGCTGGGCGACCCGTCGACCAATCGCTGGGGCTTTGGTGGCGTGATCAACTGGACCATCCCGTCCAACGGCGCCCGCGCCCGCGTACACGTCGCCGAGGCATCGAGTCAGGCGGCACTGGCGCACTTCGACGGCGTGGTGCTCAACGCGGTTCGCGAAGCACAGACCGGTCTGTCGCAATACACCGCCCTGCTGGAGCGCCGCGACGCCTTGGCCGACGCCGAAAAATCCGCACAGCAAGCGGCGGATCAGACCCACCGTTTCTTCCAGGCCGGGCGCGAGTCGTTTCTCGCCGATCTACAAGCCACCCGCACCTACACCGATGTCCGCGCGCAGTTGGCGGCGGCGAATACGCAGGTGGCGATGGGGCAGATTGATTTGTTCCTGGCGTTGGGTGGGGGTTGGGAAGGCAGCCGGGCGGTGGCCGAGAAATAACACAGGGCCCTGTTGATCCATGAAATTGAACCCCCGCTCGCCTTGACTGCCACACTCTTCGTCACCCTCTCTTTTGCAGGAGCCACCATGCGCACCCTCGAACTGGCAGATAAAACCGTCCCCGTGATTGGTCAGGGCACCTGGCACATGGGCGAAGACAGGCATCAGCGCGAGGCCGAAGTGTCAGCACTGAGGCTTGGGATCGAGCGCGGCCTGACGCTGATCGACACCGCAGAGATGTACGGCGAAGGCGGCGCCGAAGAAGTGGTCGGCCAGGCCATTGCCGGTCAGCGCGACAAGGTGGCGCTGGTGAGCAAGGTCTACCCGCACAACGCCAGCCGCAGGGGGATTCCCGACGCCTGCGAACGCAGCCTCAAGCGCATGAAGACCGACCATATCGATCTCTATCTGCTGCACTGGCCAGGTCAATACCCACTGGAAGAAACCGTCGAAGCGTTCGAACGCCTGCGCGAAGCCGGCAAAATCGGCCGTTGGGGCGTGTCGAATTTCGACGTCTCGGACCTGCTCGACCTGAACAATCCGGCCTGCGCCACCAATCAAGTGCTCTACAACCCCGAAGAGCGCGGCATTGAGTACGACCTGCTGCCGTGGATGCAAAACGTCAACATGCCGCTCATGGCGTATTGCCCGATTGGTCAGGCCGGGAACCTGCTGAACAACCCCGCACTGCTGGAAGTCGCCCGGCGCCATGCAGCCACGCCCGCACAGATCAGTCTGGCCTGGGTGTTACGCCAGCACGGCGTGATTGCCATTCCAAAAGCGGTGACGCCTGCGCATATTGCACTGAATATCGCAGCGGCGAGGATCGAACTGAGCCCGGATGATGAACAACTGATCGACAGGTCATGGCCGGCGCCGCATCGCAAACAGCGTTTGTCGATGGTCTGATCACGGCGCAAAAAATCTGGAGCGAACTTGTTCGCGAGGCGGCGTTTCAGGCGCACCGCGTTGGTCGCTTCGCCAACAAGTTGGCTCCTACAGATTGAACTGCGTTCTGTAGTAAACCCGGTACGCGCGGTTTGCCCGCCGGTCGCGGGACAAGCCCGACTCCCACATGGGGGTTCAGGGCCAAAACGCACGTGGTGGGGGCCAGAACGCCCCAAGGAGCGAACTTGTTCGCGAAGCGATGTCTCAGGCGCACCGCGTTGGTCGCTTCGCCAACAAGTTGGCTCCTACAGAGTGAACTGCGTTCTGTAGTAAACCCGGTGCGCGCGGTTTGCCCGTCACACCGCGTGTGCAGGTTTACGACGGGTTCCCCGCCGGTCGCGGGACAAGCTAGGCTCCCACATGGGGGTTCAGGGCCAAAACGCACGTGGTGGGGGCCAGAACGCCCTGTAGGAGCGAACTTGTTCGCGAGGCGGTGTCTCAGGAGCACCGCGTTGGTCGCTTCGCCAACAAGTTGGCTCCTACAGATTGAGCTGCGTTCTGCAGTAAACCGGTGTGTGCGGTTTGCCTGTCACGCCACGTGTGCGGGCTTTACGACGGGTTCCCCGCCGGTCGCGGGACAAGCCTGGCTACTACAGCGATCGCCGTCCGTTTCAGGTTTGTGCGCTTTAAACACAAACGGTCACATAACTGTCAAAAGCGCTTGCGATGATGCGGATTTCGATCCTGTGCCAAGCAATGGCACCCTCCCCGTCTGCGAGCCTCCATGAATCAAAGCATCGTCCACCATCAGGACTCCGATCTGTTCGGACTGCTTTACGCGTTTTGCTTTCATCCGGATGAACCGGGGCGCGAGATTGCATCGGCCGAGGCATTGGAATGCCTACAGAGCACAAGCGACCCGGACGAATTCATTTGGCTGCACTTGAACCTCGCTCACGCCAGTTGTGAGCGCTGGGTCAAGACTCACCTGGAACTGCCCGACGAGTTCTTCGAAGCGCTGCACGAAGGCTCGCGCTCGACGCGCATCGAACACGTGGATTCGGCCCTGCTGGCGGTGGTCAACGACGTGGTATTCGATTTCAACCGGGTGTCCACCGACATCGCCACGTTGTGGGTCTGCGTGCGCAGCCGCGTGATGATTACCGCGCGTCATCACCCCTTGCGCTCGGTAGACAAGTTGCGCTCCTCGGTCAAGCACGGTGAGCTGTTTCGCTCGCCGCTGGAACTGCTGGCCCATCTGCTGCGCGATCAGAGCGAGGTACTGACGCAGTTCATGCGCAAGACCAGCCTCAGTGTCGACAAGATCGAAGACCAACTGCTGTCCCAACGCTTGAGCAACAACCGCTCGGAGTTGGGCGCGATGCGGCGTGTGCTGGTGCGCCTGCAACGGCTTCTGGCATTGGAACCTGGCTCGCTGATGCGTCTGTTGCACAAGCCGCCGCACTGGTTGTTGGAAGATGATTTGCAGGAGCTGCGTCAGTCCACCGAAGAATCGGCGCTGGTCATCAGCGACCTGACGGCACTGGGCGAGCGGATCAAACTGCTGCAGGAAGAAATCGCCGCCAACCTCAACGAACAAAGCAGCCGAACACTGTTCACCCTGACCGTGGTCACCGTGCTGGCCCTGCCGATTAACATCGTCGCGGGCTTTTTCGGGATGAACGTCGGTGGCATTCCACTGGCCAGCGACCCGCATGGGTTCTGGGTGCTGGTTGCGCTGGTGGCGACGTTCACCTTTATCGCCGGACGCTGGGCGTTTCGCAAAAGCCGGGATTATTGACGGCTGCGTCTATCGCCATTCCTGCCGCAGCCACAGCCACAGCCACAGCCATAGGAGAGTGGCTTGTCCCGCGATGGGCTGGGAACAAGTCCCAAATTCTTTCGTCCTGGCATAGCACATGCCTCTAAATTGCTGCCGCTGCGCGGCAGATCGCGGGACAAGCCACACGCCTACAGCCTCCGGCCAGAATCAACAACCCGTATGTCGATAATTCCCAATAAATACGGACTGCTTTGACCCACGTCGCACTTTTGTCACACTTTGAAATGATCATGGTCGCCATCCCATTTGAACAGGATTGTGCATCATGGCGACCCCTACGTTGGCTTCGGGCTCTTTATCGAGCGGCTCAGGGCTGAGTTCTCAATTCGGGCGTAAGCCCGGCGTACTGACGATGGTGATTTTCTTTGCCGTGCTGGGCATGGGGCTGCTGTTCACCGCTTATAGCTTGAAACAGGACGTCGACGACCTGGGCACGGTGGTACTGACCTGGACCCCGTTCCTGCTGCTGGGCGTGGCGTTGTTGATCGCCCTGGGCTTTGAATTCGTCAACGGTTTCCACGACACCGCCAATGCTGTCGCGACGGTGATCTACACCCACTCCCTGCCACCGAACTTCGCGGTGGCCTGGTCGGGGCTGTTCAACTTTCTGGGCGTGCTGTTTTCCAGCGGCGCGGTCGCGTTCGGCATCATCGCGCTGCTGCCCGTAGAGCTGATCCTGCAAGTGGGTTCCTCAGCAGGTTTTGCGATGATCTTCGCCTTGTTGATCGCTGCCATTATCTGGAACCTCGGCACTTGGGCGCTGGGCTTGCCAGCCTCTTCGTCGCACACGCTGATCGGTTCGATCATCGGCGTTGGTGTGGCCAACGCACTCATGCATGGCCGTGACGGCACCAGCGGGGTGGACTGGTCGCAAGCGACCAAGGTCGGTTATTCATTGTTGCTGTCGCCGCTGGTAGGGTTTGTCTGCGCCGCGCTGTTGCTGCTGGCCATGCGCCTATTCATCAAGAATCGCGCGCTGTACAAAGCACCAGAAGGCAACACCCCGCCCCCTCTTTGGATTCGTGGCCTGTTGATCCTGACCTGCACGGGCGTGTCGTTCGCCCACGGCTCCAACGACGGACAAAAAGGCATGGGGCTGATCATGTTGATTCTGGTCGGCACACTGCCAATGGCCTACGCGCTGAACAGGACCATGCCAGCCGATCAGTCGTTGCAGTTCGCTGCGGTGGCCGAAGTCACCCAGCAAGCGCTGAGCCGCTCCTCGCCACTGCCCGCACCGGCAGACCCACGCCTGACGTTGTCCGAGTACATCCGCGACAAGCAAGCCACACCTGAACTGGTCCCGGCGCTGGCGGTGATGACCGGCAAGATCGGCGTCCAGGTCGGCGGTTATGGTTCGTTGTCCAAAGTGCCTGCCGAGGCCATGGCCAACGTGCGCAACGACATGTACCTGACCTCCGAAACCATTCGCCTGATGGATAAAAACAAGGTCGGTAATTTTGATGCCGACACGCAGGGCAAGGTGCAGTTGTTCAAGCAACAGATCGACAACGCCACGCGGTTCATCCCGTTGTGGGTGAAGATCGCAGTAGCCATCGCCCTGGGCCTGGGCACCATGGTCGGCTGGAAACGCATTGTGATTACCGTCGGCGAGAAGATCGGCAAGACGCACATGACCTACGCCCAAGGCGCATCGGCGGAACTGGTCGCCATGTTTACCATCGGCGCGGCTGACATGTACGGGTTGCCGGTCTCGACCACCCACGTGTTGTCCTCCGGTGTGGCGGGCAGCATGACCGCCAACGGCTCCGGCCTGCAGATGCGCACCCTGCGTAATCTGGCGCTGGCCTGGGTGCTGACCTTGCCAGCGGCGATTCTGCTGTCGGGCGGCTTGTATTGGTTCTTTACCCAGATTTTCTAATGTGCCGCTGTATGTTGCGGGCGCTTCGGCGCCCATTTTTTTTGGGTCGAGAACAGGGTCCCTGACGGGAGATGGCGTATCTGACACACCGTATCGCCATGCTCGCCAACACGTTGGCGTCTACACAATGGCTGCGTTGACGCATGTCGCAAGGCTTGGCACCCCACTCAACAACCTACATCCGCGCCTTATATTTCCAAAAGATCTAAAAATATGGAATTCAGTTCTTTTACGGAATAAATCACAACCTCTATAAATAGCGTACTTACACAAGCCACTGATTCTGCTCAAAGGGTATCTCATGGATGTTTTCTGGTTTCTACCGACACACGGCGATGGCCATTTTCTGGGTACTTCCAAGGGCGCGCGGCCAGTTACGCTGAATTATCTGAAACAAGTGGCCCAGGCCGCCGACGACCTTGGTTATCACGGTGTACTGATTCCTACCGGCCGCTCTTGTGAGGATTCCTGGGTGATCGCCTCGGCCCTCGTGCCTCTGACCGAGCGCCTGCGGTACCTGGTTGCGATTCGTCCTGGGATCATTTCGCCAACCGTTTCGGCGCGCATGGCGGCAACGCTCGATCGCCTGTCCGGTGGCCGTTTGCTGATCAACGTGGTGACCGGTGGCGACCCCGATGAAAACCGTGGCGACGGTATTTTCCTCGACCACAGCGAACGTTATGAAGTCACCGACGAATTCCTGAAAATCTGGCGCCGTGTACTGCAAGGCGAAGCAGTGGATTTCGAAGGTAAGCACTTGCATGTGCAGAACGCCAAAGCCCTGTACCCACCGATCCAGAAGCCTTATCCGCCGCTGTATTTCGGTGGATCGTCAGAAGCGGCGCACGAACTGGCCGCCGAGCAAGTGGATGTCTACCTGACCTGGGGCGAGCCGCCTGCCGCTGTGGCGGAAAAACTGGCGGATATTCGCGAACGCGCCGCCCGCAAGGGCCGCACCGTGAAGTTTGGTATTCGTTTGCACGTGATCGTACGCGAGACCAGCGAACAAGCGTGGCAGGCCGCAAGCCAGCTGATAGAGCACATCAGCGACGAAACCATTGCTGCGGCGCAGAAATCCTTTGCACGTTTTGACTCAGAAGGTCAGCGGCGCATGGCCGCATTGCACGACGGTCGCCGCGACAACCTGGAAATCGCCCCGAACCTGTGGGCGGGTGTTGGTCTGGTACGCGGTGGCGCAGGGACGGCACTGGTGGGTAACCCCGAGGAAGTGGCCGCGCGGATCAAGGAGTACGCCGATCTGGGCATCGAGAGCTTTATTTTCTCGGGTTATCCACATCTGGAAGAAGCCTATCGTTTTGCCGAACTGGTGTTTCCGTTGCTGCCCGAACCGTACCGCAGCCTGGCCGGTCGCGGTATCACTAACCTGACTGGCCCGTTCGGCGAGATGATCGCCAACGACCTGCCGCCGCAGAAGTAACACCTGAAATGATGAGTCACCTGTAGGAACTGCCCAAGGCCGCGATGCGAATCTCATCAACATCGTCATCAGGCCGTATCGCGATTCGCAGCCTTGGGCAGCGCCTACAGGGGACGGCTTTCACCCTGACTCTCTTTCATCAAAAGTGATCCTCATGCAGCTATTGACCCTACCGCCCTCGCCTGCGCTGGCGACCTCAATCCGAGCCACAGCGCAGGTGTTCGAAGATCCAAAATCCCAGGCGCTACTGGCTCATGTGCAGCAGGTTGCGCCGAGCGAAGCCAGCGTGCTGATCATTGGCGAAACCGGGACCGGCAAAGAGCTGATCGCGCGGCATATCCACAACCTTAGCGGCCGTCGTCATCGACCGTTCGTCGCAGTGAACTGCGGTGCGTTCTCTGAATCGTTGGTGGAGGCCGAGTTGTTCGGCCACGAAAAAGGTGCTTTCACCGGCGCCCTGACCGCCAAAGCCGGCTGGTTTGAAGAAGCCAACGGCGGCACTTTGTTCCTGGATGAAATCGGTGATCTGCCGATGGCGATTCAGGTCAAGTTATTGCGCGTACTGCAAGAGCGCGAAGTGGTTCGTCTGGGCTCACGCAAAAGCACGCCCATCGACGTGCGAGTGCTGGCTGCCACCAACGTGCAACTGGAACGAGCGATCAATGCCGGACACTTTCGCGAGGATCTGTTTTATCGCCTGAACGTGGTCAATCTGGAGCTGCACACGTTGCGTGAGCGCCCTGGCGACATCATGCCGCTGACCCGTCACTTCATCGACGTCTACAGCCAGCGCATGGGTTACGGGCCGATCCACATCAGCCCAGAGGCTGAACACAAGCTCAAGACTTACAGTTGGCCGGGTAACATTCGCGAACTGGAAAACGTCATTCACCACACGCTGCTGATCTGCCGCGACGGTGTGATTCAACGCGATGATCTGCGCTTGTCGAACCTGCGCATCGAACGCCAGGACGATACCGCGCAGGTCGATGAATCGACGCAGGCTTTGCTGGAGCGTGCGTTTCAGAAGCTGTTCGAGGAACAGGCCGGCGCACTGCACGAAAAAGTTGAAGACGCCCTGTTGCGAGCGGCTTATCGTTTCAGCCACTGCAACCAGGTACACACCGCCGAACTGCTCGGCCTGAGCCGCAATGTCACCCGCGCGCGCTTGATCAAAATGGGTGAACTGGCGGTCAACAAACGCCGGCCCGGCGAACAACTGCAGGGGGATCGCATCGTCCAACTGTCGGTCTGAAGCCACTCCATCGTCGCACTCAGCACCTGATGCGCATTGAAGCCCAGGATTAAGCGCCTGATCCTTTACTGTCGGTTTCTGGGGGCAGGTTGTGTGGGTCCGAACGTGATGGTGTCGACTTCGACACCATCACGCGCAAGTCAGCCCAATGATTGAGTTATCTCAGGCTCGCCAACGTGGTCGCCAGCGCCTTGGCTTGCAGCGCCACGTCAGTGACGGCGGTGCTTTCCCACCACATTCCGCGCAACGGTGGCCCCATGGCAAATAATCGTTGCGACACGTGGCCTTTGGCGTCCAGCACAGCACCGCTCGGGTCGGCAGCGATGCCCAGCGCCAAAGGGCCTGGCTGAATCAGTCCACGGGCCAATAACTGCCGGGGCAGTTCGCGGTCTACCCGGCGCCAGTCGTATTGAATACCCGTGGAATTGATCAACGCGTTGCCGCTGACCCGCGTCGGTTCCGTTTCGCCACGGCGACGCACGTGAATATGCACCTGACCCGCTTCAGCAGGCTCGACCCCCAGCAATGAAGCGGCGTGAATAGTCAGGCGCCCCTCCTCCACCAAACGCGCCAGCAATTTCGCGCTGGGCGGCGGCGAACGATGGTGATGGCTCTCCCACCATGGCCGCACATGACGCACGAACTGGCGACGCTGCTGGTCAGTCGCCTGACTCCACAACCTGGGAATATGTACCCGTACGGTGTCCAGCGGCGCTTGCCAGTCAATTCCCTGGGCGACGGCCTGCTCGCATTGTTCCCTCAACGCACGCACCAGTTGCCGGGTGCTGCGCAGCGTGTGATCAGCCCCGAGGAAATCCGGCCAGCTCGGCGGTTGCCTGCGCACATGGGGCAACAGGCCATGTCGGGAGAATACGTCGATGGGACCGCGATGCCCGGCCAGTTCAAGCGACACCACGGCGTCGACCATGGTCAGGCCCGAACCGATGATCAACACCCGGCCTTGGGGATCGAGTTGGCGCATGGCGCTGACGTCCCAGGGATCAACCGCTGCCGCGTTGAGTTCGTTTGAGTCGCGTTGTGGAGTGCGGGCGGCAGAGAATACGCCTGTCGCCAGTACCCCATGCGCGCCGCGTAGAACACGGCCATCGGCCAAGGTGATTTCAAGGCCCGAATCATCGATAACCAGATCGACAGCCTCGCTACGCACATGCTCGACCGTCGAGCCGTAAACAGCTCCGGCCACCTGAGCCTCGGCGAGCCGTTGCTGAGCATAAAGACCAAAAATGCCTCGTGGCGGGAACAGCTCCGCTGCCGTCAGGTGCTGCTCATCGGACTCTGGCCAGCCGCCGGCGGCAATGAAGTCGCCCAGCCATTGAGTGAGATCGTCGGCATTGTCGGGGTCGATGCTCATACGCGCAGCGTTGCCGTTCAGCGTATGGCTCAGCTCGGTAGCGCTGTAGGCCTCGCCGCGCCCAAGTTCGCTACGCGACTCAATAATCACGATCCGGCGTTTGCCTGGTTTACGCAACAACTGCACCGCCAATATCGCGCCACTCAGGCCACCGCCGACGATCAGGATGTCAGCAGTGGGTCGATGGTTATCTGGGGTCATTCGGTATCGCCTTTGATTCTTTTGAGGAGGGACGCGGACGCCTGATTATGCTGAGCGTGAGAACAGTTTCAATCAAGACGTTCGTACAGCCACTTCGGTACGAAGGATGCATTGCAGGGAGCGTGCCGGGGATTTTCACTCCATTTGCCAGCTTTGATTGGCGCTCAGAGGCCCATGAATCAGCAAAGTGTTGATTCGGTGTTGTGGGCTGAACACCGAGTGAGCGGGCAATGCCTAACCTGTGGCCCATCGTCCAGACGCCGTGCTGTCGCGCAGCGGCAGTAAATCCGGTTTGCGCGGTCTGCCAGTCATACCGCGTGCGCAGGTTTACGACGGGTTCCCCGCCGGTCGCGGGACAAGTCTCCTACAGAAAATCTCTTTTATTCAGGTAGTTATGTTGTGTTTGATGAAAACTTGCTCGCGATGAGCCTGGCTCCACGATCAAGTACTGGCAGCCTAGCCCTTGCGTTTCATATCCAGCCGCCGCAAATGGCAGGTGACTTCTTCGCGGTCGTGATACAGCTGCTTACAGCCGATGGCGACCTTGATGCCCCGCGCCTTGAAGCCTTCTTCGATGCGCTCCAGCAAGCGTCGTACCTCGGCGTAACGCTGTTTCATCGGTAACTTCAGATTGACCACCGCCTCGCGGCACAAGCCTTCGCCGAGCCAGGTTTCCAGTAAGGCCGCATTGCGCGCGGGCTTTTCGACGATGTCACACACCATCCAGTCCACCGGCTGACGCGGCTTGTAGGTAAAGCCATCGGCCATCAGATGTTGCACCAGGCCAGTATCCATCAGGCTTTCGGCCATCGGCCCGTTGTCGATAGCGGTGACCAGCATCCCGCGCCGCACCAGTTGATAGGTCCAGCCACCCGGCGCCGCTCCCAGATCAACCGCCGTCATGTCGCTTGAGAGCCGCTCATCCCACTGATCACGCGGGATGAAATGGTGCCAGGCCTCCTCCAGCTTCAGCGTCGAACGGCTCGGCGCCTCACGCGGAAACTTCAGCCGTGGAATGCCCATGGGCCACATTGCCGAATTATCGGCATCCGCCAGCCCAAGAAACACTTCACGCCCGCTTTTGAAGGTCAACAACAGACGCGGCAGGCTGGGGTTGTCCACCAGCTTGCCCGCTTGGGTCAGGGCCTTGCGCAGCGGCGCTTCGAACTTGCGGCAGAACGTCGAAAGCTCTTTGCCATCATTAGTGTCGACTACTTCCAGCCACAGGCTGCCGCAGGTAGCGAATCCAGCCATATGCGCGAGGATCACGCTGATACGGTCGGTTTCCGGCAGTTCGACAAACACTCCCCGCGCCCACTGCCGAGGAAAGATCAGGTCGACAAAACGCATACCGTTCATCAAGCGTTCAGCGCCGTCTTCCTCGGTGCAGACAAACTCGGCGTAAGCCGCGCAGGTCTTGGCCTTGGCATAACCTGCAACGTCCAGACGCGCCGCATGCTCGCTGATTTCCGAACAGACTTCGCTTTCGAAACCAGGCCGGCAATGCATAAACAGGGTGTTCATTGGAGTTCCTCTGTGCGCGCCAGACGGCGGCGCGTCGCGACCTATAGGTGAGGATTAACCTCAACGACGCAAAAGCGGCGCATGATAGCCCAATCAGGAACCACTGGTATGGCTGGCTGGTCCAGTACTACACAAGCCGCCAACCAGAGCGCTTCGTGAACTTGATCTACATTGTTTTTGGTTTATCCGATTCCCCCAGGTCCGTGCCGTGCGGACTCGTCAAGGAGTTACTTCATGCCCTCCCTCGATAGCCTGAAAAGCCTCAAAACATTAGAAATCAATAATAAGACCTACCACTACTACAGCCTGCCGGACGCCGCGAAATCCCTTGGCGACCTGGACAAGCTGCCGATGTCCCTCAAGGTGCTGCTGGAAAACCTGCTGCGCTGGGAAGACAACAAAACCGTCACCGGTGAAGACCTCAAGTCCATTGCCGCGTGGCTGACCGAACGCAGATCCGACCGTGAAATTCAATACCGCCCTGCCCGTGTACTGATGCAAGACTTCACCGGCGTGCCTGCGGTGGTCGATCTGGCCGCCATGCGCGCCGCCATGGCCAAGGCCGGTGGCGATCCGCAACGTATCAATCCGCTGTCGCCCGTCGATTTGGTCATCGACCACTCGGTGATGGTCGACAAATTCGGCGATGCCAACGCGTTTGGTGAAAACGTCGACATCGAAATGCAGCGCAACGGCGAACGCTACGCCTTCCTGCGTTGGGGCCAGAGCGCCTTCGACAACTTCAGCGTGGTGCCGCCGGGCACCGGCATCTGCCACCAGGTGAACCTCGAATACCTGGGCCGCACCGTGTGGACCAAAGAAGAAGACGGCCGCACGTATGCCTTCCCCGATACGCTGGTCGGCACCGATTCGCACACCACCATGATCAACGGCCTCGGTGTATTGGGCTGGGGCGTGGGCGGGATCGAGGCTGAAGCGGCGATGCTCGGCCAACCGGTGTCGATGCTGATCCCGGAAGTGATCGGTTTCAAACTGCTGGGCAAACTCAACGAAGGCATCACCGCCACCGACCTGGTGCTGACCGTCACCCAAATGCTGCGCAAGAAAGGCGTGGTGGGTAAATTCGTCGAGTTCTATGGCGACGGGCTGGCCGATCTACCGTTGGCCGACCGCGCCACCATCGGCAACATGGCGCCGGAATATGGCGCGACGTGCGGTTTCTTCCCGGTGGACGACGTGACCCTGGATTACCTGCGACTCTCGGGCCGCCCCGCCGAAGTCGTGCAATTGGTCGAGGCCTATTGCAAGGCGCAGGGCCTGTGGCGTTTGCCTGGTCAGGAGCCGGTGTTCACCGACGCGCTGGAGCTGGACATGAGCACCGTGGTCGCCAGCCTGGCCGGTCCGAAACGGCCACAGGATCGCGTCGCTCTGCCAGACGTCGGGCAGGCATTCGATGACTTCCTGGGCCTGCAACTCAAGCCGAGCAAACACGAAGAGAGCCGGCTGGAAAGCGAAGGCGGCGGCGGTGTCGCTGTGGGTAACGCCGCTCAGGTCGGCGAGGCGGAATATGAATACGAAGGCGCCAGGTATCGCCTTAAAAACGGCGCCGTGGTGATCGCCGCCATCACCTCCTGCACTAACACCTCCAACCCCAGCGTGATGATGGCGGCCGGTCTGCTGGCCAAAAAAGCCGTGGAAAAAGGCCTGCAACGCAAGCCATGGGTCAAAAGCTCGTTGGCACCGGGCTCCAAAGTGGTCACCGATTACTACAAGGCCGCTGGGTTGACCCAGTACCTCGACGCCTTGGGTTTCGATTTGGTTGGCTATGGTTGCACCACCTGCATCGGCAACTCCGGCCCATTGCGTGACCCCATCGAAAAAGCCATCCAGCAATCGGACCTGACCGTGGCCTCGGTGCTGTCTGGCAACCGCAACTTTGAAGGCCGCGTACACCCGCTGGTAAAAACCAACTGGCTGGCCTCGCCACCGCTGGTGGTGGCGTATGCATTGGCTGGCACCGTGCGCATTGACCTGAGCCGCGAACCGCTGGGTGAAGGCAGCGACGGCCAGCCGGTTTACTTGCGCGATATCTGGCCCAGCAGCAAAGAAATCGCTGACGCCGTACAAAAGGTCAGCACCGCCATGTTCCACAAGGAATACGCAGAAGTCTTTGCCGGCGACGCGCAGTGGCAGGCCATTGAAGTGCCGCAAGCTGCTACTTATGTCTGGCAGGAAGATTCCACCTACATCCAGCATCCGCCCTTCTTCGATGATGTCGCAGGTCCGTTGCCGGTCATCACCGATGTGCGCGATGCTCGCGTGCTGGCGATACTGGGCGACTCGGTCACCACCGACCACATCTCCCCCGCCGGCAACATCAAGGCCGACAGCCCGGCCGGGCGCTACTTGCGCAGCAAAGGCGTTGAACCCAAAGACTTCAACTCCTATGGCTCTCGCCGGGGCAACCATGAAGTCATGATGCGCGGCACGTTCGCCAACATCCGTATTCGCAACGAGATGCTGGGCAACGAAGAAGGCGGCTACACCCTGCATGTGCCGACCGATGAAAAGCTGCCGATCTACGACGCCGCCATGCGTTATCAGCAAGAAGGCACGCCGCTGGTGGTGATCGCAGGTCAAGAATACGGCACCGGCTCCAGCCGCGACTGGGCGGCCAAAGGGACCAATCTACTGGGGGTCAAGGCGGTGATTGCCGAAAGCTTCGAGCGTATTCACCGCTCCAACCTGGTGGGCATGGGAGTTTTGCCGTTGCAGTTCAAGAACGGCCAGAGCCGCAAAACCCTTCAACTGACCGGCAAGGAAACCCTCAACATCAGCGGCCTTACCGGCGCGACGTTGCAGCCGAGCATGAACCTGAAATTGCAGATCACCCGCGAAGACGGCACCTTGGAAAACCTCGACGTACTGTGCCGGATCGACACCCTGAACGAAGTTGAATACTTCAAGGCCGGGGGGATTCTGCACTATGTGTTGCGGCAGTTGATCGCTTCATGAAGTGATTGCAACCAACCCGTTGGCTCCCCTTCTGTAGGAGCCAACGTGTTGGCGAGGCGACCAACACGGTGCGCCTGAGACACCGCCTCGCTAACACATTCGCTACACCATGTTGGAGCTGGGCTTGTCCCGCGACCGGCGGGGAACCCGTCGTAAAACCTGTGCATGCGGTGTGACAGGCAGGCCGCACGCGCCGGGTTTACTGCCGCTGATCAACTGCAGCATTGAAGACATCCATCAATAGCGCGCCGCGATGGATGGGGCGGTTGATCCGCTGTAGGACCCGCCGGGAGATGTTTCCAAGAGGACGGCAACAGACCTTGGCAGAGTGTCCTACACTCCCCTTCAACAATAAGAAACACGCAAGGGGAAGCACCATGATCGACCAACGCATTAACCATCGCTGCATGCTCGCTGAAATCGTATCCGGGGAGGATATTCAGAGCGGCAAACCGACATCACGCCTGCAAACACTTCTTCTGATCGGCTTCGTCACGCGACAGCCGCACGCGGACAACACCTTCAAACTCACGCTGACCGATGCAGGCCATCGGTATCTGGCTGGCTTATGGCATTGAAGGGGGAGCAGCTACACGCTTCAAGCGGTCAGTAAAGGCAAAGCACAAGCAGTCGACCGATGCCATCAGTCCTGGCTGGGGTATCGGTGGTCTGACGAGAGCTCTATACTCTCGCGCCTGTTTTTGCCTCTGAGGACTTCATCATGGCCGACGCCAATCTCGACCACACTCTCACCCTGCTGACGCACCTGCGCGGCATCCTGGTCGCGCTGGGTGAAGCCGAGCAGGTCCCCGAAGAAAGCCATGAGCTGTTCATCGAACGCTACGACGAACTGATGACCCTCTTGCCGCAAGAACCCATCGAAAGCCAGTACCTGGGTCAGGACCTGCTGTGTCAGGTGATCCAGCGCTACCCGCAAATTGCTCATCTGGTACCCCGCGACCTGCTCTGGTATTTCGGCGGCGACTGCCTGCACTTCATGCCGGACGATGAAATCGATCTGTACACGGCACTGGAAGAACGCCGTTACGAAGCCGAGCAAAATGAAGAACCGTTCGACTGGAACCAGGAAAAACAATTCCTGACCATGGCCAAGGATGCGCAGAAGCATTGATGCGCCAGGGTGCCAGCGGGCTTGCCCAAGAATGGGCGATACTCAAACATCCTGATTTTATAAAATTATTAAATGCACATTTTTTATAAAAAGCTTGGCGCTTAATCGAATTTCACAGCCACGCTCCCTGCCCCGATGTTGCTTGTTCGCACAGGCGCGATGTCGACGAGACGCGCCTTAAGAATGCCCAAGACAGGAAGGCGTTGTTCATGAGCGTTGAATTCATCGGTTACATCGCCACGGGGCCGGGGTCGGAAATTCATCCACGCAGTGGTCCGGCCATTCAGCCCGACTAGGTCGAGAAGGTCGAGAAGGTCGCCTAAGCGGTGTTGAACGCCCTGGGCGAATTCAGTCAGGAGAACAAGGCGTGCCGCTCGATGCGTTCATGGCCTTGAGTACATCGCCGCTGTTGGCGCATGTGCCAAAGATGCCGCCTTCACGTTGAATGCCATCGACAACAGAGTCGTGCAGCGCTTGGGTCGCGGCACCACAGCAATCGTGCAATAGCACACAGTCGTACCCCCGATCATTCGCGTCCCGCATGGTCGATGACACGCACACATCTGTGGTAACCCCGAGCAGGATGATGTTTCGAATACCCCTGGCTTTTAAAATGTGCTCCAGGTCGGTCGCGTAGAACGCGCTGTTGCCAGGTTTATCGACCACGATCTCTCCTGGGAGTGGCTCAAACCCATCGTAGAAGTCGCATCCCCATTCACCCCGCACAAGCAAGCGTCCCATTGGCCCAGCGCTGCCGATGGGTGAACCCATGCGCATGGCTTTCAGTCGCTTATTGTCGTTAAGGTCTACCAGCTCAGGCCGATGCGACTCACGGGTATGGATCATCAACAAGCCATACGGTCTGATCAAGCGTAGAAAATTTCTGGCCGGTTCCACGGCACTGGACAACTGCCCCTGGTTTTCGCCAAGCGCGCCGAAATAACCATCCGGCGCCAGGAAGTCACGCTGCATGTCGATTGTGATGACAGCGGTGTCCTCAGCGCTCCAGTTACCAGAAAGCGGCCAGGCATAAGGAGATGCGTGCGACAACTGAGAAAAAACCATCACAGCGCCCCCTGCCCAAGCCAAGTAGAAGCAAAGCGCAGTTTCACATTGCCTGGATTGCCCAACACTTTGCCATCGCCTGCCTCAATACCGACAAAATTGGCGTCCGTGGCCCCCTGATACAAGCCGTGTTGAAAGGCCAAGCGAGCCATTTCCATAATCTTGGTTTTGAAGTGCGAAAGGCACATGGATGCCAATAGCAGCGAAGCAAAATAGGCAAACTTGAACATGAGAAGTCCCCCCTGATGGCCTCAAGCCGCGTCGCGTGCCTGCTTCAGTGAGGCGGCAACCAAGCTGCCAAACGATGACACCGGCGCCTGAAGATTGCCGAGAAAGCGTGGATAGATCAGCCACAAGTCCATCACCGGCTTGAAGTCCTTGAGCGGCACCACCGCCAGTTGATCCCGATGAGCACTGCGTTCAAGCAGCGGACGTGGCACCAGCCCCAAGCCCATACCGTCAGCGACCAATCCCAACTGCAGCTCGGTACCAAACGTTTCCAGATTGACCTTCAGACTCAACCCCTGATCAGCCAATGTGCGTTGCAGCCCAGCGCGGAAACCGCAGCCATCGGGGTTCAGCACCCAACCGCGGTCATAACAGTCGGCCAACTTCAGGGGTTTGTTCGGCAGGCTGCCCTTGTCGCAAACCACCACCAGCTCCATCTTGCCGATGGATTCGCCGATGATGTTCTCCGGGAAAATCTTGCCCGCAGGGAACAACGCCGCAGCGGCATCCAGCTCGCCGTTCTCAATCTTGCCAATCAGATGACTGCCCCAACCCGTCACCACTTGTGCGCGCAGATCAGGGAACTGCCCGCGCAAGTGTTTGAGCGCATCAAGCAACACCACATCGCCGATGGTTTGCGGCACCCCAAGACGCAACAAACCACTGGGCGGCGTATCGCTGGCGACCAGTTCACGCAACGCATCCATATCACGCAGGATCGCCAGGCACTTTTGGTACACCTGAATACCCATGGGGGTGGGCTTGAGCGGTTTGGTATTACGGTCGAACAACTCGACGCCCAACGCCTGCTCGAAATTCTGCACCCGCCGGGTGATAGCCGGCTGCGTCAGATCCAGGGATTGAGCTGCATGACTGATGGATTGACAGCGGATAACCGCCACGAAGGCATCGATATCATCAATTTTCATTCGGACCGCACATAGAAGACGAATAATAAGATAGGCAAAAAGCATAATTCCAATTGGCCGATCTGAACAGTGCGCGATGAATACCGCTGTAAGAGCGCGCTTGCAC
>NZ_DASWOT010000179.1:0-4785 GCF_036404235.1 Pseudomonas sp.
CACTGACAGGTAGACACTCTGTTCCCGGTCAAGCTTTCAACAGGTGTTTTTCGCTGAAAAGCTTGATCGTATCAACTGCTTCACCGCTGCGGATGTCTTCGATGTTGTAGGAGCGAACTTGTTCGCGAGGCGGCGTGTTGGGTCACAAAATAGATGATTCGGGACGCCAGCAATCGCTGGCAGAAAATCATCTTTTTTTGTGAGCCCACAGGCTCTAGTTCACAGAAAAGATGAGAAAGGCCTACTGAATTCACAAAATAGCTGCACCGCCGTCACCAACCCGGACATGCAGGAGCCCAGCCACTCATCACGATGATTTGGTACAGATAAAGGAAGGGGCGTTTTAGGTACCCGAGACGTCCCCAGTGCTGTCCAATTTCGGTGTCCAGGTTAAGGTCATTTTCGATTGCAAGCCACTACGCCTAGTTTATCGCGCTGCCGCTGTTTTCAGTTCCCACGGTTTAAAACTCAGCCATAACAACACCCCCGGTACCTGCAACGCAATCATCACTCCCAGCGACCACTGATAAGCCTCCACCGGGTGCCCTTGCCCAGTTGCCGGCCACAGGTTCAAAATTTCCCCCATCAACCATTGCAAGACGAACGCCAGCACGAATACCACCAGGTTAAATGACGAGCTGACCCGTCCGGCCAGTTCAGGCGATACCGACTGAGCTACGATCGCGTAGTTCATCGTGGTGGAGGTACCGAAGAAGCTGAAACCCATAGCAATCAGCAGCGGCGATACAGGTAGTCCGCTGATCATCAGTGATTGAAATACGATGAAGATCGAAACCCCGGTGCCGCACACCATGATTGGCTGCACGCCAAAGCGCCGCAGGTAGTCGGTGATCGAGCCGAAGGCCAGCGAGCCTGCCACCATCGCCACTGTGCCCCAGAGCAAGGTATTGGCCATGCTGGACTCGCTTAACTGGGCGACATCGCGTAGCCACGGTCCCATCCACAGCGACAGCACCGACATGTAGATCGCATGGGCAAACACCGAGTACAACGCCAATCGCCAGAATACCCACGAGGAATAAAGCGTCCCCACGGCCTTGGACATTTCGGCGAGAGTGGTGTGTTTGGATTTGTAGGTGCGCGGCACGCTGAGATGAATGACCACGCAGACGAACAAAGTCAGCAGCGCCAGAATCAAGAATGCTTCGCGCCATGAGATCCACTTGAGCAGTTCGTGCAATGGTGTGGTGGATGCCATTGCGCCCAAACCGCCTACAGATAACAGGCATGCCGTACTCAGCGGCAGGCGTTCGACAGGCAGCCAGATGGCGCACGCCTTGATCGCACTCATCAGTGAACCGGCAACACCCAGGCCGATTAGACCACGACCAATGATCAGGCCCAATTCCGTATGGGAGAAGCTGAAAATCAGCGAACCCAATACAGCGAACAGCAGCATGGGTGCCTGCACGCTGCGCGGACCGTAGCGGTCGAGCATGACGCCCAGTGGAATCTGCGCTGCGGCGAAAGTCAGAAAGTAAACGCCAGTCAGCAGGCCGAGGCTGCTGGCGGGCAGGCGCAGTTCCCGTTCCAGGTCCAGATAGATCAAGGCGTTGACCGTGCGAAACAAGTACGACACAAAATGCCCGAGGCCAAAGGGTATGAATATGGTCAAAAACAGATATAAAAACGTGTGTTTGACTTCCTGATCGGCCTTGGTGCAAGAGCCTGTACCCTCATCACTCATGTCGGAAGAGCCTCGCATGTGGAAAAGGTTGTGCGTATTTCACAGCAGAAGCTGCCCCGCTCTTCTTCGAGCCAAAGCTCATCGGGGCAAAGGTCCGAAAAAACTTGAGGTATCGTTCTTGGCACAGAAACGTTGTGCGTAACTCCAGCCCAAACGCAGCTTCTGCTTTTTGCGAGTATCGTTTATGAACAAGGCCTCAGCCACCGCTTCGTCATCCAGAAAATCGATCAGCCCTTGGCGGGCGTTCTCCAGATAGGCATCACACAACTGCACTGACCGCCAACACCTTTACTCACTCAATGATCTTGACGGATTCAGGAGATTGCACGACAGGCGCAGATCGCTCACCACCCATAGAACGCCGGGAGTTTAGGTGCCATTTATTTGAAATCAAGACAGCTTCTGGGGGCTCTCACCGAACTGGATCGGTGTCAAAGGCCGGGGCGCCATGGTGCGAAGGCTTAACAGTATCGAAGGCCGTAGGCCCGTGTCTGTAGGAAACTTCGGAAAGTTTCAACTCGACAGGTCACGGCAAGAGGGAGGCTCTGGTGTGCTCGGTTGCAGCGGGTATCATCGAATGGCATACATGCTACGGCAATCGTGTCAGAGGAGGTTCTGCCGGGCGGGATCGATCGGCAGCGGGTGTTTTCCAAGGTATACCCCTGCCGGACGTCAGGTGGGCCAGATGCACCCCGTCAGAATGGGGCCGCTTTCTGCATGTACTGACGCTTCGGCGTTAACCTCTATCAGGCGCCGACGCAAGTGATCACAGGCGTGATAAGGCGTTCGATGGCAGCGACAAAAGCGCTTGATGACTACAATCGTTGAGCCTAGTTTTAAGGCCTCTTTCCATCGCCTGGATTTTGCAAAATGCCATTAGCCCGAATCGACCTCGCCGCTGATACGCCAGCAGAACATGTCAGCGCTATCAGCGAAGTGGTGTACGACGCCATGATCAGCACTGCCAATGTGCCCGCTCACGATAAATTCCAGATCATCAACCGCCACGCCCGCGACGAATTGGTGTATCCGGCCGAGGGGTATCTTGGGATCGCCTATACACCTGGGATCGTCTTCGTCCAGATCACCTGGAACGCCGGACGCAGTATTGAGGTGAAGAAAGCGTTCTATAAAGCCATCGCTGAAGGCATCCATGCTCGAACCGGTATCAGCCAGCAAAACGTGTGGATCAGCCTGATTGACGTCAAGCGCGAAGACTGGTCATTTGGCAATGGCGAGATGCAGTACGCGCCCCAGGATTGATTGTTCTCGGACTCCGGGAAGCTGTGCAGGTGACGGCAATTCCCGATTTGCAAGATCGATAAGGAGAGATCCAATGTTCACCACATCGCAGAGCAGTGACCGACCTCTGGAAAAGCCCGGGTTAACGCAGGTAGAAGAGGAGAATAGCGAAGTCCTGGACGTTGATAATGATCCAGGTAACGAAGATCCCGGTTCGCAGTTCGACAGGGATGCGACGGTTCCACTGATTGCGCCTGACGACCCAGCCAGCGCTGATGCCTTGATCGATAAGGCGCGTGCATGAACCGCGAGCTGAGCCGGCGACCTGCCGGCTGTTGCCAGCCGGAATCGAGCGAGGGTTGCCCACGAAGGCGAGGGGGCAGGGTTGGCACTGACCGAATGGACTGCCCTTTTTAGCCTGGCTTCCACATAAGCGATTGAATAACAACCTTCCTTATGGCTTCCAGATGTCGACGTCCTTGGCATCCACCGCCTTGGGCAGCAAACCTGCTGCGAAAAAGGCATCGGCGATTTTTTGTTGCTCACCCAACTGGTCAGCTTTGACCGGTTCGACCTGGTAGCTGCGGTGGTTATTGGCGGCCTCGACTGTTTCCACATCAAGGTTGCCCCACAGCGGACCTAACACCTGAGCGGCGTCGCGTGGGTTGCTTTTGATCCAGGCGCCGGCTTTCTGCAACTGGGCGTAAACCCGTTTCAGCACCTCGGGATGTGCTTTCGCGTAGCGGGTGCTGGTCAGGTAATAGCGTTTATAGCTGGCAAGGCCGGTGCCGTCGGCCAGGGTGCGAGTCGGCAATTGACGCTGAACGCTGGTGAGGAAGGGTTCCCAGGTCACCCACGCATCGACTTTATTGTTCTCGAATGCAGCTCGACCGTCGGCGGGCGAGAGGTAAGCCGGCTGGATATCGGAGAACGCCAGCCCAGCCTTGTTCAGCGCCGCAATCAACAAATAATGCGTGCCGGCAGCTTTGGTCACGGCAATTTTCTTGCCTTTCAAATCCGACAGTTGCTGGATGGGCGAATCGTTGCGTACGACAATCGCCTGCGCGCTGGGTGACGGCGATTCCTCGGCGAAGTAGGTCAGCTTGGCTTGCGCGGCCTGGGCGAAAATCGGCACGGTGTCGGCCACGTCAGCGCTGATATCGACGTTGCCGATGTTCAACGCCTCAAGCAATGGCAAGCCACTTGAAAACTCATGCCAGGTGATGTCGATATCGTCCTGGCCAAGGACTTTTTCCAGCGTGCCTTGAGCCTTTAGCAGGGTGATCAGGGTTGATGACTTTTGATAACCGATGCGCACTGTTTCGCGGGCCTGCGCAGGCAACGCAAGGGTGCAGGCCAGCGCGGCGAGGATTGCCGCGAGCAATGGGCGGCGGATAACTTTCCCAACGCTGTGGGTTGAATTTGGCATGACAGGCTCGTGATCGGATTGGAGAGTGGCGGATGCCATGCTCGGGATCATAGAGTTCTAAAAAATATTATTTAAATACCTTCTGGCTATTAGCTTATGCATCGGCGCGTGTGGTCATCCACCGCTGTAGTAAGGGCGTAGCGACGGCCTCCTATAAGCGGCAAAGCTCTCGTCACTCACCCTTGCTTATGCCTAATTCAAATAATTTCAAACTTAAATATTCTTTTAAGGGATAAGTCAAATCGTGGATCATTCGTCTGCGTAAAGTCCTGAGTAAACGCTCTGGAACGCAGTTGTTACCCCTTCTTGAGGACTTGCAGGAGTTACCAATGAGCAATGCCCAAACCGCTGGCGCGCATGAGGCGCTATGGCGCCAGGCACCCGGCGGCGAGTTGCTGGACCTGGG
>NZ_DASWOT010000180.1:0-30466 GCF_036404235.1 Pseudomonas sp.
AGGGGCGTTCGGTATTGGTGATCGAGCACGACATGGAGTTCGTCAAGAGCATCGCGCACAAGGTCACGGTGCTGCACCAGGGCAAGGTGCTGGCCGAAGGCAGCATGGAGTCGGTGCAGAAAAACCCGAAAGTCATCGAAGTCTATCTGGGCCATTGAGGAGCAACGCAGGATGTTCGATATCAAGCAGCTGGCGTGTGGCTATGGCCAGAGTCAGATCCTCCACGACCTCGATCTGACGGTGGAGAAGCAGGAAATCGTCGCCGTGATGGGGCGTAACGGCATGGGCAAGACCACCTTGTTCAAAAGCCTGATGGGCATCCTGCCGCAATGGGGTGGGCAGATTCAGGTCGACGGTGTCGACGTCTCGGCTCTGGAAACCCATGCCCGTGTCGAGCAGGGCATGGCCTACGTGCCCCAGGGCAGGATGATCTTCCCGTCGATGAGCGTGCTGGAAAACATCCAGACCGGTTTGCCCGCGTCGGCCAACGGCAAGGTGCCAGAAGACTTGTACGCGCTGTTTCCGGTGCTGTTCGACATGCGCGCACGGCGTGGCGGCAACCTTTCGGGCGGTCAGCAACAGCAACTGGCGATTGCCCGGGCGCTGGCGACCAATCCCAAGGTCTTGCTGCTGGACGAACCCACCGAAGGCATCCAGCCGTCGATCATCAAGGACATCGCTCGCACGCTTAAAGAAATCCGCAGCCTGCGCAACCTGACCATTGTTGTGTCCGAGCAGGTGCTGTCGTTCACCCTGGAAATCGCTGATCGGTTTCTGGTGATCGAGAAGGGCCGATTCGTCATCGAGGAAACCCGAGCCAACGTCGATGAAGCGACGATCAGCCGGTATTTGTCGGTGTAACTGGCTCGTTCAATTTTTCCCCCGCGAAGGCGTCACCCTAAATCTATCGAATTGACCTGAAACCCAAGGAGAAACGCCATGACTGAAACCTTGATCAAAGTCGACCTCAACCAGCCGGCGACCCAGAACGAGCAGATTCATAACCGCTGGCACCCGGATATTCCAATGGCCTGCTGGGTCAAGCCTGGGGATGACTTCATCCTTGAAACCTACGATTGGACGGCCGGTGCGATCAAGAATGACGACGACGCCAGCGATGTACGTGACGTCGATCTGTCCACCGTGCATTACCTGTCAGGACCGGTCGGTGTTCACGGCGCCGAACCGGGCGACCTGTTGGTGGTGGACCTGCTGGACATCGGTGCGCGTGCCGATTCGCAGTGGGGCTTCAATGGCTTCTTTTCCAAACAAAATGGCGGGGGCTTTCTCACCGAGCATTTCCCCATGGCGCAGAAGTCCATCTGGGACTTCAAAGGCATGATGACCAGTTCCCGGCATATTCCCGGTGTCGAGTTCGCTGGGCTGATCCACCCTGGCCTGATCGGCTGCCTGCCGGACCACAAGATGCTTGCCGAGTGGAATCGCCGCGAGCAAGAGTTGATCGACACCGAGCCAGGTCGCGTGCCGCCGCTGGCCAATCCGCCCTTCGCCAAGACTGCGCACCTGGGCAAACTCAAGGGCCCGGCACGGGATATGGCTGCGGCCACGGGTGCTCGTACCGTTCCTCCGCGCGAGCATGGGGGCAACTGCGACATCAAGGATTTGTCTCGCGGCTCGAAAGTGTTCTTCCCGGTCTATGTCGACGGTGCCGGTCTGTCGGTGGGCGATTTGCACTTCAGTCAGGGCGACGGCGAAATCACCTTTTGCGGCGCCATCGAAATGGCCGGCTGGGTACACATGCGCGTCGAGCTGATCAAGGGCGGCATGGCCAAATACGGGATCAAGAACCCGGTGTTCAAACCCAGTCCGATTGTGCCGAACTACAACAACTACCTGATCTTCGAAGGTATCTCGGTCGATGAATCGGGTCAGCAGCACTATCTGGATGTCAATGTCGCTTACCGCCAGGCCTGTCTGAACGCGATCAATTACATGACCAAGTTTGGTTATTCACCCGCGCAAGGGTATTCGCTGCTTGGGTCGGCGCCAGTACAAGGTCACATCAGCGGTGTGGTGGACATCCCCAACGCCTGCGCAACGCTGTGGCTGCCGACGGACATCTTCAAGTTCGATATCAACCCGAGCGCCAGCGGCCCGACGAAGTTTATCGACGGCAGTGTCGACTTGCCGATTGCGCCGGATAAGTAAGCCATCAACGTTCATCCCCTGTAGGCGCCGCCTCGCGAGCACGTTCGCGCCTACAGGAATCGTACAGTCCGAAATACTGAGGAATGACACATGCCTATGTACGAATACGACTGCCCACACTGCGGCGACTTCACATCCCTGCGCCCGATGGCGCAAAGCGCTTTGCCCTGCGAATGCCCGGAGTGTGGCGCATCGAGCATGCGTGTGATTCTCTGCGCTCCAGGTCTGAGCACGCTGTCAGGTAACACCCGCAGCGCCATCGCCCGTAACGAGCGTAGCGCCCACGAGCCGAAAACCGTGGAGCAATACAAAGAGCACCGGGGTCATCCCAGCGGCTGTAGCTGCTGCGGTCCGAGCACCAGGCTTGCGCCGACAAAGGCTAATCCCCATGCATTGAAAGGCAAGCCTGCGGGGCGGCCGTGGATGATCAGCCATTAACACTGGTTAACACCGGCGGCGCTATCTGATCTCGGCCTCGGCAGATAGCTATCGTCCTGAGCGTGCGCAAGCTCAGGGCTTCCAGACGAGGATCTGCAGCGTGGGTGTGAGCGCCATATCGACACCTCGGGCATCGGCGAGGTTAGTGTGCTGGCCGCTCAAAGGGTCATACAGGACGGCGGTCTTGATGCCTGGAATGTTCAGGTGCGCGCGGCTTTCACTCCAGGCCATCAATACGTGAAAGCCATCGGGGCGCGTCCATGGCACAGCGTACAAATCTTCCGGGATCGAGATGGCCAGAGGCAGGTCGGTCGGTTGCAGCGTTGGGCCGGTAATACGGAGAAAGTTGCGCAGTGCGGTGTACACCGGTTTCGGTTCGCCGTTGAGGTCGAGCAGTCCGTAGCTGCGTTCGCGGGGGCTGGCGCGCTGATCAAGGTCGCTGAGGCTGAACAGGAAGATCCGTTGATAATCCAGCGCACTCATTAACGCCAGGCGTCGCAAGGTGTAATCGGCCTGACGCTCCAGGCCCGCTAGGTGCTGCGTTTGTAAAGGCCCGCCGTAGCTTGGCCACCCCCATTCGGTGGCCCAGACGTTCTTGACCCCGGCGTTGTGCAGTGTGTTGTTGAGGTCGTTGGCCCTGAGCAGGAAATCCCGATCCTGCACCGAGTCGCCTTCCGGGTGTTCGGAATAGGGGTGGTAGGCCGCGACGATATTGCGGCTGGCAAGGCCCAGGCTCAGCAGGCAGTGCAGCATGTTGCTGGTGCGGCCAAGCATCTGGCCGTAGTAGGCAACCCCGGCGGTGACGATGTTTTTGTCGGGCGCAGCTGCGCGTATGGCACTGGCCGTGGTGGTCAGCAGGTCGTAGTAGGCCTTGGGATCGGCCAGCGGCAGCCAGGTAATGTTCGGTTCGTTCCACACCTGCCAGTGCTCGATGTGCGGGTAGTGCTGACTCAACGCAGTCATGCGCTCGGCGAACAGGCTGAAATCCTGCGGTGGATATTTTTCGCTGTTGCTGGCGCCGACCGGTGCGCTGCTGTCGAACGTGGCAGAGCCGGTCAGATACGCGACGGTGTTGTAGTGGTGAGTGTTGGCAGCGTTCATCGCCGCGTCCAGGTCGCTCAGGTTGTACTGACCTTGAGCCGGTTCGAGGTTTTGCCATTCAAGCGTCCACCTCACCCAGGCAAGGCCGAGTTGATCGAGTCGGGACATCTGCTTTTGGTAAATGTCGGGGGTGAACGCGTCAAACTGGACGTTGACGCCCAGGTAGTCCTGCCAGGTTATAGCCCGTGGCGCACGCAGGATTGTCTCGGCAAAGGCATTCGTGGCGCAGAGCGACAATACGCTGATCAGCAGCATGCGTTTCATGGGCCAGGCACCTCTATAACGCATGAACGCAACTCCCTTGCGGGTAAAACGGACTGAATGCCAAGCCCATTCTGTGATCACCGACAGCGGCAGCATGAAGTCTTAATCGGAGGCTGTGAACGGCTCAGGAAAGCGTCATTCCCGTAGCGACGACCCGTACAGGTCGCCCCACGAGAGGGTAACGCGTCACGCTTTGACGGCATCCGGAACGCGGCCGTAAACATCGGTGAAACGCACGATGTCATCCTCACCGAGGTACTCGCCGCTTTGCACCTCGATCATCACCAGATCGATGACGCCGGGGTTGACCAGACGGTGGGTGTGGCCTGGTTTGATGAAGGTCGATTCGTTGGTGTCGAGCATGAACTCGCGGTCGTTATTGCTGACCAGCGCCATACCGCTGACGACAATCCAGTGCTCGCTGCGATGGTGGTGCATCTGCAACGACAGCGCCGCCTTTGGCTTGACCACGATGCGCTTGATCTTGAAGCGCTTGCCTTCTTCGAGCACGGTGTAAGTGCCCCAGGGGCGCGTCACGGTATTGTGCAGCAAGTACGCGGGATGACCTTGGCGTTTGAGCTCCTGGGCAATGATTTTGACCTCCTGGCTGCGCGAGGCATCGGCGATCAGGATCGCATCCGGGGTATCGATCACGATCAGGTTGTCCAGGCCCACGACGCCGACCAGGCGTTTGGGCGAATCGATGTAGCAGTTGGTGACGTCGTGTAGCACGGTTTGTCCGTTGCACTGATTGCCTTGAGCATCGGCGGGCGCTAGCTCGCGAATCGCCTGCCATGACCCTATGTCGCTCCAGCCCAGCTCGCAGGGCACTACGGCGACCTTTTGCGACCGCTCCATCAACGCGTAATCGATGGAAATGTCTGGAGCGAGCGCAAAGCTGGTGCTGTCCAACTCCATTTGCAGTTCGTTTTTGCCTTCTTTGCTAGTGCTTTGAGCCAGGCAGTGTTTGACTGCCGCCAGTACATCTGGTGCGTGGGTTTCCAACTCGCTCAGTAGCACGTCCACCCGCATGCAGAACATCCCGCCGTTCCACAGGTGCAGACCACCGTCGACGTATTCCTGAGCGGTTTGGGCATTGGGTTTTTCGACAAAACGCGCTACCTGAAACGCCTCGCCGTTGAGTGCCTGGCCTTTTTCGATGTAGCCAAAGCCTGTTTCGGGCTTGGTGGGCTTGAGGCCGAAGGTCACCAGCCAGCCTTCATCGGCGAGTCTGCGCGCGCGCTCGACCGCAGTGCCGAACGCGGGCAAGTCATTGATCAAGTGGTCGGCCGGAAGGATCAGCAACTGGGCATCGGCCCCATATCGCGACAGTGCATGCAGGGCTGCGGCCGCCACGGCGGGTGCGGTATTGCGACCGAACGGCTCCAACAGAAAATCCAGTTGGACATGGTTTTTGTTCAGCAGACGGTAGTCATCCACGGTGCGGAAATACACTTCGCGATTGGTTACCGTCAGCAGGCTTTCGATGTTGGCGAGCCCCGTGGCCCGTTTGAAGGTTTTTTGCAGCAGACTTTCCCCATCGGGAAGCCGCATGAACGGCTTGGGCATTGCTTCACGGGAGACTGGCCACAGCCGGGTGCCGGCGCCGCCGGCGATAATGCAGGGGATAAGGGTGCCCATCAGAACGCCTCGCGAGAAAATTGCACTGTAATGACAGTGCGCAACGGAATGAGTTGATCGAAGCTGATGGGGCCACGTTCAAGGCACGCACTATCGGGTGTGGTGATCAGGCCCGGGCAATTGAGCAGACGATGGGCGGTCACGCGTCGCGGCGTTAACAACAACCTCATTTCTTCGATCCGTGAATACATGATTGGCTCTTTGATTCGGTGACTTGGAGTTGAAGTCAATAAAATGGCTTTTTTGTGTTTGTGTTCAATATTAGCCAATAATTTGTCGATTAAGCACATTCTTGCGCCGTATTTCAATGCCCTTGGTCTGGAAAATACTCATTTTTTTTACATCGCAGAAAAGGCTATTGCCCAACGAATGCAGGAAATAACCTCTTAACCCGCGTGGCAGTTAGTAAAGTTCATGGAACACAATATGTCGTTTGGGGTGATATTTTGTTTCGTGCAAAGTACGTGGGCCCGTCGTGCGGCACTGTTTGCAGTGGGTAAACGGTACCTGGATAACTACGTTGACTCGGCGTTGTCGCCTTGGCGCCATTGAGAAAAATTTGTTGATAAAAAGGGGCTTTTTCTTGCGGGCGTGAGGTCAACATCTCTCGCAATGAACTGGATGGCCATTAAGGGAGCGATATGACAGAGCGCAGAGCATTTTTGATTCTTCATGGTAAGCAGGCGCTCAACGAGGAAGTCCGCAGGGCCGTGGTTAAAAAACGTAAGCGGGGTTGGCTGCTGGACGTGCGCTTGACGTGGGAGGCGGGTGACGCGCAACGCCTGGTCAATGAGGCATTGGCCGATGGGCATCGGCAGATCATTGCCGGCGGTGGCGATGGTACGTTGCGAGACGTTGCCCAAGCGTTGGTGTTGGCCGGCAATGACGCCAGCTTGAGTATTTTGCCTTTGGGCACCGCCAACGACTTTGCGCGTTCGGCCGGGGTGCCGCTGGACCTCGACAAGGCGCTGGACCTGCTGGATGTCCCCGCGCGTACGATCGACATGGGGGCGGTCGATGGACAACTGTTTTTGAACATGGCAACAGGCGGCTTTGGCAGTCAGGTCACGGCCAATACGTCTGAGGAGTTGAAGCGGGTATTGGGAGGCGCGGCGTACCTGTTCACGGGCTTGTCACGGTTCAGCGAGTTACGGGCGGCCTATGGAGAACTCAACGGACCGGACTTCCACTGGCGAGGCGATTTGCTGGCGCTGGGTATCGGTAACGGGCGTCAGGCGGGCGGTGGTCATCCCTTGTGTCCGACGGCGCTGGTCGATGATGGTTTGTTGGATATCAGCATTTTGCCTGCGCCTCAGGAGGTGGTCGGGGCGCTGAAAAGCCTGCTGGAAGGTGGGCTCGGCATCGATAACCTGTTCGTTCGCGCGCGTTTGCCTTGGGTCGAGCTCAAGTCAGCGCAGGGGCTGGACATCAATCTGGATGGCGAGCCTCTGCGCGCCGAGCATTGGCGTTTCGAGGTCAGGCCCGGTGTGCTGCGCGTGCATCTGCCCTCGCACTCGCCGTTGCTAGGGGCTGTTGCCGTTTGGTAGCGAGCCGCGTTGCTGAGTCAACTCCCGCAACGCAGGCTGGCGGGAGTTGGCACACAACCGGAAGGGACTGCGTGGCTCAATCGTCCAGACTGATGATCTGCTCACGTACGCAAAACAGCACCAGCCCGGCAACGTCATAAATCTGTAGGCGTTTCATGATCTGCGAGCGATGGGTTTCTACGGTCTTGATGCTCAGGCCCAGACCGCTGGCGATTTCCCGGGTGGATTTGCCTCGCACAATCAAGCGCAGGATTTCCAGCTGGCGCGCGGTGAGGTTGTGGTTTTCGACGGTTTCGGTCTTGTTTGACTGGGCGCTGAGCAGTGCCTGATTGATGACGGTATGAGCAATGGCGGGGCTGAGGTAGCGCTCGTCATTGCGCAGCGCATCCAGCGCCTGCTCGATTTCAGTCGCGGTGGCATCCTTGAGCAAATAGCCGTGCGCACCACCTTCCAGTGCGCGCATGATCATCTGCGGATCGGTGTGCATCGACAGGATCAGCACTTTGCTGTCGGGCAGTGCCTTGTGCAGTTTCTCCAGTGCATCGAGGCCGTTGCTGTCTTTCATCGAAATATCGAGCAGGATGATGTCTGGCTTCAGGTCGAGCGTCAGTTCCAGCAGTTGCTCGCCATCGGCGGCTTCGCCAATGACGCTGTAGCCTTGAATGTCCGAGACCAGGGCGCGCACGCCAGCCCTGATCAGTGCATGGTCGTCGACCAGTAGAAGATTGCAGGTCATGAGTGCTTACTTATATCGGCGCGTTCGTGGGCGCGGGGCGCCCAGGGAAATAGCGCCTGGATGTGAGTGCCTTTACCAGGCTCGCTTTCAATGCTGAAACTGCCGCCAAGCAGCGTTGCCCGTTCCGACATGCCCGCCATGCCCCGCTGGCCTTGTTCGCCAGGATTGTGTGCAGGACAAAAGCCTAGCCCATCGTCAGAAATGCTTAACGCCAACCCGTCGGCACGGCGCTGCAACCGAACGACCAGGTTCTTGGCTTCGGCGTGCCGCAAGATGTTGGTGACCGCTTCTTGAGTGATACGAAACGCCGCGACGGCCATTTCTTCGGGAATACCGGCCAGACGCTGCTGGCATTCCAGGCTCCACAGTACTGGTGTGTCGGCAAGTGTGCGCAGCAGATGATCCCGCAGGCTGGCTTCAAGGCCCATGCTCGCCAGTTGTCTGGGGTTGAGAATGGCCGAGACGTCACGCACTTTTGCCAGCGTCTCGTCGAGGGTGTTATTGAGCATCGCCCATTGCGGTTGCAGGTCCTCGGGTAAGCGCCGTTGCAGCCAGTCGCTCTGCAGTTTGGCAGCGGTGAGCATCTGACCAATGTCATCATGCAGTTCACGACTCAGGCGATGCCGTTCGGTTTCCTGGACGTGAAGCATGTGGTCGGCCAGTTCCTGAGGCTGAAATTGAATGGATCGACCCAGACGCGCCTGCGAGTACCAGACACTCAGAAACGCCGCGAGGTTCAGAGACAGCAGGCTCAAGGGCAGTGCAATGCCCGTTAGGTACAAACCCAGGTTGCAGGCCGTTGCGCCCACACAAAGCACCGCTGTCAGCCGCCAGGCATTTTTCGTGCTTGGAGGCCATAGCTTGAAGGTCTTGTTGCTGGCATGCATAGGAGATGAAGCCATCAAATTGTTCTTGCGGATAACCTGGGCAATTGTTCAGGTCACTTTGAGGTAGTCAACCACGTCAAGCCCCGTACTTTTGGCTCAGCGCATAGAGAATGCAATGCGTTGATGTGCTGTACGCGTTCGCCAGAGAACATATGGGATCCATTCACGGGGGCCGATATTACCTTAAATATCCGAAGGATTAGGCGCTGTCTCGAGAGGACGGTAAATAATACCATCGTCATTACTTGTCCAATAGGTCAGTTTTAGTTGTATGACGGTTGTAAAACTTCTCGGTGTTAGTTCATGGAGCGTGTCAATAGACCATGGCCACCCACTTCAGCCGTTGCTTGAAAAGTGTAGACGCAATAGCCCTTGCTGTTGAATGCGTGGTTGATCTAGACAGCGCCACATCGAGCGAATGCTGTCGTTCTCTGGCAGGTGTCTACCCGCAAATCGGGCGATGCTTCAGTGATGGGGTTATTCAAATGAGATGGGTATGGGGCGCGCGACTGCTGGCGGGGCATTCGCTAGGGTTCGGTTGTGATGACCGGACCATTGCACGGGATGCACCGGTCTTGTTTCCATATCGCCAATCCCCGTGCAGTTGCCCAATTGCTCTAGCAACTCCTGCTGCTCGCCGCCGTCCATGGACAGCTGTCCGGTGGAAGGGTCGATCAACTCGATCTGCCATGCCAACAGCGAAAAGCAGTTTTTGAGCGACACTAGCGTTTGGGGTTGAATGCGCGCGGCAGCATGGGCGAAGTACAACAGATAGCGCAACTGACGGGCGAAGCTGCCGATCAAGGTTACGTCGGCCTTGTCAGCTTCTGCGGCGATCTTTTGCAGGGTATCGAGAAGGCACTCGATAGCGTCCTTGTCATCGCCGATGAGCTCCAGATGAGCCAGACACTCTTCCGAGCGAGCCAGCAATGCTTGGGTATCGCTAAGAAACTCACTGTGTAACTGATGCCACTCATTGCCGTTCAGCATATGTAATCCCCATTGTTAATGGATGGCGATCGGAGGTCGCGCGTAGCGAGTGGGCTCAAGTTAATGTTGGCGGCAAGGAAAAGTATGTAGGACGGATCCGATTGTTTCGAATCGTGTACGTCGACTGTGACACGGTCGTCCACCAGGAGCGCATTGCGCAGCTTCACACTGCGACCATTGCCACCCGTTATCACTGGCTTGACGAGGGGATCGGGGGACTCCACGAACGCGACCACGTGTCTGACTCCATTCATTCAATGAGAATGGTGTCACAATAATGGCTATTAGAAACCACGAATATCAGGTTTGTCCTGATTGTGGCTAAGGATTACCCCTAGGCGCGGTTGTCGTTAGGGTATGGCCGCGACGGTAGCCCGGTGGGTGCAGCGCAAGGCGTAGATAGGGAATTCAACGACTAGGATGCACCGCGAGTAAAGCATGATGTTAATATGATATCAATTGCGCGATGCACCCTTTATTGCGATTAAGGTCTGGCCCGACTCAGCCGATAGAGTATTAGCGCAAACAAAATAAACCTTGCTCCAGGAGCAACAGATGGCTGGCATTCTCGACACGGTAGACCAACGGACACAATTGGTGGGTGAGAACCGCCTGGAAATTCTCATGTTCCGCCTGGCCGGCCGACAACTGTTTGCAATCAACGTGTTCAAGGTTCAAGAGGTTCTGCAACTCCCCAAGCTCACCCTGATGCCACAGCGCCATCCGTTCGTCTGCGGCGTGGTTAATCTGCGTGGGCAAACGCTGCCGGTGATCGATTTGTCTCAGGCCATCGGCATGCGTCCTTTGGTGCCGAGCCCGTCCAGCACCATTATCGTCACTGAATACAATCGTTCAGTTCAGGCATTTTTGGTTGGCGGTGTGGACCGTATCGTCAACATGAACTGGGAGGCGATCCTGCCGCCGCCGACCAGCGCAGGTCGCCAGCATTACTTGACCGCCATCAGTAAGGTCGACGATCAACTGGTGGAAATTATCGATGTGGAAAAAGTCCTCGCCGAGATCGTCCCATACAGTGCCAAGGTCTCCCGCGAGAAACTCGAAGACCCGATACTGGAACGCGCGCGTGGGCGTGAAGTATTGCTGGTTGACGACTCTAACGTTGCCTTGGTGCAGTTGCGTGAAACGCTGTCTCAACTGGGCGTGAAGATGCATGTCGCGCGCGATGGCCTCAAGGCACTGAACATGCTCAGGGGCTGGGCTGACAGTGGTGAGGTGATGACCGACAAACTGCTGATGATTTTTACCGACGCCGAGATGCCGGAAATGGACGGTTATCGCCTGACCACAGAAATACGCAACGACCCTCGGCTGCGCTCGCTTTACGTGGTGCTGCACACTTCTTTGTCTGGCAGTTTCAACGAGTCCATGGTGAAGAAAGTGGGGTGCGACAATTTTCTCTCCAAGTTCCAGCCGGACAAACTGGTGGATGTGGTGCGTGAGCGACTGATGCTCGATAACAAGTAACCCTGGTTTCCAGCCCCCATAGCCAGTTTTCAATGGGCTGTGGGGGCTTTTTTATATCGGCGGGCTGTCGGCTGGCATCGCCTCGTATAAAGTAGCGCTTCTCCCGTCTGCAAGAAGGAAGCGTTCATGCCGCAACTCAGCGCGTTGTACCGATACCCCCTCAAGTCCTGCAAGGCAGAGCCGCTGCAGCAAGCGCATTTCGATGGGCTGGGCATGGCCGGTGATCGGCGCTGGATGCTGGTGGACGAGAGTAATGGCCGCTTTCTGACGCAGCGGGCGCAACCGCACATGTCGCAGTTGTCTGTGCTCTGGAACGAGGCGGGCGGCGTGACGCTGTCCGCTCCTGGGCATGTGTCGCTGGACGTACCTGTTCCGGAAAGCGTCGAATCTGCCTTGCGCGGCATCACGGTCTGGCGCGATACCTTCCGCGTACCGGACGCCGGTGAAGAAGCGGCCCGCTGGGTCAGCGACTTTATCGGCAATCCAACACGCATGGTCCATATGCCAATCGAGCGCGCGCGCTGGTTGCCCAGTGGATACGGCGAGGTGGATGATCGCGTGAGTTTCGCCGACGGCTTCCCATTGCTGCTGATCGGCCAGGCATCGCTGGACGATTTGTCCGACAAGATCGGCCGTGCGCAGGAGATGCTGCGTTTCAGGCCCAATCTGGTCGTGGAGGGCGCAGAGCCTTTCGCGGAGGATGGCTGGAAACGTATCCGCATCGGTGCGCTGGAGTTCCGTCTGCTCAAGGGTTGTTCGCGTTGCATTCTCACCACCATCGACCCCGCCAACGGTGAGCGCACTGCAGACCGCGAGCCATTGACGACGCTTAAGACCTACCGGGAATGGGAAGGCCAGGTCTGGTTTGGGCAGAACATGGTCAACGACGGGGCGGGCATGCTTGAGGTGGGCATGCCGGTTGAGGTCCTGGAGTAACCAACGGTCTGAGATTGAAACGCGATCCCTCGCCTACAAGCCGCGTTACATTTCCACTCTATAAATCATCAAAAAACCGCTCATGCCAGTCCACCAGCGGCTGGGGTGCATTGAGCTTCTGACCGTAGATCACTGCGTACGACAGCACGTTCTGCACATACTGGCGGGTTTCGTCGAAGGGAATGCTTTCGACCCAAACGTCGAACGCCAGATGGTTCGCACCTTTGAGCCACTGCCTCACGCGACCGGCGCCTGCGTTGTAGGCCGCCGATGCCAACACGCGGTTGCCATTGAACTGGCCGTGTACCTGGCTCAAGTACGCTGCGCCCAACTGGATGTTTGTATCTGGATCGAGGACTTGAGCAGGGGAGGCCAACGGAATGCTGAACTTGCGCGCGGTTTCCTTGGCGGTGGCAGGCATCAGTTGCATCAGGCCACTTGCACCGACACCTGAGCGTGCGTCGTCCATGAATGCGCTTTCCTGACGGGTGATCGCGAACACCCAACTGGAGTGCAGGCCGCGAATTTGTGCTTCGCGCACCAGTGTGTCGCGGTGCGCCATCGGGAAGCGGATATCAAGGTCATCCCAATATTGCGCCTGGCTGATCGTGCGAATGGCCGGGAAGTACCATCTCATGTCGTACGCCAGCTTGGCTTGAGCGACCATTTCGTCGCGGGTGAAGCGGCGGGTAACGTGATACCACTCGCGACGGCCGTCGACGATCTGGCCGCGCTCATAGAACTCCAGCGCGCGGCGTACGCCCGGTGTATTGCGCACTTTGTTGATGGTGGCCTGGCTGAGCAATAGCGGTTTGTTGTTCAGTTGGTAGGCGGTTTGCGTGCGATCGGCCGCCAGAAAACCATAGAAGTCACGCTCATGGGACACGTTTTTGTACAGCGCCGGCAGCAAGGGGCTGTTGGGTTGCGACAGTTCGAGCGAGCGCGCCTGCCAGTAGCGCCAGCGATTAGTGATCGCCAACGTTTGTGGCAGACGCCGGGTCAGTTCATAAGCGTCACCCCAGCGACCCAGACGCAGCAACAGGCGCAGGCGCCATTCGGTCACGGTGTCGTCGCGCAGGTCCGGATCGTATTTGCTCATCACTTCAAGCGCGCGACCATCGTAACTACGGGCGAGGGTGAGACCGATTTCCTTGGCGATTTGCACTTGCTCCTCATGGGAGAAGCGCATTGCCGGCGAATAGGCGTCCAGCAGTTCCAGAGCGCGTTGCGGGTCCTGCTTGGCCAGCCGTCGCAGGCCCAGGCCCACCACGTCGGACATCGCCTCGTCAGCCGGCACGAACTGTGCCTGGTTGTTGACCATCTCAGGCTTCTGCGCCACGGCGATCAACAAGCGGCCCTGGGGGGCGAGGGTGGTCAGGCTGTTGACCAACTGATTGGCCAGCGCGTAATTGCGGGCCTGGGCGGCGAGCTTGGCGCGCTGCCAGCGTTTCTGCTCGGTGAGTTGGCCTTCAACAGCCCATTGGGTGAAGAGGGTGTCGCACGAGGTGGGCAGGGTCTTGCCTGTCATCCACAGCTTCTCGGCATTGGCGTAACCCTCGGCGCGCAGGTTATGCCCGAGCTGATACTGACCATACAGGCAGTCCAGTTCGACGAAATTGAGTTTGGGATCGTAGTACTCGACAAACGGCTGCCAGTCGCCACGCGAAGCCAGCAGACGCAGCCAGCGCAACTTCATGTAGTTGGCCTGGGGCAGGTCGCCGTGATCAGCGAAGAATTTCTCGACTTCCTGATTGCTTGCCGTGTTCAGGCGCACTGTCAGTTCGTCATAGGCCAGATACGGTTCCAGCGGATAGTCCGCCAGGGCTGCGCCGTACATCCGATACGGGCCTGCATCGCCCTTGGCCAAGGCGCGCTTGGCTTCATCGTAATATTGGCGTTGTTGGGTGAGGTCGACCGCTTGGACACACTGGGCTGCGGTAGCCGACAGAAGCAGGCAGGACAAAAGACTGAACAAACGACTGCGCATGAGACTTCCGTGCAGATGAACCAGGAAAAGTGGGGCTAGCTTAGCGGTTTGCCAGCGCGGGTTGAAGCGCCTTGGCGTCGTTGGTCGCCGATAGAAACAATCGGCGCATATAAATGAATTATTTGGATCGTCGGCGCCACGTTCTGTCATCCAATACCCCTACTTGGCGGGTATCTCAGGTAGAATACGCGCCCGGTTTTTGGAGAAGCTCATGACCCTGCTCAAATTCACCGATGTGTCCCTTGCGTTCGGCGCCATGCCGTTGTTGGACAAGGTGTCCTGGCAGATCGCCCGTGGTGAGCGGGTCTGCATTATCGGTCGCAACGGCACTGGTAAATCCAGCATGTTGAAGCTGGTCAAAGGCGTGCAGAAGCCTGATGACGGCAGCGTCTGGCGTGCGCCGGGCCTGAAGATCGGCGAGTTGCCTCAGGAGTTACCGGTTGCCGATGACCGCACTGTATTCGATGTGGTGGCTGAAGGCCTGGACGGCGTGGGCGCCTTACTCGCGCAATACCATCACCTGAGCCAGAACATCGTCACGGCCGAGGACCTGGACAAGCTGATGCATGTCCAGCAGGACCTCGAAGCCCGTGATGGCTGGCGCTTGCAGCAACTGGTCGACAGCACGCTGAGTCGTCTGCAGTTACCCGCCGACAAAACCCTTGCCGAATTGTCCGGTGGCTGGCGTCGTCGCGTGCTGCTGGCACAGGCGCTGGTGTCCGAGCCGGACTTGCTGCTGCTCGATGAGCCCACCAACCACCTGGACATCGGCGCCATCGCCTGGCTGGAAGAGGCGCTCAAGGATTTCCAGGGCGCGGTCTTGTTCATTACCCACGACCGTTCCTTTTTGCAGAACCTCGCCACGCGCATCCTTGAACTCGATCGCGGCGGCCTGATTGACTGGGACGGCGACTACGCCAGCTTCCTGGTGCATAAAGAAGCTGCGCTGGCGGCAGAAGAAACCGCCAACGCACTGTTCGACAAGCGCCTGGCCCAGGAAGAAGTCTGGATTCGTCAGGGCATCAAGGCCCGCCGCACCCGTAACGAAGGTCGCGTCCGTGCCCTGAAGGAGCTGCGCGTGGAGCGCAGTGAGCGCCGCGAGCGCACCGGCAAGGCGAACATCCAGCTCGATACTGCCGACAAGTCGGGCAAGCAGGTGATGGTGCTGGACAACGTCAGCTTCGCGCATCCGGGCGGCCCGATGCTGATCAAGGACTTCTCCATGGTGCTGCAGCGCGAAGACCGAATCGGTTTGCTAGGCGCTAACGGTACCGGCAAGACCACCTTGCTCAAACTGATGCTCGATAATCTGCAGCCGACCAGCGGCAAGGTTGAAGTCGGCACGCGTCTGGACGTCGCTTATTTCGATCAGTTGCGGCATCAGCTGGATCTGGAAAAGACCGTGATCGATAACGTCGCCGAAGGTCGCGACTTTATCGATATCGATGGTCAGAGTCGGCACGTTTTGAGCTACCTGGGCGATTTCCTGTTCAGTCCTCAGCGCGCACGCACACCTGTCAAGGCGTTGTCTGGCGGTGAACGTGCGCGTTTGCTGCTGGCCAAACTGTTCAGCAAGCCAGCCAACCTGCTGGTCCTCGACGAACCGACCAACGACCTGGACGTTGAGACCCTCGAACTGCTTGAAGAGGTGTTGCTGACCTTCAAGGGTACTGTTCTGATGGTCAGCCACGACCGGGCATTCCTCGACAATGTCGTCACCAGTACCTTGGTGTTCGAAGGCGAGGGCAAGGTTCGTGAGTTCGTCGGTGGTTATCAGGACTGGCTGCGTCAGGGCGGCTCGCCGCGTCTGCTGGGTGTGACCGACAGCAAATCCGGTAGGGCCGAGCTGGCCGCTGCCGTGGTTGCGGCTGAGCCGGTTGTGGCTCAGGACATGCCGGTGGCCAAGAAGAAGCTCAGCTACAAGTTGCAGCGTGAGCTTGAAGCGTTGCCTGGCCAGATCGACGACGTCGAATCACAGATGGCTGCATTGACTGCCGAAATGGCCGAGCCTGCTTTTTATCAGCGGCCAGCCGAGCAAACCGCGGCGGTGATCGCTCTGCTCGAAAGTCTGCAAGGTCAGCTCGACGGGTTGTTGGAGCGCTGGGCCGAGCTGGACGACTGATCCAGTGATGTCGTGATGTAAATAAGCCCGAGCCCCTTCAAGGGCTCGGGCTTATTGCTTGATGGGAGGCGCGCATTTATGCGCGTGGGGGCGTTATTCCGTACGCTTGATCAGGCGAACCGCCAGGACGTCGCACGGTGCGCCATGCAGTACGTCATTGGCGGTGGAGCCCAGCAGTAGCGACAGACCATGGCGGCCATGGCTTCCGACCACGATCAGATCGACATGGTGGTCCTTGGCCAACTGATGGATTTCCTGGCGCGGCTGCCCATAGGTCAGGTGGCTGTCACCGGTTTTGACATCGGGGTATTTCACTTTCAGCGCCTCGAGCTTTTCCTTGGCCTGATCGAACTGCTGCTGTTGCAGTTGCGAAAGATCCATCGGTACATCACCACCGAACGCCATCGCCATCGGTTCCACGATATGCACCAGCGAGAGCTTGGCGTTATTGGCAACGGCCAGCTCACGCGCACGCTTGATGACCGGGTCGCACTCTTCTGTGAGGTCCACGGCGACCAAAATATGTTCATAGGGCATGGGATGTTCCTTCTGAGGTTTGCGATGGTTTTAATTATGGCTCTTTTCACGCGCCTCATGGCACGCCTTTATTTGCGCGACGACGGCCGTCTAGAGCGGGGCATAGGCAGATGACGGTCTGGATCGTGCTGTCAATCCTTGCCGTTGTGCTAAGCCCGTTGGTCTGGCTGCGTCCTTCGCGGCAGCAGAGTGGCAGAATGGCGCTACGGATGGAAGCCAGGCGCATGGGGCTGGCGATGCAGTTGGCACCGCAGCAATGGCCGCATTGGTTACCCAAGGAGCCTCCGAGCCCTTGCGCACAATATCACCGCCCACGTAGGGCATCTGAGCCCGACAGTTGGGTGTATTTTCAGACGGCACCCGGTGTTTGGCTCAATCAATGGCGCGAGCCCTGTGAAGACGTGCGTCTGCTTGCCCAGTTTCAGACCTTGCCTGCCGACGTCTACAAAGTGGAGGCGGGCAAGCAACTGATCGCGCTGTATTGGGCTGAGAGGGGGGAGCCAGAAGTATTGCAACATATTGCGGCCGTGCTCAAAGCCTTAGCCTAATGGGGCTATCGCCAAATCACAGGCATTAAAAAGCCCGATAACAACATCGGGCTGGGGTTGGCCAGGCAGGCCGATAATTCTGGGTGCTTTGCGGTGCAATACCGTAAAAAAACAGTGCCGATTCGCTGTTACTCTCTTTCGAAATGACCCGTCTTGATGCGCAGTGCGCTGAATGTAGACCTTATTGGTGCATTTGTCTGCGCTGTAGCGACTTTTTTTTCTATTGGGTGACGATCACCGTTCGGCCAAACATTGCCGGTCATGTTGAATGTTTAAATTATCCATTCAGTGAATGCATGCCTATCAGCCGTTCGTTTTTACCGAAAATTGCCCGTTATGTCCGCTGCCGGCTCAATTGACAATTGTTGGAATATGAATGAAGGTGTGCGTACCCAAATCAAACGGGCGTATGAATTGAGCGTTTGCCGTAGGAACGTTCTGACAAGCGCTCGAGTCGTGTCGACGGGGTGCCTGGCGTTTGGTGTTCTGCATTGGCGAATCCGCCATGTCTTTCGCCAGAATTCAGCGTCCGACGCGTATTGTTCAGCTTCCATATCGTGGAGATCAGTTGATGATTTACGAAGGTAAAGCCATCACGGTTAAGGCTCTTGAAAGTGGCATCGTCGAATTGAAATTCGACCTCAAGGGTGAGTCCGTCAACAAGTTCAACCGCCTCACCCTCAATGACCTGCGTCAGGCCGTTGATACCATCAAAGCCGATGGCTCGATCAACGGCGTGATTGTCACCAGCGGCAAAGACGTGTTCATCGTCGGCGCCGACATCACCGAGTTCGTCGAGAGTTTCAAGTTGCCAGACGCAGAACTGGTGGCGGGTAATTTGGAAGCCAATCGAATCTTCAGTGATTTTGAAGACTTGGGCGTGCCTACTGTCGCCGCGATCAATGGCATTGCCTTGGGTGGTGGTCTTGAAATGTGCTTGGCAGCAGATTTCCGCGTCATGTCCAGCACCGCCAAAATCGGTTTGCCTGAAGTCAAGCTTGGCATCTATCCAGGTTTCGGTGGCACGGTTCGTCTGCCACGCTTGATTGGTGTCGACAATGCTGTCGAGTGGATCGCCTCCGGTAAAGAAAATCGCGCCGAAGATGCACTGAAAGTGGGCGCGGTCGATGCCGTCGTCGCACCTGAAAAACTTCATGAAGCCGCATTGGACCTGGTCAAACGCGCTATTTCCGGTGAGTTTGACTTCAAGGCCAAGCGCCAGCCAAAGCTTGAAAAGATCAAGCTCAACGCTATCGAACAAATGATGGCTTTTGAAACCGCCAAAGGTTTCGTTGCCGGGCAGGCGGGTCCGAACTATCCAGCGCCTGTCGAAGCGATCAAGAGTATCCAGAAAGCTGCCAATTTCGGTCGTGAAAAGGCTTTGGAAATTGAAGCGGCCGGTTTCGTTAAGTTAGCGAAAACCTCTGCCGCAGAAAGCCTGATAGGGCTATTTCTCAACGACCAGGAGCTGAAAAAGAAAGCCAAGGTCTACGACGAAGTCGCCAAAGACGTCAAGCAGGCGGCGGTGTTGGGTGCAGGCATCATGGGCGGCGGTATTGCTTATCAGTCGGCCGTCAAAGGCACGCCAATCCTGATGAAAGACATTCGCGAAGAGGCCATTCAATTGGGTCTTGGCGAGGCGTCGAAACTGCTCGGCAAGCGGGTCGAAAAAGGTCGCCTGACGCCAGAAAAAATGGCCGAAGCGCTTAACGCGATTCGTCCGACATTGTCCTACGGCGATTTTGGTCATGTCGACTTGGTTGTTGAAGCCGTTGTGGAAAACCCAAAGGTCAAACAAGCCGTATTGGCCGAAGTCGAAGGGCAGGTGGGCGAAGGCACGATTCTGGCCTCCAACACCTCGACCATTTCTATCAGCCTGCTGGCCAAAGCCCTCAAGCGTCCGGAAAACTTTGTCGGCATGCACTTCTTCAACCCGGTACACATGATGCCCTTGGTTGAAGTGATCCGTGGCGAGAAGTCCAGCGAAGTCGCTGTTGCAACCACCGTGGCCTACGCCAAGAAAATGGGCAAGAACCCCATCGTGGTCAACGACTGCCCAGGCTTTCTGGTCAACCGTATTTTGTTCCCATACTTCGGCGGTTTCGCCAAGCTGGTGAGTGCCGGTGTTGACTTTGTGCGCATCGACAAAGTGATGGAAAAATTCGGTTGGCCGATGGGCCCAGCGTACCTGATGGACGTGGTCGGTATCGACACCGGTCACCACGGTCGCGATGTGATGGCTGAAGGTTTCCCTGATCGCATGAAAGATGATCGTCGCTCAGCCATCGACGCGCTCTACGAGGCCAACCGCCTGGGCCAGAAAAACGGCAAGGGCTTCTACGTCTATGAGACTGACAAGAAGGGCAAGCCGAAGAAGGTCGTTGATGCCTCCGTGCTGGAAGTGCTCAAGCCGATTGTCTACGAGCAACGTGAAGTGACCGATGAAGACATCATCAACTGGATGATGATTCCTCTGTGTCTGGAAACGGTGCGTTGCCTGGAAGACGGCATCGTCGAGACGGCTGCCGAGGCCGACATGGGCCTGATCTATGGCATCGGTTTCCCTCCATTCCGTGGAGGCGCGCTGCGTTACATCGACTCGGTCGGTGTCGCCCAATTCGTTGCCCTGGCTGACCAATACGCTGATCTGGGCGCGCTGTACCACCCCACTGCGAAGCTGCGTGAGATGGCCAAAAATGGCCAGAGCTTCTTCGGTTAAGTGCCCAACGAGTAGGTGAATATATGAGCTTGAATCCGAAAGACGTCGTGATTGTCGACTTCGGTCGCACCCCGATGGGCCGCTCCAAGGGTGGCATGCACCGCAATACCCGTGCCGAAGACCTGTCGGCGCACCTGATCAGCAAACTGCTGGAACGCAACGCCAAGGTCGATCCGGCCGAAGTCGAAGATGTGATCTGGGGCTGTGTTAACCAGACATTGGAACAAGGCTGGAACATCGCGCGCATGGCGTCGTTGATGACACAGATCCCGCATACCTCGGCGGCCCAGACTGTGAGCCGCCTCTGCGGTTCATCCATGAGCGCGTTGCACACCGCAGCTCAAGCGATCATGACCGGCAATGGTGATGTGTTCGTCATCGGTGGTGTTGAGCACATGGGCCACGTCAGCATGATGCACGGCGTCGATCCTAACCCGCACTTGTCGCTATACGCAGCCAAGGCGTCGGGCATGATGGGTTTGACCGCAGAAATGCTCGGCAAGATGCACGGTGTGACGCGTGAGCAGCAAGACGCGTTCGGTGTTCGCTCGCACAAGCTGGCGTACCAGGCGACTGTGGAAGGCAACTTCAAGGATGAGATCATCCCGATGCAAGGGTATGACGAGAACGGCTTCCTGAAGATGTTCGACTACGACGAGACCATTCGTCCAGAGACCACGCTGGAAAGTCTGGCGGCGTTGAAGCCTGCCTTCAACCCAAAAGGCGGCACTGTGACAGCGGGCACCTCTTCGCAGATCACTGACGGTGCGTCCTGCATGATCGTCATGTCCGGCCAGCGTGCCATGGACCTTGGCATCGAGCCGCTGGCGGTGATTCGCTCCATGGCCGTGGCCGGTGTAGACCCTGCAATCATGGGCTATGGACCCGTTCCTGCGACGCAGAAAGCACTCAAGCGCGCAGGCCTGACCATCGGCGATATCGACTACTTTGAACTCAACGAAGCCTTCGCTGCGCAGGCCTTGCCAGTGTTGAAAGATTTGAAAGTGCTCGACAAGATGGACCAGAAGGTTAACCTGCACGGCGGCGCCATCGCCTTGGGCCATCCATTTGGATGTTCCGGAGCGCGTATCTCAGGTACTTTGCTCAATGTCATGAAACAAAAAGGCGGCACCTTGGGTGTTGCAACCATGTGCATCGGTCTAGGACAGGGTATATCCACAGTCTTCGAGCGCGTCTGATTGGTGTGATGTTGCAAGCCGGGGCCTGGTGCCCCGGTTTTTGTTTTTTAGGAAATGTTTGTTGGCAGTTTTTTTCGCTTCGATCCGTGAGGACCGCACCATGCAATTACAACCAGGTCTCTACCGTCATTATAAAGGCCCCGAGTACCGTGTTTTCGGTGTCGCACGGCATTCCGAGACCGAGGAAGAAGTGGTGTTCTATCAAGCGCTGTACGGCGAATACGGGCTCTGGGTTCGGCCATTGAGCATGTTTCTGGAGTCGGTCGAGGTTGACGGCGAGCAAGTGCCGCGCTTTGCTTTGGTCCAGGCCGAACCTGACCGTTTTGCAACGCCATGATACTGGGCCTTGCAGTAGCCTGTGCTTGACCTCACCTTGTAGCCACTATATATAGCGGGGCCTCGACGGCTCTAACGTCTTTTTTCTAGCATTCAGGAATTTTCCGATCCATGGGCAAATCGCTGGTCATTGTGGAATCCCCGGCTAAGGCCAAGACCATCAACAAGTATTTGGGCAACCAGTACGTGGTGAAGTCGAGTATCGGCCATATCCGAGACCTGCCCACCAGCGGTTCGGCTAGCGCCAGCAAAGAGCCTGCCGCCAAGCGCAGCAAGGCTGTTGCTGGCGAAGCCCCCGCGCTCTCGCCCAAAGAAAAGGCCAAGCGCCAGTTGGTCGCGCGTATGGGTGTCGATCCGGACCACGGCTGGAAGGCCAAGTACGAAATCCTTCCCGGCAAAGAGAAGGTCATCGAAGAACTGCGTCGTCTGGCCAAAGATGCTGACACCATCTATCTCGCAACCGACTTGGACCGCGAGGGAGAAGCCATTGCCTGGCACCTGCGCGAAGCCATCGGCGGTGACGACTCTCGCTACAAGCGCGTGGTGTTCAACGAAATCACCAAGAAGGCAATTCAGGAAGCCTTCTCCAAGCCTGGCGAACTGGATATTGATCGGGTCAATGCGCAGCAGGCCCGTCGTTTCCTTGACCGTGTCGTCGGTTATATGGTCTCGCCGCTGCTGTGGCAGAAAATCGCTCGTGGCCTATCAGCCGGCCGCGTGCAATCGGTTGCCGTGAAGCTTGTGGTGGAGCGTGAGCGCGAGATCCGCGCGTTCAACCCGGAAGAGTACTGGGAAGTTCACGCAGACCTGGGTACTGCCAAGGGCGCTAACGTGCGCTTCGAAGTGGCCCGTGAGAACGGCGAAGCGTTCAAGCCGTTGAACGAAACCCAAGCCATGGCGGCGCTGGAAAAGCTCAAGGTTTCTGCCTACACCATCGCCAAGCGCGAAGACAAACCCACCAGCAGCAAGCCATCCGCACCGTTCATCACCTCCACCTTGCAGCAGGCCGGTAGCAACCGCCTGGGCTTCGGCGTGAAGAAAACCATGATGATGGCCCAGCGCTTGTACGAGGCGGGTTACATCACGTACATGCGTACTGACTCGACCAACCTGTCGATCGACGCTGTGGCTATGGCGCGCACTTACATCGAGACCGAGTTTGGCAAGAAATACCTGCCCGAGTCGCCGATTGTGTACAGCAGCAAAGAAGGCGCACAGGAGGCGCACGAAGCGATTCGTCCTTCTGATGTCAATACTCATCCGAGTAAATTGACCGGTATGGAGCGCGACGCCGAGCGCCTTTACGAGTTGATCTGGCGCCAGTTCGTGGCGTGTCAAATGCCGCCTGCGCAATACCTTTCGACCACCGTCAGCGTGGCCGCGGGTGACTTCGAATTGCGCGCCAAAGGTCGCATCCTCAAATTTGACGGTTACACCCGTGTACTGCCGCAAATGACCAAGCCTGGCGACGACGATGTGCTGCCTGACATGGCCCAGGGCGACAAAATGAAGCTGATCAAGCTTGATCCGACTCAGCACTTCACCAAGCCGCCTGCGCGCTACTCTGAGGCGAGCCTGGTCAAGGAGATGGAGAAGCGCGGTATTGGCCGGCCGTCGACCTATGCTGCGATCATCTCGACCATTCAGGACCGAGGCTATGTAGCGCTGCATAACCGCCGTTTCTACTCGGAAAAAATGGGCGATATCGTTACCGAGCGCCTGTCCGAAAGCTTCTCGAACCTGATGGATTACGGCTTCACTGCCGGGATGGAAGAGAATCTCGACGACGTGGCTCAGGGCGAGCGTGACTGGAAAAACGTGCTCGACGAGTTCTACGGCGATTTCAAGAAAAAGCTGGAAGTCGCCGAAGCTGCCGACAGTGGCATGCGTGCGAATCAGCCGGTGATGACCGATATTCCGTGCAAGGTCTGTGGTCGTCCGATGCAGATTCGTACAGCGTCGACCGGCGTGTTCCTCGGCTGTTCGGGCTACAGCCTGCCGCCCAAAGAACGCTGCAAGGCCACGGTCAACCTGACGCCGGGCGATGAAATTGCCGACGATGACGAGGGCGAATCTGAATCGCGTGTTCTTCGTGGCAAGCATCGCTGTCCAGTCTGCAGCACGGCGATGGACGCCTACCTGTTGGATGAGAAGCGCAAGCTGCACATCTGCGGTAATAACCCCGATTGCGTGGGTTATGAGATCGAAGAAGGCAATTACCGGATCAAGGGCTATGAAGGCCCAAGCGTGGAATGCGACAAGTGCGGCGGTGAAATGCAGCTTAAAACCGGCCGTTTCGGCAAGTTCTTTGGCTGCACCAATTGCAAGAACACCCGCAAGCTGCTGAAAAGCGGCGAAGCGGCACCGCCGAAAATGGACCCGGTGAAGATGCCGGAGCTCAAGTGCGACAAGGTCGACGACACGTATATCCTGCGCGACGGCGCTTCGGGGTTGTTCCTGGCGGCCAGCCAGTTCCCGAAAAACCGAGAGACTCGTGCGCCACTGGTCATGGAAATCGTGCCGCACAAGGATGAGATCGATCCCAAGTATCACTTCCTGTGTGATGCGCCGAAGAAAGACCCGGATGGCCGGCCAGCAGTCATTCGTTACAGCCGTAAATCCAAAGAGCAATATGTCCAGACTGAAGTCGAAGGCAAGCCAACGGGCTGGCGTGCGTTCTACGACGGCAAGGCGTGGAAGGTCGAAGACAAGCGTTGATCGCTGGCGCATGACTCAAATGACAGGCGCCTGCGGTTTGCGTTAAAAATGTCCCTCGGTTCGCCGGGGGATTTTTTTATTCTCGACAGCGAGTATCGTCTGTAGCGGTTCAATTCGTTAATGGTGGAGGCCACTGTCATGGCGCACGAACTCTATACCCGTACCAACCAGAAGCTCTTTTTTGCAGGACTGGCGCTGGAGGCCATGGCCAAGGCAAACGCTAGCACCGCCATGAATGCTCAGGGCCTGGAACAGGCCGAGCGTGAGTCGGCGGTGTTCCATCTCTATGGCGCTCTTCTGGGGTTATGCCATGAAATCGCTGGGTACTACCGACTTCCGCAGGCCAACGCGCCGCGTGCGGAGACGTTGCTAACGCCTCAGGTGCTGGAGGCTATCGCGATCCCCGAAATGGCTGAATTGGTCGAGCTCGCGCAGCAACGGGAAACCTGGCTGGCACAGTTGTTAGCTTCCTATAACGCGCTGTTTCAACCGCCCCGCGAGCCAAAGAAACCCAAGGGAGACGTCACTCAGCCATTGATTATTTCGGTGGGCGGTGAGGAACAGGCTGAGCCTGAGCTGAGTCGTGAGGAAATGGAAAGCTGGCGTCAGCAGTTGAAAGGGCTTGCCATTCGCTTCCGGGAAGGGCTCAGTGAGTGCTGAAGCCGAATGATCGATGGACTAGGGCCTGAGGCGTCAGGCTGGTACAATACCGGCCTTTCGTGGAGAACTGTCTTAATGCCTACGTCTTTTCTGGAAATTGTCGAGTTGCCTGACGGCCGTATCGAGCTGCGCCGCGCTGAGGATGAAGGGTCTCTGGTTACCCTCAACTTCTCAGACGACGCCAAAGCTTTTCTGCAGGGCCAACATGTTGAAGTCGCCAAGGCGATGTTGAGCGTCGGTGTGCAGATGGCTGGTCGTCTTGCCGAAGGCGAGTTGGAAAAAGGCGATGGCCCGAGAGTGCTTCATTAATTCAACGGCGTTAAATCGAGCGACTGTCTTTCGGCTTCTCGCCCTGAGAAGCCCGGCCTGTCCTGAAACAGGATTGCCTGGTGAGCTAGCCCAGGCGGATATTCAGGCTTTGTGCTTCTCCAATTCTTGCGGCACTGACAAGTTGCTGCCGTGCGTTAGCGTTAATTGGATTGATCCAGCTCACCACGGTATGGCTGCGTCCCAGCCGCAACGCTTCTCGAGTCAACTCAAGAGCGGTTTGCGTGCCACGCGGTTGTAGTAGAAGAATGCGTTCCCGGTTCAGCCCGGCGTCCCTCAACCAGGCCTGAGTCACACTGGAGGGCGGGGCGATCAGTGTCAGCCAGCGTGCGTCCTGATCCTGGCTCAGCTCCCTTAAAATGGGGGCCAGAAGGTTCAGACAGTTCCCGGCGGCGCCACGCAATGACAATTCACTGAAGGCTTCTGGCTCGCTGTTCCAAGGCGTTTCGCCCCTATCTTCAAGAATGGGCGTTTTGAGCATCGGCACAATGGGCTGCGCCATGAATGCTTCGAACAAAGGCAGCTGTGCATGTTGTTGCTGTGTCTGTGGGAACTGCATGAGTGTTCTCCTTTAGCGGCGAATGACGCCGACGCTTAACCCTTCGATAACCAGTTCCTGGTCTTTCAAATTCACTTCAATCGGCGCGAAGTCAGGGTTTTCCGCGATTAGCCAGACTCGGCTGCCTTCACGCTTGAAACGTTTGACGGTCACTTCGTCGCCAATCCGTGCAACGACGATCTGGCCGTTACGGGCTTCACGCGTTGTATGCACGGCGAGCAAGTCTCCGTCCAGGATCCCGACGTCTTTCATGCTCATGCCATGCACCCGCAGCAGATAGTCTGCGCTCGGGTGAAAGAATGCCGGGTTGATGCTCAAGGACTCTTCGATGTGTTGTTGCGCGAGAATGGGAGCGCCAGCGGCGACGCGACCAATGATAGGCAGCCCGCTCTCATCGGCCTTGGCTTCGAAACCCGGAATGCGGATGCCGCGTGAGGCACCCGGTGTCATTTCGATAGCGCCCTTGCGGGCCAGGGCTTTGAGGTGTTCTTCAGCGGCGTTGGGCGACTTGAAGCCCAGTTCCTGAGCGATTTCCGCACGGGTGGGCGGGTAGCCGTTGTCTTCCAGGCAGCGTTTGATGAAATCGAGGATTTCGGCTTGGCGTGACGTCAGTTTGATCATTTGGCTCGCTCTGTCTTTTTATACAGTGACTGGGATTATATACAGTGATTTGGTCTTGGCAATATCCCTTTTTATTCATTGCGTCGGGCAGTCATCGCAGCGGTATAAAATGACTTGTCATCCGGTGGGCTACAGGCCCCGGTTTATATGATTAAATGCGCGTGACCGGCCGGACAGAAAACGAACGGGCAGGGTTGACAGGGAGTTGGCTGAAACGTATGTTTCAAACAGTTGTTTGTCAGGCAGAGAACCATGGCCCAGTCGGAAACAGTTGAACGAATTCTTGATGCAGCGGAACAGTTGTTCGCGGAAAAAGGTTTTGCCGAAACGTCGCTGAGGCTGATTACCAGCAAGGCCTCAGTCAATCTTGCAGCCGTTAACTACCATTTCGGTTCAAAGAAGGCATTGATCCAGGCGGTCTTTTCGCGCTTCTTGGGGCCGTTCTGCGTCAGTCTGGATCGCGAGTTGGAGCGCCGTCAGGCAAAGCCCGATCACAAACCGACGCTGGAAGAGTTACTGGAGATTCTCGTCGAACAGGCGCTGGTCGTGCAGCCTCGCAGCGGCAACGACTTATCAATTTTCATGCGTTTGCTTGGCCTTGCATTCAGTCAGAGCCAAGGCCATTTGCGTCGTTATCTTGAGGACATGTACGGCAAGGTGTTCCGCCGTTACATGTTGCTGGTAAATGACGCCGCCCCACGTATTCCTCCCATCGAGTTGTTCTGGCGTGTGCATTTCATGCTTGGCGCCGCAGCGTTTAGCATGTCGGGTATCAAGGCCTTGCGCGCGATTGCCGAGACCGATTTTGGCGTTAACACCTCGATTGAGCAGGTGATGCGTTTGATGGTGCCGTTCCTTGCCGCTGGCATGCGTGCCGAAACCGGCGTGACCGACACTGCGATGATCTGCGCTCAACTCAAACCGCGTACTAAAAGCCAGGCCCCCGCAAAAGTTTGATCGGGACAGGGTGCCCGCGTATTTGCGTCGCATCCGTCGATCAAGCACCATGCCCGGCATGTGCATGGAATGTTGAAGGAAATTCATATGAGTTCTGGCCTGCAAGGCTCCCTGATGGTGGACGTCGCCGGTACGTGGTTGACGTCTGAAGACCGTCAGTTCCTGCGTCAGCCCGAAGTGGGCGGCCTGATTATTTTTGCCCGTAATATCGAAAATCCGCGCCAGGTTCGCGAGCTTTGCACGTCCATTCGCGCGATTCGTCCTGACCTTCTGTTAGCGGTGGACCAAGAAGGGGGCCGCGTTCAGCGTCTGCGTCAGGGGTTTGTGCGGCTGCCGGCGATGCGCGCCATCGCCGATAATCCGAATGCAGAGTCCCTCGCTGAGGATTGTGGCTGGTTGATGGCGACCGAAGTCCTTGCGGTCGGGCTGGACATCAGCTTCGCTCCCGTGTTGGACCTCGATTACCAACGCAGCGCAGTGGTTGGCAGTCGTGCGTTTGAGGGCGATCCACAGCGTGTGGCGTTACTCGCAGGTGCCTTTGTCCGTGGCATGAACGCAGCAGGGATGGCTGCGACCGGCAAGCATTTTCCTGGTCATGGCTGGGCTGAGGCCGATTCCCACGTAGCGATTCCTACTGATGAACGAAGCCTTGCGTCCATTCGCGCCAACGATCTGGTGCCGTTTGCGCGGTTGAGCAAACAGCTTGCGGCAGTCATGCCGGCTCACGTCATTTACCCCAAAGTCGATGCCCAGCCCGCCGGTTTTTCCCGTCGCTGGTTGCAGGACATTCTGCGTGGCGAATTGGGTTTCGATGGGGTTATTTTCAGCGACGATTTGTCCATGGCCGGTGCGCATGTGGTGGGGGATGCCGCGAGCCGTATCGAAGCGGCGCTGACCGCCGGTTGCGACATGGGCCTGGTCTGCAATGATCGTGGCGCGGCGGAACTGGCCCTGAGCACGGCCCAGCGCATGCACATCAAGCCTGCCACGCGTATCGCCAAAATGCGCGGGCAGGCCTGGGCGACCACTGAATACCGCCAGCATCCGCGCTGGCTGGCAGCGCTGTCCTCGTTGCGCGCTGCTCAACTGATTGATTAAGGAACCCCCATGACTGTTTACGCGATTATCGGTGGCACCGGCCTGACGCAACTCGACGGGTTGACGATTCGTCAGTCTCTGCCGATGAACACGCCTTACGGTGCGCCGTCTGGCGATATTCAGGTTGGTGAATACGCCGGTCGTGAAGTGATGTTTCTGGCGCGCCATGGCCATCCCCATCGTTTTCCCCCGCATAAGGTCAACTATCGCGCCAACCTGTGGGCGCTGAAACAGGCGGGCGCCGAGGCGATTCTGTCGGTCAATGCGGTGGGCGGAATCCACCCTGACATGGGCACCGGACATTTCTGTGTGCCGCATGATCTGGTGGACTACACCAGCGGTCGCGAACACACATTTTTTGCCGACGACCTGGAGCAGGTCACCCATATCGATTTCAGCTACCCCTACAGCGCGCCGCTGCGCGAACGGTTGATTGCCTCGCTCATGGCCGAAGGCTGCGCGTTCAGCGATTTTGGTGTGTATGCCTGCACGCAGGGGCCGCGTCTTGAGACCGTGGCGGAAATCGTGCGACTGGAGCGCGACGGGTGCGACATCGTCGGCATGACCGGCATGCCGGAAGCAGCGTTGGCCCGAGAGCTTGAGCTTGAATATGCCTGTCTGGCGCTGGTGGTAAATCCAGCGGCAGGCAAGTCGTCGGCAGTGATTACCATGGCCGAAATCGAACAGGCACTGCATGACGGCATGGGCAAAGTGAAGGCAACCTTGGCGCGGGTGTTGAGTGCTGCTTGACGGACAGAGGCGTGATGCCTCAGTTCACTGATCCATTAGAGAATCGAGGGGCGATTATGACGAGTTTCGGTTGCATCGCTCCCCCGTTCAGCTCGGTTCCTGGCAGACGTATTTGAGCGCGCCGCCATCAAGGTTGTGACCCTACCCACCTCAGGTATTGACGCCATGATCTGTGTGAGCTCCAAATCGAAATTCGCCATGACGATCTACGGTGCTGTCACGCCGAGCGTTGCACACTGACAATTCCGTGTTCGAGCATGGTGGCGAGAAACACATCGATCTTATTGCGCAGGTGCTCTTCCATCAGCGTGCGCAGTTTCTTGCTGTCACCTTTTTTCAAGTAAACCAGCATCTGCTCGTGCTCGGTAACTGCCTGCAGCCAGCGCCCCGGTGTTGGTGTCAGGCGTTTGCGCACATGCCGCAGACGCGCATTGAGGTTACCGAACATTTCCGACAATACGCGGTTGTCGGCCACCGCTAGAATTTTCAGGTGAATGGCCTGATTCAACTCGAAATAGCCGGCCAGGTCATTCTGCTCGTAGCTCAGGCGCATGGCTGCTTGCAACGTTTCCAACTCGGCAATGTCGGAGCCGGAAATCTTCTGGCAGGCCTGTTCGCCGGACAATCCCTCCAATGCCGCGAGCAAGGTCAGCATGTTCGCGGCCTCATCCAGGGTCACGCTGGCGACTCTGGCTCGCCGGGTGGCGGAAATCTCCACCAGCCCCTCGCGTGCCAGCATCTTGATTGCTTCGCGCAACGGCGTGCGTGATACCTCAAGCGCTTCACACAGCGCGCGTTCCGAAAGCGGGGCGCCAGGCTGTAGTTCGCCACTGACGATGCGCTCGCGCAGGGCGGCATAAGCAGCCTCGTTGATGTTCGCTGAATTGTTGCTCTCGGACATCACCTGCATCTCCATCGGTATCCCACATTGCTCCTACGCTATGCGCGGGAATGTGCCCGATTATCCGGGCGATTGAAAAAATTATCTACGCGAACGCTGAAAATCTACCTGCAGCTCAATGTTTTAGGTGATTTTTGTGGGAGTCACACGTCCGGTCATTCGTCAGCGCTTTAGCGAATGTCGAAAAAACTGCTTGCGTTGAAAAGAGCAATCTCTATATTTGGGATACCAAA
>NZ_DASWOT010000181.1:0-8308 GCF_036404235.1 Pseudomonas sp.
GCGCCCGCCGCTTCGCCCACGACCGAGTCCATCGCACCGACGGTTGTCGGCGCCAGAGCAGACACCTGAAGCGTCGGCGCACAGGTCAACGAAGCGAACGTAATCGGGCCAGTGAGGCAGAAATCCTCAGCCTGAATCACACCGCCCTGCTGCAGGATCAATGCACGTTGAATGGCGTTATCCAATTCGCGCACATTGCCCGGCCAGGCATACGCCACCAGACAGGCTTGTGCCTGCGCCGACAACCTCACCGGCGCATGTTTCATTTTATTGACGTGTTTGGTGATCAAACGCTCGGCCAGCGGCAGAATATCGGCGGGGCGCTGACGCAGCGACTGCCACGCCAACGGGAATACCGACAGGCGATAGAACAAATCCTCACGAAAACGCCCCGCCGCCACTTCACCGGCCAGATCGCGGTTAGTGGTTGCCAGCACGCGAATGTCGAGCGCGATGGGCTTGCGCGCCCCGACCCGTTCCACTTCACGCTCTTGCAGAACGCGCAGCAACTTGGCCTGCAAGGCCATGGGCATTTCAGAGACCTCATCGAGCAGGATGGTGCCACCATCCGCCAACTCGAATTTGCCTGCCTGGGCGGCGATAGCGCCAGTGAACGAGCCCTTTTCGTGGCCAAACAATGTCGCTTCGAGCATGTTGTCCGGGATCGCCGCGCAATTAATGGCAATAAACGGTTTGTCGGCCCGTGGCGATTGCTGGTGAATGAAACGCGCCAGCACTTCCTTGCCGGTCCCGGACTCGCCGGAAATCAACACAGTGGAATCACTCTTGGCCACGCGACTGGCCAGGCTCAGCAACTGCACGCTGGCAGGCTCAACGGCAATCGGGCCTTCGCCTTCAGCCGGGCCAAGACGCCCCAATGCATGGCGGGCGACCAACGCCAGCAATGCTTTAGGCTCAAACGGCTTGACCAGGTAATCCGCCGCACCTTGACGCATCGCATCCACCGCGCGGTCGACCGCGCCATGAGCCGTCATCAACAACACGGGCAACTGAGGATAGCGACTGCGCAACTGAGCCAATAATTGATGTCCGTCCATGCCCGGCATGTTCACGTCGCTGACCACCAGGCTGAACTGACTTTCAGCGGCCGCGATCAGCGCGTCCTCTGCCGACCCGACGGCCTCATATTCATGCCCGGCCATCAGCAAGGTTTCACCGAGTGCTTCGCGCAAAGATCGGTCGTCTTCGACCAGCAATACTTTAAGAGTCATGAGCCACTACTCACAGCGCGCATCGCCGGAATCAATGGCAACGAAACCAGGGCGCAGGTGCCACGTCCAGGACGCGACAGATATTTCACACGACCTTGGTGAGCACGGGCCACGGCTGTGACCACCGCAAGCCCCAGGCCGGTGCCAGTGGTTTTGGTGGTGAAAAAAGGCTCGCCCATTCGGGCCAACGCCGCAGCGTCAATGCCGCAGCCGTTGTCACTGATGCACAGGCGCAACGTGTCGCCGCGGTTATACGCATGCACCTTGATGCGAGCATTAGCGGGGCTGGCTTGCACCGCGTTTTCGATCAGGTTGAGCAAGGCGCCGACCAGGGTGTCGCGATTGCACAGCAGCTCACCGTCGTCACTGTCGCACTGCCAGCGCACCGATACATCCCGCACGTGGGTCTGCGCAGCGGCTTCCAGCGCTTGAAACAATGCAGCCGGGGCCACTCGATCATTGAGCGGTAATTCGCCACGGGCGAACACCAGCATGTCCCGCACCTGATGCTCCAACTCATGCAGACGCTCTTTCAGGCGCCCGGCAAATCGCTGCTGGGTCTCTGCCGGCAGCACTTGTTCGGCCAAATGGCTGGCGTAGATCATGGCTGCCGACAAGGGCGTGCGGATTTGATGCGCCAACGAGGCGACCATACGACCCAGGGACGACAGACGCTCATGCCGCGCCAACTGGCCTTGCAACTGGCGCGTTTCAGTCAGATCGTTAAGCAGCAACAACTGACCGGGCTCAGCATCCAGCGACCGGGTAGAAATAGACAGCCGACGACCGTCCTTGAGCGAGATTTCATGCCCGTCGTCTTCACGCGGGGCGAAGCAGCGGGCGATGATATGGCGCCAGAGCAGGCCAATCAACGGTTGACCCAGCAGATCGAGCGCAGCCGGATTGGCCTCACGGACCATGCCGGTACCGTCGATGACGATCACCCCGCCCGGTAATAAGTCCAGCAGGTGTTGCAGACGATTCGCCAGACGCTCCTTTTCAGCCAGCTCTTGCATGCGTTGGGCACTGACCACGGCCAGCTCACCCTTAAGCTCAGTGACGCGAGCTTCCAACAGGCTGTAGGAATCAGTCAGCTGGGTCGACATCTGGTTGAACAACAAAAGCGCCTGCTCAAGGCCCTGGCGACTTTCCAGTTCAAGGGATGGCTGCGCGGCTAAAGCAAATTCGGAGCCGGGCGTAGGATTTGACTCGGAAGACATCTTGGCGGCCTGAGGCATAAATCATCTCTCGCGTGGCGGACCGTCAGTAAACGGTATGTGACAAGAGGTGTTGCAATCCTCATGCCGAAAAAAAACCCCTGAGCGTTCAGAGGTTTATTTTTCGAGCGTCAATCTGATGTCAGTCTTCGGCATGATCGTCGTCATCGCGACGACTCATACCGTATTTGCGCATCTTCTCCACCAGCGTGGTTCGGCGAATCCGCAGACGTTCTGCGGCCCGCGCAACGATGCCGTTGGCGTCGTCCAGTGCCTGCTGAATCAAACCCTGTTCAAGACCGCCCAGGTAGTCTTTGAGGTCCAGACCTTCTGGCGGCAACATGGCGGTGGCTGCGAAATTCGGCGTGTGACCATTGATTGCCACGCGCTCTTCGAGGTCGCTGCGCAGGCTGTCGACCAGTTGCTCGTCTTCATCGTCGACATAGCGGAATTTCTTCGGCAGCTCGACGACACCGATGACGCCATACGGATGCATGATCGCCATGCGCTCGACAAGGTTCGCCAATTCGCGCACGTTACCCGGCCAGCCGTGACGGCAGAGCGACATGATCGCCGCCGAGTTGAAACGGATCGAGCCACGTTTTTCGTGCTCCATGCGCGAGATGAGTTCGTTCATGAGCAACGGAATGTCTTCGACGCGCTCACGCAGCGGCGCCATTTCAATCGGAAACACGTTGAGGCGGTAGTAGAGGTCTTCACGGAAACTGCCGGTGATGATCATCTCTTCGAGATTCTTGTGCGTGGCGGCAATGATGCGCACATCGACACTTTGGGTCTTGTTGCTGCCCACCCGTTCAAAGGTACGTTCCTGCAGCACGCGAAGCAGTTTGACCTGCATGGGCAGCGGCATGTCGCCGATTTCATCGAGGAACAGCGTGCCGCCATTGGCCAGCTCAAAGCGGCCTGCGCGGCTGGTGATCGCGCCGGTAAAAGCGCCCTTTTCATGACCGAACAACTCGCTTTCGAGCAGCTCGGCAGGAATGGCGCCGCAGTTAACTGGCACGAATGGCCCATCGCGTCGCTTGGAGTGGTAATGCAGGTTGCGCGCAACCACTTCCTTGCCGGTCCCTGATTCGCCGAGGATCAGCACACTGGCGTCGGTGTCCGCCACTTGCTGCATCATCTGACGAACGTGCTGGATTGCCCGGCTGGTGCCGACCAGACTGCGGAACAGGTTGGGTTCGCGCTGGCGACCCCGCTCACGGGCCTGATCGTACATTTCACGATAGACCTGGGCTCGGTGCAGCGAGTCCAACAATTTACTGTAGCTGGGCGGCATCTCGAGAGTCGACAACACGCGACGGCGCAGGTCCTCGGGAAGTTCGGCGGACGAATTTTCTCCCATGAGCAGCACCGGAAGGAACTCATCCCACGCAGCGATGGTCTTAAGCAGCCCTTGCAGACTGCCTGGGGCATTGACAGTGCCGACCATTACGCAAAGAACTTCTCGGGTAGACGTCAGGGAACCCACCACCTGCTGCCAGTCAGTACTGGAACAGGAGAGATTCTCATCGCCGAGAAAGTTCAGAATGACCGCCATATCACGACGGCGCTGGCTATCGTCATCGATTAGCAAAATCTTGATTTCACGCCACATGCAATAGCAACTTCCCTAGTCAACTCAATGCCCATCAAGTGGGCAAGCTTGGCATTCTATGGCCAAATGGCTCTACAGAAACCCAGAAATTATTGAACATCGCTAGTTAAGTCAAAAAACCGTACACAGTCAAATTTATGGCGCACATTCTTTGTTGGTTAACCAAGCGTCAACCGAACAGATGGTAAACCTTTGCAGCATTTTTCGCTCGCTGGATCTGCGACATTTCATCGACAATCGCCTGACGCTCACCCACCGCGACATCAATCAGCTGTCGATACACGCCCAATAACTCTTCCAGATTGCTGCGCAACTCAGGCTCATCTGCCGGCGCCTCGCTGACCACCTCATCGACACACGCACGGCAAGCCAGATCGAGCTTACCGATGGCCTCCCAGTCGCGCTCGGCCAAGGCATGGCTTAACGCTTCACGGGTTTGTTCGATACGCTTGAGGGCGGCAGTCATGGTGTTCTCCTTACAGCGGGCCTATTGGACAGCAATTGCATCCCAACCTTCCTTGACAGTGATCAGCAAACCACTCACTTCATCAAGAATACTGGGGTCGGTCTTTATGTTGGCTTGCGCCAGCCGCTTCATCATGTACACGTAAAGATTGTCGATATGGGCCAGAGCCTGAGCCTGCTTTTCCATATCCAGGCCCTCACGCAGGCCTCCGACGATTTCAATCGCTTTACCGATCAAAATGCCTTTGGCAGGAATATCCTTGCGCTCGATCGCACCTTTGGCCTGGGCGATTCGGTCCAGGCAAGCTTCCATAAGCATCTGCACCAGACGATGAGGCGTGGCCTCGGACGTCTGGGCGTGGGAGTTGACCTTCTGATACTGCCGAAGGGCTGCCATCCGGTTCATGTTCTTACCTCACACAACTCGAAATTCGTATAACCCTGTTATCGACATTGCGCCGAAAAACTTTAATCCATATGCCAAAAACCCGGCAGTCGCCGGGTCTTTGTTTTTCAAAGGAAAAATCAGCTTTTCGACGCATTCAATGAGTCGAAGAACGACGTGATGCTGGTGGCCGAGGCCTTCAATTGCCCTACCAGCAAGTCCATCGCGTTGTACTTGGCGGTCAGGGTTGCCGTTAACGTGGTCACTCGCAGATTGAGGGCGTCTTGCTGGTTTAAAAGGTCTTTCTGCTGTTTGTTCAGACTGGTTGTGCGGATATCGAATACCCCCCCCGTCTGAGTGTAGGGCGTGAGTACGGTGTTCATGCGCGCCAGCAAACCGTTTTTGCTGTCGGTGCCGTTAAATAGCTGCTGCACATCACCGGCAAGCCCTTTGTCGTCAACGGCCGCTGCGAACTTTGTGTCATCCAGCGACAACGTACCATCGGACTGCGTGGTGGTAATCCCCAATTGAGACAAGACCGAAAGATTCCCCGTCGCCCCTGTCGTTACCAGTTCATCGCGCATCTGCGCCAAAATCGAACGAGGCAGCGAGTCCCCCGTCAACGCAGCCGGCGTCACCGTGGAGCCCGTTGTCGCGTCAGGCGTGTCACTGATGGTGGCCTTGGTGACCGAAGAAATGGCTTTCACCACGGTGTTGAAGGAGTCGATAAACGCCTGCAACGACGCCTTCAAGCCATCGGTATTGGTGGAGACACTGACAGTAGAGGTACCCGCCCCCACCAGGGTCATGGCCACCCCGCCCAGCGTCTTGTCGATGGTGTTGCTTTTACTGGTGACCTTCAAACCATTGATTGTCAGCTCAGCGCTGATCGGCAGATCGCCGATGTACCCGGCAGAACTCGCGGAGGTGGAGTCCAGCGCGGTCGTCGCATCAATGGTGAAGCCTTCGATATCACTGTCGGTGGTGATCTGCGAATCCGCACCGGTGACCGTCGAGTTCAGTACCAGCCGCGACCCCTTGTCATCGGTGATGATGTTAGCGCTGATGTTGCTGGTCTTGCTGTCGGCGTTGATCTGTTTGACGACCGAGGCCAGCGTGGCGCCGTCGGGAATAACATAGCTTTTGGAAATGCCATTTTGAGTGATAGTTAAATTACCACTCGGAATGGCACTGGCAGAGCCATCAGGGAAGGCTGCGGTTGCAACGCTGGAACTGGTTGCGACTTTAGCGACGTTAACGGTGTAGTTTCCCGGCACAGCCGCGTTATCGGATGTTACGGTCAGTTTGGATTCATCGGACGACTTGGCGGCATAGCCTGCAAACTGCAGCGTGCTGGTCGTACCCGAAGGCGGATTGATCAGCGTCTGGAACGCCGAGATCGCCGATTGCAACGTACCAATCCCGGACAACTTGGTGGTTACCAACTTGGTCTGGGTAGTAATTTGCGTCTGCTTGGCCAGTTTGTCGGAATTGACCAGCGCGTCGACGATATCCCCAATCGCCAGTCCCGAACCGAGGCCAGTTGAAGGGGTAATTGGACTTGCCATGTGTTTCTCCTTTCAGTTGGGTCGGTCTTTTGACTGCATTACTGCCTAAAAAAACCGTGTACAGGATTCATGCCAATCAAACTTTTGCATTGAACAACAAACTGTGTGCGTTCTGCAGACTGTCTGCGATTTTCAACGCTTCTGCGGACGGCAGTTGCCGCACCACTTCACCCGTTTCACTGGCAATGACCTTGACGACAACCTTGCCGGAATCTTCATCGATAGAAAACTCAAGATTACGTCGCACCGACTGAACGAACTGTTCGATTTGCTGAACCGCAGCCTTCAAGGCTTCAGAGTTTTCCGAGTCCGATTTTTTACCTGTATCGGCGTGAGTGCCAGTGGAGCTGGCAGACGCCTGAAGCGAAACGACGGCAGGCGTAGCAGCCGGTTTATCGGCAACGACAGGTACCGACTGCAACGGCGGGTAAGACAAGTTCAGCTTTACGCTCATATCCATGTCCATTCACCTCTATACAGTAAAAAAGCGGAGGAGCACGACAAGCACACCCCCCCGCGAAAACTCATTCCGATATTACTGAAGCAGTTTCAGTACAGCGGAAGGCAGTTGGTTAGCCTGGGCCAGAACAGCGGTGGAAGCTTGTTGCAGGGTTTGCTGTTTGGTCAGCTCGGCGGTTTCAGCTGCGAAGTCGGTGTCTTGAATACGACCCAATGCAGCAGTGGCGTTTTCGTTTACGTTTTGCAGGTTGGAGATGGTGCTGGTCAAACGGTTTTGCGAAGCACCCAATGTTGCGCGAGTGGAGTTGATCGTTGCCAGAGCCGCGTCAATTGCAGTGATCGCGTTGTCGATGTTGGTGCTGGCAGTAGCGCTGGAACCGGTGATCGCAACAGTGCCGCTTGCAACAGACAGGGAAGTAGCGTCGAACTGGCCGCTCAAAACCAGGTCAATGCGGTTGGCCGAACCCGTGCTCGAACCCACTTGCAGGGTCATGGTGCCAGCCGAGCCATCCAGCAGGTTTTTACCGTTCAGGTTGGTCGAAGCAGAGATACGAGTCAGTTCGTCCGACATCTGGCCGAATTCAGCGTTCAGAGCGGTACGGTCAGCACTGCCGTTAGTGTCGTTTCGCGACTGAACAGCCAGTTCACGCATACGCTGCAGAATGTTGGTCGACTCTTGCAGAGCGCCTTCAGCGGTCTGAGCCATCGAGATACCGTCGTTAGCGTTCTTGATTGCAACAGTCTGACCACGGATTTGCGAAGTTTCGCGAGTAGCGATCTGCAGGCCAGCGGCGTCGTCTTTTGCGCTGTTGATTCTCAGGCCCGAAGACAGACGAGTCATGGAAGTGGACAGAGCGTCGGAAGCTTTACCCAGGTTCTTCTGAACGGACAGGGAGGCAACGTTAGTGTTTACGCCTAAAGACATGATGAATTCCTCGTTAGTTGGGTACTGCGGCTTTCCGGCCCTGGCAACCGCCGGGTGTGGCCTAGAGAACCTTCGTAATGTTTATCGTCGTATCTGCAAGGAGCTTGAGGGCTTTTTCATTTTTTTTTGCCACCAGAGCGCCACCCCCTGCTTTTGACAGGGGCTACCCACGGTTTCGACGCAGAGCCATCAAGCTTTAATCACGACGTCAAACCCCTTGTTCATAACGAGTTAGTGACCGGACGCGCCCAAGGGAACGTCCGGGTTCATCATGCGCATGGGAAACGGATGAAGTTGTTAAAGAGCGATTAAAGCCTTATTGCAGCAGCTTGAGGACCGCAGACGGCAACTGATTGGCCTGAGCCAGGATGGCGGTCGAAGCCTGTTGCAGGGTTTGTTGTTTGGTCAGCTCGGCGGTTTCGGCGGCGAAGTCGACGTC
>NZ_DASWOT010000182.1:0-25188 GCF_036404235.1 Pseudomonas sp.
AGCGCCCGAGGATAGCGGGGTGGAAGTCGGCGAGTAGTCATGGTGGCCCTTGCGCAGAAAATGAAAAAAGGAAAGTGGGTAAGCCGGTTGCTATTCGATCAGGCGGACGAAATTGCTCTGTTGCCGCAGTTCTTCGATGATGTCTTCCAGGCGCGACTGAATGGCGCCCTCCGAGGCCACGAAATCGGCGCCATTGAGGTAGGTCAGGTTGGTGCTGTTTTCGGCGCAGGCTGCAAGACCGGCGCCGGCAACTCGACGAAACGTCGACGCGCTTGCGGTGGAGTCTGAGTCGCCGGTGGATTCGTCACTGCCGGTGACGACCAGGTAGAACTTGAGGTTATGGGCCCGGAAGCTGTTGCACAGGCTGGTGAAACGTTGGGTGATGAGCGCCTGATCAGCATTGCCGGTCGTGGCGTTACCCGAGCTGGTTGTGGACGCGGTGCCGTCAATGCTTTCACCGACGTAGGCGTTGTACGCGTCGCTGTCAAACCAGCTCATGTTGGTAGAGTTGGCCAGGAACACGATGGCCTTGATGCGTTCGTTAGTACCGTCGTCGAACTCCTTGGGCAGATCGTCGTCCAGCGCCCAGCCTGAACTGCCACGAAATTCCGGTGCCAGGGCCATGGCGCTCCAGCCCATGGCGATAGCGAAGTTGACGTTAAAGCTGGCCGTCATTTTGTCCAGGCGGGCGCTGATGTCCTGCTGGTTGTTGGTCAGCGGCAACAGTTGCGCATGAGGGCAACCGCGGTCGGCCACTAGGTAGCGGGTGTCGTTGGCACCGGTTGCCGCGCCAAAAGTGGGGTTGGGCCCGACCCAGGAAATAGGATTGGCGCCTGGGCTGCCGTTTTCTGGCAGGTCGGCGCGGTAGTAGATTTTGAAACGCCCGCCAGGCGGCTCGTCCCAGAAGTAGTTCTCGCCACGGTCCAGGCCCCGGTACATGCACAGTAGATTAGCGATACGGTCAGGCATGCGGCGGTCGGCGAGGCTGCCGTAGCCGCTCTGGAACAGCGAAGTCAGCTCCACCGGATTGAGCGCGCCGCTGGCGGCCCAACTGCGAATGCGGCCGGTCTGGTTGGGATCGTAAACATTCACCGATTGGCTATAGGGCACCAGCGAGAGCCACGTGTTGCTGCTGTCGCCGATCAGGTCCTGGGCAAACGTCTTGCCCAAACGCCGCAGCGCCGCAAGATTTGCGCTGTTCTCGGCGGTAGTATTGGGCAGTGCCAGCGCCACCTCGGTCGACACTTGGCGTACCTCGCTGGTGGAGCTGATGATCACATCGCGGTTGCCGGTGTTGAGCACCAAGGGCACGTTGGTCAGTGTGGCACTCACCTTGAATGTGTTGTTCCCCGCGCTGCTGGTGCCACTGGTTACGGTAATGGTGCCCAGGTTTGCCAGTACCGCACTGTTGAGCCCCAGGTTGGCGCGTACGTATTGCTGCGCCATGGTCTGTTGGTCGCCGCTGCCATCTTTGTCCGGCGAGTAGCTGCGCCCCAGCGCTAACGCGGCAGCATCGGTGGCGCGCTTGAGCTGGCTGGTGTCACTGTTGAGCGTCACGCTGTCAACGGCGAATCCACCGGCCAGAAGCATGCCGCCCATGACCAGCAACATCATTGGGTAGACGCTGCCACGTTGACGACGCAGTGTGCGAAGCGGGGCTGTGGTGTTGAACGGGTTCATGACGCCTGACTCGACATTCAAAGGATGACCGGCATCTTTGGGTGGTGGCGATAATAAGAATTCTTCTCGATAAACCACAAGAACGGCTTCATTAAAATGGCTTAAGGATTGGTCTCAATTGCCACTGCGAACGCGTGCACCGCGTCCCTGGATCACTCGGTACTGTCGGTGGGGGTGATACCGGCCAGGGCGGATAGAGAATCGTCCAGTTCGATGTTGGCGCTGCGCAGGCGGCTGATGGCGTCGGCTTGCAGTACCTTGCCGCCGAGACTCAGGGTGCTCATGCCCATTTCATCACTGCTCTGGCAGGCACGTACAACCAGCAACGCGACACTGTCGTCGGCCTCATCGTCGCTTTCCGGCAGGGTCCCGTCGTACACCCCGCCTCCCATCGGGTCGTCGCACAAACCTGTGGTCTGGCCTAAGGGCAGTCTCCAGGCGACTTTGCCGGTGCGCATTACCTTGCCGACATACAGTTGGTAGTTGTCTCCACGCTCGGCCACCAGCTCAGCGACCAACGCATCTACCCCCTTGGCCGTCAACCGGGTCTGGTTGGACAGGGTGCTGGCCAGCATGCTGGTGCTGCGCTCAAGGTCTGCACGGCCACGGGCCAGCAGGTAGAGGTCGACTGCCAGTAGCCCACAGATGATGACCACCGAGAGCATCAGCGCGGTTTCCAGTGTGGCGCTGCCCCGCTGACGGCGCTTCATGATCCTGCACCGGGTTCATACAGATTGCCGACCACCTGGCGATAGGTGTAGGTGAACCTGTCCGACAGATTCAGCAGTGTCGGCAGTGCGGTCATCCAGTTTTGGGTCAGCTGGACTTGCACCGACAGGATCGGGCTGTCGGTGTCGTCATCCCCTTCGAGTTTCCGGGTACCGCCGCCGAAGGCTTCCAGGCTGCTGTAGCTGGTGACTTCCACCTGTAGATCAGCGCTGTCCAAATAGCCGTAGGCCGCGTCGATCATGCGCTGCTCGACGTGCTCTGCAACGCCGCTCTCGTTGTCCAGGCGCAAGCTGCTTTGCTGGCGCAAGCCTTGCAGTGCCGAGTCCAGCGCCAGATTGCCGATGACCACCACCAAGGCCAGGCGTGCCAGTTCAAAGAACATCATCAAGCCAATCAGGATCACCGGCAGCAGGAACGCGGTTTCTGTGGTGGTGATCCCGCGCTGGCTACGTCGCGCGGCGCTGCGTCTCATTGCAGCGTGTCCAGCGCCAGGGCTTGGCGGCTGGCCGCCAGCAGTTCATGGGGGACCGGTTGGCCGCCGAGAATACGTTGAGCATTGCGTGTGAGCTCGGCCAGTAACGGCTCGCTACGAACCCGCGGCATGTAGCGTTGCAGGGCTTCGCGGGCTTTGTCCTCATCGCGCAACAACAAGTGCGCCAGGGCAAGGTTCAGTACCAGGGTCGGCCGACCGCGCAGGTCGGCGCCGTCCAGCAGATCGATGGCGGCCTGGGGTTGACCCTGGTCGATCTTGCCCAGGGCCAGGTTATTCAAGGCTGGAGCATTGCCTGGGTCCAGTTGCAGCACTTTGTGCAGCAGTTCTTCGGCTTGCTGGTTGTGGCCCTCGGCGCTGCTGACGATGGCCAGGCCGTTGAGTGCTTCGGTGCTGTCCTGGCGTGCTTGCAGTGCGCACTCGAAGCTTTCCCTGGCCCCGGCAAACTGGCTGGCAGCCAACTGACCACGGCCAATGCCCATGCACAGATTAAAGCGCTGCTGGTCATTCAAACGTTCACCGGCCAGGCGCTGGCGCGCACTCACGAATAGCGGCAGGGCGTCCTGGGCAGGCAGCACGGCGGCGCTGACCTGGGCATATTCAAGGGACTCGCCAGGGTCGAGTTGGCCGCGCTGGTCGGCTCGGGCGTAAACCCCGTAGGCGGCAGCCATGCGCCCGTTGTCGCGCAACAGGCGAGCCAGGTGCAAGGCCTCGCCCGCATCGGCTTTGGTCGACAGTGGGCGGGAGTTGTCAGGTCGGTGGGTACCGCAACCGACGAGCGTGGCAATGCACAGGGCAAGTGCCAAGGGGGACAGCAGACGCGAGGATCTGGACATGGAGGGCTCCGGGGACAATTCAGTGAGTGGTCAGCATGCGCACCAGGCGAATCATCGCTGGGGCGCCCATCATGGCGATGATGGGCGGCAGCACCAGCAGCATCAGCGGCAGGCTCATTTGCGCCGGTAATTTGCCGGCCTGTTCTTCGAGGTTGAGGATCAGGGTCTTGCGGCTTTCCTCGGAAATGGTACGCAGCGCCTGGGACAGGGGTGTGCCGTAGCGCTCGGCCTGGAGCAAGGTGGCGACCATGGTTTCGACTTCGCTGACGCCACAGCGCTCGGCAAGGTTGAGCAGCGCCTTGCCACGATCACTGAGGATTTGCAGTTCGGCGAAGGTGTAGCGCAGCTCATCGGCCAGCTCCGGCGCAGACAGTGCCATCTCCTTGGACACCACTTGCAACACCCTGCCGATGGGCAGCCCGGCTTCGGCGCAAATAACCATCAGGTCCAGGCCGTCCGGGAGGCTGCGTGACAAGCGCCCGCCGCGTCGGGCGGCACGCCATTTCAGCCAGCCTTCCGGGATCAGGGTGCCGACAAACAATCCCACCAGCCCTCCCGCCAGCCCCAACAGGCTGCTGCGTTGCTGGGCATCGAGCACGCCGAACAGCACCAGTGCGACCAGTAGCAGGCCCAAGCCATATTTGGCGATCATCAACAAGCCCAGGCTGTGTGGGGCCCGAAAGCCCGCCATGACCAGCAGGCGACGCAGTTGCTGGCGATCGCCATCGGTGCCGGCCAACTGTTCGCCAAGGCGTGCCACCGGGGGCACCAGACGTTGCAGTGCGGGCGGCAAGGATGTGTTCTGGCTGCGCAGGATATCGGTCTGTTGTTCGATACGTTGCTTTACCGTCTGGCTGCCCAGGCGGGTGACCAGTGGATTGCGTCGACCGCGCAGGTACATCCCGAGCAGCAGCGCGGAACACAACAGCAGGCCGATGGCGATGATCAAGCGAGCTTCATGCATGAGGGGCTCCGAGGCGCAAAGGACGGCGGCTCATCGAATTCTCCTGACCATTGTCTGGATGATGGTCAGGCCCAGGGTGACGCTGCCCAGCACATAGATCAGGACGTTGTTGCCCGTCGGATCATTGAGCAGGAAGCGAAAGTCCGCCGGGGAGTTGAAGTACATGTACAACATCATGCAGGGCACCAACGCGGCGACGATCTTGGCCGAGGCCCTGGCTTCGGAGGTCTTGGCCATGATCTTCAGTTGCAGCTCCTGGCGTTCGCGCAGGGTGCTGGCCAGGCGTTCCAGTGTTTCGCCCAGGCGCCCACCGGATTCCTGGTTGATGATCAGGATCACCGCAAAGAAGCGGTATTCAGGCATGGGCACCCGCAGCGCCGAATCCTGCATCACCCGACGCAGGGGCACACCCAGGCGCAGCCAGTGGTCGATGATCAGAAACTCGGTGGCCAGTGGGCCGTTCAGGTGCTCGGCCACCAGGCTGAAAGCATTGCTGACCGGCACGCCAGCGCGGCAGGTACGATTGAGTGCGTCGATGGCCTGGGGCAGGCTTTGTTGCAGGGCTTTATGGTGGCGGGCCAATGCCTGACGCAGTAACAGCAGAAACAACCCTACGCTGGCGGCCAGGGCAATCAGTGGCTCCCACAGCCATGGCAACGGTGTATCACGACCCATCAGCACGCCTAACAGCAAGCCCGCCATGCCCATCAGGATCAGGCGGGTGCGCAGGTTACGACGCCAGCCCAACAGATTGATGTTCAGCCATAGCCGCGCCAGTGTGTCCCCCAACACGGGCACCCCGGCCAGTGGCGTGGCCTGGATTTCGCGCAGCATGTCGTCAATGGCATCACCCGTGCCGGGCGCTAGCGTGGGGTTCTGCTTAAGCGCCGCCAGCCGGTTGGCGCTGGCCTCGGCGCGCTGGCGGCGTTTGCTCAGTCCCAGCAGGCCGTAAAAAGCGCATAGGGTGCAGACGAAGATCAACAGGGTGACCAGATCCAGTACGGCGCCCATGCTCAGGCTCCGCCGAACAGATGCGCATGGGCACTGTAGAACTGCGGTCGTTGACCGCTGGCGACGAAATCGCCGATCAGCTTGCCATTGGCATCCACCGAGCGCAGTTGAAAGCCGAACAGCTCCTGGGTCTGGATCACGTCGTTTTCCATGCCGCACACTTCGGTGATGGAGACAATACGGCGCATCCCATCGCGCTGACGTTCGACCTGGACAATCATGTGTACGGCGCTGGCGATCTGCCGCCGAATAGCCTCCAGCGGCAGTTGCATGCCGGCCATCATCACCATGTTTTCCAGGCGCAGAATGGTGTCGCGTGGGGTATTGGCGTGTACGGTACACAGCGAGCCGTCATGGCCGGTGTTCATCGCTTGCAGCATGTCGAAGCTTTCGCCACCCCGCACTTCCCCCAGGATGATGCGGTCAGGGCGCATACGCAGGGCGTTACGCACCAGATCGCGCTGATCGACCTTGCCAGTGCCCTCGGCACTCACCGGGCGGGTTTCCAGGCGTACCACATGGATTTGTTGCATCTGCAGTTCGGCGGCGTCTTCGATGGTGACGATGCGGTCGGTGTCGTCAATTTTCTGCGACAGGGCATTGAGTAGCGTCGTCTTGCCTGCACCAGTACCGCCGGAAACGATGATATTGAGCTTGGCCACCATGGCCCGTTCCAGCACTTCGACCATTTCATAGGACATGGCCTGGCGGGCGGCCAAGGCTTCCAGGGTCAGGTTGCGACGCATGAACTTACGGATCGAGATAGTGGTGCCGTCCAGTGCCAGCGGGTAGGTGATGATGTTCACTCGGCTGCCGTCAGCCAGGCGCGCATCCACCATCGGGTGCGCTTCATCGATCCGCCGCCCAACGCCCGCCGCGATCCGCTGGGCCGTGTTGAACACATGCTCTTCGTCGAGAAACGTGATGGGCGTGAGTTCCAGCTTGCCGAACCGCTCGACGAACACCAGCTTGGCGCCGTTGACCAGGATGTCGTTGACCGATTCGTCGGCCAGCAGAGGCTGGATCGGGCCGATGCCGAGCATCTCGTCGAGCACCTCGGTGGCGATCTGCTCTTCTTCGTTGCGCGACAGTTGCAGGCGTTTTTCGTCACAAATCCGACGGATCTGGGTTTCGATCTGGGCCAGCAGCTTGTCGCGGCTCATGGCGGCGGCTTTGAGCGGATCGATCTGGTCATACAGGAAACTGCGCAGCAGGCGGCGATTGACCATGCCCGGCGTCTCGCTCTTGGCGACTTGCTGGGTGCGGCTGCTGGCGACCTTTTGCACTTCATCGTCGACGGGCGTCGGTGCCTGGCTTGGGGTCGGTGCGGGCTTGGCTTTGCGGATCAGCATTTTCAGGTTCCTCAGGCGGCGCGGCGACCAATCGCCTGTTTCAGGCGATCGATCAGGCCAGCGGGCTGCTGGCGTTCAGGGCGCCGACCGCAGGCCAGGTCAGCGAGGTCGAGCAATGCCTGGCGCATCGCAGGCAGGCGCTGTAACGACAGCGGCCCTGCCAGCAGGCTTTCATTCAAGGCGCTACCGACATAGGGCAGGCTTAGGTCCAGGCGTCGGCCGACGAACGCTTCGAATTGCTCCCGGGCGAGGGCCGGCTGCGCCGCGTGTACTGGGTTGTGTACCAGCAGTAATTGCTGGCCATCACTTTCGTCACCGATCTTGGCCAGCAGGCGCTGGGTGTTGCGCGCACCCTGAACAGTGAGGTCGGTGAGCAGAATGCGTGTCTCGCTATGGCGCAGCACTTCCATCGTTTCGTGGGGATGGGCGGCAGGCAGGTCCCAGATCACCTGATTGAACAGTCGACACAAACTGGCACCCAATCCCAGCAAGTGCTCGGAGTCCACGACCTTGAGGGTTTGAGGCGCGCTTTCCTGACCCAGCAGGTGCAGGCGCGGGTTGACGGTGATCATCGCCCGCTGTAGCAAGCGGGCGTCTATTTCCTGGCTTTCCAGGGCGCTGGCCAGCCCTGCATCGCCCTGGGCACCCAGCAGCAAACCCTGATCGCCTTTTTGTCGGTCATAGTCGACCACGGCCACGGGCACATGCCGAACCTCGGACAGCAGTTGGGCCAGCGCCGCTACCACGGTGCTGCTGCCAGCCCCGCCCGCACAGCCGGTGACGGCAATGCTGCGGCCAGTGCGCGCGAAGTCGTCGTGCTGGTCATTGCGGCTACGTTCCAGGGTGGCGGCCAACAGGTCCAGGCGCACGGGCTTGAGCAAGTAGTCGAGCACGCCGCCGTGCAGCAGGGCGCGGTAGAGATCGATGTCCGAGTGACTGCCCAACGCGACGATGTGGCAACCCGGCTCGCATAACGTGGCGAGTTCCTTGAGGGTTTGCAGTGGGGCCGTCTCACCGTCCAGATCGACAATCACCACGGCGGCAATCTGTTGCGCGCACCAGTTCAAGGCGGCTGGGCAACCGCCGGTCTGCACATGGCTGCCGGTTTCTCCCAGGCGCTGGAGCAGGGTGGTGAACTCGGCGGCCTGGGCGGCAGTGGCAGCGAAGACGGCGGTGTTGACGGTCGCCACGGCGGCTTCTACGGTCGGGCGTTGTTGAGGGCTGTTCACGATGCGGGCTCCTTACTTCTTGCTGAAGTCAATGTCGACCAGTTCGGGCAAATCGTTCTCGTGATAGCGCTGTACAGCGCCGTTGGCCTGGATGCCGTCGCCCGCGTCCAGGGTCCGTGGGGTGATCAGGTCGCGTGGGTCGCTGACCATGGCGGCGATGTTGGCCTCATTGGCGCAGCCAAGGCCTCCGAGCGAGGCATAGGGCGCAATGGTCCAACGGTCCGGGGCGCTGATGACGCATTTAGGCACCCGGACCACCAGAGCTTGGGACACCACCATCACGTCGTCCTGGCCTTTTTGCAGGCGCAGGGCTTCCAGGTTCAATTGCCGGTTGGGCAGGCCGCGCTCGCGCAGTACCTGGGCCAGGCGTGTGGCGATTCGTTCCCCGGCCGGGGTATGCGGGATCAGTGTCACGCTCTGGTTGGCTAGGCGGCCTTGTTGCACCAGCAAGTGATTGAGCTTGTCCAGCGACTCGGCAGTGAAGCTCTGGCCGTTGGGTGTGGCCACCAGCGTCAGGCTCAGTGCCTGAGGCTGCACTTCAACGGCCTGCAACGGCGGATTGGCAAAGAGGTTTTCACGGATTTGGTTCAGTTCATGGGTACAGCCTGCCAGCAGCAGCAACGGCAGGCCGAGCAGCAACAACGCAACGGATGGGCGAGGGGGCATGGGTGAACTCTCCGATCTCAATAGAGGTAGCCGGCGCTGGCGCGGGCTGGAAGCTGGGCGTCGATCATCGGTAAGCCACGGCCGGGCACCTGTAGCTGGCTTTCGCTGACCGGGTCGACCACATAGGCGGTGGCCAGGATCACCAGTTCGGTGTCTTCCTGGGTGCTGGTTTCGGACTCGAACAACCGGCCCAGCAAGGGGATACGGCTGAGCCCCGGCACACCGTTGACCTTCTGGTTGGCATTGCTGCGCAGCATGCCCGCCAGGGCGAAGCTCTGGCCGCTGGCCAGTTCCACCGTGGTGTCGGCACGGCGAACCTTGAGCGCCGGGATCACTGCGCCTTCGAGCGTCACCGAGCCGTCATCGGTCAGGTCGCTGACTTCTGGGGCGATGCGCAGGCTGATGCGGTTGGGTGACAGCAGCGTTGGGGTAATGCGCAGGATTACGCCGTACGACTTGTAGTCGATGTTGACGTTGTTGTTGGTGATCACCACTACCGGCACCTCGCCACCTGCGGCAAAGCCTGCAGTCTCACCGGACATGGCCGTGAGGTTGGGCTCGGCCAGCAACGTGGCCAGGCCTTCCTCGCTCATGGCGTTGATTACCCCGGTGAGGTTGCCGTCGCTGTAGGTCAAGCTGTTGCTGGCGGTGGATGTAACGCCGGTGACCAGGTTGAACTTGCCGCTGTTCATCACCGCATCCCAGTTCAAGCCAAGCTCATGGCTCAGGCTGCGCGCGACTTCCACTACGCGCACGCGGATGTTGACCTGGGCCGACAGCTCCACCTGCAACTGGTTAATGATGCGCGGCGGGGTATCGGGACCCTGTCTCGCGGCGCTGTTGGCGCCGACGTTCTTGGCGGTGTCGGGGGCACCCAGGGCGGCAGTGACACTGGCGATCACCTGGCGTGCTTCGATGGGCGTACGGACCTTGCCGCGCACGATCAGGCCGTTGCCCGCAGCGCTGGCGAACTCGATTTGCGACCCCGGGATTTCATCATTGAGCTGACGACGCAGGGCATCCAGGTCGTAGCCTGCGGTCAGGCGGATGGCGGCGATGACGTTGTCGTTGGCGTCCATGGCATACAGGCTGGTGGCACCGGCGCGTTCGGCGAAGACGAACACGCTGTCTGGCGAGGGCACTTGAAAGCTGGCTATTTCAGGGTCGGCGACCATGATCTTGGCGGCCGCGCCAGGTAATTTCAGCAGCCGACCTTGTTTGACAAACAGGGACAGGTCCTGGGTGGTGTTGACTTCACTGAGCGGGCTGGCGGACAGCGGCGCACCTTCGACCCGCGCCGTAATGGGCAGGGTAACCAGCAGGGCCAGGGCAACAGGCAGGCTGCGGCTGACCTGCCGCGCCTTTGGACGTTTCACGATGGGCGTCATGGGGTGGTTCCGTATGTGGATGCTGCCGACGCGCCAGGCGCCGGGCGGTTAAGGCTGTTAACGCTGGGCGGGGTCGATGATTTCCACTTTGGTGCCGCGAAACGCCATCACTTTCGGCGCTACGGCGGGGGTACTGCTGGTGGCAAATACATCGGTGGTGCCGCTGAGGGTGGTGACACCACTCGGCTGGTCATACGATTGGTCGTTTTCCCCATGACGCAGGGGCCGCAAGGCGAGTTGCAGGCTGCCGATTTCCTTGGCGACCGCCAGCCTTTCTGCCTGACTGGGGTCCACTTCAAGGGTAACGGTCTCGAAGTTGGCCACGACTTTGGCAGGCTTGGCCTGGGTACCGTCCTTCTTGGCTGCTGCCTCGTCGTCTTCACGCGGCGGCTGGTCGATGCCTGTCACGTTGTTCAGCGCCAATACGCGCACATCACGCAGAATGGTCTGCGCGGCCAGGAACGGCGCTGCGTCCTTGTTTTGGTCGCCGGTCTTCTCGCGGTCACGTTGCAGTCCGAGGATCACATCCACCCGATCACCCGGCGACACCAGGCCGAAGTTGCTCTCTACGCGGCTGGTGGGAATGGACACCGCGCGCATGTCTGGGCTGAGTACTGCCGCCAGGAACCCCGGCTCGCCACGGCGTACGACTTTGTCGATGCGAATGGCTTCGCCGGCTTTTATTGTTTCGCGCACCGTGGCGCCGAACAGTGCTTCCAGGTTGTCCTGACCGCGGACGAAGTAGCGGCTGCGGCTGGGCTTGTCCTTCACCGGTTGCCAGGTGAGTTGCGAGCTGTCGATGAAGTCCCCAGGTTCGAGCACCTTACTGGCGACCAATACCTCGCCGGCCGCTTGCACGGTGACCACAGGAGGGGGGGCGGTAACCTTGGGCGGGGCCAGCAGGCTGCGCACCAAAAGCGCTGCGCCAGCTGCCAGGAACACGGCGGTGACGAGCAGCAGCAGAGAGTTCTTTTTCATCGATTGTGGTGGCTCATGAATGAATGGGAATGAACAGCGTGCCCAAGGCACCGACGGCAATGGCGGCCGCGTAAGGGATGCCCGGCAGCGGTATATCGCCCAGGCACTGCGGCAGTGGCGGTGTGCGGGGCAGGTGCTGTACCAGGCCCCACCAGGTCAGTGCCAGCATCCGTTCAAACAGGCTCAGCAGTGGTAACAGCAAGGCCAACAGCCCGCCGACCAGGGAGGTGAGGATGATGAACGTTGCTTGATTCGAAGCACCTAGCCAAAGGCACAGCACGGTCATCAGCTTTACATCTCCGGCACCGACGCGACCGAGCCGAAACAAACCGAAACCCACCACCAGAACTGCCAGTGCGCCAGGCAGTGCCCAGGCCGCGTCCACCAGCACATCGCTGGCCGAGACACTGCCTGGCAGCGCCAGGAGCAATGCCCCCAGCCACAGCATCAGAAGCGTCAGCACCAGGCGATTGTGAATCTTGCGATAGAGCAGATCGCTGACCGTCGCCCATAACAAGGCGGGTGGCAGGATCAGGCTGGTCAAGGTGGGTATCGAGGGGATCATTTGCTGTTGTTGTTGGTGGTACTGATTTGATCGGCGATGTCGGTGAAGCGGCTTTTGAGGGCGGTGATGAAGGCGCCGTCGCTGCCGAAGATCATGCCGATGGCCGCCGCCATCGAAGCGGCGAGGATGCCGTATTCGATTGCAGTCACACCGCTTTCATCCATGAGAAAGGCTTTCAGAGATTGGCGCATGGAGAGGTCCTCGGGTTCGTCCGGCCGCACGGGCCGGTGGTAATGGATAGGTGGGAAAGCCGAGGGAGAATAAGAGTTGTTCTCGTTTGTGTGCAATGTCGCGATCATTAAGAGTCGTTAAGGAAGCAGCGTTTTCAGACCCGCTCCACCAGCAGGCCAATCCGTAGCCCAGGGGCGTTGTCATGCATCAGCAACTCGCCACCGTGCAGGTCGGCAATGGCCTTGACCAGGGTCAGCCCCAGGCCATTGCCCTGCACCCCTTCCGAGGTGTCCAAACGCAGGAATCGTTCGGTGGCGCGCTCGCACAGGGCTTGTGGAATACCGGGGCCCTGATCAGCGACGCCGATTTCCAGCCCTTGGCGACAGGGTCTTGCAAACAGCAGAACCGGCGCACCCGGGGGCGAATATTTAAGGGCGTTGTCGGTAAGGTTGGCCAGTGCCTGGAACAGCAGTGCGCGATCACCCAGCAGGGTGAATTCGGCCTCCATGCTGACGTCCAGCGCCGAGTTCAGTTGTTCAGCCAGCGGCAAGTAGTATTCACGCAGGTCCATCAACAGTGCTCTGGCGTCGAGCGCCTCGAAGGTGTGCGCGCAGCGTCCGCTTTCGACTTCGCCGATGCGCATCACCGTTCGAAACAGAGTGTGCAGGTGCTCGCTCTCGGTCACGGCGCCCTGCAATTCTTCGCGCATGCTGCCCTCGGCTTTTTCCGAGGCGCTGACCAAACGGTTCTGCAAGCGCGTCAGGGGCGTGCGCAGTTCGTGGGCGATGTGGCTGGTCACGCTGCGTACTTCGTTCATCAGCCGGTTGATGCGCGTAAGGCTGGCATTGATCTCCACGCCCAAACGGTCGATTTCGTCGCCGTGGGGGTCCTGGGGCGGGGCGGCGCGGTGGTCGCCACTGGCAAAGCGCTGAAGGGCATCGCGGATCAGGTCGATGCGTTGCAGGCTGTGCAAGCTATAGCGCAGGCTGACGCACAAGCTGCCGAGCAAAATGAAGAACAGCGCCGCGCCGCCCAGCAAGGGGATCACCTGAATGCGTTCGAGCATCGGTTGCAGGTCGTACGCGGCGAAATAGCGCCCGCCATCCTGAAGCTTGACGACCAACCCGAGCAGTTCCTTGTGTCGGCCTTCATCGGTCTTAAGCGAGTAGCGGCGCCAGTCGCCGTTGCAACTCGGCGGGTCGCAGGCCAGCAAGGGCACCAGCTCTTGGCTGCCATACAACGGTCGGTCGTTGGTGTCGACCACCAGCCAATAGCGTTCATCGCGAGGCGCGTAAGTGTCCTCTCGGCGCAATAGGTCGACCACCTGTTCATGATCGTGGGCCGAAAGGCGCATGTTCAGCGCGCGAGCGTCGGCCAGCAACATGTCGCTGACGTGGTTGCGCATCACGTTGTCTAGAAGGCACACACTGCCGAACACCGATGACAGCGAAACCAGCAGGCAGATGAACGCACTGGTCGCGGCCTGTTGCAGGTTGCTCGACTCAAGTGTCTGTTGTGCCCGACGCCAGTGGATGGCGGTGGATGCTGGGCCCTTGCGGGATAACCAAATACGCATCGATCGTTTCCAGGTCGTCTTATTGGCCACATGGGGCGCTACGAACATTGCCCATCACATCGGTCGGTGGGGCGGTAGAAATCGAACGCGTCATGGGTCCCATCGTCGGCTTCACGAGCCTGCAGCGCGTCGTTGCAGGTAGCAACCTTGAAGCGTGGTTCGCAGTCCTTGAAGGACGGGCATGCAGCGGCAGCGATCATGGAGATATGTGCTCAAAAAACAGGGAAGCTGGCACCATAGGGCGCAGCGCAGACGGCCAACAAGCCCTTGATCATTAAGAGTGCTTAAGGTGTCCGTTACTGCAGATCAGCCGAGTTCGTAGCCGATAGCGCGGATTGTTCGCAGGAGGGAGCGTTCGTGCCCCTTGTCGATCTTGGTCCGCAGCTTGGACATGTGGACATCGATCAGATTGGTCTGTGGATCGAAATGGTAACCCCATACCTTTTCCAGCAGCATGGTCCGCGTGACGGTCTGGCCGACATGCTCGGCCAGTACCTGCAGCAGGCGGAACTCCTTGTCGGTGAGATCGATGACCTGACCAGCGCGCTTGACCCGGCGTTGGCCCAGGTCAATGAACAGATCCTCGACGTACACTTGTTCCTCGATCCCGCTTTGCTGACGACGACGAGTCAACACCTCCAGGCGCAGTAGCAGTTCGGTGTAGTCAAAAGGCTTGCCCAGATAGTCGTCGGCCCCGGCACGCAGACCGTCTACGCGGTCGCTGGTCTGGTCGTTGGCTGACAGAATAAGTACCGGGGGCCGTGCTGTCCCTCGCATCCGGTTGAGGACTTCGATGCCATCCATTTGCGGCAAGATACGGTCGAGTACCACGACATCGAAAGCTTCTTGCTTGATCATCTCCAGAGCACCCTCGCCATCACCCACCAAGCGGCATTGATGACCCGACGCGTGTAATTTGCTGCTTAACCAGTGGCTCACGGACAGATCGTCCTCCACGACTAAAATACGCATGCATCCACCTTTTTCAGGATCAATAGTTTACTCAGCAATAACTCTGCAAATGATAAGCGTTATCAACTAGGCTAGTATTGCCGAATCGTTTAAGTGTGTCTAATTTTTTTTACGCTCGATTGAATTCACTCTTCTCGAGTTCGTAGACATCTCTATGCCTTAAATGAGGAGGTAGCGGGAAGTTCAATAGCGCACTTTGCGCAGAGATTTTCGCTATGCCGTGGGAGTAACTTGCAAAGATGACCTCTGTTTAAGGTTGATTCACCGCAGAGGCAAACTGGACGGGGCTCGAAGGTTTTTTCTACCTGTGGTCAGGTGTAAACTTCGCGTTCGCGCGAAGGCGCACTCAGGTCCAGCGAACATGACACAGATTTCCGAACGCCTTCTGGTTCAGGCTCATCTCGATGCCAAGCAGCCCAAACCGCTGACTCCAGACCAGCAAGCACAATACCGTCGCGCTATCGCCGCTGAGCTCAAGGCTCAGGACGCAGTCTTGGTCGCCCATTATTATTGCGACCCAGTGATTCAGGCCTTGGCCGAACAAACCGGTGGTTGTGTGTCTGACTCCCTTGAAATGGCTCGCTTTGGCAGGGACCACCCGGCCAAGACCGTGTTGGTCGCCGGTGTGCGGTTCATGGGTGAGACTGCAAAAATCCTTACCCCTGAAAAACGTGTACTGATGCCAACGCTCGACGCTACTTGCTCCCTTGATCTGGGGTGTGGAGTCGATGAGTTTTCGGCGTTCTGCGACCAGCATCCAGAGCGCACGGTGGTGGTGTATGCCAACACCTCTGCGGCAGTCAAAGCCCGTGCTGACTGGGTTGTGACATCAAGTTGCGCGCTGGAAATCGTCGAGAGCCTGATGGACAACGGCGAGAAAATCATCTGGGCGCCCGACAAGCACCTGGGCCGCTATATCCAGCGTGAAACCGGGGCCGACATGCTGCTCTGGGACGGGGCTTGCATCGTCCACGAAGAGTTCAAGTCCAGACAACTGGAAGACATGAAGGCGTTGTACCCAGACGCCGCTATTCTGGTGCATCCGGAATCGCCTGAATCGGTGATCGACCTGGCCGATGCGGTGGGTTCCACCAGCCAGCTGATTGCCGCGGCACAAACCCTGCCCAACAAGACCTTCATCGTGGCGACTGATCGGGGCATTTTTTACAAGATGCAGCAGTTGTGCCCGGACAAGATATTCATTGAAGCGCCCACTGCGGGTAACGGTGCGGCATGCCGCAGTTGCGCGCACTGCCCGTGGATGGCGATGAATACGCTGGAGCGTACGCTGCAGTGCTTGCGTGAAGGGACCAATGAGATTTTCGTCGATCCTGCGATCATCCCCCATGCCGTCAGGCCGCTGCAGCGGATGCTGGACTTCACCCAGGCTGCGCGGTTGAAGCTGGCGGGGAATGCCTGATCCCGATGTGTAGATACTCTGTTCCCGGTCAAGCTTTCAACAGGTGCTTTTTGCTGAAAAGCGTGGCCGTATCAAAAGGGCCAGAACGCGCTGTAGGAGCGCGGCTTGCCCCGCGACCTGGCGCGCAGCGGCAGTAAACCCGGTGCGCGTGGTCTGCCAGTCACACTGCATGCGCAGGTTTTACGACAGTTCCCCGCCGGTCGCGGGACAAGCCCTGCTCCCACATGGGGGCTGGGCCAGAGCGCACTGTAGGAGGGAACTTGTTCGCGAGGCGGTGTCTCAAACGCACCGTGTTGCTCGCATCGCCAACAAGTTGGCTCCTACAGTCAGTTCATCATTTCTTTCACTGCGCGCTCTTGCTCGATGATTTCTTTCTGGCGGGCATCAATGCGTGATGCCAACTGGAAGTTGTTGTTCGCCCGGCGCTTGGCAAAGTCCAACTGTTGAATGGCTTGTTTGAAATCGCCCATCAGTGCGAAGTACTCGGCGCGAGCCTGGTGCAGGCCGATGGTGTTGCCTGAAAGGCCGCGAGTATCGGCCACCTGGTTCCAGATATCCGGATCATCCGGACGGCTCTTGAGCAAGGCTTCCAGCGTTTTAAGTGCTTCGGGGGCCTTTGACTGTTTGAGCAGCACGTCTACCTTTGCCTGATTGAGCGGGTAGTTATCCGGAAAGATCCCTAATAATCGGTCAACCCGCTGCTGTGCGTCCGGCAGCCGATTGTTGGCGATGTCCAGATTGATGGCCGCCAGGTTGTAAGTAATGTTTTCCGGCGCCTTGTCCAGCAGCGGTTTGAGTGACTCCCGGGCTTCGTTCAGTTGCCCGCCTTTGGTCTGCGCCAGGGCCAGACCGTAGCGAGCTGCATCGTTTTTCGGGTTTTCAGCCATTTGCGCACGGAAGCGCTTGGCCGCCACGCCCGGTGTTTCTTCGTAGGTCAGCACCACCCGGGCACGCATCAGTTGATAGGCTGGGCTGTCTTCCTTGCCGCCAGGTTTGGATTGCTCGGCGCGGTTACGGGTATCGGCGATACGCGATTCGGTCACTGGGTGACTCATCAGGAACTCAGGCGGTTTTGCGTCATAGCGATATTGGCGCGCCAGACGTTCGAACATAGTGGGCATGTTGCGTGGGTCGTAACCGGCTTTTTCCAGATTGAGAATACCGATGCGGTCTGCTTCCGCTTCATTCTGCCTGGAGAAACGAGCCTGCTCTTGAATCGCTGCAGCCTGGGTGCCCGCAATGGTGGCGATCCCCGCATCACCCGCACCGGCAGCGGCCATGACGATGCCCGCTAGCATGGCCGCCAGCACAGGCACCTGCATACGCTGCTGAGCTTGCACCCCTCGGGCAAAGTGGCGTTGTGATAAGTGAGCCAGTTCATGCGCCAGAACTGCGGCGTACTCGCCCTCGCTTTCGGCATGCAGAAACAGGCCGCCGTTGACGCCGATAATCCCGCCTGGAGCTGCGAATGCGTTGATTTCAGGGGTGTTGATCAGGATGAACTCAAGACGATGGTCCTGAACCTGGCTGGTTTCGGCCAGGCGATAAACCGATGTTTCGACAAAATCCTTGAGTTGGGGGTCGTTCAATTGAGGGACCTGAGAGCGCAGCAGGCTCAGCCAGGCACGGCCTAAATCATATTCTTGTTGTGGTGAAACAATTGCGGAGCTGGCGTCTCCGAGTGACGGCAAGTCATCGGCCGAACTCGGCATGGCGAGCAGGCATGCAATCGTCAGCAGGGTGGGGCGCAAAAAATTCATGCACGAAACTCTGAGGCAGAAAGACCTTACTGTAGCTGGCTCAATGGCTTGCTGACCAGAGTGGGGTATTCTTGCGAGCTTGTACGAAAGGTCCGCTTCGTTCAGTTTGTGTTTTCACGTAATCTGATGTGCCTGCCCGGAGAGAAACGATGTCTGACGCTTTAGAGCGCCCCAAGACCTGTGACGCTGAGCTTGATGCCAGCGGTCTGGCCTGCCCTCTGCCCTTGTTGAAAGCCAAAATGGAACTCAATGGCCTGGCCACGGGAGCTGTCCTCAAAGTCACCGCCACTGACGCCGGCTCCCAGCGTGACTTCAGAACCTTCGCCAAACTGGCCGGTCATGTGTTGCTGCACGAAGAAGTAGCCGACGGCGTTTATCGCTATTGGTTACGCAAAGCCTGATTTTATTCCCCCTTCGCCCAAAGGATTTTTGATGTTCAAGGTGCTTCGTGACTGGATGCAACGCTACTTCTCGGATGAAGAGGCCGTGGTACTGGCAGTCTTGCTGGTATTGGCGTTCACGATCGTTTTGACCTTGGGTGGCATGCTGGCGCCTGTGTTGGCGGGGCTGGTGCTGGCGTTTTTGATGCAGGGGCTGGTGGTTCACCTAGTGCGCCTGCACGTGCCAGAGGGAGCCGCTGTCGCGTTGGTCTTTGCGCTGTTCATGGGGGCGCTGACGGTTTTTCTGTTGGTGTTGGTGCCGTTGCTTTGGCATCAGTTGATTACTTTTTTCAACGAACTTCCTGGGATGCTCGCCAAGTGGCAATCGCTGTTGCTGCTGCTGCCTGAGCGTTACCCGCATCTGGTGTCTGACGAGCAGGTTTTACAGGCCATAGAGGCCGCCCGAGGGGAGATTGGCAAGTTTGGTCAGTGGGCGCTGACCTTTTCATTGTCGAGCCTGCCGCTGCTGGTCAACATGATGATCTACCTGGTACTGGTGCCGATTCTGGTGTTCTTCTTCCTCAAGGATCGCCGCATGATTGGCCGCTGGGCTCGTGGCTACCTGCCGCGCGAGCGCACGCTGATCACCCGCGTCGCCGAAGAAATGAACCGCCAGATCGCCAACTACATTCGCGGCAAGGTCATCGAGATCGTCGTGTGTGGCGTGGTGACCTACATTGCGTTCTGGGCGATGGGCCTCAATTATTCGGCCTTGCTGGCGATGTTGGTGGGTATTTCGGTGGTGGTGCCCTATGTCGGTGCGGTGGTGGTTACCGTGCCGGTGGCGTTCATCGCTTTGTTCCAATGGGGCTGGAGCGATCAGTTCATTTACCTGATGGCCGTCTACGGAATCATTCAGACCCTGGACGGCAACGTGCTGGTGCCGTTGCTGTTCTCTGAAGCGGTGAGCTTGCACCCGGTCGCAATTATCTGCGCTGTGCTGTTATTCGGTGGCCTTTGGGGGTTCTGGGGAATTTTCTTCGCGATCCCGCTGGCGACCTTGTTCAAGGCGGTACTGGATGCGTGGCCACGTAATGAACCCACGGTGGCACCGTTGTTGTAGGGGACTGATTTTATTTACAACGTTTCATCGTAAATAAATCCGTCCCCGGACCGCCGGACCGCGTTGACATCAAGCCTTATTCAGTGCTTGAGCCTGTTCCAGCACAGCGTCGACATGGCCTGGCACTTTCACGCCACGCCATTCCTTGCGCAATACGCCTTCCTTGTCGATCAGGAAAGTGCTGCGGTCAACGCCCATATATTCCTTGCCGTACAGCTTTTTCAGCTTGATTACGTCGAACAGTTGGCACAGCGACTCATCTTTATCCGAAATCAGCTCGAACGGGAATGCCTGCTTGGCCTTGAAGTTCTCGTGGGACTTGAGGCTGTCCCGCGAGACGCCAAACACAACGGTGTTAGCCGCTTTGAAGGCTTGGTGCTGATCACGAAAGCCTTGGCCCTCGGTGGTGCAGCCAGGCGTGCTGTCCTTGGGATAGAAGTAAATTACCACTTGCTGACCTTTCAGCGCAGACAGGCTGATGGCCTGATCGCTGGTGGCCTGCACCTGAAAATCGGCAACGGGTTTATCCAGTTCAACGGCCATGAATCTTCCTTACATCGGTGCTTGTGGGCGCCATGGTTCGATCAGCGCATCGAGGTTCAGTGCGTCGGCGAAGTCCAGAAACTGGTCGCGTAGCCAACTGATCTGGGTACCCGCGGGCAGGGTCACGGTGAATGTTGCGTTAAGCATGGTGCCGCCCGTCTGTGGCGCCTGGTAGGTGTCACAGATCAGGTTCTCCAGCTCAACGTTATGGTCGATGAAGAACTGGCACAGCTCATTGATGATGTCCGGACGGTACGCCGAGCTGACATACGCCACATAAGGCAGCGCCTCGGGGCGACTTTCCAGCGAAGCGCTGCGCACCACACTGACCGTGAAGGCGTGTTTCTTCGACAGATTCGGCAGGCCGGTTTCCAGGCGCGCCAGAGCGTCCCAGCTTCCGGACACCTGAAGGATCAGCGCGCTGTACTCACCATGACGAGTCAACCGGGAACTGACGACCGAGCAACGGTTTTCATGACTGGCGCGGCACAGGACGTTGGTCAGCTCCATTGGGTTGGCGCCAAGGGCACTGATGACAAGGAATTGTTCGCGAACTGTGGGGATTGACGACATGCAACATTCCTAAGCGATGAGCGGTCGGTACATTATTGGCTTGAACGGCGGATTCGACGCGCCACGGCATCGTAAATCCCCCTGTATCGCTGGTGGATCGTGCCTGGGTGAGCAAGCAACGACCACGCTGGAGCAAGGGTTACGACGACGAAAACGGGTGATCGAACGAGCTGAGCAGATGACCAGTACCAATCAAAGACCGAAGGGTAGCGAAAACCGTCGCTCAGGGGAATGCTCGTAGCGCGGTACTTCGCTTGTGCAAGGATGATGGCGCCAGTACCATTACCGCTCTCTTTTTCCGGCAGGAGCGGTTTGCATGATTGCGGGCAGTATGGTGGCACTGGTCACACCTATGGATGCACAAGGTCGTCTGGACTGGGACAGCCTGAGCAAACTGGTGGACTTTCACCTGCAAGAGGGCACAAACGCCATTGTTGCCGTCGGCACCACTGGTGAGTCTGCCACTCTGGACGTCAACGAGCACATCGAAGTCATTCGACGTGTGGTCCAGCAGGTCAATGGTCGTATTCCGGTCATCGCCGGTACGGGCGCCAACTCCACCCGTGAGGCGGTCGAACTGACCACCAACGCCAAGAACGCTGGCGCCGATGCCTGCCTGCTGGTAACGCCTTACTACAACAAGCCAACCCAGGAAGGCTTGTATCGGCACTTCAAGCACATCGCCGAAGCGGTCGACATCCCACAGATTCTCTACAACGTGCCCGGCCGTACAGCCTGCGACATGCTGGCCGAGACCGTCATCCGTCTGTCGACAGTCAAAAATATTATCGCCATCAAGGAAGCCACCGGTGACCTGCAGCGCGCCAAAGACATCCTGGCTGGCGTCAGCAGTGATTTTCTGGTGTATTCCGGCGATGACGCGACGGCCGTCGAGCTGATCCTGTTAGGCGGCAAAGGCAACATCTCGGTGACTGCCAACGTCGCGCCGCGCGCCATGAGCGACCTGTGCAAGGCCGCGATGGCTGGTGATGCCGTGACCGCCCGGGCGATCCACGAAAAACTGATGCCCTTGAACAAGACCTTGTTCATCGAATCGAACCCTATCCCCGTGAAATGGGCCCTGCATGAAATGGGTTTGATACCGGACGGTATCCGTCTGCCGCTCACCTGGCTCAGCGAACCCTGTCACGAACCGCTGCGACAGGCTCTGCGCCAGTCCGGCGTATTGGTTTAATGAGGAAGCACTACGCAATGAAGCGACTGGCCGGACTTTCCGCACTAGCCCTGATTATCTCCAGTACCAGCGGTTGCAGCTGGCTGTTTGGTCAGGACGGTTATTTCCGTGATCGCAGCAGCGATTACCTCGAAGCAACCCAGAAACCACCGATGCAACTGCCGCCAGGCATTCAGGAGTCCAAGCGTCTGGATCCGCTACTGCCGATTCCGCGTAATGTGGCCGACGACGCTCAGAAAGGCGGTGAATTCAACGTGCCGCGTCCGCAGCCGTTGCTCACCGCTGACGAATCGACCGATTTCAGCCTGCAAAAGAGCGGCGACAATCGCTGGATTCTCGCTCAGCGCGCGCCGGCTGAAGTCTGGCCAGTGGCTCACCAATACTTTGAAGACAACGGTTTCCGCATCGCTGAAGATCGTCCCGCCACGGGTGAGTTCAACACCACCTGGCAGCGTATGGACGAGCTTTCCGCCGCAGTCGCCAAACGCATGAGCACCGGTGGCTCGGCTGCCGATACCGAGACCCGCGTGCGTGTGCGCATCGAGCCAGGTGTTCAGCGCAACACCAGCGAGATCTACGTGGTCAGCGTTCAGCGTCCGGCTGGCAGCACGTCCGAGGCCGAGTTCCCATCGAGAAGCACCAATGTCGGTCTCGATTCGGTCCTGACCGATGACATGCTGGCAAACCTGAGCCGTAACGCCGAGAAGGGCGGTTCGGTTTCTCTGTTGGCCGCGCGCGACTATGACACCCCAAGCCGCGTCTCCCTGAGCGAAGACGGCAGCGGTAACCCGGTTCTGAACCTTGGCGCAGACCTCGATCGCGCATGGTCCAGCGTCGGTCGGGCATTGGGGCAGGGCGATTGGCGCGTTGAAGACATCAACCGCAGCCTGGGCCTTTACTACATCAACCTGGCGGAAAAAGCCGATAAGCCGGAAAACAAACCTGGCTTCTTCGCGCGCGTGTTCGGCAGCGAAGATACCAAGGAAGAAAAAGAAGCCCGTGCCGACCGTTATCAGGTTCGCTTGAGCAAAGTGGGTGACAACGTTCAGGTCACTGTCGAGAAGAACATCAACACCGTCGCGCCGGCCGAAATCGCCCGCCGTGTACTGGGTGTGATTCAAGACAACCTCGGTTAAGTGCGCTTCTCGGTTCTGGGAAGCGGCAGCCGGGGTAACGGTACCTTGGTCGCAAGCAACGAAACGTATGTGCTGGTCGATTGCGGTTTCTCCCTGCGGGAAACCGAACGACGGTTGGACCGGCTGGGTGTCAGCGGTCGTCAGTTGAGCGCCATACTGGTAACCCACGAGCATGCCGATCATGTGCATGGCGTGGGTTTACTGGCCAGGCGCTACGATTTGCCGGTGTACCTGAGCGATGGCACCTTTCGTGGCATGCGCAAGCCGGTCGAAGTGGCAGGCGCCCTGAAGGGCGGACAAAAGTTGCGAATCGGGGCGTTGGACATCGATGTGGTGTCTGTGGCTCACGATGCACTTGAGCCGACGCAGTTTGTGTTCAGTGACGGGCAGCGGCGCTTCGGCCTGCTGACCGACCTGGGATCGTACTGTCCGTTGGTGCTGCACAGTTATGCTGGGCTGGATGCACTAATGATCGAGTCCAACCATTGTCGCGACATGCTCGCTCGCGGTCATTACCCATACTTTCTCAAGCAACGGGTAGGGGGTGAACGGGGGCATTTGAACAACCATCAGGCCGCAAGCCTGGTGAGCGAGTTGGGATGGCAGGATTTGCAGCACCTGGTGCTGGCCCATCTCAGTAGCAAGAACAACCTGCCGCATCTGGCCCGGCAATGTTTCGTCGACACCCTCGGGTGCGATCCGGACTGGCTACAATTGGCCGATCAAGATTCCGGGCTCGACTGGCGCGAAATCGCCTAGCGTCCCAAACGGGGCGCCTAGCCCAACTATTTAGCAAGCGGAGCCCATCATGGAAAAACGTGAAGAACTCTACCGCGGCAAAGCCAAGTCGGTGTACGCCACTGACGATGCTGACCGCTTGATCCTGCTGTTTCGCAACGACACCTCGGCGTTCGACGGCAAGCGCATCGAACAACTCGACCGCAAAGGCATGGTGAACAACAAGTTCAATGCCTTCATCATGCAAAAGCTCGAAGCCGCAGGCATTCCGACCCAATTCGACAAGCTACTGGGCGACAACGAATGCCTGGTCAAGAAGCTCGACATGATCCCGGTCGAATGCGTCGTGCGTAACTACGCTGCTGGCAGCCTGGTCAAGCGATTGGGCATCGAAGAGGGTCAGAAACTCAACCCGTACACCTTCGAACTGTTCCTGAAAAACGACGCCATGGGCGACCCGTTCATCAACGAATCCCACGTCGTGGCCTTCGGCTGGGGCACCGCAGAACAGCTCGTACGCATGAAAGAGCTGTCGCTGAAGGTCAACGAGGTCCTGAGTAAACTGTTCGACGATGCAGGCCTGCTGCTGGTCGACTTCAAACTCGAATTCGGCGTATTTCACGGCCAAATCGTCCTGGGCGACGAGTTCAGCCCGGATGGCTGCCGTCTATGGGACAAAGAAACCCGCAAGAAAATGGACAAGGACCGCTTCCGCCAAGGCCTGGGTGATGTCATCGAAGCCTACGAAGAAGTCGCCCAACGTCTTGGCGTACCGCTCTAAACAGCGAAAGCGCCGCAAGCATCTGATAGCACGCGAAAAAATCCTCAAATAGGGGTTCGCGTTGCGCAATCTAGCTGTTATGATGCGCGCCGTTGGAGAGATGCCGGAGTGGCCGAACGGGACGGATTCGAAATCCGTTGTACTGGCGACAGTACCTAGGGTTCAAATCCCTATCTCTCCGCCATTACAGAAAAACCTTTGTAAATCAATGAGTTACGAAGGTTCAGAAACAGCGATTTGTAGCAGTAGTTTGTAGCAATTTTTTGCCAAACTGCAGCGACCAGATCGCTGTTTTTTTTCGTCTGTATTTTTTGATTGAGTGATCAAATTCTACCGTCACGTCTCATTGGCCAGCACCCTCTGTGATCGCCTATGGTGCGAAACGTCGGGGTTTCACCTCGCTCTACATAGCATCCTAGCGAATATGCGTTAAAAGCTCCTGTGATTCGATTCAGATGGGTTTGGCCTGTTGCGGCTCTGAGTAGTGCGGGAAAGGGTGAACCAAGGTAGTGTTGCGTCTAAGACAAATGTCAGTGAGGATGGAGGCATAACGCCACCAAGGAAAGGGTCACCATGTCTTACCAGATCGTCTGTCTAGCAAACTCGTGGAAGCACAAGGCACGTTGTGTTGCCGGAAAAATCGTTAGTGGCCAATACAAAGGGTATTGGGTTCGACCTGTTGGTAACAGAGAAGAAAACAGAGCGATTTTAGATGCGGAACGCCAATACGCCACGGGAGGGTTTGCGGTCCCACTTGACGTGATGCAAATTTCTTTTTCTGCTAAGCAGGAAGGAACATTTCAACAAGAAAACCTGATTATCTCTGATGAAAAATGGCAACGAGTAGGACGACTGACGATTGCTGATTTAGCGGGTTATGTGGATTCTCCAGATAAGCTTTGGGAGAATGGTCACGACAGTACCTATGGCAA
>NZ_DASWOT010000183.1:0-4596 GCF_036404235.1 Pseudomonas sp.
CCAACTCTGTGTATCTGAAACAGCGCCTCGCGAACAAGTTCGCTCCTACAGTCGATCAACCGGCACATGGAAGACATACGCCATCGGCAGCGGTGAGGTATTTGATATGGCCAAGCTTTTCAGCGAAAAGTACCTGCTGACAGCCTGACCGGGGGCAGAGTATCTGTAGGAGCCAACTTGTTGGCGAGGCGACCACCGCGGTGCGCCTGAAACGCCGCCTCGCGAACAAGTTCACTCCTACAGTGCGCTCTGGCCCAGCCCCCATGTAGGAGTCGGGCTTGTCCCGCGACCGGCGGGGAACCCGTCGTAAAACCTGCACATGCGGTGTGACTGGCAGGCCGCGCGCACCGGTTTACTGCCGCTGCGCGCCAGATCGCGGGACAAGCCGCGCTCCTACAGCCGATCACCCGCCACATTGAAGACATACACCCTGCGCAGCGGTGAAGCATTTGATACGGCCACGCTTTTCAGCAAAAAACACCGGCTGAAAGCTTGACCGGGACCAGAGTATCTACACGCTGCTGTGTTTTGTCGTGTACACGACTCTTGGGGCTATGTCTGTGTGGTGCGGGGCTCTGCGTCTTTCCAATGACGCATTTCTTCTTCGATAAAGTGGGTCACCAAATCCCGGTACATCTTCTCAACCGCATCGGCGCTAAGGCCGGCTTCTTCTGCCCAAAGCCTGCGCTGCGACAGCATGGCCTTAAAGCGTTCAAGCGCTCTCACGGACGTTTCTGATGTCTTGAATCTGGAGGCTACTTTTACATAGTCAAAGCGTTTACCGAGCATGAAGATTATGTCGCGATCAATGCGATCGATTTCACGTCGGATGTCATCCATCCCTGAACAGACGTCGGGGAGTAATGGCGGGTGGGAGGTCATGTTTATCATCCTTGGCCGAAAACATTTCTGAAGCTGCTATCCAGCAGCAGGCAGCAATGTACCGGGTTTGGACCTTGTGCCGCATCAATAACAAGCTCTGTAGGAGCCGCTGCGGATAATTGTGGCTGAGGGCGCAGTTCAATCTGTAGGAGCCAACGTGTTGGCGAGGCGACCAACGCGGTGCGCCTGAAACGCCGCCTCGCGAACACGTTCACTCCTTGTGCGTTCTGGCCCTGAACCCCATGTAGGAGTCGGGCTTGTCCCGCGACCGACGGGGAACCCGTCGTAAAACCTGTGCATGCAGTGTGACTGGCAGGCCGCGCGCACCGGGTTTACTGCCGCTGCGCGCCAGGTCGCGGGACAAGCCGCGCTCCTACAGTCGATCAATCGCCACGTTGAAGACATCCGCCCACGGATGACCAGCGGCCGATAATTGTGGCTGAGGGCGCAGTTCAATCTGTAGGAGCCAACTTGTTGGCGAGGCGACTAACGCGGTGCGCCTGAAACGCCGCCTCGCGAACACGTTCACTCCTACAGTCGATCAACCGCCACGTTGAAGACATCCGCCATCCGCAGCGGTGAAGTATTGGGGTACGAGGCGCTGCGTCTTCCCAATGGCGCATGTCTTCTCCGGCGACTCCTACAGTCCCGTGTTTGCTGCGCGACAGCGCGGCATCTAGACGACGGGCGATCTTTGCAGGTAACGCAGCTACCTCACTTCAACACCAACAACCGATAAACCCCGGCCTCGCTTTCAATCCCGTGGGTGTCGTGGGTGAAACCGGGGAAGGATTTGTCGAAGCTTTCCAGTGCTTTCAAATACGCCAGCAATGGGCCATCTGCCGGGCCTGCGTTTTCGCCGGGCATCAGCAGCGGAATCCCCGGTGGATACGGCACGATCCCGGTAGCGACGATACGGCCAGCGGCCTGTTCGAGGGTCACTAACTCCACTTCGTTCTTGACCAGTTTTTCGTAGGCTTCGACCGGGCTGTATTCAGCCTGTGGAAGCATGCCGAAGGCTCGTGCCATGGTCGAGGTGGTTTTGTTTTTCTTCATCGCCGCGAAGATGTCTTGAGCCAGGTCTTTCAGGCCCATGCCGGCATAGCGTTGCTGGTTCGCGGTGAGCAGGTCGGGCAGGCACACTTCGAGTTCGAGGTTGTTGTCGTAGTCGCGTTTGAAATCGAGCAGTGCATTGACCAACGTGCCCCATTTGCCTTTGGTGATGCCGATGGAGAACAGGAACAAAATGGTGAAATCGGTGGTTTTCTCGACCACGATCCCTTGCCGCCCCAGATACGCGCTGAGCACGCAGGCCGGGATACCAAAGTCGAGCAACTGCCCGTCGTCACCCATGCCGGGGCTGAGCACCGAGACCTTGATTGGGTCGAGCATGCAGTAGCCGTCTTCGATGTCGCCGAAGCCGTGCCAGACCTCGTTGGGATGAAGCACCCAACAGTTCGGGTCAGTCCTGAGGGTCATCGGGTCGACGTGATGGAACGCCACAGTCTGCCCGTCCACCTGCACCGAAGGTGGCTGCCAGCAGGAGAAAAACCAGTCGTCGTTACTGAGCATTTCGCTCTGCATGCGCGAAATGACCTGGCGAAATGCGACAGCCTCTTCAATCGATTCGTTGGTCAGAATCTGCCCGCTGGGCGCTTCCATCATCGCCGAACTGACGTCGCACGAGGCCATGATCGCGTAGTTGGGCGAGGTCGAGGCGTGCATCATGAACGACTCGTTAAAGCGTCCATGAGGGATCGGATTACGCCCGTTGCGCACATGAATCATCGATGCCTGGGACAACGCGGCCAGCAGTTTGTGGGTCGATTGCGTGGCGAATACGGTAGGCCGTGATTCGTCGTGATCGTCCGGGCTGCCGTGCATCGCAAAGCGGTCGTGGTACAGCGGATTGAACCGCGCATAACCGTACCAGGCTTCGTCGAAATGCAGCCGGTCAACGCTCTGCCCCAGCAGTTCTTCAACGCGTGTAACGTTGTAGGTCAGGCCGTCGTAGGTCGAGTTGGTGATGATCGCGTGGATCGGCGTGGGGTCGATGCTTTGCGTGACCAGCGGGTTGTTGGCAATTGCCGCTTTCACCGCTTCGGCGCTCAGGGTTTGCGGCAGGATCGGGCCGATGATGCCGAAGCGGTTGCGGGTCGGCACCAAGTACGTGGGAATGGCGCCCGACAGCGTTATCGCATGCTCAGCGGACTTGTGGCAGTTGCGATCACACAGCGCGATCTGGTTGCGCGTGACGCTGGCCATGAGGATGACGCGGTTGGAGGTCGACGAGCCGTTGGTGACGTAATAGGTGCGATGGGCACCGAATACCTTGGCCGCGTAGCGCTCGCCCTGACCGATCGGGCCGCTGTGATCGAGCAACGAGCCAAGTTCACCGACCGAAATCGACAAGTCCGAGCGCAGCAGGTTTTCCCCGAAAAACTCGTAAAACGCCCTGCCCGCCGTGCTTTTTAGAAATGCCGTGCCGCCCGCGTGCCCAGGCGTGTGCCAGGAATACTCATAGGTACGCGCAAATTTGAGCAGTGCGCCGAACATCGGTGGCAGTACCGCCTGGCGATAACGCTCGATAGCGGCCAGTATCCGTCCGCTAAGGAAGCGGCTGGTGTCTTCAGGTAGCCAGATGAAATCATCCGCATGTTGCATCACCACAAGCGGGATACTTGATGCGGTGCTGCGGTCGCTGATCAGAAATACCGGCACTCGCGTATTACGCTCGCGCAAATGGGTCAGCAGCTTGATGCACTCCGTATGCCCTGCGCTCTTATCCATCTCCCAGCTCAACAGTACACACTGAATGGCGGGATCTGAATGCAGGATCGACGTCGCGTCGCTCAGGCTTTCCGAGAACAACACGCTGATGGAGCGCTCTTCTACATCACTGATCAGTTGATCCAAGGCGCGACCGAACACCGTGCGCTTATCGGGCGGACTGCTGATCAGCAGGGTGAGCATGCCCAATGAATGTCTGTTTTCCGTCATGACCTAACCTCCAGAGCAGCCCCGCTCAAGCTGTTAACCGGGATAGGTTGCCCTTCAATATGCCGAGCGCTGACCGTCTGGACCGGCACGCTGTTATTGATCGCTTCGAGGCGGATCAAACGATTGTTGACGAAGCCAAACAGCGTGTAGCCAAAGATGGTCGCAACCCCGCCGAGCATCAGCGCTTGCTCCCCCGAGGCGTATAGCGCCAGATAGCTGTAGGCTGCGGCGATCCAGGCAACGATGTTGGTAACCAGCGCTTTGCCCGCAGGCACATTGGATACCTTCTGCATGGTCATCAAAGCCGCCATGGACAGGATGTAGGGCACCAGATTGGTGACCACCGCCAGGTTCACCAGAACATCGAACTGCTTGCTCAGGTTCGGGCTGATCGTCAAAAGAGCAATCGCGGTCTGCCCCGCCAGGAGAACCAGCATGCCCACGATCGGAGTACCTGTCTTGGTGGCCTTGGCGAAGATCGGCAGGAAGTACCCTGTGTCCGCCGAACTCTTGAACACCTGCGCGATGGTGAACTGCCAACCCAGCAACGAACCGACGCAGGCCAATATCATCAAGCCCATCACCACATTGCCCACCAAGGGGTTGAACATCTGGGCGAAGGCCAAGCCGAACGGCGCAGTGGACGCGACCAGTTCGGGGTTGCTGACAATCCCGGCGATAACGTTGGTGGACATGATGTAGATCACCGCCGCC
>NZ_DASWOT010000184.1:0-19135 GCF_036404235.1 Pseudomonas sp.
CGTGGTCTTAGCTACATGGACGATTTTTTTGCGGTAATCAACGCATGGTTAACCAAATCCAGATTCCAGCATTTGCGCCGCCAGGATTACATCAGGGAGGTGTGTTTGAAATAGGTGGCAGGAGGCCTGACTCAGTTGAGTTAACCGCTAATATTGCGCAGGTGCGCTGCTGCTAACTCAGCCAGGCGGGCGTCAACGGCATTTTCGAAGACAAAATAGAGAGCCTCAATATCGGCTGCACGCAAAGCCCTTACTACCTCAAACCCTCTCACCACTCCTTCAGCCAACTGCCCTGCTGCATGCAGGGATTGGTGGTCAGCAGACCCATTTATCAGCTTCAGCAAGCGTCGACCCTCTGTCTTGATTGAGTCTGGCAGTGTTGCGTCATTCAAAATCATACATTTCACCGGCTGTCGATCTGTTCCTTATAAAGGTATGACCAGCCCGACGTAGCGTTTATTTATTTTAGGCGGTACGGAAGCGACAGATGGTCGCTCTTAGCGAATCCCATTATCTGGAATTCGTGAAGAAAATCTCCGTTATTGCTGATTCAGCGATCTGTCAACCAAAGGTCACTGCTGATTTGCCGATTTGTCAACCTGCGCAAAATCGCAAGGTGGGCTCGCACGGTAAAATCCTCCCCAATACACAACCGTAACTGATTGATTTTATTGGAGAGGTAACGCATGAAAATATAGATCAAAAATCGAGTGAAATTTACTACAACTAATTGATAATTAAGGATTAATTAGTATTTTTAGGCGCGTCCTCCACAAGGACATGTGCTACCACTGTCTCGATCAGTTGAAGGTCGATGCCGAGTTTCTACTGGAACAGCAGCACATCTTCATCATCCGCGAGCCTGCCCGCGCCATCCTTTCTCATTTCGCGATCTATCCGCAGATGCCCTTGCAGTCCATCGGCCACCAGGCGTTGTACGAGATATTTTGCCGGGTGACGCGCCTCACTGGAAAAATCCCCTATGTGATCAATGCAGATGAGCTGGCGCTCAGACCCGAATATACCGTACGCAGGCTGTGCGATTACTTGCAGTTGGAGTTCCTGACGCAGTCGATGAGTTGGGAGCCGTCCTGCCCGTCGCAATGGTTGCCATGGCGCAGTTGGCATCACGAGGCAGAGGGCAGCACGCGCATCACTTCGCTTCACACCACCGATTTCGATGAGGCGCAACTGCGCGCTCATCCGCGTCTGGTTGAGTATTACGAGGTTCACCGGCCGTATTACGAACGCATGAACCAATTCGCACACCAGGGGTAACGCATGAAAAAAGTGGTTATTACAGGCGCGGCCAACGGCATTGGCAGGGCTACCGTAATCGCGTGTCTTGAGGCGGGATTTTATGTGATCGCCGCCGACAAGGACGAGACAGGCTTGAATGCTCTGCTGCGTGAGCTGCGCACCGAGTCGCTAGAGGTCCATGTCGCGGATTTTTCCCGCGATGAGGTGTTTAAAAGCTTTATCCCGAGCCTGTTTGAAACGTACGGCCATGAGTCGCTGTACGCGCTGGTCAATAACGCGGGCCTCTATCACGGCAAGAGTGTGTACGACTACACCGATGAGGAGATCGATGAAATCTGGTCGCTCAATCTCAAATCACTGGTGTATCTGTCCAAAGACTTCGCTCGCCAAACAGCAGTAGCCGATGCCTCGCGCTGTATTGTCAATGTCACCTCGGTTGCTGGCGAAGTTGGCAGCTTTGATGCGCTGTACGGCGCGACCAAGGCCGGGGTGATTGGACTGACCAAAGCCAACGCATGGAATTTCGCACCAAAGGTTCGTGTCAACGCAATCTCCCCGGCGCTGATCCACGACACCTCGATCTACCACCGTATACCCGACCACCGACGCAAGGAGTACGAGCGACAAGAAATCCTCAAGGACCCGATTTACCCCCAAGGCGTGGCCGATGTGATCATGTTTTTGTTGTCTGACCAAAGCCGCCACCTGACCGGAAAAATTATTCCGATCGACAACGGTGCTTACCCGCGATAGCGCGAACGCACACCACTGCTTTATCTGGGAGATTGGTCATGTACCGCAAAAAACTGCTCATCGTGGGCGGCGGCAACCTGTGTCTGCAAATCCTGCAGATCCTCGCGCCGCGTAATGCCTTTCACTTTCATGTGGCTAGCCGCAATCTTGAGAAGGCCACCCGGTTATGCAATCTGATGCGCCTTGCAGCGCTACAGCTGGACGTCAGTATTTCGATCCAGCCCTGGAAAATGCAGCTGATCGAGACAGAAATCGAACAGAACGCTGCAACGTTGGCCGCGATCAAGCCTGACATCATCGTCAACTGCGCGTCGTTGCAATCGTGGCGAGTGATCACGCAGTTACCCAAAGCTCAGTTTGATGCCTTGGATCAAGCGCAATTAGGGCCGTGGTTGCCCATGCACCTGGCTCCGGCATACGCGTTGATGAGGGCGATCAAACAGTCCGGGGTGAAGGCCCTGACGGTTAATGCCGCCTTCCCCGATGCGGTGAATGCCGTGCTGGACAAGGTGGGGCTGTCGCCGGATGTCGGCGTCGGCAATATTGCCAATCTGGTCCCAGCGACGCGTAGCGCCATCGCGCGGCTGGCGAGCTGCGAGCCAGATAAAGTCCGGGTCAAACTGATCGGGCAGCATTTCTTCAGCCATTTCGTTCCGCGTGGCGGGTTGCCCGGTGAGGCGAATTTTCACTTGTGCTATTGGGTCAACGGGGTGGAGTGGACCGGTGAATTCAGTGCCCAACGTATTTTCGACAGTGTGTCCAAAGACTTTCGGCGGCTGGGTGGCGTGGACGGTCAATTCCTCACGGCGACCTCGGCGGTCAGGGTCATCGAAGGTCTTTATGCGCTGGAAGAGATGGAAACCCACGCCCCAGGTCCACATGGCTTGCCGGGCGGTTATCCAGTGCGCATTGGCATGGGAAAAGTGCTGTTGTCGTTGCCTTATGGCATCGGGCGGGCCGAGGCAATCAGCGCCAATCAAATGGGCCAGCGTCAGGACGGCATTGACGCCATCCGGGCTGACGGCTGCGTGTGCTTCGGTCGAGAACAAATGGCAGTGATGGAATCGGTGCTTGGCTTTTTCATGCCGCAAATGCAGGTGGCTGAAGCATCCGGTTGGGCCACTGAACTGGCCCGTAAATATCAGGCCTTCGCTGACAATGTCGGCAAACAGGGAGTTAGCGCTCATGTCGAACAGCCGTCCAGGATCTCACATCGAATTGCACAACAACGCCGATAAGGATTATGCCCGGCAATACTCACAGGATTTTGTCAGCCGCTGGGATGAACTGATCGACTGGGACAAACGATCCGCCGGCGAGGGCACCTTTTTCACCGAGCTATTGTTCAGCGTCGGTGCCTGTTCGGTACTGGACGTCTCCACTGGCAGTGGTTTTCATGCGGTGCAACTGCGCAAAGCGGGGTTTAGGGTCTGCGCCAACGACGGCAGTCAGACCATGGTTGATCGGGCCAAAATCAACTTTGCGCGTCACAAGCTGAATATTCCGATTACCTGTTGCGACTGGCTGGACCTGGACCCGCGCAAACTGGGTACTTTCGACGCTGTCCTGTGTCTGGGCAGCTCGCTCTGCCACGTCTTCGATGAGGACGAGCGAATCGCGGTGTTGCGGCGTTTTCATTCATTGTTGCGGCCTAGCGGGGTGTTGGTGGTCGATCAACGTAATTTCCAGGCAATTCTGGAGGGCAATTTCAGATCGTCTGGCCGCTATTACTACTGCGGGACAACCGCCAGGGTGACGTTGGGGGAGGTGAGCGAGAGCCTGTGTGAATTCGTTTATTCCTTCAGCGACGATGAGACGTACCGCCTGCGTGTGGCGCCGATACGCCCTCAGCAACTGCGCAGGGAAATATCGCGAGCGCAGTTCCGTGGGGTGAAGTCCTTCGGCGACTTCAAACCCATGTACGACCCGATGCACAGCGATTTCATCATTCATGTTGCACACCGCTGACGCACCAGGTCAGCGCTCACCAGGGAAGGTTAATCATGAATACTCGGACCGACAGCAAGGCGCTCTACCGGGATCTTTATCCTTACAGCTTCAGCCGCCCTCAACCGCTGGACAATGCTCCAACGCCACAGGTGCTGTGGTTTACCGGGTTGTCAGCGGCGGGCAAATCGACCATTGCCAACAGCCTGAATCCGGTATTGCAGTCTCGGGGGCTAAAGACCGCGATTCTGGATGGGGATTCATTGAGAACGGGGCTGTGCCGCGATCTGGGTTTCAGCGAGCCTGATCGTGATGAAAATGTTCGCCGGGTGGCGGAGGTCGCAGCGCTGATGGCCGATGCCGGGTTGACTGTGTTGGTCGCATTGATCTCACCCACGCGCGCCGCCCGACATGATGCACGATCGATCGTTGGCAACGAGCGATTCGTTGAGGTGTTCGTCGATGCACCGTTGGTCGTGGCCGAGGCACGGGACCCCAAAGGGTTGTACCGCAGGGCTCGAAGTGGGGAGCTTAAAGGATTCACAGGCATCGATTCGTCGTATGAGCCACCCGTGTATCCAGAGTTACACCTGCACAGCGATGAGATCAGTGTCTCGGACGCTGTCTGTGTGATCGACGCCTGGCTTGTGCATTCACAGCAGAAATAGCACTCAGCGGGTTCAGCGTATCGATGCGCTGTACAGTTGGTCTGAAGAAGCTGACAATTTTTAGTTCTCTGCCATGATTGGTCTTTGGGCGATTTTCGAGCAGTGCCATGTCTCTCAGTCAAACAAAGATCAATGCGATCCGTCTGGTCGGGGGCGTGTCGGTACTCGATTTCCTGAATACATGCGACGGACGTCGTCCCGGTACGGCGTTGACGACCGTGGTCGACAAGTTATCGAGCCTGGAAGACATCGTTCACTGGTATCTGCACGCCGGCCTGATCTCGCCGGACGAACACCAACGATTCCTCGGGTTAATCGCGAACGGCTCGTGGCAGCACGCAGCGGCTTTCAAGCAAATGATCGACTTTCGCGAGACGCTCTATCAGTTGCTGTTGCCCATTGCGTTAGGCAATGGCGTCGATGAAGACCCGCTCAAGGCGCTCAACGAGCGGCTCGTGCAGACCGCGCCCGAGCGTTTGCTGGTGTCGACGCCCGTTGGCGTGATCTGGCGCTGGCGTAGCAGTGAGTCTCTGGACGCAATGCTCGCCAGCCTGATCGGGCGCGTGGCGGTGCAAGCAGCATCGCTGTTGACCGGCCCCAATCTGGCAAGGCTCAAGGCATGCGCTACGCCCAACTGCGACTGGTTATTTGTCGACCTCTCAAAAAACGGCCGCCGCCGCTGGTGCCAGATGAACGTCTGCGGCAGCCGGGAAAAAGCACGGCGCTTGATGGGCTAAATAGGCGGCCCTGGCGCTGGGCCGGATGAGGTTCTACCGATAGGTCTTGCCCCGACAAACCTAAAGCACTGCCCACTGCCCCCGACCCTGATATCCACGACGTTGGCGTGGTGGATCGCCCGATAGAGGGCGCTCAACTGCAACCGCGCTGCAAAAACCATGGAACCCCCGGCAACGTCAGGCTTCATATGACGTGAACATTCGTGCGGGATCGGGCAGGACATTTGCGCCCGCAAGCGAAACGGGGCCATTTCCATGATCGATATACGCATTGGCATTTCCGGCTGGCGTTATGTGCCGTGGCGTGGGGATTCTTGCCCTGCACGATTGCTGCACAAGAACGAACCCGAAGACGCGCCCCCGTTACTTGAGCGCCGTGGTCTTCCCGATGATCTGGAGGTGGCGCCTGGCGACCTGCGAGGAATAACGTTTTGAGCAGTGCATTGATTACGCAACACCCCGTTGCCCCACGTGAACCCTGGACCTCGGTGGTGACACTTCATGTGCTGACGATGAACATGCACATGGGTTTTGGCCTGTTCAACCGGCGGTTCATTCTGCCGGAACTGCGCGACGCCGTGCGTCAGGTGTCGGCTGATGTGGTGTTCTTGCAAGAGGTTAACGGCGAACAGCAGAACCATGCCCAGAAGGTCAAGGATTGGCCGACCCGCTCGCAATACGAATTTCTTGCCGACAGCATGTGGACGGACTTCGCTTACGGTCGCAACGCAGTCTACCCCCATGGCCACCATGGCAATGCGCTGTTGTCGAAATACCCGATTATCCGTTACGAAAACCTCGACATTTCGATCCTCGGTACTGAACAACGGGGCTTATTGCACTGCGTGCTCGATGTTCCGAATGTCGGCGAGGTGCATGCGATCTGCGTGCATTTGGGGCTTAAGGAAACGCACCGCCAGCAGCAACTTAAACTGCTGGCCGATCTACTTGGCCGCCTGCCGCTGGATGCACCGGTCATCGTCGCCGGGGATTTCAACGACTGGCGCCAGAGGGCCGATGCCGCGCTGGTGGGCACAGGCTTGAAGGAGGTCTTCGTCAACGCTTTTGGCGCCCCCGCGAAGAGTTTTCCGGCACGCTTTCCGTTGCTGCGTCTTGACCGTATTTATGTGCGAAATGCCCGAGTCCGTGCGCCCCGAGTATTGTCCAATCGGCCCTGGTCGCATCTTTCCGATCATGTACCGTTGGCGGTGGAGATCACGTTATGAATGCCGCTAACCCTAAGGCCTGGACATGGCAGGACGGCAACTCGGTGGAGTTACTGATCAACGGCGAAGACTATTTCAGTGAAGTCTTCGACGCCATCGGTGCGGCACGCAAAGAGGTGCTGCTGGAAACCTTCATTATTTTTGAAGACCGTGTCGGTGAAGGTTTGCAACGCGTATTGATCGACGCTGCCCGTCGTGGCGTGCGGGTGGTGGTGACGGTCGACGATTACGGCACCAGCGATCTGAGCTCTGCGTTTGTGTCGCAAATGATCGAGGCGGGCGTGCAGATCCAACTGTTTGATCCACGGCCGAAGTTCATGGGCATGCGCACCAATTTGTTCCGCCGTTTGCACCGCAAAGTCGTGGTGATCGATGCCGAATGGGCGTTCATCGGGGGTATCAACTACAGCGTCGATCACCTGTGTGACGCCGGCATCACCGCCAAGCAGGACTACGCCGTGAAAGTACGCGGCCCTGTCGTGGCCGACATCTATCGCTCAACAGCCAACATGTTGGGGCCGGTCGTGAAAAAGACCTGGTCGCCGCTCAAGGCCGTCATCCAGCACGTCGGCAGTGCAAGCATATTGCTGGCCGAGCGAGACAACCGTGAACACACCAGCGACATCGAAGAGCAGTACCTGCGTGCGATACGCACCGCCACACAACGCATCACTATCGCCAATGCCTATTTCTTCCCCAGTTATCGTTTTCTGCGCGCGCTGCGCAGTGCCGCGCGACGAGGGGTCAAGGTCACGTTGATTCTTCAGGGCCAACCGGATATGCCGTTCGTGCGCATGTGTTCGCGGTTGACCTACACCTGGCTGCTACGTGAAGGGGTGGCGATTCACGAATACAAACAGCGCGCGTTGCACGGCAAAGTGGCACTGATCGATCAGGTGTGGTCCACCGTTGGTTCCAGCAACCTCGATCCATTGAGCCTGGCGTTGAACCTGGAAGCCAACCTGTTCATTCGCGATCAGCGCCTCAACCAGCAGTTGCATGAACACTTGCAAGAGCTGGCCACCCTGCACAGCACCCAGGTCAATCTCAAGGGGCTGGCGAAGGGCCAATGGTGGCGCGCGCCGATGATCTTTCTGAGCTTTCACTTTCTGCGCCATTTTCCGGCAATTGCTGGCCTGTTCCCGGTACACGGATTACGCCTCAAACCTGTGCGTGCGCCGGATGTCTTGCCCGAAGCGGCAGCGCTTAAGCAGACGTTGCCCGATCAGGAGAACTCAGTATGAGTGCGATGTCCGAAACGTCCGATTCCAAGGCTCGGGGTACATCTTCCGGCAAGCACGGCACGCTGCTCAAACGCGCCAAAATCGGCCTGACGCTGTTCTTTTTCATTGCCGTCCCGGCCATGTTGTTGCTGCTGGTGAAGAATCTGGACTGGAACGAGGTCAAGCACGCGTTGCAGTCCTACAAGGCCAGCACCTTGGCGCTCGGGTTTCTGATTGCGGCGGGCAGTTACCTGACGTATTGCGGTTTTGATGTGCTGGCGCGGCGCTATACCGCACACAAGCTCTCGATCAAGCAGATCATTCCGGTGACCTTTGTCTGCTACGCCTTCAATCTCAACCTGAGCTCCTGGGTGGGCGGCATCGCCCTGCGTTATCGGCTGTATTCGCGATTGGGGCTGGATGTGCCGACGATCACCAAAATCCTCAGCCTGAGCCTGATCACCAATTGGCTGGGGTACATGCTGCTGGCGGGGTTTGTGTTCTCGGCGCGCTTGATCGATATGCCCGACGGCTGGAAGATCGGCGACACCACCTTGCAACTGATTGGCTTTGTGCTGCTGGCGGTGTGCTTTGGCTATTTTCTAGCGTGTCGTTTTTCCAAACGGCGCTCATGGGCGTTTCGAAAGCAGGAAATAATCCTGCCCTCTCTGAATCAGGCATTGCGTCAGGCGTTACTCGGCGCGTTGAATTGGGGGTTGATGGCCCTTTTGATCTATGTGCTGCTGCCGGAAAAAGCGTTCTACCCGGCAGTACTCGGCGTCTTGCTGATCAGCAGCATCGCGGGGGTCATCGCGCACATTCCGGCCGGGCTTGGCGTCTTGGAAACTGTATTCATTGCGTTGATGCAGCATCAGTTTTCCAAAGGGCAGTTACTGGCTGCGTTGATTGGTTATCGAGTGATTTACTTCCTGGTGCCGTTGTTGCTGGCACTGGTGGTCTATGCGGTGCTGGAGAAGCGGGCCAAGACCATGAGGCTTAAAAACGAGGCGCAGCAAGGGCGCAAAGCTGAAAGTTGAGGCGATCCGTCTAATATCGAGTGTTGAGCGAGGCCGGGCGGCGTGCCGCTTGCCCGGCCTCGCTCAACGGATTGGCCACTTCAATCCTTTTGCGCAAACATCCTGACGGCATCCACCGCGTTGTTGGTTCCGTCACTGATCTGCACGATCGCCGAGCCTGCCTGGTCGGCCAGATCCACGCCTTTGGCGGCGCTGGTGCGGGTGTTGTCCATGCTGACGATAGCCTGTTGAGTTTCGCTCTGAATGACCTGGATCATGTGTGAAATCTTCTCGGTCGAGCGGCTGGTGCGCCCCGCCAGTTGTCGCACTTCGTCCGCCACGACGGCGAATCCCCGCCCTTGGTCACCCGCCCGAGCGGCCTCGATGGCAGCGTTGAGCGCCAGCAAATTGGTTTGATCGGCAATGCTGCGGATGGTATTGACGATCGTGGTTATTTGCTCGGAGCGCTCACCAAGTTGGGCGATGATGCGTGACGAATCTTCAATGTTGCGCGAGATCTGGCGCATTTCGCTGGCGGCCTGCTGGATCACCTCTGAGCCTTGTGCTGCGACTTTCTGGGTTTGCACCGAGATGTGATAAGCCTGCGAGGCGCTTCGCGAATCCTGCTCGTGCCTTTCGATACGGGCGCTCACGTCGGAGGCGAATTTGACCACTTTGTACAACACGCCGTTGGCATCGTAAACCGGGTTATAACTGGCCTCTAGCCAAAGCGCCTGGCCCTGTTTGCCTATCCGCTTGAACTGGCCGCTGAAGAACTCACCTTTGTTCAGACGCCGCCAGAAGTCTTGATAGTCCGCGCCAATGACCGCGTCTGCCTCGCACAGCGTTCTATGGTTTTTACCCAGTAACTCCTGGCGGCTATAGCCCATCAAGCGTAGGAAATTATCGTTGGCGGCAATGATATTGCCCGCCAGATCGAACTCAATAACCGCCATTGCCCGGTCAATGGCCGCCAGTTTGCTCTTGGTTTCGTTTTCTGCCTGCACCCTGGCGGTGATGTCCATGGAGTATTTTATGACCTTCACCACTTTGCCGTCGGCGTCCTTTATCGGGTTATAACTGGACTCCAGCCACACCGTGCTGCCGTCCCCAGCGATGCGCTGAAAGGTCGATGAGACAAACTCTCCGCCGCGCAACTGCGCCCATAATCGTGTGTATTCGCTGCTGCGCACGTAATCTGCCGTGCAGAACATTTTGTGCGACTTGCCAATGATCTGCTCGCTGCGATAGCGCATGGCTTTCAGAAAATTGTCGTTGGCCTCCAGCACGATGCCATTGAGATCAAACTCAATACTGGCCATGGAGCGATTGATGGCTTCAAGCAGGCTGTTCTGGTGAGAGAGAGTAAGTTGCAAGTCTTGTACAATTTTTTTCTTAGATGACTCGAAAAGCATGGCGGCCGCCCAGGACAGTGATACAGCAATGGTTTCCTGTGACTTGGGCTAAATAGCGTGGGTTTCACGCTCATAGCCTGCGTTGCAGTTGCTAGATCATACTGCCGTAGCATTAAAAAGCCATGAGTTAGATTGTACATTTCGTCGGTTCTGTACAGGTTTTTGGCTAATTGAGAAGCGCATCCATTAGCGCTGCAGCGCTGAAGAATAAAGCAGTCCCCATTAGTTCATACTTCCACTGGGCGCCTGGCGCTGCTCCTAATCCTCAAAACCAACTTGTTCGGACATCTCGTCCACTTTCAGTTCCAGGCGATAGGCCACGGCGATGAACAGCGCCTGACACAGGCACAGCGTGGCGCTGAGCGAACGGAATGCAAACGAGCTGCCCTCGTTGACCAGCAGCACCGAGTTTGCTCGCTTGGCCAGGGGCGAGAGGTTGCTATCGGTAATGATCAACGTCTTGGCTTGATGGTGCTGAGCGATGCGCAAGCAGTGTTGGGTCTCTTTGCCGTACGGGGTAAAACTGATGGCAATTACCAGATCGTTGGCGCGCACGCTGCGCATCTGCTCGCGGTAGCTGCCGCCCAGCCCCGAGATCAGGTGAATACGCTTGTTGGTGTGTTGCAGGTTGTACACCAGGTAATCCGCCACCGCGAATGAGCGCCGCACCCCGACTACATAGATATTGTCGGCGTTGACCACCAGGTCCACGGCTTTCTCGAAGGCCTCATCGTCCAGCTCCAGGGCCAAGCGTTCGAGGCCAGACAACGTCGCCTGGACACATTCGCGCGCAAGGTCGCCGCCACTGGCCTTTTGCGACTTGTTGGCGATCATGCTGCGGATGCGTTGCTGGTAATTCTGCACCGGCGTGGTTTTGTGCGTGTAGGCCTCGCGGAACAACGCCTGCATTTCACTGAAGCCGCTGAAACCCAAGCGTTGAGAGAACCGCACGATGGCCGATGGATGCACTTCGCATTCACGGGCGATGTCGCTGATGCGGTCGACCATGATGCGGTCGCTTTGCTGGCTCATGTAGCTGGCGATACGCTTGAGTTGGCGCGGCAAGCTTTCGTATTCAGTGGTGATCAGCTTGAGCAGCACCTCGGCAGTCTCGGGAGGGCTGATCGGCGCCGTGTCGGTGGCCGACAGGGCGACGTGGTTGTCTGGCAAGGACGGCTGATCGGTGCGGGACATACGCTTGAATTCCTAAGGCTTGTTCTTATGAAACGCGGATCGCCGAGAGGCTGGCAACCCCGACAGTGCGCGAGCATCCCTTGCGCAAAAGGGCAAATCCGAACGCGCAGTTTACAGCGGATCGGATTTCTATCGCCTCTGTTTAACACGAAGTGTCAGCATCCGGCATGATTCGGAAAAAATATTCCACATGTAAAAATTTAGAATAATTGTTGATCGGTGTTTCAAGGCGTTCTAGTCTGCATCCCACCAAGAGCGTTTCGTACATCCACTGTGCGACGCAGGCTGATAAAAATAACAGGAGCCATTATGGGCCAGACTCGTTTTGCCGCCGGGCGTGAATTGGACGTGATTTGCCTGGGGCGCCTGGGCGTCGATCTCTATGCGCAGCAAGTTGGGGCGCGCCTGGAAGACGTCAGCAGTTTTGCCAAATATTTGGGCGGGTCCTCGGCGAACATCGCCTTCGGCACCGCGCGTCTGGGCTTGAAGTCGGCGATGCTGACCCGCGTCGGCGACGATCACATGGGTCGTTTTCTGATCCAATCCCTGGCCCGCGAAGGCTGTGATGTCAGCAGCATCAAGGTCGATCCGGAACGCCTGACCGCCATGGTGCTACTGGGCATCAAGGATCGCGAAACCTTCCCGCTGGTGTTCTACCGCGAAAACTGTGCCGACATGGCGCTTCACAGTGATGACGTCAGCGAAGCGCACATCGCTTCCAGTAAAGCGCTGCTGATCACAGGTACGCATTTCTCCACCGATCAGGTGTTCAAAACCAGCATCCAGGCCCTGGACTACGCCGAAAAACACAACGTCAAACGCGTGCTCGACATTGACTATCGACCGGTACTTTGGGGCTTGGCGGGCAAGGCCGATGGTGAGACCCGCTTCGTCGCCGATCAGAAAGTCAGCCAGCATGTGCAAAGCATTGTGCCGCGCTTCGATCTGATTGTCGGCACCGAAGAAGAATTCTTGATTGCCGGTGGCGACGCTGATTTATTGGTTGCGCTGCGTAACCTGCGTGAACTGACAGCAGCGACTTTGGTGGTCAAGCTGGGCGCGCAAGGCTGTACGGTGATTCATGGCGCAATCCCGGCTCGTCTGGAAGACGGTGCTATTTATCCCGGCGTGCGCGTTGAGGTGCTCAACGTATTGGGTGCTGGCGATGCGTTTATGTCGGGCTTCCTTAAAGGCTGGCTCAACGACGAAAGCGACCAACGCTGCTGCCAGTTGGCCAACGCCTGCGGCGCGCTGGTGGTCTCGCGGCACGCCTGCGCGCCCGCGATGCCGACGCTGGCGGAGCTCCAATACCTGTTCAACAGCGCGATGTTCAATAACCCAGCGCCGACCACCCGTATCGATCAGGACCCTGTATTGCAGCGTTTGCATCAGGTCAGCGTGCCGCGCAAGGAATGGCGGCAGCTGTTCATCTTCGCCTTCGACCATCGCGGGCAACTGGTAGAACTGGCGCACAAGGCGGGACGTGACCTGAGCAGCATCGGCCAGTTGAAACAGCTGTTTATTCAGGCGGTAGAACGCGTCGAAGCCGACCTGCAAAAACGGGGTATCGACGCCGACGTGGGGATGCTGGCCGATCAACGCTTCGGTCAGGATTCGCTCAACGCCGCCACAGGTCGAGGCTGGTGGGTGGCGCGCCCAGTGGAAGTGCAGGGCTCACGCCCGCTGGCTTTCGAGCATGGACGCTCCATAGGCACAAACTTGATGACCTGGCCGAGCGAACACATCATCAAGTGCCTGGTGCAATACCATCCCGACGACGAGCCGCTGCTGCGCCTGGAGCAGGAGGCGCAAATCAAGGGGCTGTATGAGGCGGCGCAAGCCAGCGGCCACGAACTGCTGCTGGAAGTCATCCCGCCCAAGGACCATCCCTCGACCTATCCCGATGTCATGCTTCGTTCGCTCACGCGCCTATACAACCTGGGCATCTATCCGGCCTGGTGGAAAATCGAAGCGCAGCCCGCCCAGGTTTGGGAGCAGCTCGACGCGCTGATTCAAGCGCGTGATCCCTACTGCCGTGGCGTCGTGTTGCTGGGCCTCAACGCACCGGCGCAAACCCTGGCGGCGGGCTTTAAACAAGCGAGGGGCAGCAGCACTTGCCGCGGATTTGCGGTAGGCCGGACGATCTTTTATGAGCCGAGCCGCGCGTGGATGGAGGGCGAGATCGACGACGCTGGCTTGATCGCTCGGGTGCAGGCCAATTTCTGTTTTCTGATTGAATCCTGGCGTGACGCTCGGGCCTGAATGCGTTCGGCGTTCAACCCGGGCCGCTGAAGTTTGTAAGACGCAAAACAAAAACAAAGAAGGTATCGCCATGCCCGCTTGCGCAATCCGAATTGGCATCAACCCGATTTCATGGAGCAACGACGACCTGCCTGCGCTCGGTGGTGAAACGCCGCTGAGCACCGCACTCAGTGAAGGCGCGGCCATCGGTTACCAGGGTTTTGAACTCAATGGCAAGTTTCCCAAAGACGCCCAGGGTGTCGGCGATGTGTTGCGCCCCTATGATCTGGCGTTGGTTTCGGGCTGGTATTCCAGCCGGCTGGCCAGCCGCTCGGCGGCCGAGGAAATCGAGTCCATCGCCAGCCACGTCCAATTGCTCAAGCAGAACGGTGCGACGGTGCTGGTTTATGGTGAAGTGGCCGACTCGATCCAGGGCCAGCACATTCGATTGGCGGAACGCCCACGATTTCACACTGATGGCGCCTGGCAGGAGTACGCCGACAAGCTCACCGAGCTTGCACGTTTCACGCTGTCCCAAGGCGTGCGTCTGGCCTATCACCACCACATGGGCGCCTACGTTGAATCCCCCGAGGACATCGACCGATTGATGGCGCTGACCGGCACGGAAGTCGGTTTGCTGTTCGATTCAGGCCATTGCTACATGGGCGGCGGCGAGCCGTTGCAGGTGTTGCGCAGGCACATTGACAGGGTGTGCCACGTGCATTTCAAGGATGTGCGCAAATCGGTGGTGCAACTGGCGCGCAACAATTTGTGGAGCTTTCCAGACTGTATTATCAACGGCACCTTCACCGTGCCGGGTGATGGCGACATCGATTTCGCCGCGCTGCTGGAGGTCTTGCTGCAAGCGAACTACTCAGGTTGGCTGGTGGTGGAGGCCGAGCAAGACCCCGCCGTTGCGCCGAGCTACGTGTACGCCAAAAAAGGTTACGAGACGCTGCGCAACCTGTTGACGGCGGCGCAGCACCGCGAGCTGCAACCGAACCTGCAACCAAGGAACCCCTGACATGAATCTGTTGGTCAAGAGCAAACCCGAGGGCCGCGACATTGTCATGCTCGCGGAAGGCGTTCTGGAATACGTCGGTTTTTCCGCTCATCGTTTGACTGTCGGCGAACGTTTGCCGGTCAGTACTGGCGATAAAGAGCTGTGTCTGGTGTTGCTCAGCGGCCGGGTCAATGTCAGTGGCGAGGCGCCGGGGCAGGGCGTATTTAGCTGGGACAACATTGGCGACCGACAATCTGTGTTTGAGGATAAATCCCCATTCGCCGTGTATTTGCCGCCCGGCAGTCAGGCGCAAGCCACGGCGCTGAGCGCAGTACAAATCGCTGTCTGTGCTGCGCCCGGCGACGCCACTAAAAAACTGCCTGCGCGGCTGATCAAACCCGAGAGCATGAAGCGCAGTGTGCGTGGAAAGGGCGCAAATACCCGCTATGTGTGCGACATCCTGCCGGATACCGAACCCGCCCATGCATTATTGGTGGTGGAAGTGCGCACGCCGTCCGGCCATTCGTCCAGCTACCCGCCGCACAAGCATGATCAGGACGATGTGCCTCACGAAAGCTTTCTCGAAGAAACCTATTACCACCAGATCAATCCGTCGCAGGGCTTTGTTTTCCAGCGCGTCTACACCGACGACCGCAGCATCGATCAGGCGATGGCCGTCGAGAATCACGATCTGGTCACGGTGCCCAAAGGTTATCACCCGGTCAGCGTACCCTATGGTTACGAGTCCTATTACCTGAACGTCATGGCCGGGCCCATACGCGCCTGGTACTTCCACAACGATCCCGAGCACAGTTGGCTGTTAGATCTGTGATGCTCTCTATCTGGTCCTCCAGACAGCGGCGCTGTCGTGCAGTAAACACGGGACCTACAGGAAATCTCTTTTGTTCAGGTAGTTACAGTGTGTTGACGAGGGCCGAGCACGCTCTGCCCTCACAGAAAATTGATTCTCATGTCACCTCCAATAACAACAAGGTGTGAGCATGACCACGACACGATTGACCATGGCTCAGGCCCTGGTGAAGTTTCTCGATAACCAGTACGTCGAAGTCGACGGCGTGCAGAGCAAATTCGTCGCCGGGGTGTTCACTCTCTTCGGCCACGGCAATGTGCTAGGTCTGGGGCAGGCGCTGGAGCAGGACAGCGGCGATCTGATCGTGCATCAGGGCCGCAACGAACAGGGCATGTGCCACGCGGCTATCGGTTTTGCCAAGCAACACTTGCGGCGCAAAATCTACGCCTGCACTTCGTCGGTCGGCCCTGGTGCCGCCAACATGATCACCGCCGCTGCCACGGCGTCGGCCAATCGCATTCCGCTGTTGCTGTTGCCAGGTGACGTCTACGCCAGTCGTCAGCCCGACCCGGTATTGCAACAGATCGAGCAGTTCCATGACCTGAGTATCAGCACTAACGATGCCTTTAAGGCGGTAAGCAAGTACTGGGACCGCATCAACCGCCCGGAGCAACTGATGAGCGCCGCGCTGAACGCCATGCGCGTGCTGACCGATCCGGCCGACACTGGCGCTGTGACCCTTGCGTTGCCGCAAGACGTGCAGGCCGAAGCCTACGATTACCCCGACAGCTTTATGCAAAAACGCGTACACCGGATCGACCGTCGGCCGCCGAGTCAGGCCATGCTCGAAGACGCCCTCGCGTTGCTCAAAGGCAAACGCAGGCCGTTGCTGATTTGTGGCGGGGGCGTGCGTTATTCCGGCGCCAATGAGGCGTTGCAGGCGTTCGCCGAGCGTTTCGATATCCCGTTCGCCGAGACCCAGGCTGGCAAGAGCGCCATCGTCTCCGCGCACCCGCTGAATATGGGCGGTATCGGTGAAACCGGCAGTCTGGCGGCCAACACGCTGGCCAGGGAGGCAGATTTGATCATCGGTGTCGGCACGCGCTACAGCGACTTCACCACCGCATCGAAATGGCTGTTCCAGCACCCCGACGTGCAGTTTCTCAACCTCAACGTCGGTGCCTTCGACGCGCAGAAAATGGAGGGTGTGCAACTGCTGGCCGATGCGCGTTTGGCGTTGCAGTCGTTGAGCCAGACGTTGAGCGACAGCGGCTACAAAGCTGCGTGGGGCGATCAGCCGAAAACAGCCAAGGCGGCGCTGGATGCCGAAGTCGATCGGATCTATTCCATCGAGTACCAGACCGAGGGTTTCGTCCCGGAAATCAACGACCACCTGGACCCGGCGGTGCTGCGTGAGTTCATCGAGCTGACCGGCTCATGCCTGACTCAAAGTCGCGTCCTGGGTATGCTTAATCAGCGCTTGCCCACGGACGCGGTGATTGTTGCCGCAGCGGGCAGCCTGCCGGGGGATTTGCAGCGGGCCTGGCGCAGTACCGGGGTTGATACCTATCACGTCGAATACGCCTATTCGTGCATGGGTTATGAAGTCAACGCGGCCTTGGGTGTGAAGCTCGCAGTGCCTGAGCGTGAGGTGTATGCGCTGGTTGGCGATGGCTCGTACATGATGCTGCACTCGGAGCTGGCGACCTCGATTCAAGAGCGGCGCAAGATCAACATCATCCTGTTGGACAACATGACCTTCGGTTGCATCAACAACCTACAGATGGGCAATGGCATGGACAGCTTCTGCACCGAGTTCCGTTTTCGCAATCCCCAAACCGGGTTGCTCAATGGCGACTTTGTGCCGGTGGACTTTGCTATGAGCGCGGCAGCATACGGGTGCAAGACCTACAAGGTCAGTAATGAGGCTGAGCTGGGAGCGGCGTTGAGCGATGCGCAAAAACAAACCGTTTCGACGCTGATCGACATCAAGGTGTTGCCCAAAACCATGATTCACAGCTACCTGTCGTGGTGGCGCGTTGGGGTGGCTGAAGTGTCGACATGCGGCGCCACGGCAGAGGTGTACGAGAAGTCCCAGAAAGAACTCGCCAAAGCCCGTAAATATTGACACGAGCCCTGTTGAGCGAGGCTCGCCCGCGATGAGGCTGATACATTCGATGCAGCTGCAGCGTCGATGCTTGAGTCTTCGCGAGCACGCTCGGCTCCAACAGGATTGTCTGCATCGGTGGGAACTGGATCAGGCGCTTTAAATCGGCATTTGAACGAGGAGAATCCCATGAAAATCGGATTGGTGGGCTACGGCAAAGGCGGGCGTTATTTCCATGCACCGCTGATCGCCAGCTTGCCGGGCGCGACATTTGCCGGCGTGGTGACGCGCTCGCCGGAACGCCGTCAGGAGCTGTTGCGCGATTACCCGAAAGTCCCGGCGTTCGATACCTTGGCTGACATGGTCGCCGCCGGTATCGATGGCGTGGTGATTTCCACGCCCCTGGCGTCGCGTCAGGCGTTGATTCTGGAGGCTATCGAACTCGGCGTGCCGGTGGTCAGCGACAAGCCGTTTGCCAACGACGCCAAACAGGCCCAAGCGCTAGTGGACGCCGCTCAACGGCGGGGCGTGTTGCTGAGCGTCTATCAGAACCGCCGTTGGGATTCGGATTTCCTTACGGTACGCAAGCTCATCGACCAAGGCGCGCTCGGCACGATCACCCGGTTTGAATCCCGGGTGGAGCGTTATTCGCCTTCTTCGGTAGGCAAGCCAAGCGCTGGCGGTATGTTGCGTGATCTGGGCAGCCACCTGGTCGATCAGGCGCTGCTGTTATTCGGGCCGGTGAAGCGGGTCTACGCGCAGCTTGAATTCGCTGCGCCGGATCAACTGATCGATCATGGGTTTTTCGTGTCCTTGACTCACACCAATGGTGTGGTTTCGCACCTGTGGGGCAGTTGTCTGCAAAACGCACCAGGGCCTCGCTTCCGGGTTAACGGATCGCTGGGCTGTTACAGCGTTGACGGTCTGGACGGTCAGGAGGCGGCTGCGTTGGCGGGGCTTTCACCCAAGTCGGAAGGCGAACGGTGGGGGGTTGAAGAACATCGCCGCTGGGGTTGGTTCGAACAGGGTGAACACCGCGAGCGCGTGCCGTCGCAGCGTGGCTGCTGGACGGAGTTTTATCGGCTGTTTCAAGAGGCTGTGGCATATGGTCGGCCGGTGCCGGTGGAGGCACGCGATGCTGTGGCGTCGACGCTGATTCTCGACGCGGCGCGAGTGAGTGCAACCGAGGGGCGAGTGGTCCTTTTGTAAAGCATGCTGTTGGTTGCTTGGTTGCTGCGTAGGGACTACCAGGCAGACTAGATATGAAACATAAATAAATTCTAAAAAGAATTGAATTAGAAATTATTTTCCAATAAAGTCATTTTCAGGTTGCCTGCTACCGACGTCATCGCGTGATGTCAGAGGTTTATGGCACCCGCCAGACGAGCCAGACAAAAAACTAATAATAGACAGGTACCGTCGATGAAAACTTCTACTCATGGCTTCAGCGCCTGCGGTTTCGTTTCACCTCTTGCGCCTTGCATGCCTCACCTGGACCGCCTCGCGCCTCGATTTGCAGGGTCATCCACGCACC
>NZ_DASWOT010000185.1:0-33389 GCF_036404235.1 Pseudomonas sp.
CGTAGCCACGGAGTCAACGACATCTATGGTCCGATAGGTACCGTAACGGCGAGCGGCGGCGGCCAGTCCATCAGCGCTGCTGTGATGATTCAAGCCAATGGTGGATTCAACACCACGCACGCCAAGGACATCGAAGACCCGATGACCACCGTGACCAACACCGGTAGTCAGCAGCAACTGGTCACCGCAAGCCTGCTGCACTTACGCGGCAACTGTGACGCTCGTGCGGTCGCTGATCCGTTGCACACGATCAGCGCAGGCGGCACCCACCATGGCCTGATGACGGCATTCATGGAGCGCCAGTTCGGCGCCAGCATCGGCCAGAGTATCGACGAGCCCGCACCGACGGTCACAGCGGGTGGTGGCGGTAAGAGCTCATTGGTGAGTATGGAACTGTCGCCGGATGACGAAGCTGGAGCGCTCCGCGTTGCTGCGTTCCTGATCAGCTATTACGGCACCGAGAACATGAGCGGTTGCGACAAGCCAGCGCCAACGATCACCACCAAAGATCGCCTGGGCTTGGTGACGGTTATGGTGAAGGGCACGCCCTATGTGATCGTTGATATCCGTCTGCGAATGCTGCAACCGGCAGAGCTGTACCGGGCTCAAGGGTTCCCGCCCGATTACATCATCACGCACGGAGCAGATGGCAAACCATTCACCAAAACCAAGCAGGTCCACATGTGCGGTAACAGCGTCAGCCCGCCGCCGATGGCTGCGCTGGCTCGAGCGAATGATCCGTGGTGTGTTTCGAGTGCAATGAAGGAGGCCGCATGACCACTCACAACATCGTTAGCGTGAGCGGCGGCAAGGACAGCACAGCAACACTGCTGGTCGCCCTCGCTCTGGACACTACAAACCTGACGGCGGTGTTTGCCGACACTGGCAACGAGCATGAACAGACCTATCGCTATCTCGACTACCTGGAGGAAGCAACTGGCGTGGGCATTACCCGCGTGCGTGCTGATTTCACCCAGCGCATCGTAGGCAAGCGTCGGTTCATCGAAACAAAATGGCGCGAACAGGGCATCGCAGAATCCACAGTGTTGGCTGCCCTCGACGTGCTGCAACCTACCGGCAACCCGTTCCTTGATCTGTGCATCTGGAAATGCAGATTTCCCAGCCGAAAGGCGCAGTTCTGCACAATGGAACTGAAACGCGACCCCATGCTGGAGCAGGTCGTTGTCCCGTTGATGGGTACCGGCGATATGGTTCTCAGCTGGCAAGGGATTCGAGCAGATGAGTCACTCAACCGCCGCTATCTGCCCGAGTGTAACGAAGTGGGTGGCGGTTTATTCAACTACCGGCCGATCTTGAAGTGGGATATCCCTGCCGTGTTCGAGGCCCATAAATATATGGGTATCAAACCCAACCCGCTTTATTCCCAAGGTATGGGCCGCGTCGGCTGCATGCCTTGCATCAACTGCCGCAAAGATGAACTTCGCGAAATCGCCCTGCGGTTTCCAGAGGCCGTCGACCGGATCGACCGCTGGGAGCAACTCGTTCAAAAGGCAAGCAAGCGCGGTGCGGCTACATTCTTTGCTGGCTCCAAAGCCAAACACCCTAAAGGCTCAATCGCAGCCATGACAGCGCTCGAGGTCATGGAAATCGCGAGCATTCGCCAAGCGGTGGAGTGGTCCAAAACAGCCCGAGGCGGCATCCAGTACGACTTGATGATCGCAACCGATGCGACGGCCTGCAGTTCTGCATATGGGCTTTGCGATTCAGCGGAGGCGGCATGAATAGTGGACGCCTGACTAAAGCCGTGGAGGCGCATAGCGAGACGCTTGCCGAGGAGGACCTGATGGCGATAACCGGCTACGTGATCCCGTCCAGGCAGATTGCTTGGCTCGACCAGAACGGATGGAAATACGTGCTCACACGGGCCAGACGGCCTGTTGTGGGACGGGTGTATGCCCGGATGAAGCTGGCGGGCGTCAAGCCCTCATCTGAGAACGTCGCGGCCGAGGCCTGGACCTTAGATCTGTCGCGAGTGGGATGAACAGATGCGGATAAAGAAGGCGACAAACAGAGATCTGCCGCCGCGAATGATCAGGCGTGTACGTACGCTGAAAAGCGGTAAGCAGTGGGTAGGCTATTACTACGACGGGAGGGATGAGAACGGGAAGCGGGTTGAAGTTCCGCTCGGTGGTGACTTGGACATCGCAAAAGCAGAATGGGCGAAACTCGACTGCAAGCCTATACCGAAGAAGCTCTCGCTACTGGGCGAGGTCTTTGATCGGTACGAGCGCGAAATCATTCCAGGCAAAGGCATCAAGACGCAAAGCGACAATTACCTGTGCTTGAAGCAACTGCGCAAGGTGTTCACTGATGCACCTATCGATGCGGTGACCCCTCAGATCATTGCTCAATATCGGGATAGCAGATCCGCCAAAGTCAGAGGCAATCGCGAGATATCTCTGCTATCACACATCTACAACATCGCACGCGAGTGGGGTCTGACAGAAAATAACCCCGCCGCCGGCGTCCGTAAGAACAAGGAGGCGCCGAGAGACTTTTACGCGACCGAGGAAATATGGAATTCAGTTTACAGCGTTGCGGTGCTTGAGCTGAGGGACGCGATGGACTTGGCGTACCTTACAGGCCAGCGTCCGGCTGACGTGCTGTCGATGCGAGAGGCCGATGTGGTCGGTGAGTTTCTCCAGGTAGCCCAAGGTAAGACGTCGAAGAAACTACGCATACGCCTGACAGCCAACAACGAGCTTAACCAGTTGGGCGTCCTGATCGAGCGGCTTATAAAGCAGCGTCGTGTGCGCAACGTTCGAAACCCCTACCTGATCATCACCGATGATGGTCGTCAGGTGACCAAGCCGATGCTGCGCCTACGTTTTGACGATGCACGCAAGTACGCGGTGATCAATGCCAAAGAGAAACTGGACGAGACGCTTGCGGTAAGCATCCGCAAGTTTCAATTCCGGGACATCCGGCCCAAGGCAGCAAGCGAAATCTTGGATCTGGGCGATGCAAGTCGGCTTTTGGGGCATACCGACAAGCGTATAACCGAGCTTGTTTATCGACGCGTCGGAGAGATTGTGAAGCCAACTCGCTGAGGCAAAAACGGGGTAGTTGCGGAAACGATTGCAAATGATGCGGAAACGATTGCAATAAAACCAAAATAATCGTCAAACGCCAGAAACGACAAAGCCCTGAATAATCAGGGCCTTGTCGTGAATGTTGGCGGGAAACCAGGGATTCGAACCCTGGGAACGCTATTAACGTTCGCCGGTTTTCAAGACCGGTGCATTCAACCACTCTGCCAATTTCCCGTGTTCTGACCATGCCGGCCAGTGCGTTGCGGGCGCCATAATACCCGAATGAAACACGCTGTCAAACTCTCCGACTACCCTGTATCAGCACCTCTGTTATGATCTTTGCAACTTCACATTTCAACCATCAGGAGTAGCGCCATGCGCGAACAGGATTACGCAGTCAATAACCGCGTGCAGGTCGAGCAGCTAGAGGTTAGCCGCGTCCTGCGCAATACGTACGGCCTTTTGGCCCTGACCCTTGCTTTCAGTGGTGTCATGGCCTTCGTCGCTCAGCAAATGAACGTCCGTTATCCAAACGTGTTCGTAGTGCTGATCGGTTTTTACGGTCTGTTTTTCCTTACCAATAAACTTCGTGATTCGGCCTGGGGCATTGTTTCGGCCTTTGCCCTCACCGGCTTCATGGGTTTCATCCTTGGCCCGATCCTGAACCGCTACCTGGGCATGCAGGGCGGCGCTGAAGTCGTCAGCTCGGCATTTGCCATGACGGCTCTGGTATTCGGTGGTCTGTCGGCTTACGTACTGATCACCCGTAAAGACATGAGCTTCCTCGGTGGTTTCATCACCGCTGGCTTCTTCGTCCTGATGGGTGCGGTGCTGGTTAGCCTGTTCTTCCAGATCAGCGGCCTGCAACTGGCGATAAGTGCCGGTTTCGTATTGTTCTCCTCGGCCGCCATTCTGTTCCAGACCAGCGCCATCATCCAGGGCGGCGAACGTAACTACATCATGGCCACCATCAGCCTGTATGTCTCGATCTACAACCTGTTCATCAGTTTGTTGCAGATCTTCGGCATCATGAGTCGCAATGACTGATCACTGACCGCAGATCAACAAAAAGCCCGCTTCGGCGGGCTTTTTGCTGTCTCGTGATCGTGAATTCTTTATCATTGCGCCTATTCACCCTTGCCAGCACGTTGACAGAGCCGACCATGAAGTTCGCCATTGCCCTTTATTCCGCTGCCCACGCGCCCTCCTCGCGTCGAGCTCTGTTATTCGCCCAAGCCGTGCTGGCCAGTGGGCATGAGATCGTTCGGCTGTTTTTCTATCAGGACGGCGTCCATAGCGCTTCGGCCAATGTCGTGGCGCCGCAGGACGAGCAGGATATCTCCGCCCAATGGCGAGCGTTCGTGACACAACATCAACTCGATGCCGTAGTCTGCATCGCCGCCGCCCTGCGACGTGGCGTATTGAATGAAGACGAAGCCCAACGCTATGAGCGGCCAGCGGCCAATCTGCCTGCGCCGTGGGAGTTATCGGGACTGGGACAGTTGCATGATGCCGTGCAATCGGCTGACCGACTGATTTGCTTCGGAGGGCCTTGAGATGGCGAAATCGTTATTGATCATCAGCCGACAGGCGCCGTGGTCTGGTCTCAGCGCGCGTGAAGCACTGGACATCGTACTGGCCGGTGGCGCCTACGACTTACCCGTTGGCCTGCTGTTTCTTGATGACGGCGTGTTTCAGCTCGTGCCTGACCAAAGCGCCGGGCAATTGCAACAGAAAGACCTGACTGCCAACCTGAAGGCATTGGAGATATTCGGCGTGGAAGACCTCTTTGTCTGTGCTACCAGCTTGATGGAGCGAGGCATGCGCCCAAAGGACTTGAATGTCGACCCCATCGGATTGCTTGATGACAACGCAATCTCAGCACTCATTGACCGCTACGACCAAGTGATCACGATCTGATGTCCACTTTGCACGTTCTTTCTCACTCCCCGTTCACTGACACTCGGCTGACCAGCTGTCTACGCCTGCTCGGCCCCCAGGACGCCATCCTGCTCTGTGGCGACGCAACTTATGCCCTTCTGCCCTCCAGCGTACCGTTACATGCGCTGGAAGCCCGGATCGACGATCTAAAGTTGTTCGTACTGGAAGAGGACATCAAGGCCCGCAACCTCTCGGTGCCGAGTGGGGTGAACGCGGTGGATTACCCAGGATTCGTCGAACTGTCGATCCAGTTCGACAAGGTCAACACCTGGCTATGAAGCAGCTCATCGTTGACGGCCGCACGATCGCGCTGGACAAGGACGGTTACCTTGAAGACCTACACGACTGGTCAAATGCAGTCGCCGAGTCTCTGGCTATCGAAGAAGACATCGTCCTGACTCCCGAACACTGGGAAATCCTCGAATTACTGCGTGCGTTCTACGTCGAATTTCAGCTGTCGCCTGCCACCCGTCCACTGGTGAAATACGCGGCGTTGAAACTGGGCAAGGACAAAGGCAACAGCATGCACCTCAATCATCTGTTCAACGGCACTCCCGCCAAACTCGCCGCCAAGCTGGCGGGCCTGCCCAAGCCGACCAATTGCCTATGAACGCCCCCACAGCACTCGTCACCGAAACACCCGCCGAACACCCCTTTGCTCCCTTCGTGCGCATCCTTGGCAAGGGCAAACGCGGCGCGCGCAACATGACCCGCGCCGAAGCCCGTGAAGCCATGGGCATGGTGCTCGACGAAAAGGTCGAAGACACGCAACTCGGCGCCTTTCTGATGTTGTTGCGTCATAAAGAAGAAAGCGCCGAAGAGCTGGCCGGATTCACAGAGGCCGTGCGAGAGCGTCTTGACGCGCCACCGCTACAGGTCGATATCGATTGGCCGACCTACGCGGGCAAGAAACGTCATCTGCCCTGGTACCTTCTCGCGGCGAAATGCCTGTCGCAAAACGGTGTGCGGGTGCTGATGCACGGTGGCGGCGCGCACACTGCGGGGCGCCTCTACAGCGAGCAACTGCTGGAGTTACTGGGTATACCGTTGTGCCGAAACTGGCAGGCCGTCGGCGAGGCGCTCGAACAGCATCATCTGGCATTTATCCCGCTGGTTGACTGGGCGCCTCAACTACAACGCATGATCGACCTGCGAAACACCTTGGGACTGCGCTCGCCAATCCACTCATTGGCAAGAATCCTCAATCCGCTGGGCGCGCGCTGTGGCTTGCAGAGTATTTTTCACCCCGGTTATCAGGCCGTGCATCGCGACGCCAGTGGACTACTCGGCGACCACGCCATTGTGATCAAGGGCGATGGTGGCGAAGTCGAGATCAACCCAGACGCCGCCAGCCATCTCTATGGCACCACCGATGGGCAACCATGGGACGAGGAATGGCCAGCGCTGTCAGACCGGCGACACGTAAAACCGGCGATGCTCGATCCTTTGCAACTCGTCGCTTTATGGAAAGGTGAAGTGCAAGACAGTTATCCGCAGTTGGCGCTGATCTCGACCATTGCACTGGCGCTCAAAGGTCTGGGATTGAGCCGCGAACAGGCCTTCGAAAAGGCTGAGCAGTTCTGGGCGAACCGCAATACATCTATCTAGCCGATCATTACCCCCTATCCTTTGCGTTATTCCTTCGAACGAATCACTTTAAACTGCTCTCCAACGTACGCAGGTACAAAATTTTGGAGTCAGACATGGGCCTTCTCGTCGAAGGGCGCTGGCATGACCAGTGGTATGAAAGTGGCAAAGATGGGACATTTCAACGTGAGCAGGCCAAGCGCCGGAACTGGATCACTGCCGACGGCAGACCAGGGCCGTCGGGTGAAGGCGGTTTCAAGGCCCAGGCCGGTCGATATCACTTGTACGTCTCGCTGGCCTGCCCATGGGCGCACCGCACACTGATCTTTCGCAAGCTCAAAGGACTGGAAAGCCTGATCGACGTCTCCATCGTCAGTTGGCTAATGCGTGAAAATGGCTGGACCTTCGACATCGAGAACGGCGCCAGTGGCGACCCGCTAGATGGGCATGATTTTCTGTATCAACGCTACCTTGCAGACACCCCGGATTACACCGGCCGTGTGACGGTGCCGCTGCTATGGGACAAGAAACTGCAGCGTATCGTCAGCAACGAATCCGCCGAAATCATCCGCATGTTCAATTCGGCATTCGATGACTTGACCGGCAATCGCCTGGATCTGTACCCCGAAGCCTTGCAAATATCGATCGATCAGTTGAATGAACGCATTTATCCAGCGGTGAATAATGGCGTCTATCGCGCAGGTTTCGCCACGTCTCAAGGGGCTTATGAGCAGGCGTTTGACGATGTGTTTGCTGAGCTCGATGCATTGGAAACGCTGTTGGGGGAACAGCGCTATCTGACAGGTGAATACCTGACTGAAGCGGATATTCGACTGTTCACCACCATCGTTCGCTTCGATGCGGTCTATCACGGCCACTTCAAGTGCAACCTGCGGCGAATCATTGACTACCCAAACCTGAGCAACTGGCTACACGAACTGTATCAATGGCCGGGTGTAGCCGAGACAGTGGACTTCTACCACATCAAGCATCACTACTACGCCAGCCACAGCACCATCAACCCGACCGGCATTGTGCCCAAAGGGCCGAAGCAGGATTTGAATGCTGCCCATGATCGCGGGCGATTGAGCGGTCGAGGTATTTGGCTAAACGCTTAAGCCTGTAAGAACGAACTTGTTCGCGATGCGACCTCTTGGGTTCAACACCTGAAGCCGCCTCGCCAACAAGGTGGCGCTTACAGAGGCAAGCGCCACCGCGACAGTCAAACGCTCGCCTGAGCCCCTTCGAACCAAGCCAGCTTGTCCCTTAGCGTCACGACTTCGCCCACGATTACCAGCGTCGGGGCATGGACTTCATGCTCCGCCACCAGTTGTGGCAAATTCGCCAGCGTCCCGGTAAACACACGCTGATTGGCCGTCGTGCCTTGCTGGATCAGCGCCGCAGGCGTGTCTGCCGAGCGGCCGTGCTTGATCAGTTCGGCACAGATGATCGGCAAACCAATCAAGCCCATGTAGAACACCAGTGTTTGCGCCGGAGACACCAGATCATTCCACGGCAAATCCGTGGTGCCATCTTTCAAATGGCCGGTCACGAAGCGCACGGACTGTGCGTAATCGCGATGCGTCAGTGGAATCCCCGCGTAGGCCGCACAACCACTGGCCGCCGTGATGCCGGGCACCACCTGAAACGGAATACCGTGGGCTGCCAGCTCTTGAATCTCTTCGCCACCACGGCCGAAGATAAACGGATCGCCACCTTTCAATCTCAGGACACGCTTGCCTTGCTTGGCGAGCGTCACCAATTGCTGGTTGATCTGATCTTGCGGCAAAGCGTGATCGGCGCGCTGCTTGCCGACATACACCCGGTCTGCATCGCGCCGGCACAGTTCGAGAATCGCTGGCGCCACCAAGCGGTCGTACAGCACCACGTCGGCTTGCTGCATCAGGCGTAACGCTCTGAAAGTCAACAGGTCTGGGTCGCCTGGGCCCGCGCCCACAAGATAGACCTCACCCAGAGCGCTTGGCGCATCTCCGTCAATCTTCGCCTGTAGCAAACGCTCAGCTTCAGCGCCCTGCCCGGCCAGTTGCCGTTCAGCAATGGGCCCTTGAAATACGTCCTCCCAAAACGCCCGGCGCTGCTGGACGTTTGGAAACAGGTGCTTGATCTGATGACGAAAGCGCGCCGCCAGACCGGCAAGATGCCCGTAAGTTGGCGGAATCCAGGTTTCGATCTTGGCGCGAATCAACCGCGCCAGGACCGGCGCATCGCCGCCACTGGACACGGCGATCACCAATGGTGAACGGTCGACTATCGCCGGGAAAATCACACTGCACAAGGCAGGTGCATCCACCACATTGACCGGCACACAACGCTTGCGAGCATCGTGCGATACCTGCGCGTTGAGGGCTTCGTCGTCCGTAGCAGCGATGATGAGCTGGCAACCGTCCAGATCGGACTCGTGGTAACCACGCAGAATCTCCTCGCCACTGCTGCTGTCGATCAACTCGCGCAGCTCTGCTCCAATTTCGGGTGCAACCACTCTCAGGACAGCACCAGCGTCGGCCAGCAGACGAGATTTGCGCAGAGCAATCTCGCCGCCGCCAACGACCAGCACACGGCCGCCCCGAAGGTTATGGAACAGTGGCAGAAATTCCATTTAGCCGATGACCTCGATACCGCCCATCCAAGGTTTGAGCACCTCAGGTACGCGGATAGAGCCGTCAGCCTGCTGATAGTTTTCCAACACAGCCACCAAGGTACGGCCTACTGCCAGACCCGAGCCGTTCAGGGTGTGAACCAGTTCAGGCTTGCCGGTTTCCGGGTTGCGCCAGCGGGCCTGCATACGACGCGCCTGGAAATCACCACAGTTGGAGCACGAGGAAATCTCGCGGTACTTGTCCTGGCTCGGAATCCACACTTCCAGGTCGTAGGTCTTCACCGCACTGAAACCCATGTCGCCGGTACACAACGCCAGCACGCGATAAGGCAACTCAAGCAATTGCAGGACGCGCTCAGCGTTGGCGGTCAGGCCCTCCAGCGCTTGCATGGATGTTTGCGGCTCGACGATCTGTACCATCTCGACCTTGTCGAACTGATGTTGACGAATCATGCCACGGGTATCACGACCCGATGCGCCTGCCTCGCTACGGAAACACGGCGTGTGCGCGACAAACTTGATCGGCAGTTGTTTGGCATCGAGAATCTCGCCCGCAACGATATTGGTCAGCGACACTTCAGCGGTTGGGATCAAATAAAGATCCGCTTCGCCTTCGCGGGAGATCTTGAACAGGTCCTCTTCGAACTTGGGCAGTTGCCCAGTGCCTTGCAGCGCTGGCGCCTGCACCAGATAAGGGGTGTAAGCCTCTTCGTAACCATGTTCGGTGATGTGCAGGTTAAGCATGAACTGCGCCAGCGCACGGTGCAGTCGCGCTATCGGGCCGCGCAGCAAGGCAAAGCGGGCGCCCGACAATTTGGCGGCGGTTTCAAAGTCCAGCCAGCCGTACTTCTCGCCCAGAGCCACGTGATCCTTGACGTCGAAATCGAACGAAGTCGGCATGCCCCACTTGCGGACTTCGACGTTTTCTTCTTCATCCGCGCCGACCGGCACCGATTCGTGCGGCAGGTTTGGCATGCTCAGCAGCATGGCGTCGAGCTCGAACTGAATAGCGTCCAGCTCTTTCTTGCCCGTGCTCAGTTCTTCGGCCATACGGTCAATATCGGCCATCAGCGGCGCGATGTCTTCGCCGCGTTGCTTGGCCTGGCCAATGGATTTGGAACGCGCGTTACGCTCGGCCTGAAGCTGCTCGGTGCGGGTCTGCACCGTCTTGCGCTGATTTTCCAGCGCTTCGATGCGGGCCACGTCCAATGTGAAACCACGGGAAGCCAGGCGATCCGCTACGTCCTGAAGTTGGGTACGTAACAGTTTGGAATCGAGCATATCGTTCTCTCGTTTATAAAATTCGGGTCAAAGACAGGCCTGCCCACGTTGCAAGCAGCCCGCCGAGTACGCTGATCAACGCGTAGCCTATTGCCATTGGTGCCTGACCGCTTTCCAGCAGACGAATCGTGTCCAGTGAGAAGGACGAAAACGTCGTCAGGCCACCTAAAAAGCCCACCATCAATCCTGCGCGAAGCTCTATTGGCACTTCCGGACGAATCAGAAACAACCCGTAAAGCGCGCCGATCAACAGGCAGCCGACGATATTAACGGCGAGCGTCGCGGTATAAAAGTGACGTGGCCAGTTCGCCACCACCAGATTGCCGGTAGCGAAGCGCAATAATGTACCAGCCACGCCGCCAACGGACACAGCAAGAATCAATGGAATCATTATTTTCTCCGCTTGCGAGGGCTCGCGCGATCCAGAGCCGCCAAATGCTTGAGCTTTTCGCCGATCTTCAATTCGAGACCACGCGGGACAGGCTGATAGTACTGACGCGGCTCAAGCTCGTCAGGGAAATAATCTTCACCCGCAGCATAGGCATCGGGTTCGTCATGGGCATAACGATACTCTTCGCCATAACCCAGTTGTTTCATCAGCTTGGTGGGCGCATTGCGCAGATGCAGCGGGACTTCCAGCGAGCCGTGTTCGGTGGCTTCGCGCATCGCGGCCTTAAAACCCATGTACACCGCATTACTCTTGGGGGCACAAGCCAGATAGACAATGGCTTGAGCTACCGCCAGCTCGCCTTCAGGGCTACCAAGGCGCTCCTGAACATCCCACGCCGACATGCACAGCGGCAGCGCGCGCGGGTCGGCATTGCCAATGTCTTCACTGGCCATGCGCACCACGCGACGGGCCAGATACAGCGGGTCGCAACCGCCGTCGATCATCCGCGCAAACCAGTACAGCGCGGCATCGGGGTTGGAGCCGCGAATCGATTTGTGCAGCGCGGAAATCTGATCGTAAAACGCTTCGCCGCCCTTATCGAAACGGCGGCGGCTGTCACCCAACAGGCTCTGCAATAGCTCGACGTCAATCTCTGTACCGTCTTCAGCCAGATCGGATGCGTTTTCCAGCAGGTTGAGCAAGCGACGTCCATCACCGTCGGCGGCCGCCAGCAGAATCTTGAAATTCTCATCGCCGAGAGTCAGGTGACGCTTGCCCAAACCGCGCTCTTCGCTCAGCGCGCGGTCCACCAGCTTGCGCAAAGCCGCTTCGTCGAGACTCTTAAGCACGTAAACGCGCGCCCTGGACAGCAGCGCGTTATTCAGCTCGAAGGAGGGGTTTTCAGTGGTAGCGCCGATGAAGATCAGCGTACCGTCCTCGACATAAGGCAGAAACGCGTCCTGCTGCGATTTGTTGAAGCGGTGTACTTCGTCGACGAACAGAATGGTACGGCGCCCATATTGCCCAGCCTGCTGCTTGGCGATCTCGACTGCCTGACGGATTTCCTTGACCCCGGCCAGCACTGCCGAAACTGTTTCAAAATGCGCGTCCGAGACTTTCGCCAGCAAGCGCGCCAGTGTGGTTTTACCCACCCCTGGCGGCCCCCAGAAAATCATCGAATGCAGCACTCCTTGCTCCAGTGCCTCGCGCAGAGGCTTACCGGGAGCGAGCAAATGCTGCTGACCAACGTACTCGTCCAGATTGGTCGCGCGCAGGCGGGCGGCCAAGGGTTGAGCGATCGGTTCACTGCTGAATAGATCCATGGACGACGATAGGCCCTCTTCAGCCTGATTTATTCCTGAATGACGTCAGCGCCTTTCGGAATCTGGAACTGGAACTTGCTCGCCGCCACAGGCTCGTTAGCCTTGACGCCGGTGAACAGGATATTGGTGCGCTGGCCGACACTGTCGATCAACTGCATGTCGTTGATCACGCCGTTGCGAAACGACAGTCTAAGGCTGTCGAACAAAGTGTCCTTGGATTTGGGCTTGAGCACAAAGTCGATCACCCCGCCCGCTTCTTTCGCGGTGATGTCGAAGCTTTCGCTGATCTTCGACACGTCACCGGACAACAGCAGCGCGGGCGTCTGGGTCAGGCGCTGGTCCAGCGTTTTGATCGTGACCTGCTCCAAATCCGGGTCCCACAGCGAGACTTTCTTGCCATCGGAGACCATCAGTTGTTCTTGGGGCGCGTCGGTGTGCCAGTTGAACAGCCCCGGACGCTGCAAGGTCATTTCGCCCGACGTCTCCTGCAACTGAGTGCCGCCACCGTCGAGGGTCAACTGCGAGAAGCGTCCGGTTAGAGTCTTGGAGGTCTCAAGCAATTGAGTCAGGCGCGCTACATCCTTGCTATCGGCGTGAGCCGAAACAGCGGAAAAAGCCAGTGCAGATACCAACAACATGCGGATAAGACGCATGGGAGTCCTCATTGAATTCAGTTAATTGCTGATGGCGCATGTCGCGCCAGCAGGTCAATCGTGACGCGTTGGCGTCGATCAGTCACGCATCGGGGCTGGAGCAATCACTTCACGCGAGCCATTGGTGTTCATGGACGTCACGACACCCGCCATTTCCATGGCTTCAATCATGCGAGCGGCACGGTTGTAGCCGATCTTGAGCTTGCGCTGTACCGCAGAAATCGAGGCACGGCGGCTTTCGAGGACGAACTTGACCGCTTCGTCATACAGCGCATCACTCTCGCTGTCTTCGCCATCACCGCCGCTACCGCCGCCATCGAAGCCGCTACCCGGCTCTTCGACACCCGCAAGAATATCTTCGTTGTAATCCGGCGTACCGCGCAGCTTCCAGGCCTCTACCACACGATGAACCTCGTCATCGGAAACAAACGCACCGTGGACACGGATCGGCAGGCTGGTGCCAGGCGGCATGTAGAGCATGTCACCGTGGCCAAGCAATTGTTCGGCGCCACCCTGATCGATGATGGTCCGGGAATCGATTTTGCTCGATACCTGAAACGCCATGCGCGTTGGAATGTTGGCCTTGATCAGACCAGTGATCACGTCCACCGACGGACGCTGGGTCGCGAGGATCAGGTGAATACCGGCGGCACGGGCTTTCTGGGCAATACGCGCGATCAGCTCCTCAACCTTTTTGCCGACGATCATCATCATGTCGGCGAACTCATCGACGACCACGACGATGGTCGGCAGTTTGGTCAACAACGGTGCTTCGTCGTGAATGCTTTCGCGCTTGTACAGCGGATCGACCAGCGGCGTGCCGGCATCCTGCGCCTCTTTGACCTTATGATTGAAGCCCGAGAGGTTGCGCACGCCCATCTTCGCCATGAGCTTGTAGCGACGCTCCATCTCGGCCACCGACCAGCGCAATGCGTTGGCGGCGTCCTTCATGTCGGTGACTACCGGGCACAGCAGATGCGGGATGCCTTCGTAGATCGACAGCTCAAGCATTTTCGGGTCGATCATGATCAGCTTGGCATCTTCGGGGCCTGACTTGAACAGGATCGACAGGATCATTGCGTTCACACCGACCGACTTACCGGAACCGGTGGTACCGGCCACCAGCAGGTGAGGCATTTTTGCCAGGTCAGTGATGACCGGCTTACCACCGATGTCGTGACCAAGGGCCAAGGTGACTGGCGACTTGGCATCATCGTATTCCGGGGTCGACAGTACTTCGGAGAAACGTACGATCTGGCGGTCTTCGTTGGGAATCTCGATACCGACGGTGGTCTTTCCGGGAATCACTTCAACCACCCGCACACTGGTTACCGCCAGCGAGCGCGCCAGATCTTTCGCCAGGTTGGAAATACGGCTGACCTTGACGCCTGCTGCTGGCTGGATTTCGTAACGGGTAATCACCGGGCCCGGATGGATCGAGTCTACCGAGACTTCGACACCAAACTCCTTGAGCTTGATTTCCAGCAAATGGCCCACCGCTGCCAACGATTCGGGCGAGTAGTTGAGCTGTTTCTTTTCGGCGGGATCGAGAATCGAGATCGGCGGCAAGGTGCCTTCTACCGCGCTGTCGACGAACAACGGGGCTTGTTTTTCCTTCAGCACACGCTTGCTTGGCTCTGGCGCCTTGGCTGGCGCCGGCGCGATCACCGCTGGCACGTGCTTCTCGCGCTCTGCCATGTGCTTGCTCAACGCCTGCTCGCGTTCGATCAAGCGTTCCTTGGCCCTGGCCTGCTCACGACGATCTGGCGCTATCGGGGCGACCACCTCGTCGATTCGTGAATCAACTTCACGCAGTTGCGCCACCATCTGTTTACGTTCGGTACGCGCGCTCCACCAACGATTCATCGCCCCCTGAAACAGTTCGAACAGGTCGAGGGTGATCTTGCCGGTGGTGTCCATGACCTTGAACCAAGACAGATCGGTAAACACCGTCAAGCCGAACAGGAACAGCGCGATGAACAACAACGTGCTGCCCTGAATATTCAGCGCGCGCTTGGCCAGATCGCCCAGTACTTCACCCAGGACCCCGCCCGCAGAGCCCGGCAGGCCCGCAGCAGAATGAAAGTGAATATGGGCCAGCGCTGCGCCCGCAAGAATCAGGAACACCAGACCGATCATGCGCCAGGAAAACAGCCAACCGCTCCACTGCCACGGCTCATGCCGCTGACGGAACACCTGATAGGCCTTGACGGCCAACAATAACGGGAAGATGTAGGCAAAATAGCCCAGCACCATGAACAGTATATCGGCGGAGAATGCCCCCGCGCGGCCTGCCGCGTTCTGCACTTGAAGGGAACTGCTGGTATGACTCCAGCCAGGATCGGTCTGATCGTAGGTCAACAGGGCCATCATCAAGTACAGGCACAGCGCGCCAAAAGCGATCAGCGCACCTTCCTTGAGCCGGTAGTGCAAATGCTGCCGCCAAAGCGGAACGGGACTGGATGCTGCGGTGGATTTCTTCAAAACGCTTCAATTCCTGCGCGCTAGCGCGAACATCTGATGGTTGACTATGAACGACTGCATTGACGAAATGGTACTGACCGATCCCTGCCGGTCGCGAGAGCACAACAATGTTGAACACCCGCTCGACAGATGACTTGAAATGAGGTTAAACAACGTCGGACATTGTACGGGGTTGCACGCCGCATGCCACGTTAGGCTCTGTACGTAAAGTGGCTGCACTTGATCATGCTGCGTTAAAAACAGGCTCGTAATGTTCATTTAGGCCCCTAAAGTCGTGCGCGACCCCGGCCGTTGCCCGCCTGTTTTTGCCTTGCCTGATCTTCGCTCGCTGACTTTTCGTACAGCCCTAGTCTCGCTTGCGCAACGCATATGTTCAAGCGTAGGCGACAACGGGCAATTTGAGCACGCATTCTCTTTAGTGACAAAGGCTTATGACGTGTTTTTATCATCGCGACGCAACTGGCTTACGATTGCAACCTGCTTGCGCTTACTCCAGGCATCACAGGCAACCAAATCGCCATCATTTACGTCCGCGTGTGACCGCATTCCTGCCACAGAGTTGCAATACCGACTCCAACCACCCTCCCCTTTCGTAAAGTCTGGATGCCATGCTGACCTGGTTACAACGCGATAATCTCAGTTTCCCGCCCCTGGAAAAGGCCATGCGCGATCCCAATGGATTGCTTGCAGCAGGCGGTGACCTATCGGCCGACCGTCTGATTCAGGCCTATCGTCATGGCTGCTTTCCATGGTTTCAAGAAGGCCAGCCCATTCTTTGGTGGTCCCCTGACCCGCGCACTGTCTTGCTGCCAGACGAACTGCATGTATCCCGAAGCCTGGGCAAACTGCTGCGCCAACAGCGCTATCAAGTGACGTTCGATAAGGACTTCGCCGCCGTGATTCAGGCCTGCGCCGCACCCCGCGCCTATGCGGATGGCACCTGGATCACCGACTCGATGCAAGCCGCGTATGTGCAATTGCATCAGCGCGGATTGGCCCACAGTGTCGAAGTCTGGGACGCAGACGTCCTGGTCGGAGGGCTCTACGGGTTGGCGATGGGGCAATTGTTTTTTGGCGAGTCGATGTTTAGCCGCGCCGACAATGCATCCAAAGTCGGCTTTGCGACACTGGTCGCGCACCTGAAGGCGTGGGGTTTCGTCCTCATCGACTGCCAGATGCCGACCCAGCACCTGCAAAGCCTGGGCGCACGCTCGATCCCCCGCTCAACGTTCGCCGATTACCTTCGCCAACACCTTGACCTGACCAATTGCGCCGACTGGCTACCTAGGCGAGTTTGACTCGCCTGGCATACACTCTTACCTAAAGTTTTTCTCGAGGGTTGATCATGACCGAGCTGGCGCGGCTTAAGTTTTATGCCACTCAACCCCATTCCTGCAGCTACTTGCCCGAAGAGCAGGCGACCACGCTGTTTCTCGACCCCAGTCAGCCGATGGACGTTCAGGTCTATGCCGACCTGTCCGATATGGGCTTTCGTCGCAGTGGCGACCACCTTTACCGTCCGCATTGCCAAAATTGCAGTGCTTGCGTACCAGCACGCATCCCTGTGGGATTGTTCGAGCCGAACCGTCAGCAGAAGCGCATATTCAAACGCAATTCCGATATCGAAGTGATCAGCACCAAGCCACATTTCAGCGAAGAGTATTTCGACCTCTATAAGCGCTACATTGACCAGCGTCACGCCGACGGTGACATGTATCCACCCAGCCGCGATCAATTTTCGACCTTTCTGGTTCGCGACCTGCCTTTTTCACGTTTTTATGAATTTCGTGTTCAGGGACGCCTGCTCGCGGTGGCGGTTACCGATCTTCTGCCGAACGGTCTTTCCGCGGTTTATACCTTTTATGAACCCTCTGAAGAACGCCGCAGCCTGGGGCGTTACGCCATTCTCTGGCAGATCGCTGAAGCGGCCCGCCTGGAACTGCACGCGGTGTACCTGGGTTACTGGATAAAAAACTGCAAAAAGATGAATTACAAGACGCAATATCGGCCCATTGAGCTGCTTACGAACCAAAGATGGGTCACTCTTTACTGAAGCCCTTGGCTTAAACCTCAGTTTTCGGGCACAATGCAGCCCGCTTTTGCCTGGCTGCCAGTTGCACCGGGCCATTCATTGGATACCGAGGGCTTTACTGCATGTCGAAAGAAGACAGCTTCGAAATGGAAGGCACTGTCGTCGACACCCTGCCCAACACCATGTTCCGTGTGGAGTTGGAAAATGGGCACGTCGTAACCGCGCATATCTCCGGCAAGATGCGCAAGAACTACATTCGTATTCTTACCGGTGACAAGGTTCGTGTTGAGCTGACGCCCTACGACTTGAGCAAAGGGCGCATCACATACCGCGCCCGATAAACAGGTCTTAACAAAAACGCCCGGCATCTGCCGGGCGTTTTTGTTTGTGGCTGTTGGGAAAACCATCACAACTCCAAAAATTGCCCCTGCCTGATCAACGATCAGGCAGAAACAACCTCATCAAGCGTCAGGCCAGTTCCGCAGCGGTCTCGAAATCGAAAGTGATTTCGCCATCCTTCAAGTCAATGTGTACAACACCGCCGTGCTCGGACAGTTCGCCGAAGAGTATCTCTTCAGCCAGCGGACGCTTGATCTTGTCCTGGATCAGACGCGCCATTGGACGAGCGCCCATCTGCGCGTCGTAACCACCTTCTGCCAACCATCCGCGAGCGGCGTCGCTGACTTCCAGCAATACACGCTTGTCTTCCAGTTGCGCCTGGAGTTCGGTAAGGAACTTGTCCACCACACTTTTGATGACCTCATGACTGAGGCGACCAAACTGGATGATGGTGTCCAGACGGTTGCGGAATTCCGGCGTGAAGCTCTTCTTGATGACTTCCATGGCATCAGACGAGTGATCCTGATGCGTGAAGCCGATCGAAGCACGAGCAGCCGTTTCGGCACCGGCGTTGGTGGTCATGATCACGATCACATTGCGAAAATCCGCCTTGCGTCCGTTGTTGTCCGTCAGGGTCCCGTGATCCATCACCTGCAGCAGCAGGTTGAAGACTTCCGGGTGCGCTTTTTCGATCTCATCGAGCAACAACACGCAGTGCGGCTGCTTGGTGATGGCTTCGGTCAATAGACCACCCTGATCAAAACCGACATAGCCCGGCGGCGCACCGATCAGTCGCGACACAGTGTGACGCTCCATGTACTCGGACATATCGAATCGCACCAACTCGATACCCAGCGCCTTCGCCAACTGGCGTGCCGCTTCGGTTTTACCAACACCGGTAGGACCTGCAAACAGGAATGACCCCACTGGCTTGTCAGGAGACTTCAGGCCCGCACGCGACAGCTTGATTGCAGTCGACAGAGAGTCAATCGCCGCATCCTGACCAAACACGGTGAGCTTGAGGTCGCGCTCAAGGTTACGCAGCAGTTCCTTGTCGGAGCTGTTGACGTGTTTTGGCGGAATACGCGCGATTTTCGCCACGATGTCTTCAACTTGAGCCACTTCGATGCGCTTGACGCGCTTCTCCACTGGCTGCAGACGCTGATAGGCACCCGCTTCGTCGATCACATCGATAGCTTTGTCCGGCATGTGCCGATCATTGATGTAGCGCGAGGCCAGCTCTGCCGCCGCGCGTAGCGCTTCGTCGCTGTACTCGATATTGTGGTGCTGCTCGAAGCGCCCTTTCAGGCCGCGCAGGATGCCAATGGTGTCCTCTACCGAAGGCTCGGACACATCGACTTTCTGGAAGCGACGCGCCAGGGCGCGGTCTTTTTCGAAGATCCCACGGAATTCCTGGAACGTAGTCGAACCGATGCAACGAATATCACCCGACGACAGCAGCGGTTTGAGCAAGTTGGAGGCATCCATCACCCCGCCCGACGCCGCGCCCGCACCGATGATGGTATGGATCTCATCGATGAACAAAATGGCGTGCGGCCGTTTTTTCAGCTCCCCAAGGAGTGCTTTGAAACGCTTCTCGAAATCGCCGCGATATTTGGTACCGGCCAACAATGCGCCCAGATCCAGCGAGTAAACGACGCTGCTCAGCAGAAGGTCTGGAACCTGGTTATCAACGATGCGTTTGGCAAGACCTTCGGCAATAGCCGTTTTACCCACACCGGCCTCACCCACCAACAACGGGTTGTTCTTGCGGCGACGCGCGAGGATCTGAGCGACACGCTCAACTTCAAGCTCACGCCCCACCAACGGGTCGATGCGGCCCTGACGGGCCAGTTCATTCAGGTTGCTGGCATAGGCATCCAGAGGATTGCCTGAAGAAGAAGACTCACCGCCCTCATCGTCCTGCATATCTTGCTCACCTTCAGAATGATCACCGTGCCCAGGCACTTTGGAAATGCCATGAGCGATGTAATTAACGACATCGATCCGGGCAACGCTCTGCTGTTTGAGCAGAAACACTGCCTGACTTTCCTGCTCACTGAAAATAGCGACAAGCACATTGGCGCCGGTGACTTCGCGCTTGCCGGAGCTCTGTACGTGGAAGACAGCACGTTGCAGTACGCGCTGGAAGCCCAGGGTTGGCTGGGTTTCACGATCCTCGTCATGAACGGGGATCAGCGGTGTCGTGGAGTCGATGAACTCCTGCAGGTCATGCTTGAGTTTATCGAGGTTGGCGCCGCAGGCACGCAGTACGGTGGCTGCAGCTTCGTTGTCCAATAGAGCCAGCAGAAGGTGCTCCACGGTCATGAATTCATGACGTTTGGAGCGGGCCTCCTTGAAAGCCAAATTGAGAGTGACTTCGAGCTCACGGTTTAACATAGCTTCACCTCATACCCAAGTGTCCGGCGTTAACCGTCCTTCTCGATCTCACAGAGTAGCGGATGCTGGCTTTCCCTGGCGTATTGGTTGACCTGCATTGCCTTGGTCTCGGCGATGTCGCGGGTAAACAATCCACACACTGCCCGTCCCTCTGTATGGACGGCCAGCATGACCTTGGTCGCCAGCTCACGATTCAGGTTGAAAAACACCTCGAGGACTTCAACCACAAAATCCATCGGCGTGTAATCGTCGTTGAACAAAACCACCTTATACATCGGTGGCACCTGCAATGTCGGCTTGGCATCCTGAACTGCGACACCCGCCGCGTCATCCTCATGGGACTGCGGATCATCCTGATTGAATGTTAGTCGAATCTTGCTGATTGCATGCATGGTAAAGAAAGGTTCGTAGGGGACGATTTGAAATAAGTAGTCGCAGTCTGACCGGTTTTCAACTGGACCGCCGCGTGACCTTGACTATCGGCTAATCGGTGTTACAAACAATAGAACCCACATTGGGTAAAAAGGGTCCGCGCAGTCAACCAAAATTTTTTAGGTCCGGCGGATGAGGTGGATGATACTCCCAACGGAGTCCTTTGCAGAGGGATGTGACTATGGCAAGCGGTAAGGTCAAGTGGTTCAACAATGCCAAGGGTTATGGGTTCATCGTCGAGGATGGCAAGACAGAGGATTTGTTTGCCCATTACTCGGCTATCAAGATGGACGGTTACAAAACGCTGAAAGCGGGCCAACCGGTCAAATTTGAAATCATCCAAGGGCCTAAAGGGCTGCATGCGGTGGAGATAGCTTCGGCCACTGAATCAGCACCCCACGCAGTGAACCAAGAGCCACACACGCAGCAAGCGCAGCAGAAAGATCACGCCTGAGCCGGACCGTTCAAGCGCGAGACCTGAAAAGCCGGTCAGCTCATACCTCGGACTGACCGGCTTTTTTTCGTTTGCAATATGTTACCTGCACCTACATGTGCGAAATCAGCGCCTCACCAAAGCCTGATGACGACACCAGCGTCGCGCCGTCCATCAGCCGCTCGAAATCATAGGTGACTGTTTTTGCTGAAATCGCGCCGTTGGTCCCTTTAATGATCAAATCTGCAGCTTCGGTCCACCCCATGTGCCGCAGCATCATTTCCGCGGACAAAATCAGCGATCCAGGGTTGACCTGATCCTTGCCTGCATATTTGGGTGCCGTGCCGTGCGTTGCCTCGAACATTGCGACGGTGTCGGACAAATTGGCTCCTGGCGCAATACCTATGCCTCCCACCTCCGCCGCCAGTGCATCAGACAGGTAGTCGCCGTTGAGATTGAGCGTCGCGATCACATCATATTCCGCTGGCCGCAACAGAATCTGCTGGAGCATGGCGTCGGCGATGGCGTCCTTGACGATGACATTCTTGCCGGTCTTTGGATTCTTGAACTGCATCCATGGGCCGCCATCAAGCAGCGTTGCGCCAAACTCCTCGCCAGCCACTTCATAGGCCCACTCCTTGAAGGCGCCTTCGGTAAACTTCATGATGTTGCCCTTATGAACGATGGTCAGCGAATCGCGATCGTTATCCACTATATATTGAAGGGCTTTACGCACCAGACGCTGGGTCCCCTCTTTCGAGACCGGCTTCACGCCAATGCCGCAATCCTGATCGAAACGGATTTTGGTGACGCCCATTTCCTCTTTCAGAAACTTGATGACCTTGGTCGCCTCGGGCGAGCCGGCCTTCCATTCGATCCCGGCATAGATGTCTTCAGAGTTCTCCCGAAAGATGGTCATGTCCACATCGCCCGGCTTTTTCACCGGGCTGGGCACGCCTTCAAACCAACGCACCGGTCGCAAACAGACATAAAGATCGAGCTGCTGACGAAGCGCAACGTTCAATGAGCGGATGCCGCCACCTACCGGAGTTGTTAACGGCCCCTTGATTGACACCACGTACTCCTTGACCGCGTCGAGGGTTTCCTGTGGCAGCCAAGTGTCCTGATCATAGACTTGAGTGGCTTTCTCACCGGCATATACTTCCATCCATGAGATTTTTCGCCTACCCGCGTAAGCCTTGTCCACCGCGGCGTCAACGACTTTGATCATCACTGGACTGATGTCCACACCGATTCCGTCGCCTTCGATGAACGGGATGATCGGATTGTCCGGAACATTGAGCGAGTGATCATCATTCACCAAGATTTTCTCGCCCATCGCTGGAACCTGAATCTTCTGGTATCCCATGCTTGACTCCTTTTTTGTTGTGGGTGGAAATCCGCATCCCACGAGCGTAGCTCAGTTACACAGGTTCGAAACCGCGTGCTCCTTTAGTCGAAAACTGACCTGAGATCCATTTGGCCGACAACGGCTGACAAATACTGCGACACCTTGCCGCAGGGCTTACAAAGCACGGCCTTGAGGAATTTCCGAGGTTTTTCCGGGGGCGACCAACGGCGCGAAAACCGCTGACGCGACTGCAAAGCGTTCACACTACCCTCGTATTAATGGCCCGGACCGGTGGTATACTGCCGCCCGTGACCATTGAGTCATTGGGGGCCTAGCCATCTGAAACGAGACTTTCAGCCCTCCAGAGGACCTGCTTGACGCTCGACTATGTACCCCATATCACGCGACGAAATTCTCGACTTTCGGCTCATCGATACTTGGGCGAAAGTGCCTACCCTGTGCATCTCGAAATTTTGTGTACGCTCAGCAAAGAAGAGAGTTATCCCGAAATGCCCAACCGTTCGAAGATCATCTATACCTTCACCGACGAAGCGCCTGCCCTCGCCACCTACTCACTCCTTCCTATCATCAAAGCCTTTACCGCCCCTGCTGATATCTCTGTTGAAACCCGCGACATCTCTCTCGCCGCCCGTATCCTGGCCAGCTTCCCCGAGCGCCTGGGCGACAAGAAAGTGTCCGACGATCTGGCAGAGCTTGGCGCGCTGGCGACTACGCCAGAGGCCAATATCATCAAATTGCCGAACATCAGTGCCTCGGTTCCGCAATTGAAAGCGGCAATCAAGGAGTTGCAGGCCAAGGGCTATGACGTCCCGAACTACCCGGACGAAGAGATTACCGACGCCGACAAGGCTGCCAGGGCTGGCTACGACAAAGTAAAAGGCAGTGCCGTGAACCCGGTGCTGCGCGAAGGTAACTCTGATCGCCGCGCGCCGCTTTCGGTCAAGAACTACGCTCGCAAGCACCCACACAAAATGGGCGCCTGGAGTGCAGACTCCAAATCCCACGTTGCGCATATGGATAACGGCGACTTCTACGGCAGCGAAAAGTCCTCGCTGATCGCAGCGGATGGCGTCGTCAAGATCGAACTGTTCGGCAAAAACGGCACTACCAAGGTCCTGAAGGAAAAGACTTCGGTACTGGCCGGTGAAATCATCGACTCCGCGACCATGAGCAAGAAAGCGCTGCGCGCCTTCGTTGCCAAAGAGATCGAAGACGCCAAAAAGCAGGGCGTTCTGTTCTCCGTACACCTGAAAGCCACCATGATGAAGGTCTCCGACCCCATCATGTTTGGCGAGTTCGTTGCCGAGTACTATCAAGACGCGCTGAACAAGCACGCTGACGTACTCAAAGAAATCGGCTTCAGCCTGAGCAACGGCATCGGCGATCTGTATTCGCGCATCAAGTCGTTGCCTGCCGACCTGCAGGCTCAAATCGAAGCTGACGTGCAAGCGGTCTATGCGACCCGTCCTCCTTTGGCGATGGTCAATTCGGACAAAGGCATCACTAACCTGCACGTGCCAAGCGACGTCATTGTTGACGCTTCGATGCCTGCGATGATTCGTGATTCCGGCAAAATGTGGAACGCCGAAGGCGTCCTGCAAGACACCAAGGCTGTCATCCCGGATCGCTGCTACGCCACTATCTATCAAGCAACCATCGAAGACTGCAAGAAAAACGGCGCCTTCGATCCGACCACCATGGGCAGCGTGCCTAACGTTGGCCTGATGGCTCAAAAAGCTGAAGAGTACGGCTCGCACAACAAGACCTTCCAGATCGAAACCGACGGCGTTGTCCGCGTTACGGATGACAAAGGCGTCGTGCTGATGGAACAGGACGTCGAAGCTGGCGATATCTGGCGCATGTGCCAGGCCAAAGACGCGCCGATCCAGGATTGGGTCAAACTGGCCGTCAACCGTGCTCGCGCCAGCAACACCCCGGCCATTTTCTGGCTGGACCCAGAGCGTGCCCACGATGCAGCAATGATCAGCAAGGTCGAAAAATACCTGAAGGATCACGACACCTCGGGCCTGGACATCCGCATCATGTCGCCTGTCGACGCGATCAAGTTCTCTCTGGAGCGTATTCGCGCCGGCAAGGACACCATCTCGGTGACCGGCAACGTGCTGCGCGACTACCTGACTGACCTGTTCCCGATCATGGAACTGGGCACCAGCGCCAAGATGCTGTCGATCGTTCCACTGATGAGTGGCGGCGGTCTGTTTGAAACCGGCGCTGGCGGTTCCGCCCCCAAGCATGTGCAACAGCTGCTCGAAGAAAACTTCCTGCGCTGGGACTCTCTGGGTGAATTCCTGGCATTGGCGGCATCCCTGGAACATTTGGGCACCACCTATAACAACCCGAAAGCGCTGGTGCTGGCGACTGCCCTGGACAAGGCCACAGGCCAATTCCTCGACAACAACAAGTCGCCATCACGTAAAGTCGGCGGCATCGACAACCGCGGCAGCCACTTCTACCTGGCCCTGTACTGGGCTCAGGCGTTGGCTGCCCAGACCGAAGATACCGCGCTGCAAGCGCAGTTCACTCAACTGGCAAAAACGCTGGCCGACAACGAAACGACCATCGTCGCTGAGCTGAACGCCGTGCAGGGCAAGCCTCTGGACATCGGCGGTTACTACTTCGCCACCCCGGAATTGGCGAGCAAAGCCATGCGCCCGAGCAAAACCCTGAACGACGCGATTAGCGCGCTCTAGTAAGGTTTGCTTCACACGCAAACAAGAGCCCCGGCCCAGTGCCGGGGTTTTTTATCGCCGCGATTGCTCCTACAGCCAAAACAGAGAACGCCTCTATGGACTGGAAACCCCACATCACCGTCGCCACCATTGTTGAAGACAATGGCCGCTTTCTGTTCGTAGAAGAGCAAAAGAACGGCAAGCTGGTGCTCAACCAACCGGCTGGCCATCTGGACCCCGACGAGACCCTGCGTGAGGCGGCGATTCGCGAAACGCTTGAAGAAACCGGCTGGGATGTCGAGTTGACCGGCGTTGTCGGTATTTACCTGTACACCGCACCCAGCAACGGGGTGACCTACCAACGGGTGTGCTTTGTCGCTAAAGCACTTCGCCATCACCCTGAGCTCACACTGGACACCGGCATTGTCGGCGCGCCGTGGATGACTCGCGATCAACTGGCCAGCCAACCCGAACGCTGGCGCAGCGAACTGGTGTTGCGCTGTGTCGACGAATACCTCGCCGGCCCCCTTTACAGCCTGGATGTGGTACGTGACTAAAGAGCTTTTTCGCCTTGACGCTGACTCCCTGCTAGAATCGCGTCCTTTTACAAGCCACCCATTGAAATCCTATGTCTGATTCAGCCTTTTCCAATACAGAGAAGAAGCGCGTCATTGTCGGCATGTCCGGCGGCGTGGATTCTTCAGTTTCCGCCCTTCTGCTCATCGAGCAGGGGTATGAGGTGGAAGGCCTGTTCATGAAGAACTGGGAAGAAGACGACGGAACCGAATACTGCACCGCCATGGACGACCTGGCAGACGCCCAGGCCGTGTGCGACCGCATTGGCATCAAGCTGCACACCGTGAACTTTGCCGCCGAGTACTGGGATAACGTCTTTGAGCACTTCCTCGAAGAATACAAAGCCGGACGTACGCCCAATCCCGACATCCTGTGCAACCGCGAGATCAAATTCAAAGCCTTCCTTGACTACGCCTTCATGCTCGGCGCCGACCTGATTGCCACCGGCCATTATGTGCGCCGACGTGACATCGACGGCCGCACCGAACTGCTCAAAGGTCTGGACCCGAACAAAGACCAGAGCTACTTTTTGCACGCGGTCGGCGGCGAACAGATCGCCAAGACACTGTTCCCGGTTGGGGAACTAGAAAAACCGCAAGTACGCGCCATTGCCGAAAAGTACGAGCTGGCGACGGCAAAGAAAAAGGATTCCACGGGCATCTGTTTTATTGGCGAACGGCGCTTCACTGACTTCCTCAAGCAGTACTTGCCCGCGCAGCCCGGCAAAATCAAAACCACCGAAGGCGAAGTCATCGGGCAACACGCGGGCCTGATGTACCACACCATCGGTCAGCGTCAGGGCCTGGGCATTGGCGGCCTGAAAGACGCCAGCGATGAGCCATGGTACGTATTGGTCAAGGACCTGGAGCACAACGAACTGATCGTGGGCCAGGGCAACGACCATCCATGGCTGTTCTCCCGCGCCCTGATTGCCTCGCAAATCTACTGGGTCAATGAAATAGACCTGAGCGCCCCGCGCCAACTGACCGCCAAAGTCCGTTATCGCCAAAGCGACCAGCGCTGCACCCTGGAACGCACCGCCGCCGGCTACCGCGCCACGTTCGATGAACCGCAGCGCGCTGTGACGCCGGGACAATCGGTCGTGTTCTACGATGGCGAGATATGTCTCGGCGGCGGCGTCATCGAACTGGCAGAACCCTGGCACAGTAAGGATGGACATTGATGAGTCCGCTTCAGGAGCAATTGGTGGCGTTGGGCGGTGTGTTTCAAGCTGCCGTGCTAGTGGACCGAATCGCCAAGACTGGCCAGGCCAGTGAAGCCGCAGTGGGTTGCATGCTCGGTAGCCTGCTGGTACTGGACCCCAAGGATACGCTGGATGTCTATGGTGGCGACGACCTAAACCTGCGCGAAGGCTACCGCGCCCTCGCCAGCGCCCTTGAGCGCGACCCCGGCACCCTGCAACGCGAACCGTTGCGCTATGCGCTGTCGATGCTCGGCCTGGAGCGTCAACTGGCCAAGCGCGACGACATGCTGGAAATCATTGGCAAACGCTTACCGCAGATCAAATCCCAGGTGGAACACTTCGGCATCGTTCATGAAAACGTGATCGCTGCCAGTGGTGCGCTGTATCAGGACACACTGAGCACGCTGCGTCAGCGGATTCAAGTGCATGGAGACATGCGCAACCTGCAACAACCTAACAATGCGTCGAAAATCCGCGCACTGTTGCTGGCGGGTATTCGCTCCGCTCGTCTTTGGCGACAAGTGGGCGGGCACCGCTGGCAGCTAGTGATCAGTCGTCGCAAGTTATTGAAAGAATTGTATCCGTTGATGCACGGCTGATTTTTTTCACTCCATCAACGGCAGCATTACCAAGTACTGCGCGATCTACGGCGACGAGTCCAAGTCAGCTCGGCTGTTTTTTCATGTATGATACGCGCCCCTTTTCGTTGCCCTACTGTCCGAGAACACCCCATGCAGCTTTCTTCGCTCACTGCGGTTTCCCCTGTAGACGGCCGCTACGCCGGCAAAACCCAGGCCCTGCGCCCTATTTTCAGCGAATACGGCCTGATCCGTTTTCGCGCCCTGGTGGAAGTTCGCTGGCTTCAACGCCTGGCCGCTCACCCGCAAATCCCTGAAGTCCCGGCGTTCTCCGCCCAAGCCAACGCGATCCTCAACACACTGGCCGAGGACTTCGCCCTCGAACACGCCGAGCGCGTGAAAGAGATCGAGCGCACCACCAACCACGACGTGAAAGCGATCGAATACCTGCTCAAAGAACAGGCCGCCAAGCTGCCGGAACTGGCCAAGGTCAGCGAATTCATCCACTTTGCCTGCACCAGCGAGGACATCAACAACCTGTCCCATGCGCTGATGCTGCGCGAAGGTCGCGACACCGTGCTGATGCCGCTCATGCGTCAAATCGCCGAATCCATCCGCGAGTTGGCGATCCGTTTCGCCGCCGTGCCGATGCTCTCGCGCACTCACGGCCAGCCTGCTTCCCCAACCACCTTGGGCAAGGAACTGGCGAACGTCGTTTACCGCCTGGAGCGCCAAATCGCTCAGATTGCCGCCGTGCCGCTGTTGGGCAAGATCAACGGCGCTGTCGGCAACTACAACGCACACCTGTCGGCCTACGCGGATATCGACTGGGAAGCCAATGCTCGCGCCTTCATCGAAGACGAGCTGGGCCTGGGCTTTAACCCGTACACCACGCAGATCGAACCTCACGACTACATCGCCGAGCTGTTCGACGCGATCGCGCGCTACAACACGATCCTCATCGACTTCGACCGCGACATCTGGGGCTACATCTCCCTGGGCTACTTCAAGCAGCGCACCATCGCCGGAGAAATCGGCTCGTCGACCATGCCGCACAAGGTCAACCCGATCGACTTCGAAAACTCCGAAGGTAACCTGGGCATCGCCAACGCGCTGTTCCAGCACCTGGCGAGCAAACTGCCAATCTCCCGCTGGCAGCGCGACCTGACCGACTCCACCGTATTGCGCAATCTGGGCGTAGGCTTCGCGCACAGCGTGATTGCCTACGAATCGAGCCTGAAGGGCATCAGCAAACTGGAACTCAACGAGCAAAAGATCGCCGCCGATCTGGACGCCTGCTGGGAAGTGCTGGCTGAGCCAATCCAGACGGTCATGCGCCGTTACAACATCGAGAACCCGTACGAGAAGTTAAAGGAACTGACGCGTGGCAAAGGCATCAGCCCTGAAGCGCTACAAACGTTCATCGACAGCCTGGACATGCCTGCGGCAGCCAAAGCCGAGCTGAAAAAGCTCACCCCGGCCAACTACATTGGCAGCGCCGTGGCACAAGCCAAGCGCATCTGATAGTACCGCCTACGCTCTGAACGCCCGGCCGAGCCGGGCGTTTTTATTTCGTTTATAAAAGTACAATCTTTCAATAGGTTACACATGAATCCTGATATTCCTCTTCAGCTACTTGGCGGCATCACGGCGCGCGAGTTCCTGCGTGACTACTGGCAGAAAAAGCCGCTGCTGATCCGTCAGGCGATTACGGATTTCCAGAATCCGCTGGACGCCGACGAACTGGCGGGCCTGGCCCTGGAAGAAGAAGTCGAATCGCGTCTGGTCATCGAACATGGCGAACGACCATGGGAACTGCGTCGCGGCCCGTTCGCCGAAGACGAGTTCAGCAAACTGCCAGAGCGTGACTGGACCCTACTGGTCCAGGCCGTCGACCAGTTCGTGCCGGAAGTCAGCGAGCTGCTTGAAAACTTCCGCTTTCTGCCGAGCTGGCGTATCGATGATGTGATGATCAGCTTTGCCGCTCCTGGTGGCAGCGTCGGCCCGCACTACGACAACTACGACGTATTCCTGCTGCAAGGCCTGGGCAAGCGTCACTGGCAGATCGGCCAGATGTGTAACAGCGAAACCCCGCTGCTCGAACACGCAGACCTGCGCATCCTGGCAGATTTCCAGGCCACCGAAGAATGGACGCTGGAGCCCGGCGACATGCTTTATCTGCCGCCTCGCCTGGCCCATTGCGGCGTCGCCGTGGACGATTGCATGACCTATTCGGTAGGGTTTCGCGCGCCTAGCGCCGCTGAAGTGCTCACCCACTTCACTGACTTTCTGGGCCAGTTCATCCCTGACGAAGAACGCTACACCGACCCTGACGTTCAGCCGGTCAGCGATCCACATCAGATTCAACACGACGCCCTCGACCGCTTGAAAGCGCTGCTCGCCGAACACATGGGTGACGAACGCCTGCTGCTGACCTGGTTCGGCCAATTCATGACCGAGCCGCGCTATCCGGAACTGGTGGTCGGCCCGGAACTGGACGAATCCGAACTGCTGGACAGCCTCGAACAAGGCGCTGTGCTGATTCGCAATCCGAGCGCACGCCTGGCGTGGTCGGAAGTAGACGACGACCTGCTGCTGTTCGCCAGTGGTCAGAGCCGTCTGCTGCCAGGCAGCCTACGTGAATTGCTGAAGCTGATCTGCGCCGCTGACGCGCTGCACTCGGACAACCTGGCTCAGTGGCTGGCCGACGACAACGGTCGCGATCTGCTGTGTGAACTGATCAAACAAGGAAGCTTGGGGTTTGCCGATGAATAACATCCGGGTACGCATCGCTGACTGGCACAAGGACAACGCCGACATCCGGCGCATCCGCGAAACGGTGTTCATCGCCGAACAATCGATTCCGCCTGAGCTGGAATGGGACGCAGAAGATGCGAGCGCCCTGCACTTCCTGGCACTTGAAGGGGATTTTCCGATTGGTACAGCGCGGCTGCTGCCCGATGGGGAAATCGGTCGTTTGTCAGTACTCAAAGACTGGCGTGGGCTGAACGTCGGTGATGCGCTGCTTAATGCCGTCATCGCTGAGGCCGAACACCGCGACCTGCAGCAACAAAAGCTCAGCGCCCAAGTGTACGCCACAGCGTTTTACGAGCGCTTTGGCTTCACCGTAGTCAGCGACGAGTTCCTTGAAGCAGGCCTGCCGCACGTCGATATGGTGCGCAACTCGAAATAAATCGAGCTACGCACACACTGAACGCCTCGCCTAACTCCAGATGACTACGCCGGAGTTACCGAGGCGTTCTGCCGTCTACGATTCAACTTGGCTCTTTTCGGGCCGACAAACTGTCAAACTCAACGCTTTGTTGCACCCATCGCGGAGATCACAGAAATGTCGTTACGTACCCTGCTCGCTTGCCTGTTGTTGGCGTGTAGTTTTGCGGCCGCTGCCGCGACAGAAATCATCCCTCTTAATTACCATACCAGCGATGATTTGCTACCGACGGTCAAATCGCTTTTAGGCAATGAAGGCACCGTCAGCGCTTATGGCAATAAGCTGATTATCAATGCGGAACCGGGCAAAATCGGCGAAATTCGTGACTTGCTATCACAGCTGGATACAGCACCAAAACGCTTACTGATCAGCGTCGATACCAGTGACAACAGCCAGCAGAACAATTCCGGCTTTTCGGCCAACGGCACAGTGATTGCGAATAACGGACAGGTCAGCGGACGCAGCCAGACGCGAATCATCAACTACGGATCAACCAGCCGCGAGGGTGGCATTCAGCAAGTACAAGCCAATGAAGGCACGCCAGCGCTGATTCAAGTGGGCCAAAGCGTGCCGGTCACCAGCACCCAGACCGACGCCTATGGCTACCCTCAAACCAACACTCAATACCGCAATGTCACGCAGGGGTTTTACGTCACTGCCAGCATTACCGGGGACATCGTACACCTGAACATCAGCACCAATCGCGATCGTCTGAGCCAGGAACGCCCCGATGCCATCAAGGTGCAGAGCACCGACACTCAGGTCAGCGGCCGACTGGGCAAATGGATCACGCTCGCTGGCACCAGTGACCAATCTCGCGCTGACGAGCAGGGAATGACCCGCCGCTACGCCACACAGGGTCGCGACGACATGACATTGCGGGTCAAGGTCGACATCCTGGAGTGAGCCGCAAACCAGCACCAGAGGGGCCGGAACTGACTGAGGAGTCGTATTCGACTAAAGATGTAGTGCCTCAAAAAAAGCACTACAAAATGTTTGACGGACCCAAAATGGCGAGGCATGATTGCCTCGCTCCCGCTAATCAGAGGCTTTGCAGAAAGCCTCCGGATCGTCGCTCTAACACACCAAAATTGAGCCGATTCGTGTCTGTATCGCCCACAAGGCAATTTGACGAGGTTGCGACTGGAACGAAGTTGTCCTGAGGGACGGAAGCGTTATTGGTCAGTTGGTGAAACAGTTTGACGAATGCACTACATGGCACCCACGAGCCGCCATATGCAAACGTCGTGACACCTCCTCGCCCACTCTTCCCTCTCTTGAGCCCCATCGTTCAACCGTCGCCACCCGTCCAATGCAGGCTTGATCGCCCCCCTCTGATCAGTGAGCAGCCATCGACGTGCCGTCCAAAAGCGCACGCTTGTTTGGTGGAGCAAGGAGCTTTTATCTCAAGACCACCCAAGACCTATGCAACGAGGTTTACCCCATGGCACAGACACGCGAACAACAAATTGCAGCCATCGAGAAAGATTGGGCCGAGAATCCACGCTGGAAAGGCGTAACTCGCACTTATTCGGCTGCTGACGTCGTCCGCCTGCGTGGTTCGGTTCAGCCTGAACACACATTCGCAAAATTGGGCGCTGAAAAGCTCTGGAATCTGGTGACACAAGGCGCCAAGCCGTCTTTCCGCCCTGATAAGGATTTCGTCAACTGCATGGGCGCCCTGACCGGTGGTCAAGCTGTACAGCAGGTGAAAGCAGGTATTCAGGCGATTTACCTATCTGGCTGGCAGGTCGCGGCGGACAACAACTCAGCAGAGTCGATGTACCCCGACCAGTCGCTGTACCCGGTTGACTCAGTGCCAACCGTGGTCAAGCGCATCAACAACTCGTTCCGTCGTGCTGACCAAATTCAGTGGAAAGCCGGCAAGAACCCAGGCGATGAAGGCTACATCGATTACTTCGCGCCCATCGTCGCTGATGCCGAAGCCGGTTTCGGTGGCGTATTGAACGCTTATGAGCTGATGAAGAGCATGATCGAAGCAGGTGCCGCTGGCGTCCACTTCGAAGATCAACTGGCATCCGTGAAGAAATGCGGGCACATGGGCGGCAAGGTCTTGGTACCGACGCAGGAAGCCGTGCAGAAGCTGGTCGCTGCACGCCTTGCGGCTGACGTCGCCGGTGTTCCTACGATCATCCTCGCTCGTACCGACGCCAACGCAGCCGATTTGCTGACGTCGGACTGCGACCCATATGACAAGCCATTCGTAAATGGCGAGCGCACACCTGAAGGTTTCTACAAGGTGCGTGCAGGCCTGGATCAAGCCATCTCTCGTGGCTTGGCTTACGCGCCATATGCCGATCTGATCTGGTGCGAAACCGCCAAGCCCGATCTGGACGAGGCTCGTCGCTTTGCCGAAGCGATCAAAAAGGAATACCCAGACCAACTGCTGTCGTACAACTGCTCGCCTTCCTTCAACTGGAAGAAAAACCTGGACGACGCAACCATCGCCAAGTTCCAGCGCGAGCTGTCGGCGATGGGCTATAAGCACCAATTCATCACCCTGGCGGGTATCCACAACATGTGGCACAGCATGTTCAACCTGGCGCACGACTACGCCCGCAACGACATGACTGCCTATGTGAAGCTGCAAGAGCAGGAGTTCGCCGATGCAGCGAAGGGCTACACCTTCGTGGCGCACCAGCAAGAAGTCGGCACTGGCTACTTCGACGACATGACCACCGTGATTCAAGGTGGCAAATCGTCGGTAACAGCACTGACCGGCTCAACCGAAGAAGAACAGTTCCACTAAGC
>NZ_DASWOT010000186.1:0-8249 GCF_036404235.1 Pseudomonas sp.
TTTCCATACTGAACGGCGGCGACACACCAACGTTGTATGACAGTCGCGGGTCGACCTCCGGAAAAGCACGGCCACGTCCGCTTAGCCAGGTGTAAGTTCCTGTATCAAGACGTGAAGCATGCTGGCAAAATGCCGCAAGCCTCACGCTGTCGTATTTTGCCTGGAGATGGATTACCCGTGAATGCCTCAAGCGCGGACGATGTTCCGCAGCCCCCGAAGGTACTGACCACGCCTTTGGAAATTGCCGCCAACTTGCGTCTGCTGTTGGAAAGTCATGATCCGCTGATCATCACTTTTCATGAGCGCAGCCAACGTTTCCAGAGCTACATCATCGACGTCAACCGCGACGCCAATGAAATCGCCCTGGATGAAATGATCCCGCGTGACGGTGAGCGTTTTCTGGCCGCAGGCGAACCGTTCAGGATCGAAGGCTTCCACGACGGTGTGCGCATCGCCTGGGAAGTCAAGGCGCGCATGAGCGTCATCGATGATCCGCAACACCGCTGCTATCGCGGCCCCCTGCCTGAAGAAGTGGTTTACCACCAACGCCGCAATGCGTTTCGAGCGGCATTGAAGCTGGCGTCCCTGGTGGATGTCGAGATTGGTGGAGACAAGCTCAAGTCACCGCTCAAAGGCAAGTTGCTGGACATCTCCGCGACCGGTTGCAAGCTGCGCTTTGAAGGCGACCTTTCTGAGCGCATGCAGTTAGGTCAGGTGTACGAGCGCTTCGTCGCTGCGTTGCCGTTTGGCAGCATGACGGCGCCGGTCGAACTGCGATATCTGCACTTCGAAGAGCGCGTCAACATCACCTTTGCCGGCGTGCGTTTCCACAACATGAGTGGCCTGGTGCAGCGTCAGGTTGAGCGTTTCGTCTATCAGCTCCAGCGCGAAGCTCGTCGCTTCGACAAAGACGACGACTACTGACTGCATGCTGAGAGGACAGATTGATTTTTCAAAAAACGTGAAAAATAAAATCAATCCCCTCGCGAATGCGATTACCCGAGCGTTTGCACTATAACGGTCTGTCCACACCCACATCGTGAGAGGCATCGTGGGTGGGGTTTGGCCGCGCGACTTGCGGTTCGGTACTGGCGTCCTCACAGGTGCCTGGCGCGCTGTACTCCGTGCTCGGCGCCTGCTCTGTCGGCGCAGTTGTCGGTGCAGGTGCTTCTGGCACAGGTTCAACCGCAGTCTGCATCTGATCCTGAACCACTTGTTCATTGACCCGCGGGTCGAGCGCAACCACCAATGGCGAGCTGGACATGCTGTCCGGCATGGCGACGTGCTGCAGCGGTGCGTCTTCAACCTGGTGCAGGTTGGTCACAGCCTTCGGACGGATTCTCAAGGTGAGGATCAAGGCAGTGAAGCAGACGAACGCGTAAAGCATGTTGCTGCCAAACATCTTCATCAATACCCCCGACGCCAGCGGCCCGATACTGGCACCCACGCCGTAAGTCATCAACAGCATGGCGGTCAGTGAGACGCGCCGCTCGCCCTCCACATGGTCATTGGAGAACGCAACCGCCAGCGGATACAGCGAGAATTGCAGCAGCGACGCCAAAAAGCCCATGACGAACAGGACCTCTATCGGCACGTCAGGCAGAATCGCCAGCGGCAGCGACGCCACCACCAACAGCCCGGCTACGCCACGAATCAGCCAGGCCCGGTCATAGCGATCCGACAGCCAGCCAAGCGGCCATTGCACCAACAGCCCCGCACTGATGCAGCAACCCATGAATATACCGACGTTCTCGGTACTCATACCCTGCTGGGCGGCGTACAGCGGTGCGAGGCCGTAGAACGAGCCAATGATCATTCCCGAGCTCAACACCGTGGTGAGTGACTGCGGAACCCGACGCATGAAGAACAATGGCTCCAATGGTGCGGGACGCATCGGCGCCGGGTGAATGCTGCGGGTCATGGCGACCGGCACCAGGCACAACGTAAAGCACATCGCTACCAGCATCAGTAGCTCCGGACCCAGTTGCGGATGGATAACCAAAATCAGCTGACCCAACACCAGCCCCAGATAGGAGGCAATCATGTAGGCGCTAAATACCATGCCGCGTTGATTCGGCGAAGCCTGCTCATTGAGCCAACTCTCGATCACCATGTACTGGCACATCATGCCCAAACCGACAATCATCCGCAGGAAGATCCACGCCGGCAGGTAATCGATCAAGCCATGCCCCAACACCGCCGCGCCGACAATACCGGCGCAGGTCGCATAAGCACGGATGTGCCCGATCCGACCGATCAGCCGGTGTCCGATCTTGCCGCCAAGGGCCAGGCCGATATAGTTGGCCGCCATCAGCGCACCGATCCACAGGCCATCGACCTGATCGGCAGCCAGACGCAAGGCAAGGTAAGTACTTAACAAGCCCGAGCCGATCAACATCATCAGCGAGGCAAAATACAGCGCTCGAAAGGATTTCCAGATTTGGCGCATTAACGTTCCAATATCGCCCTCTCATCAAGAAAGGGCGAACGACGGTTCTTAAGCCTGAGCCGCCAGAACGCGACGCTCCCAGGGAGTAATTTCATCGAAGAAGCTGGTCAGTTCCAGGGTCTTCGATGCGACGTAGCCTTCGATGAACTCAGAACCGAACAGTTCCTTGGCCAATTGACTGCGTTTCAGACGCTCCAGGGCTGCATGCAAGGTACATGGCAGCGACAAATTATCCGGCACCACGAACTCACCCTGAATATGCTCCGACGGCTCCAGCGTGTGCTCGATGCCATACAGACCGGCTGCAAGACTAGCTGCAATGGCCAGATACGGATTGGCATCCGCGCCCGGCAGACGATTTTCAACCCGTCTGGCGACAGGCGCACTGGCCGGAATGCGCAAACCGGCTGCGCGGTTGTCGTGCGACCAGCAGGCGTTGTTCGGTGATGCGAAGGGATGACACAGGCGCTGGTAGGAATTGACGTTCGGCGCAAACAATGCGGTGAAGTCCGCCATTGCCGCCTGCTGACCGCCGATAAAATGACGAAACGTAGCCGTGGGTTCGCCGTTGGCATCGCTGAAAACATTTTGCCCGGATGTGGCATCGACCACGCTCTGATGAATATGCATCGAGCTGCCCGGCGTGTGCGCCAGGGGCTTGGCCATGCACACCACCGTCAGGCCGTGCTTGAGCGCGACCTCCTTGAGCAAGTGCTTGAACAGGAACGTCTGATCGGCGAGCAGCAGCGGGTCGCCGTGCAGCAGATTGATTTCGAACTGGCTAATGCCCATTTCGTGCATGAACGTGTCGCGCGGCAATCCCAGCGCGGCCATGCATTTATACACTTCGCTGAAGAACGGTCGCAGCCCATTGTTGGAACTGACGCTAAAGGCGCTGTGGCCCTCCTCGCGACGCCCGTCCAAACCCACCGGCGGCTTGAACGGCTGCGTGGGGTCGGTGTTGGGCGCGAATACAAAAAATTCAAGCTCGGTCGCCACCACCGGGGACAGTCCGCGCTCGGCATAACGGGCAATCACTTTCTTCAGTTGGGCGCGTGTGGAAAGGTTGGAGCTCCCCCCTTCCAGCTCGTCCGCATCGCAGATCGCCAGCGCCCGAGGCTCGGCGCTCCACGGCAGACGATGGATCTGCGCCGGGTCGGCGACCAGCGCCAGATCGCCGTCATCGCTGCCATAAAATCTGGCCGGTGGATAACCGCCCATGATGCATTGCAGCAGCACGCCACGCGCCAGTTGCAAGCGCCGACCTTCGAGAAAACCCTCGGCGGTCATAACCTTGCCGCGCGGCACACCGTTGAGATCAGGTGTGACGCATTCAATTTCATCAATGCCCATCAAGCGCTGCGCGAGTGAAGTGTGGCCACCGCTGCTCATGAATCAAATCCTTTATCGTTTAGCATGCCGTTCACCGGCGAGGCGTACAAAATAAGCATCAGGCGTTCGGAATATCAAGCAAGTTAACCATATCGGCCTCACAGGCAGGCTGACAGCTCATCGTAATCATCCTGATACGAATTGGCCGACTTTTTGCTACCTAAGTTTGAACATCAATTGAAACGCCATTTTCGTGGCAGTCGATGGACGTCACGCAGTCTTCACGCGACGCCCGGAACCCGCGAACCCCCTATTTTCAATGCCTTCATGAGCCGTGTCGTCCATGTGGAATCCGATCCCCGTCACGAGTCCGTTGCTTCCTCCGCTGGAAGAGTTCATCCCGTACCTGGAGGAAATCTGGAACAGCAAGCGCCTGACCAACGGTGGGCCGTTTCACGAGCAACTCGAAGCGGCATTGGCCGAGTACCTGGGTGTCGAGCATGTCTGCCTGTTTTCCAACGGCACGCTGGCGCTGGTTACTGCGCTACAGGCGTTGCGGATCACCGGCGAGGTCATCACCACGCCCTACTCATTCGTTGCCACCGCCCACTCATTGCTGTGGAACAACTTAAAGCCTGTGTTTGTCGACATCGACCCCCTGACCAACAACCTTGATCCGCGTCGTATCGAAGAGGCAATCACCCCAGCGACCACAGCGATTTTACCGGTCCATTGCTATGGTATCCCCTGCGATGTCGAAGCCATTCAGACCATCGCCGACACCTACGGCCTGAAGGTTATCTACGACGCCGCCCACGCATTCGGCGTCAAGCACAACGGCACTAGCATTCTTAACCATGGCGACCTGTCGATCCTCAGTTTCCATGCAACCAAGGTCTTCAACACCTTCGAAGGCGGCGCAATCATCTGTCCGGACACGAAGATCAAACAGCGCATCAATTACCTGAAAAACTTCGGATTCGCCGACGAAGTCACGATCATGGCACCCGGCATCAACGGCAAGATGAACGAGATTCAAGCGGCCTTCGGCATGCTGCAGCTACGACATATCGATTCGGCGCTGCAACTACGCAAGCGCATCTTCGAACGCTATACATCGGCGTTGGCCGGAATCGACGGCATCACGCTGTTGGGTCAACCGAAGGGTGTTGAGTGGAACTACGCCTACTGTCCGATCCTCATCGATGGCTCACGCCTGGGCGTCAACCGCGACGAAATGTATAACCGCTATCGCGCCCAGGACATCATGGTGCGGCGCTACTTCTATCCGCTGATCACTGAGTTCCCGATGTATCGCAGCCTGGCGAGTTCGAACGCCTCAAGACTGCCCCATGCGCATTCGATCTCAAGCCAAGTATTGTGCCTGCCGATCTTCCCGGACCTGTCGTTCGAGAGTCAGGACCGAATCATCGACATCCTGCTCAGCGCGCGTGAGGGCTGAGGTCGTGTTTGTGACAGATCACGACCTTCAAGCGCTGCGCACGGTCCAAAGGCTTCGCCCCTCTGACAAGACGTTACTGCCGCAAGGACGGGTTGCGCTCATGCAGCCTTACTTTCTGCCGTATCTGGGCTACTTCCAACTGATAGCTGCCTGCGATTGCTTCTTGATCTACGACAATGTGCAGTTCATCAAGAACGGCTGGATAGAACGTAATCGTTATCTGCTCGACGGCGAACCCAAATGGTTCGGCGTGCCGCTTGCCAAAGGAAGCCATACCCAGGCCATCCTGGAAAAACGCATTTCGCCGCATTTCCAGATCGAACCATTGATCAACAAACTGGCGTTCGCCTACCGCAAGGCGCCCTATGTCGAGCAAACCCTGACGTGGCTTGAAGCCCTGCTGAAATTGCCCGCGCAGAACATCGCTGAGTTCAACGAGCTGGCACTTCGGTCCTGTTGCAGCCTGCTCAAGCTGAACACCCCCATCGTTCGGGCCAGCGAATGGGCGCCTCAAAGCCATGCAAAAGCCCAGGAGCGAGTCATCGAAGTCATCCAGTCAGTCGGCGGCACGTGCTACTTGAACCCCGTGGCGGGCGGTGATCTGTACGATGCCGATGGCTTCGCACAAGCCGGTTATGCGCTGCAACTGTTGAGGCCTGTGTTGCCGAGCTACGCACAGCACAACCACCCCTTCGTGCCCGCGCTTTCGATCCTCGACGCCTTTATGTTCAACGATCTGAATACGGTCTGCGGCTGGGTCCGACAGGGAGAAATCTTGCATGGATGAGGCCATCGGCGGCTATTTCGAGATGGAGCTCAACCGTGGCAACCATCCGTACCCTGGCGCGGGCGCGTTCAACTCGGCGCGGTCGGCGTTCCAGGCAGTTTTGCTGGCGCGCAAAACCCGTCGTGTGTTCCTGCCGCATTTCATTTGCTCGGTCATGACAGACGCGGCCAACGCAGTGGACGTCGAAGTGACCCGCTATGGCTTGAACGACGCCCTGGAACTGCCTGAGCCACCCGAGGTGCAATTCAACGAACAACTGCTGTACGTCGATTATTTCGGCCTCAAGCGCGCTTATATCCAAAACACATTGGCTTTGCGCTATCGCGACAAGCTGATCGTTGACAATGCGCAAGCGCTGTTTTCCTTGCCTGTCACCGGCATTGCCACCCTGTATTCGCCGCGCAAATTCGTCGGAGTGCCAGACGGCGGCTGGCTGGTCAACGGCCCAACCAACGTTGAGCGGCCATCGCCAGGCACCTCGTCGCATCGACTGGATGCTCTGATCGGCCGCCTGATCGACGGACCGGAAGCGCATTATTCGGCGTTTCAGAGAACCGAAGAAGCGTTGGGACTCGAAGGCCTCAAAGGCATGTCCGCGAGCACCGTACGCCTGCTCGACAGCATTGATTACACCGACATCAAAACCCGGCGCATCGAGAACCTGAGGCAACTGCATGGCGCACTTCACGCCATTAACCACTTCAGTGCCTGGCCGCCGGTGCCAATACCCGCCTTGTGCTATCCGCTGCTGCTTGAGTCGGCCGACGCCGCTCAAGCGCTGCGCCATCGGTTGCTGGCCAATCGAATTTACGTGCCGAGCTACTGGCGCGAGTTGATCGACAGCCAAACAACACCGGCACTGGAAAAACAGTTGAGTGAGCGACTGCTGCCGCTGCCCATCGATCAACGTTATGGCCAGCAAGACATCAACAGGCTGGCCGCTGTCATCCTTAAGTACTTCGGGCATCACCCGACCGAATCCGACCAGTGAGACAAGCATGACTCGCCATCGTCTGCATCAAAAAACAGCGAATCCTTACTACATATATGCCCCAGATTACCGGGAAACATCCTCCGGAATTTGCGTGATGCATTACCTTTGCCACGCCCTGAATATCGCTGGGCATGAGGCGTATGTAGCGTTGTGCGATGTCGTCAACCCGCAACTGCGCACCCCGTTTCTGACCAATGCCATCAGGGCACAACACAAGCAGGCGGGTCGGGTACCCATCACGGTGTACCCCGAGGTCATCGACGGCAACCCGTTGGCCAGCTCCGTCGTGGTTCGCTACATTCTCAATCGTGAAGGCTTCCTCAGTGGCCGAGACGTGGCGGCCGCTGACTCCGACCTGTTTTTTTACTATGCCGAAGACTTCCGGGACAGCAGCTCGGAAGGCAACATGCTGACCCTGCCAATTATCGATTCACAGCTGTTTTGTCCCCCAACGGAACCTGTCGAACGCAAACAAAGCTATCTGTACCTGCACCGTTATCCGATCGAAAAAATTGACTTCAGCCTACTGCCTGACGATATCGAGCTACTCACCTTCAAGAACGCAAAAACCCTGGCTGAACTGGCCGAGATCTTTAAGCGTGCGCACGTTCTGTATTCTTTCGAGGTGTCGACCATCTGCACCGAAGCCATGCTTTGCGGCTGCCCGGTCATTTACTTCGAGGGCGATCACATCCAGTCGCTGCCTTTCACCAGCTACATCGGCGATTCGGGCGCGGCGCTTTATCACGAGCCCGGTGGATGGGAGCGGGCACGTGCCAGCGTCTGGAAGGTCCGGGAAGTCTGGCTGGAAATGGAAGTCGCGTTCTGGGGTCAATTCGAGCAATTCATCGAGCTTACCCAAGAAGCCGCTGCCAATTTTCAGCAGACCCTGCAACCGTCAATCCAGGACTGGATGAAACAACGTGTCCTGTCACCTGCCCAAGCCCGGCTGGTCTCGCAACATCAGGCAAGTCTGGACCAACACCCTGGCGTTCTGGTCATCGTGCTGGACCCAAAAGGACAACCTCAGGCCCTCAGCACTACGCTGGCAAGCGTCGACCTGTGGCAGGCCCAGACCCAAAATCGCCTGACACAAATCGTTTACAGCGCCTCACCGTATCCGGCGGATCTGTCCTTTGGCACCCAATGGGAAAATCACACCCACGATCTGGCCAAGCGCCTGAACGATACGATCCAAGACAGCGATGCAGACTGGTTCATCGTC
>NZ_DASWOT010000187.1:0-8162 GCF_036404235.1 Pseudomonas sp.
GAACATCGGAATGAGAGTCGAGCGAGGAGTCGCCCTGCTGGCCACCCTATATGCGAATAGCCACTTCAAGGATGGCGGATATAAAATCTACGACTTCATGCCACACGATTCGGAGCCGCCCGTCTCGCTGGAACAGGCTATGGAGTCCTGGGTGTGATGCTGATAGATTCGCTGTTTTTGAGGGAATGGAAACCATGATCAAAATGCTCGTTATCGCAGCCGCCATGGTGCTTGCAGCATGCGCTACGACCGGAGGCCATCCGATCAGCCAACAGCAGATAGAGGCTATTAAGCAGGGCCAGACCACTCGCGATGATTTGCTATCAGTATTTGGTAAGCCTCTTGTTAGATCAAAAAACTCAGACGGGACAGAAGTTTTGGCTTGGGGCTATGCAAAAGTAGGCTTCGCAGGATCAAGCTACGAAAATCAATCGCTTTCCGTGATTTTCGGTCCTGATGGGAAGGTTGTGAGCTATACCACAAGTCAAATAGCAAACCCCTACTGATCACTAAATAACAAAAGACCCCGCTTCGGCGGGTTTTTTTACGCCTGGAGAAAATGATGGCAAATTCGCTGGGCACCTTGACGCTGGACTTGGTCGCGAAGATTGGTGCGTTTACCGGGCCGCTTGATCAGGCGAGCCAGACAGCCAAGAAGCGCAACGCCGAGATATCAAAGTCATTTGCCAGCCTTGCCGCCGGGGTTGGCGTCGCCCTCGGCAGCATCCCTGCGGTTTTGACAGGACTAGTAGTATCTTCCGCCAATGCGGCCAAAGAGATATCCAACCAAGCGACTTTGGCTGGTCTTGGGACTACCGAGTTTCAAAAGTACGCTGCTGGTGCTCGCACCGTTGGAGTGGAGCAGGACAAGCTCGCTGACATATTCAAAGACACCAACGATAAGTTGGGAGACTTCGCAAACACGGGCGGTGGTGCGCTTAAGGATTTCTTTACTAATATTGCGCCTATGGTTGGCGTCACTGCCGATCAGTTCAAGAAGTTGAACAGCAAGGATGCGTTGGCGCTATACGTCACCAGTCTGGAAAAAGCGAACGTCAGTCAGCAGGAAATGACCTTCTACATGGAGGCTATTGCCAACGATTCGACCGCGCTCGTACCTCTGTTGCGCAATGGTGGCAAAGGTTTCGATGAGCTTGGTGCTGCAGCAGAAGCTGCCGGCGTGATTCTGGATGGACCGACCATTGCTGCCGCCAAGCAGTTCGGCATTGAAGTTCAAGGGCTACAGCAATACCTCTCATCGGCCCAGGCTATGCTGGCTGCCGAGTTCCTGCCGGTCTTGGCACAGTTTGCCAAGGATGTGAATCAGAGCGCCAAGGACGCAGGCGGCCTGAAGGGCGTGGTGGGCGATCTGGGCGAAAAGCTGGTGGAAACGACAGCTTTTGTTGTTAGCGCTGGCGATGGGGTGACGCGAGTTTTCGATATCGTGGCTAACACCTTGGTTGGCCTATACGCTACGGCGGTGGGGCATCTGTCGTCGCTTATGTCCGACCTCGCTACAGGCATGTCGAAAATAACGTTCGGCGATACGGCAAAGCAGTTTGTAGCTGACAGCGCTCGTTTGCGTGATGAGGCCTCTACCAACTTCAATGTCGCAGCTCAGGCTGCTGCTGCAATCGGAGAAAACCTTGATAAACCGTTAGCTGGCGACCAATTCAAGGAATACGTAGCGAATGCCAAGAAAGCTGCTGCCGAGCTCGCGAAGACGAACCAGTCAACCACACCTGGTACGGGTAGCGGAGTTGATCCGGCGGCCATGGCTGCCCAAGCTGCCGCCCAGAAAAAAGCTGCAAGCGATTCCGCCGCTGCTGCCAAGAAGATTCAGGACGCGTTTAAAACCACCGAAACTGACTATCAGCGCCAGATCGAGCTGATCAACACCACGACGGACGCCCAAAAGGACGCTACCGAAGCGGACAAGCTTCATTTCGAGATCGCCTCCGGAAAGCTGGTTGGCATCAACGCTGAGCAGCAAAAGCGTCTCGAAGGTTTAGCCAGTGAGATGGATAGACTGGAGAAACTGAAAAAAAGTAACGAGGATCTGGCAGCAGTCGAGGCGTTTCGTTTGAACGCCAATCAGGAAACTCACCAGATCAAGGATTCTCTCGATCTTGATTTGGCGGGCGCAGGTCAAGGTGATAAACAGAAAGAACGCCGACGTAAGTTCCTGGAGATTGATCAAAACTACTTCGGTGAAGTTGATAAGTTGTGGCAGCAGTTCAACTCGAAAGACATAACGAAAGAGCGTTACGACCAAGAGACTGAGATCGCGAAAGAGGCTTACGCTCAGCGAATTATTGATCAGCAGGACCATTACAACCAGCAAGACGAAGCACAGAACAAGTGGCTTGATGGGGTCAGTGCCGCATGGCAGAACTACGCTGATACTGCGCAGAATTACACGCAAATGGCAGCCGACCTGACATCCAGCACGCTGGACAATGCCAGCAGCAGTCTGAGCACGTTTCTTTCTGATGTAGCGACAGGGTCAGAGGATGCCGGTGACGCTTTGGCCGACATGGTTAGCGGCTTTGCGAAATCTACGATTAGTGCCTTGGCCGACATGGCTGCGCAATGGCTTGTGTACCAGGCCGTGCAATTGGTCGTGGGCAAAACTGGGCAATCGTCGGCGGCGCTGGGCTTGATCGCAAACGCACAAGCGGCGTCTTTCGCGGCTCAGGTGAACGCCTATGCCTCGACGGCTGCCATTCCAGTCTTCGGGCCGGCACTTGCTCCAGCAGCGGCTTTGACTGCGGCTGTCGCCACGGCGCCGATGGTCGCCGGAGTAGCATCCGCGGCTTTATCGGGTATGGCTCACGACGGTATCGATTCTGTTCCGGAAACAGGCACATGGCTGCTGCAAAAGGGTGAGCGCGTCACTACTGCCGAGACGAGCGCCAAGCTGGATCGCACACTTGATCGAGTCAGTTCGGGCGGCGGCGGAGGCTCTTCTGGATCGATCAAGATCGATGCGCCCATCACCGTGCAGGCTCAACCCGGCATGACTGATCAGCAGGCGCAACAGCAGGGCGAATCCATGGGCCAGGCGTTCACCGCCGAGGTTATCCGAATCATCCAGAGCGAGACGCAGCAAGGCGGCGTTTTGTGGAGGCGCACCGGTGGCTGAGACATTTAGCTTCTGCACCAGGGTCGGCGCAACCGGCGATATTTCCCAGCGTACATGGGAAAACGACTTTGGCGATGGTTATATCCAGGCGGGCGGCATTGGCATTAACACCAAGTCGCAATCATGGGATATCTCAGTCACCGGTCGCATGGTGGACGGTGACGACCTGAAGGCGGTTAGGGACTTTCTGGATCGGCATGAAGGTTACAAATCCTTCAACTGGCAAGCCCCTGGTGCCGACGTGGGGCGCTATAGCTCAAATGGTTACAAACTGAGCGCCGCCGGCGCCGGAATATTCACCCTCACCGCAACCTTCAAGCAGACCTATCGCCCGTAATTGCAGACATTCATCTGGCCCGCATCGAGCGGGCTTTTTCGTATTTGGGGGCTTATGAGCTACAACTCCGATATCCAAAAGCTTGAGCCTGGCAATCAGATTCGATTGTTTGAAATCGACGCTACTCGCCTCGGCGCTCAGGTGTGGCGCTTTCACGGTCACGCTCAAGAGGGCGATATTATCTGGCAGGGCGTGCTGTATTCCCCGATCCAAATTACTGCCAAGGGATTTGACATCCGGGGCGACGGCCGTCCTGCAACACCGACGCTGCAGGTCGCCAACGAGTTGGACGGTATTCGTGGCGCGATCACGGCAATCTGTCTCCAGTTCCGCGATCTGTCTGGCGCAAGGGTGCGCGTAATCGAGACATACCGCCACTTTCTGGATGCTGCAAATTTTCCCGAGGGCAACGCGGAAGCGGCGGATGAAAGCCGGGAAAACATCTGGTACATCGAGCAGAAGTCCGACGAAAGCCGCGACTCTGTGACCTTTGCTCTTTCCAGTCCAACGGACATGGAAGGGCAAATGCTGCCTTCGCAACAGATCACCAAACTTTGCCGCTGGGCATCGCGCAATGGGTACCGCCAAGAGGCCTGTGCCTATACGGGCACGGCGATGTTCACCAAGAAGAATGAACCAACTGACAACTCTGCTCTGGATCGTTGTGGGGGCTGGTGGAGCAGTTGCAAGTTGCGGGGTAATACCCGCCGCTTTGGTGGGTCCATGGGCGCAAGTCTAATCGCCAGTTCGAGGTAACTATGCGCATCAACCAGGGTCTCCAGCAGGCGATTAAGGAACATGCTGAAGCGGTGTATCCGGCAGAGGCGTGCGGTGTGCTGATCAAGACTGTGGAGGGCCGTGAATACGTGCGGTGCGCAAATTCGGCCACCAGCCCGCGTGAGAATTTCGAAATCGACAAGTACGACCTGGCTGCAGCCGAGGATCGGGGCGAGGTGCTGGCATACGTGCATAGCCATCCCGACAAGGCTCCGACTCCCAGTATGGCCGACCGGGTCAGCTGCGAACTGCATGAACTGCCATGGGCCATCGTAGGTTGGCCGGGTGGCGATATCGAATGGTTCAAGCCGTCTGGCTTTGTGGCTCCGTTGCTGGGGCGGGATTTCTCCCATGGCCTGCTCGATTGTTGGGCGGCTTGCCGCGACTGGTACGCGCGCGAGGCAGGGTTGCCGCTGCCGAACTTCGAGCGCAAAGACCTGTGGTGGGAGCAGAAGGATGGTCCGAGCTTGTATGAGGACAACTTCAAAGCCGCTGGCTTCTACCAGGTCAGCGACGCGAAGCGCGGCGATATGCTGGTGCTGCAAATCCCTACCCCTGGCCGGGAGTGCTATTTCCCCAATCACGCAGCGATCTACCTGGGCGACGAGCCGACGCTCATCAGTGAGTCGTCGCCAAAGCTTGGCGGTTCCGGCCCGTTCATTTATCACCATATGCCGGGGCGCTTAGCCAGTCGTGAAATCTACGGCTGGTCGATGGCCAACCGGGTGAAATTGATTCTTCGGCACAAGGATTACAGGCCATGACAATTCGCACTATTAAATTAGGCGGCGTTCTGGGCAAGAGCTTCGGGCGGAGCTATCAGTTGGATACTCATGGTGTGCGCGACGCGATGAGCGCTTTGTGCAACATGAAGCCGGGGTTCGAGAAGTTCATGCGCCACGCCGAAGAGCGCGGACTGGTGTTCGCTGTATTCGTCGACAAGCGAAACATCAGCATGGGTGACCTCGATACCTCGGTCGCTCGCGCAGGCGACATTCGCATCATGCCGATTGTGCGCGGCAGCAAGCAGGCAGGACTGTTTCAGACCATTCTGGGGGCTGCACTGGTGGTGGTTGGCGTCATGTATGACTGGTCGGGTACTACCTCTACTGCCGGTATGGCGATGATTGCAGGGGGTGCTGCTATTGGCTTGGGGGGCGTAGTTCAGATGCTGGCTCCAACTACTACAGCGAGCACTTCTGATCGCAACGATGATGGCAACAATCCTAGTTATGGCTTCGGAAGTGCAGTCACGACTATCGCGCAAGGGAACCCATATCCCTTGCTATATGGCGAGCGGAAAATCGGCGGCGCTGTTGAGTCTGGCGGGATTTACACCCAAGACAACATCTGATTAAGCCACAACACCTGACCCGCTTCGGCGGGTTTTTGCATTTTGGAGGGCGCATGAGCGCAGTAGCAAAGAAGACGCACCGCACTGCCCTTAAAAAGCGGCGCCTAGTTGCTGGCGGCAAGGGTGGAGAGGCCAAACAGAAGCAGCCGAGCATTGCCACCAACGGCGTACCATCACTGGCTACTGCGCGCATCCTTTACATGTGGAGTTGGGGCCCCATTGTTGGCCCAGTCAACGGCTTGAACTCCGTTGAGCTGGATGGAACCCCCGTGGTCGCTGCGGATGGAACCGTCAATTATCCCGGCGTGAAGTGGCAATTCCGATCGGGCGAGCTTAATCAGGAGCGCCTCGATGGAAACACTGAATCCAGTAACGAAATATCGGTAAGCCAGGAGCTTCTCAGTACCGCGCCTTGGCTCTACACCATCACCAACACAGTCGCGGATGCCATCCGTATTCGCTTCAGCTGGCCACAACTGCAAAGCCAGGACAGTAGCGGGAACATAAATGGCGTGGCTATCAGCTATGCGGTAGACATTTCTACGGATAACGGCCCCTTTGTCGAGGTGCTGGCATCATCCGTTGATCGCAAGAACGTCACCACATATGAGCGGTCGCATCGCCTGGAGCTTCCGACTGGTAGCCGTTGGACCATCCGCGCACGACGCATTACCCCTGAAGCCAACAGTTCTCTGGTCCAGGACGGTATGTATGTCGAAGCCATTGCAGAGGTGGTCGACAGCGATCAGGAATACCCCCTCACGGCGGTGAGCTCTATTGAGTATGACGCACAGCAGTTTGGCGGCGATATCGCGAAAATTGCTGTACTCATGCGCGGGCGAATCGTTCGGGTACCGGCTAACTACAACGCCGAGACACGCGCTTACGCGACCTCCGGGGCCGGCACCAGTAACGGGGTTTGGGACGGGACTTTCAAAGAGGCGTACACCAATAACCCGGCATGGGTGTTCTATGACCTGGTGCTCCATCCTTATTACGGCTTGGGCGAGCGCATCGACGCCACCATGGTAGATCGCTGGTCGCTTTATCGCATCGGGCAGTATTGCGATCAACTGGTGCCGGACGGCAAGGGTGGTCAGGAGCCGCGCTTCACCTGCAACCTATACCTCCAGAAGCAGGCCGATGCTTATGCTGTACTGCAGGATCTGGCATCGATCTTCAATGGCATGGCCTTCTGGGATGGTAGCCAAATCGTTGTTAACGCAGACATGCCGGGCGATCCGGTATTCAGCTACAACCAGTCTATGATCCTGAACAATGGGGAGATCCGTTACGCCGGTACCCGCTGGCGTGATCGCCATACCACGGCGATGGTCTCCTACGACAATCCAGATCAGGACTTTGAGACCGACCAAGAGCCAGTGTTCGACGAAGAGGCGATTGCCGAACTAGGTCAGGTACGCGAACTGAAGGTGGATGCCTTTGGCTGCACATCGCTTGGACAAGCTCAGCGGGCTGGGCAATGGGCGCTGATGACCGAACAGCTACAAACTCGTACCGCTACCATGCGTGTGGGGCTTGAGGGGCAGATTCCCCGGCCGGGGCAGGTGATTGCAGTCGCAGACCCTATGCTTGCAGGCCGCGCGAACGGCGGGCGTATTTCTGGCGTGGCAGGCAGGGTCATCACGGTGGATCGTGATATTGAGATTCCAACCGGCGCAAGACTGATGCTCAATCTGCCAAGCGGCAAGACCGAGGCGCGAGTAGTTAAGTCTTTTGCCGGTCGAGCAGTTACCGTAATGGCGGACTATAGCGAGGTACCAGAAGCCGAGTGCGGGTGGGCGCTGGACTATGACGACCTGCAGGTGATGCAGTTCTATGTTCGAAACATCACCAGACCAGAGTGGCACCAGTTCCAATTCGAGATGGTTCAGCATGAGCCAACCAAGTTTCCAGCAATCGACAGCGGAGCCGTGGTTGACCCTCGGCCAATCAGCGGCATTCCAATAGGCACTCAGGATGCGCCTGCGCGCGTGATGCTCAGCCAGCACGTTGTAGTCGAGCAGGGTATTGCGGTCACCGTGATGACTGTCGCCTGGGATGCCGCGCCGGGAGCAGTCTCCTATGATGTCGAATGGCGCTGGGGTGCCCGCGAGTGGATGAAGATCCCCCGAACCGGCGAGCTCTCGACGGACGTGCGTGGCATCTATTCAGGTCAGTACATGGCTAGAGTGCGCGCAGTGAGCGCTCTCAACGTGTCCTCGATCCCGACCACGTCAGCTCTGACCAACTTGGAAGGCAAGACTGGTCTGCCACCCGCAGTAACCTCCCTAACCACCGAAAGCCTGCTGTTCGGTATTGGCATGAAATGGACTTTCCCACCTGGTGCGGAAGATACGCAGCGGACTGAAATTTGGTATGGCACCACGACTGACCTTGCAGCCGCCACGAAGCTGAGCGACCTAGCTTACCCGCAGTCTGAATATGTCATGCAGGGCTTGGCGGCTGGTGTGACGTTCTTCTTCTGGGCGCGGCTGGTGGACCGGACTGGCAACATTGGCCCTTGGTATCCAGCCGGTATCGGCGTG
>NZ_DASWOT010000188.1:0-47253 GCF_036404235.1 Pseudomonas sp.
ACGATTTGGCTGAGGTTGAAGCTGACGCAGATCTCTGAGACTTATATGTCTGCAGAGCTTGATACGCCTGTCGCTGTACGGCGTACGGCAATGGACCTGCTCGCACGTCGCGAGCATGGTCGAGTCGAACTGACCCGAAAGTTGCGTCAGCGTGGCGCGTCACTTGAATTGATTGAAGCTGCCCTCGACCGTCTGACGGAGGAGGGTTTGCTTTGCGAATCCCGTTATCTCGAAAGCTTTGTTTCCTACCGTGCCCGCTCAGGATACGGCCCTTTGCGTATTCGTGAAGAGCTAGGCCAGCGTGGTCTTCAGCGTGCGGATATCGAGCTTGCACTGAGAGAGTGCGGTATTAACTGGCAGGAAAAGCTTGAAGAAGCCTGGCGTCGGAAGTTCTCCGGACAATTGCCCTTGGATGCTCGCGAGCGAGCCAGGCAAGGTCGTTTTCTGACGTATCGCGGATATCCGCTGGAGATGATCGGCCGCCTGCTGAGCGGCCGGGGTATGGACGACTGAGCGATTGAGGCAAGCCTCAACGCTTGCCAAAACGGTTGAAAAATCACGTTTCCTGCAGTGGCTCGCGAGTCTGAAGGGTTTCAGATTGCGGTTTTGTTGCCCAGTTCTCGGTCAAGTTAATGTAGTTCACCAGTTCACGTAGCCGCCCTTGGTTTCGTCCGTTGAAGCTGAACGCAAGGCGCGTCAGGTGGCTGAATTGGGCGTCGTCATGCTCCTCGCCCAAATAGGCGTGCTGATGAAAGTCTTCGTTCAGGCGCAAGTCGGCGAAAGCGTCCTGTATATGGGTCATTGCTGCCTCACTCAATGCGTGACGCATGCGAATGACAAACTTGTTTTTCAGCCAGCGGCTTGAATGGAAGTTGCTGTAGAACTGATTGATCTCCTCAACGGCCTCATCTGCGCTATAAACCAGCTTCAGCAGATTCATGTCGGTCGCCAATATGTAGTGATTGCCTTCCAGTTCGTCTTTGATGAAGTTCAGGGCGCTTTGCCAGAACGTCCCTCCAGGTGCATCCAACAGGACAATCGGTACCAGAGGGCTTTTGCCCGTCTGGACCAGTGTGAGAACTTCCAGCGCTTCATCCAGCGTGCCAAATCCGCCAGGGCAGAGCACCAACGCGTCTGCTTCTTTGACGAAGAACAATTTGCGGGTAAAGAAGAAATGGAATGGCAGCAGATTGTCCGTACCGTCGACCGTAGCATTGGCGTGTTGTTCGAATGGCAGGGTGATATTGAAGCCAAGGCTGTAATGCAGGCCAGCGCCTTCATGGGCTGCCGCCATGATGCCACCACCCCCGCCAGTGATGACCATCAGTTCTGAGGCCGCCAGTTTTGCTCCGAGCTCTCGGGCCAGTGCATACAAAGGATGTTGGAGCGGCGTGCGTGCCGAACCAAAAACGGTGACCTTGCGTCGGCCTTTGAATTGGTCCAGCACTCGGAAAGCATTCTCAAGCTCGCGCAGAGCCTGCAGGGTTATTTTGGCGTTCCAGCGGTTGCGGTCGTCCTGTGCCATACGCAGGACAGTCAGCACCATGTCGCGATACAGCGCAATATTGGGGCTGTTGGGAGCCACCAGATGGATTTGTTCTTCGACCTTGCTGATGAGGTCGGTACCTTCGCTCTGAAAATGGTGAGACAAGACATCACTAGGTTTGTACGGCATTCAAGCTTTCTCCTTGTGCAGAATCATCGATCCGCTCTTGGATCGTCGGATCGCGACGCATCGTGCATCGCTGCTAGCAGCCTTACCTGAAGAGCGCTTCGCACGGATGAATACTTGATTCATCCTCACTGATTCTGCCTGTGTCCTTGGTTTAAAGAAAAACGTGTGTTGAGTGAATGTGAAACGCCAACCTCCTATTGTGGGGGATGACGTTACACTGCCAATGGCATCGATGATGTGCTCATAACATCAGAGCTGACAACACCTCACACAGAGTGTGTGAGGCTGCTGACGCAAGGAAGAAAGCGGTCGTATTACTTTTGGCTGAGATGCGCGCCGCGGATTGCCGACGATGCGCAGTCAGCCTTCGACTTACTTCTTGGCAGGCTTAGCGGCGCAGTCAGCGGCAGTGAAAACCTGGCTGGTGATGGGGCGATTGGTCTTATATTCAGAGAATTGATACTTGAGCGTCGCACCCTTTGCCATCAGTTGGCGGTAGCCGGTGTTGTGGCAAACGCTATTGCCCAACTGGCTGCGCACGGCGTCAGGATTGGAGCGCATCTGCTGCGCTTGACCTGACTGCACGCTCAGATGATTGATCAGTTCTTTGCCATCAACGGTGTAGCCTTGATCCAGAATGTCCTCGTTGATTGCGCGTGGCGTACCAACGCTGCTTTCCTTCGCAACTTTTTCCAGCATTTTGCTCAGTTCGAAATCCTGCTTCGACGCCGCCTGGGCGCAAAACGGAGCGACGAGTAAAAGCGTGAGGGTAGGGGCGATAAGGCGCAGCATTAAATTCTCCTGGTTCAGTGAATGGGCGTTGGACCCAACATAGGTGCAGGCGTTCACTGGTTGCAATAGTGCTTTCGAGGCGCCGCAGTATAGGTGAGTCACAGCGCCAGACACCAGTCAACACACAGGTTCTGATAGACTTCGCCGACTTTTTTACCCGGATTTTCACGTGTTAATGCATTTCTGTTGCTTGATGAATCTACCTGCAGGCCTTGTGCCATGAGTCACGCCGTTTCCCGCCTGCGCGCCGAGCGTCTGGCCCGCAGCACCAAGCCATTCGTCGCAAGAGGGTCGCGCGCGCCGCGTTGCCCGGGTTGCAGGGTGATTGACAGCTATTGCCTGTGTGCGTGGAAACCCAAAGTCGACGCCAGGTCGGCCATGTGCCTGCTGATGTACGACACCGAGCCGCTGAAACCCACCAATACCGGTTGGCTGATCGCCGATGTGATCGAAGACACCCAAGCCTTTGGCTGGTCGCGTATTGAGGTCGATGCGCAGTTGCCGGCGTTACTCAGCGATCCACAGTGGCAGCCTTATATCGTGTTTCCGGGGGAGTTCGTGGCGCCGGACCGTGTGGTCACCGAGGTCAAGGTTAAGGATGGCAAGCGGCCCTTGTTCATTCTGCTAGACGCGACCTGGACCGAAGCCCGGAAAATGTTCCGCAAAAGCCCTTATCTGGATCACTTGCCGGTGCTGAGTCTGGAGCCGGAGCAAATATCGCGCTATTGCTTGCGTCGGTCCAAGCGCGATGATCATTTTTGCACGGCCGAGGTCGCGGCGATGTGCCTTGAACTGGCGGGCGATCAGGTTGCTGCGGGCGTTCTCGATGCTTATCTGGACGTATTCAGCGCTCACTATTTGGGAGCGAAGTACCAGCGGCCTATCGACCCGAACGATACTTCACACACTCATCTCAAGGCTTTTGTGTAAGAGGCTCGGCGATTTTACGGTGGTCACCCATTTTGCGTGGCCACAGTTGTGCCAACAGCATCCCCGCCATCATCAGGCCGCAACCCAGGTAACCGCGCAGTTGCAGGGACTCGCCCAACAGCCATGCCCCGGCAATGGCAGCGAATACCGCCTCCATTGAAAGAATGATCGCCGCATGGGAGGCAATGGCGTCTTTTTGCGCAACGACTTGCAACGTATAACCGATGCCAACGGCCACAACACCGCCGTAAATCAATGCTGGCATGGCCCCAGCAATGGATGGCAGATCAATGGGGTCAAGGCAGACCGCCAACCCCAGACTGACAACCGAGCAGGTGACGAACTGCAGGAATGCCAGACGGATTGGGTCATGACGACTGGCGAATACACCCACTAACACCACATGGCCGCCCCAGACGAACGCGCCGATCAGTTGCAGCCAATCGCCGGGCGCCACCTGAAAGTTGTCACCCACGCTGAGCAGGAACATCCCGACCACCGCCAGAACGCAGCCGATCCAGGTTCCGGCTCCAGTCTTGTGCCCCAGCGCCAAGCCGAGAAACGGAACTACAATCACGTATAAACCTGTAATGAACCCAGAGTTGGTTACGCTGGTAAACTGCAGACCAACCTGCTGAAGATTGATACCCAACGCCAGTACAAGGCCCATGATCACGCCGCCTTGCAGCAGGCCGCGGGTCAACAGGGGCTCTGGCGGTGGGCCTTGTGTCGGGCGCCTTAGAATCAGTGGCAACAGGCACAGCGAACCCAGAGCAAAGCGCAGCCCGGAATAAAGATACGGACCGATATGATCCATTCCTTTGGCCTGCGCGACAAAGCCACAGCCCCATATCATGGCTGTGAGCAGCATCAGCAGATCGGCTCTAAGGGCTTGTTTTTTCATGATGTGGCTCGATGGAGTCAGGGGGCGCAGACTTTGCCGTAAAGCGCCGAACTTGACCACTCTCGATTCGCTGGGCATCCTTGGCGCCGCGTGAAGGCTTGAACGCCGTTTTCTATGTGCTTTTTTGGCGTTGAATGCGCCCCGTTGGCGCAGTGTATGTATGTGTTGGCATCTGTGGATGCCATCGTGAGGGCTGAATCCGTCAGCACTCACATAAAACAGGATCACGAAATGACCTACGAAATCCTGATCGCCGATGACCATCCTTTGTTTCGCAGTGCTTTGCATCAAGCCTTGACGCTGGGCCTTGGGCCTGATGTGCGTTTGGTGGAAGCTGAGAGTATTGCCGACCTGGAAGCCCGCCTTAACGAAAAGGCAGATTGGGACTTGGTATTGCTGGACCTGAATATGCCAGGCGCGTACGGGTTTTCCGGATTGGTGCTGTTGCGTGGGCAATACCCGCAAGTCCCAGTGGTGATGGTTTCTGCCCAGGAAGAAGCCTCGGTGGTGGTGCGCTCCAGAGAGTTCGGTGCCAGCGGTTTCATACCAAAATCCAGTTCCCTGGAAACCATCCAGCAGGCTGTTCGTCTGGTCCTCGCTGGTGACGTCTGGTGGCCACCGCAGGTCAACGAAGCCATCAGTGTTTCGCCGGAAGCCAAAGCCGCGAGCGCAGGTCTGGCCAGTTTGACACCGCAGCAGTTTCGCGTGCTGACCATGGTTTGCGAGGGGCTTTTGAACAAGCAGATCGCTTACGAACTGAGCGTGTCCGAAGCGACCATCAAGGCTCATGTCACTGCAATCTTCCGCAAGCTGAACGTGCGCACTCGTACTCAGGCCGCCTTATTGCTGCAGCAAATGGAATCAATCTCGCCCAATTAAAAGCCAGGAGGGCAGTCATCCATGCGTGATTCTTCACACTTTTTTGACTGCCGCTGCACTAGCCTTCGTCATCCTCCTTACAGTCAGTAGCCTATTTATGTCGTCGCCCTTCAAAGGCCAAACCGGCCTCAAACGTATTCTCAACGCTTCCGGCTATTCGCTCGACGGCCTGACCGCCGCGTTCAAGGGCGAGGCGGCTTTCCGTCAGTTGGTATTGCTCAATGTCATTCTGATTCCGGTCTCGTTCTTGTTTCATGTAAGCCGGGTCGAAAGGGCGTTGTTGATTGCGGTCTGCTTGCTGGCGCTGATCGTCGAATTGCTCAACTCAGCCATCGAAGCGGCGATTGATCGCATTTCGTTGGATCGTCATCCACTGTCGAAGAATGCGAAAGACATGGGCAGCGCTGCGCAGTTCGTGGCGCTGGCCATGATCGCTGCGGTCTGGGCACTGATTCTGCTTGGCTGATCAGGCAATGTTTGGGAGGACGATCTCATCGCTGCGGCGCACGCCTGCGGTCAATGAGCGACACAAGTCGAGGAATTCGCGGATCGCGGACGTCTGATATTTCTGTTTGTGCCAGATGAAGTAGAACTGTCGCACCAGATCCAATTCAGGCGTTTCAACCGCCACCAGGCTCCCGCGTCGAAACGCATCGCGCAATGCCAACCGTGAAATGCAACCAATCCCCAGACCTGACTCCACCGCGCGCTTGATCGCTTCGGTGTGTTCGAGCTCCAGCCGCACGTTCAGGCTGTTCCGGTGATGGCGCATGGCTTGATCGAAGGTCAGCCGCGTGCCCGAACCTTGCTCGCGCAAAATCCAGGCTTCTTTTGTCAATTGTTCGAGTGTGGCCTGGCCTCGTTTGGCCAATGGATGTCGTGGGGCACAGAACACGACCAGTTCATCCTCGACCCAAGCTTGCACTTCGATGTCTGGATGGCTGCAATCACCTTCGATCAAACCCAGATCAATTTCGTAATGCGCCACTTGTTGCACAATATTGGCGGTATTTTGCACATGCAGTTTCACCTGGCTTTCCGGGTGTCGCTGCATGAAGCTGCCGATCAGCAGCGTCGCCAGGTAATTGCCGATAGTCAAGGTAGCGCCGACTGCCAGGGAGCCAAAACCTGACTTGCCATTGAGCAAGTCTTCGATCTCCTTGGCTTGATCAAGCAGGGCTACGGCCTGAGGCAACAACTGCCGCCCCGTGGCGTTCAAGCTCAGGCGTTTGCCGGCACGATCAAACAACTGGCAGCTCGACTGACGCTCCAGTTCAGTGATCGACGTGCTGGCGGCCGATTGCGACAGAGAAAGCAGCACGGCAGCACGGGAAACGCTTTCCTGCTGGGCGACGGCGACGAATACCTGGAGTTGCCTAAGAGTAAATCGCATATCTATATAACCGATAACCCATATCTTAATAATTCAGTTAACAGATATTGTGTCTGCCACTAGAATGTCGCGCAATGGCGCATGCACCTGCGCAGGAAAACTTCAGGAGTTCCCACGTACCATGAGCAACATGAATCACGAGCGTGTCCTCAGCGTCCATCACTGGAACGATACGCTCTTCAGTTTCAAGTGCACCCGTGATCCAGGCCTGCGCTTCGAGAACGGTCAGTTCGTCATGATCGGTCTGCAGCAGCCAAACGGGCGCCCGCTCATGCGTGCCTACTCGATTGCCAGCCCTAACTGGGAAGAGCATCTCGAGTTTTTCAGCATCAAGGTGCCGGACGGCCCGCTGACTTCGCAACTTCAGCACTTGAAAGAAGGTGACGAGATCATCATCAGCAAAAAGCCCACGGGCACGCTGGTTCTGGATGACCTAAAACCCGGTAAACACCTGTATCTGCTGAGCACAGGTACCGGTCTTGCGCCGTTCATGAGCGTGATTCAAGACCCGGAAACCTATGAGCGTTTCGAGAAAGTCATCCTGTGCCACGGCGTGCGTTACGTGAATGAAGTCGCTTACCGCGAGTTCATCACCGAACACCTGCCACAGAACGAATTTTTCGGCGAAGCGCTGCGTGACAAGTTGATCTACTACCCAACCGTTACGCGTGAGCCTTTCGAGAACGAAGGTCGCCTGACCGATCTGATGCGCAGCGGCAAGCTGTTCGGCGATATCGGTCTGCCGCCAATCAACCCGCAGGATGACCGCGCCATGCTGTGCGGCAGCCCAAGCATGCTCGATGAGACCAGCGAAGTGCTCAACAGCTTCGGCCTGACGGTATCGCCACGTATGCGCGAGCCGGGTGATTACCTGATCGAGCGGGCATTCGTAGAGAAGTGATTTGGCTTGCCCCACCTGACTTTGTAATTGGCGTTGCCGAGGGCTGCGATAAAACCGGAACGGTTTTCGCGGTTTCGATCTGATCGCAACCTTCGGTAGCCCCTACAAGGGGAATGTGTACTCCACGTTCCGCGTCTGACAAAAAAACCGCCTGGAGGTCACGGACCAGGCGGTTTTTTTGTGGGCGATGATTATGTGCCTGACGATAAGCTCAAGTATCCGCCAGCACGACCTCCAGCACCCGAATCAGCCCGACGCGCGGATAATGCCAGCGCACATCCACGTCCCAAAACTGCGCGCCGTAGCGACGCTCTGGCGTGGGATTCTGGTAGGCCGGTCGTGGGTCCTGTGCCAGGCATTGCTCGATCAGCGCCACCAAAGGTTCCCCCAGGCGTTGCTCATGTTCGCGGGTCTGAATCAGCGCAGGCTCATCCCACTGAACCGGAATCAAAACCGGCGCGGCGCAGGCCATCGCATTGGTCGCTTCCCCGATGATGTCGGCGTAAGGCACATACGGCTTGATATCCAGTACCGGCGTGCCGTCCAACAGGTCGATGCCCGAGAGCCAGAGCCGGCCGGCTTCGACTTTCTCCAGCTTCACTACCGACTGACCGATGCCATTGGGTCGATGGGTTGAACGCGTCGCGAACACGCCCATGGACTGATTGCCACCCAGGCGCGGTGGGCGGACTTTCAATCGCGGTTTATCTTCCAGCGCTTGGTGAAACACAAACAGCAGCCAAACATGACTGACCTGCTCCAGCCCTTGCACCGCGTCACCCTGATCGAACGGCGCGATCAGTTCCAGCACCCCGCGTGCAGCCGGGGCCAACTGAGGCTGGCGCGGAATGGCGAACTTCTCCTTGAAGCACGAGCGAACGTAGCCAACAGGGGACATTTGCAAGGTTTCAATCATCGTGAGACCGTTAGCCGCGCACGCGCAGGGTCAGGCCCTTGAGGAAGTTGCGCAGGAGTTGATCACCGCACGCACGGTAGTTGTTGTGGCCGAACTTGCGAAACAGCGCGCTCAGCTCAGGTTTCGAAACCGGGAACTCAGCAGCCTTGAGAATGGCGTGCATGTCATCTTCCTTGAGTTCGAAGGCGACCCGCAATTTCTTGAGAACGGTGTTGTTGGTCATCGGCAGCTCGGTGGCCACTGGCGGACGGCTTTCATCTTTGCCGCGCTTGAAGAACACCAGACCGTCAAGGAAGTGCGCCATGATCTCGTCGCTGCAAGGCACGTAGCCTTCTTCTTCGTCTTTTTTCATGAAGGTAATCACGTCGGCTTTGGAGACATCTAGGCCGCCGAGCTTGATGATGTCCACCACCTTGGCGTCGCTGATATCGAGCATGTAGCGAACGCTACGCAGTACATCGTTGTTCATCATGATGCAGAGGTCCTGAAAAATCGGGTTGGGCGGCAGATGTGCCGCTGAAGAATGGGGTGCAAGTCACTCAGAACTTTTCTTTGTCGGTCATGTAGCGCCACTGGCCTTCTGGCACCTTGCCAATCGACACGCCGCCGACACGAATCCGACGCAGGGAAACGACCTTGAGTCCGACAGCTTCACACAACTGCACAATGACGCCCGGCTGCGGGTTTTTCATCGCGAAACGCAGGCGAGTTTCGTTCTGCCAACTGGCCTTGACCTTGGGCAATTCCTTGCCTTTGTAGGTCATGCCATGGTTCAGGCGATTAAGACCATGGGCGACCATGTCACCCGACACTTCGACCACGTACTCCTGCTCGATCTTGCTGCGATCGTCGGTGAGCTTGCGCAGGATTTTCCAGTCCTGGCTGAAGATCATCAGACCGCTGGCATTGGCTTGCAGCGTTGAAATTGCTTCTAGTCGCAGGAAATGGCCCTTGAGTGGACGCTTGCCGTAGCTGTGCTCGACGGACAGTGTGCCAGGCGTGATCAGTTTCAATGCGCTGTCTGCGTCGAGAGCGGCCGGTTTGTGCAGTAGCAGTGTGACAGGCTCGGGAGCGTCTGCCTTGGCGTCTGAGTTGAGCTCGACTTTCTGATTCTCGACTTTGAACTGCGGTTCTTCGATGACTTCGCCATCAACAGTGACCCAGCCGCCTTCAATAAACAGCTCGGCCTCCCGACGGGAGCAGCCAACCAGCTCGATCAGGCGTTTGGAAAGGCGAATGGGGTCAGTCATGAGAAAAGCCGTTACAGAGAGGAAAGGCGCCTATTGTACCCGTGCAAGCACCGTTAATCGCTGCAACATTGAAAATGCCCTGCGGATGGGTGTCCATGCGAGGGCATTTTTACGAGGGCAGCGAGGGTAAATGTTGTCTGCCGCTCGTCTCTGAGACTTTCCACCCCGGAGTTTGTACATGGTCAAGTGGCTTCCTGCATTGTTGTTGACGGTGAGTTTGCCGCTGATGGCGGCTCAAACACCCACCTACGGCCCCCAACTTGAGGGATTTGAGTACCCATACCCCGTTCAGAACTTCACCTTTGAATCTCAGGGCAAGCAGGTGCAGATGGGGTACATGGACGTCAAGCCAACAGGTACAGCCAACGGCCGCAGTATTGTGTTGTTACATGGCAAAAACTTTTGCGGCGCGACCTGGGAGGGCAGCATCAAGGCGTTGGGCGCGGCAGGTTATCGCGTGGTAGCGCCTGATCAGATTGGCTTCTGCCGTTCGAGCAAGCCTGCGGATTACACGTACACCTTCGAGCAACTGGCGCAGAACACCAAGGGGCTTTTGAGCCATTTGGGTATTGATCACGTCACCGTGCTCGGACATTCCATGGGCGGCATGCTGGCGACGCGATTCGCGTTGATGTACCCGGAGCAAGTCGATCAGTTGCTGCTGGTTAACCCCATTGGCCTGGAGGACTGGAAAGCCAAAGGCGTGCCTGATCGCAGCTTCGATGACTGGTATGCGCGCGAGCTAAAGACCAACGCTGACAGCATCCGCAAGTATCAGCAGTCGACCTATTACGCCAACGAGTGGCGGCCGGAATTCGATCACTGGGTCGACATGCAGGCGGGGATGTTTAACGGCCGCGGCAAGGAAGAAGTCGCACGGGCTTCGGCGCTGACCTACGGGATGATCTTCAATCAGCCGGTATTCTATGATTTTGAAAAGCTGAAGATGCCGACCGTATTGTTCATCGGTCAGAAGGACAACACGGCCATCGCCAAGGACGCCGCGCCCCAAGCGTTGCGCAAAGAGCTAGGCAACTATCCTGAGCTGGGTAAAGCCGTCGCCAAGCGTATTCCTCATGCGACGCTGGTGGAGTTTGCGGGCTTGGGACACGCGCCGCAAATCCAGGACCCGGAACACTTCAACAAGGCGTTGCTGGATAACTTGAAGCGTTGACCCGATAACTGGCAGCAGGCATGGAGCCCGAGGGAGGGAGCTTGTACAGGTTATTCGTCGTTCATCGAGTCAACGATTGACCTGGCAAACGCCTACAAGCGATCTCCGTGCCTCTCGCCAGGCATGATCAACTTCATCCGCAGCATCGGGTAGGGCCGTCCCAGCCCATCGACCTTCGAACGTCCCACCACCTCAAACCCTTGTTTGATATAGAAACCAAGGGCCTGTGGGTTTTGTTCGTTGACGTCCAGTTCATAAATATCGAAATGCTCAATGGCGTAGTCCAATAGCTTCTTGCCCAGCCCCATGCCGCGATGTTCAGGGGCAATGAACAGCATTTCCAGCTTGCCGAGCGTGGTACCCGCGAACCCTGTGATCTTGAGGTTAGCGTCGCGCAGACAGAACAGATTGACCGCATCCAGGTATTGGGTCAGAAGCAGGTTCTTCAGCAGCGCAATATAGCCGTCGGGGAGAAAATCATGGGTAGCACGCACAGAATCCTCCCAGACACGAGTGAGTTCGGGATAGTCATGCACTTTCGGCAAGTAGATGACCGAATGGTGGGGCATATTGCCGGTTCTCCCGTGGCTGAGATGTCGATGCCGATGTCATCACGATAGCCAGAAAAAACAAACCCCGTCGTTTGAAGGGCGGGGTTGGTGGTTCAGTCTTATCATTGGGGGCGCACTTCACATTGTAGGAGCACGGCTTGTCCCGCGAGCTGGCGCGTAGCGGCAGTAAACCCGCTTGCGCGGTTTGCCTGTCACACCGCGTGCACAGGTTTTACGACGGGTTCCCCGCCGGTCGCGGGACAAGCCCGGCTCCCACATGGGGGGCAGGGCTAGAATGCACTGTAGGGCGCGGCTTGCTCGCGAAGCTTTTAGATCGTTTCAGCCCACAAATCGTACTCATCGGCATCGATCACCCGACACATGACCTTGTCACCTGGCTTGAGGTTTTGATCGCTTTCGACGAACACGCTGCCGTCGATTTCCGGCGCGTCGAAGAAGCACCGACCGACGAAACCTTGATCGTCGACTTCGTCGATCAGCACTTCGATTTCCTTGCCGATCTTCATCTGTAGGCGTGCGGCGCTGATCGCTTGCTGATGCGCCATGAAGCGGTCCCAGCGTTCCTGTTTCACATCATCCGGCACAATCGCAGCGTCCAGCAGGTTTGCCGGTGCGCCTTCGACTGGCGAGTATTGGAAGCAACCGACGCGATCGAGTTGCGCTTCGGTCAGCCAATCCAGCAGGTACTGGAAGTCCTCTTCGGTTTCACCGGGGAAGCCGACGATGAACGTTGACCGGATGACCAGATCAGGGCATTGCTCGCGCCAGTTTTTGATCCGCGCCAGGGTTTTGTCTTCGAAGGCCGGACGTTTCATCAGCTTGAGGATCTTGGGGCTTGCGTGCTGGAACGGGATGTCCAGGTACGGCAGGATTTTTCCGGCAGCCATCAACGGAATGATTTCATCGACATGCGGGTACGGATAAACATAGTGCAGACGCACCCAGACGCCCAATGAGCTGAGGGCTTGGCACAGCTCGGTCATGCGTGTCTTGACCGGCGCGCCGTTCCAGAAACCCGTGCGGTATTTGACGTCGACGCCATAGGCGCTGGTGTCCTGGGAAATCACCAGCAGCTCTTTAACGCCGGCTTTCACCAGGCGCTGAGCTTCGTCGAGCACATCGCCCACTGGGCGGCTGACCAGCTTACCGCGCATGGATGGGATGATGCAGAAGCTGCAACTGTGGTTGCAGCCTTCGGAAATTTTCAGATACGCGTAATGACGCGGGGTCAACTTGATACCTTGAGGTGGCACCAGGTCGATCAGCGGGTTGTGATCCAGATTCGGCGGCGCGGCGTCGTGTACGGCGTTGACCACTTGCTCGTATTGCTGCGGACCGGTCACGGCCAGCACGCTTGGATGTACGTTGCGGATGACGCTTTCGTCCACGCCCATGCAGCCGGTCACGATGACCTTGCCGTTTTCTGCGAGGGCTTCACCGATCACTTCCAGCGATTCGGCCTTGGCGCTGTCGATAAAACCGCAGGTGTTGACCACGACGACATCAGCGTCTTGGTAGGTCGGCACGACTTCGTAACCTTCCATACGCAGCTGAGTCAGGATGCGCTCGGAGTCGACGAGTGCTTTCGGGCACCCAAGCGAGACAAAGCCAACCTTGGGGGCGGAAGGCGTGGTAACGATGGACATGACTAACCTCGGCGTAGGTGTGCCAAGGCTGTAGGCCAAGACACTGACTGGGCGCTTGATGCGCCTCTGATCAAAAAGTGCGCAATTCTAGCGATCAGTCGAGTAATTGACCAGTGTTATACAGAGAATTACGACGAGTGCTGCGCTATGCTTCGCCGCGTTGCCTGCACTGTACCTCCAGTGGGCTGCATCGGAATTCAAAGGTAGGGTGTTGGTCATCTTCCCGGCGCGCTATCGCGCAGCTTGGGTCATGGTTTCAGGAGTGGTAAATGGGTCACGCAAGTAGTTCGGCAGAGGCCGGGCATCAGTCGGCCAAGCCATTGAGTCTTTTGGTGGCGGCGGTAGGTGTGGTGTACGGCGATATCGGCACCAGTCCGCTTTATACGCTCAAGGAGGTATTTTCCGGTGGCTATGGCGTGCAGGTTAGTCACGACGGGGTGCTGGGCATTCTGTCGCTGATTTTCTGGTCGCTGATCTGGGTCGTATCCTTCAAGTACATGGCCTTCGTTTTGCGCGCCGACAATCAGGGCGAGGGCGGCATCATGGCGCTGACCGCACTGGCGCGTCGGGCATCAGCCAAATACCCCAGGTTGCAGGCGACGATGATTGTCTTCGGCTTGTTCGGCGCGGCGCTGTTCTATGGCGACAGCATGATTACCCCGGCGATCTCGGTATTGTCGGCGATCGAAGGCATGGAGTTGGCGTTCGACGGGCTCGAACGCTGGGTCGTGCCTATTTCCCTGGTGGTGCTGGTGGGCTTGTTCCTGATTCAGCGCCACGGTACGGCGCGCATCGGCATTCTGTTCGGCCCGGTCATGGTGACCTGGTTTGTCGTGCTCGGGGTGCTGGGTGTTTACGGGATTCTTCAAAGTCCAGAGGTGCTGCATGCGATAAACCCGATGTGGGCCGTTCGCTTCTTCATTGTCCACCCCGGTATTGGCGTGGCGATCCTCGGGGCCGTGGTGCTGGCGCTGACCGGTGCCGAAGCGCTATATGCCGACATGGGGCATTTCGGTCGCAAGCCGATTTCCCGTGCCTGGTTCGTGCTGGTGCTGCCGGCATTGGTGCTCAATTACTTTGGCCAGGGTGCGCTGGTGTTACAGGACCCGGAAGCGGTACGTAACCCGTTCTATCTTCTGGCGCCGAGTTGGGCCTTGCTGCCGTTGATCGCGCTGTCGACACTGGCCACCGTGATCGCCTCACAGGCAGTGATTTCCGGTGCGTTCTCGATGACCTTGCAGGCCATTCAGTTGGGTTACATCCCTCGCATGTACATCCAGCACACCTCTAGTGATGCGCAGGGCCAGATATACATCGGCGCGGTTAACTGGTCACTGATGGTCGGGGTGATTCTGCTGGTGCTGGGCTTCGAGTCTTCAGGGGCGCTGGCGTCGGCCTACGGTGTCGCGGTCACCGGCACGATGCTTTGCACCACGATTCTGGTGTCTTCGGTGATGCTGCTGTTGTGGAAATGGCCACCTTTGCTGGCGGTGCCGGTGCTGTTGGGTTGCCTGTTGGTGGATGGTCTGTTCTTCGCGGCAAACGTACCGAAAATCGTGCAGGGCGGCGCATTTCCGTTCATCGCCGGTATCGCGCTATTCATCCTGATGACCACGTGGAAGCGCGGTAAACAGCTGTTGGTAGAGCGCATCGATGAAGGTGGCCTGCCGTTGCCGATCTTTATCAGCAGTATCCGTTTGCAGCCGCCGCATCGCGTCCAGGGCACGGCGGTGTTTCTCACCGCCCGTCCGGATGCTGTCCCACATGCGCTGTTGCACAATCTGCTGCATAATCAGGTGTTGCATGAGCAGGTGGTGCTGTTGACCGTGGTTTATGAAGACCGCCCGAGGGTTCCGACGCAGCAGCGTTTCGAAGTGGAGGCATACGGCGAAGGATTCTTCCGGGTGATCCTGCATTTTGGCTTCATCGACGAACCTGACGTGCCGGCCGCGCTGAAGCTGTGCCACCTCGCCGAGCTGGACTTCAGCCCTATGCGCACGACGTATTTCCTGAGCCGCGAGACCGTAGTGTCGTCCAAACTGGTGGGCATGGCGCGTTGGCGTGAGGGCTTGTTCGCCTTCATGTTGAAGAACGCCAACGGTAACCTGCGCTTCTTCAAATTGCCGTTCAATCGAGTGATCGAACTGGGTACACAGGTGGAAATCTAGCTCCCACTGTGCGTGGTCGCGATAAAACCGGCGTTGTCCGTTAACAAGCCTCATAAAAAATCCCCACAGTCCTGCGACTGTGGGGATTTTTTTGCCTGACGACCAGCGCTTACTGGGCTGGCGTCTTGCTTTGCCGCTTGTTGATGGCGTCGATCAGGCGTTTTGCCAGGGCCGGGTAGTTCTCATCGAAGTGATGCCCACCTGGCAGTTGCAGTTTTTCGCCGGGAGCGGTGGCTTCGGTGCAGCCACTTTCGTCCTTCTCCTCGATGCCGTACACGCAGAGCACTTTGGCAGCGGGTAACTTGGCCATTTCGGGCCCTGTTGCTGCCTCCTTGCCTGCTGCACCCAGCCAGCCCTCCACTGCGATTTCGAAGCTGCCGGTGCGGGCGAATGCCAGCAATACAATGGCGTCAACGCGATTTTGATCGTCCGGATCAAGGCGGTTGTAGATCGCTGGCAGCACATCGGCGCCGAACGAGTACCCCATCAGGATGAACCGCTTGGTGCCCCATTTCTGTCGATAATGGGCCATCAGATCGGCCAGGTCAGCCGCTGTCTGCTCCGGTGACTTGTGTTCCCAGTAATAACGCAGGGTGTCGATGCCCACCGTTGGATAGCCTACTTTGGCCATCTCGCCGGCGACGTCTTTGTCCAAGTCCCGCCAACCACCGTCACCGGACAGAAACAGCGTGACGGTATCGGTTGCCTGGCTGACAGGCACTTCGACCATTGGAATGTGCAGGCCGCCGTCATCGTCGCTGCCGCCGACCAATTGGTGGCGCAGCTCCGTGTTAAGGACTTGCGGCAACTTGATGTCGTAGTCGCTGATGCTGGTGTCGGCGTTTGGCTGATCTCGTACGAACTTGGCGCTCGGGTCATCCGGTGCGTCGTTCCAGGCCGCCAGCCAATGGCCATGTGGCGCGGATTGCGGCAGGTTGTCGTGACAGCCCGGATCTTCGATGTTAAAGCCGACCGAGATCGCGCTGGCTTTGTCATCGGTTTGCTCGGTGAGCCAGCGCCAGGCCAGAATCGAACCTGGGCCGATACCGGCGACCAGCGTGGCAGGGTTATCGAGTTTGCTCAGGGCTTGCTTGAACGTTTGCTCCTGCAGCGCACAATCGTCCTTGGGCAAGACCACTTGCACGATCTGCGCCGAGGCGTCACGGCTTAGGGCCAGCAATTGCTTGTCGCTTAGTGCATCGTCGGAGGTCACAGCCAAAGCGACCTGGGCTTTGGGACTCGACGGCGGATTGGCGCGAATCAGCGTCGTGCCGTTGTCCAGTTGCAGGTTTTCCAGTGTGGCTTGCGGGGCAGGGCGGTTCCACATCCAGGCTGCTAATGCAACGGCGAGAATAATCAGGCCTGCAAGCAAAAATCGCCAGTAGCGTTGAATCATCAGCGTTTCACCAATCCAGTCAGGCCGCCTGCAATCAGGGCGGCAGTGTCAGCCAGTGCAACCAGCGGATCAAGTCCGGCGGGCACGGCCATATAGCGAGGTTCCCATTCAGGCTGGAATTTGTCTTTGAAGCGGCGCAGCCCCTGGAAGTTATAGAGTTGCTCGCCGCGATTAAAGACCATTGAGCCTAGACGCTGTGTCAGTGGTGCGCCGCGTCGTGGCTGCAGGCCAGATAAGGGCACCATGCCCAGACTGAAGCGTGCGTAACCTTCTTTTTTGTAATGCAGAATCAAGCCGACCATCATGAACTCCATGGTTAGCTTCGGCGCTTCGGGGTGGGCGCGCATCAGGTCCAGGCTGGCCAAGTCACGCCGGGAAGTCTCCAGCAGGTTAGCGAATGCTACCGGTTTGCCTTCGAAGTGAATGATCGCAATGCGGAAATGCTTCAGGTATTCGGTACTGAAACGGCCCAGTGAGAAGCCTTTTTCGCGCACGTTCTTGCCGGTCAGCCAAGCATCGGAAATCACTTTCAGTTCATCGAGCGGTGCCTGTCCGACCTCGTAGATTTCCAGCGACAGACCATCGCGCCCACCCCGATTCCAGGTGTAGCGCAGGTCTTTCATTTCCTTGCCTTTGGCCTCTATGTCGAACTTGTGCAGGTCGACCCGGGCTTCCTCGCCCAGCTTGATCGCGGTCAGGCCGATGTCCATATAAAACGGTAGATTCTCGGCACGTACTTGGTAGAACACAGGGCGTGCATGGTGGATATCGCACAGATCGCGAAATTGCCAGATCAGTTCGGCGCGTTGTTGGGTCGGGCCAATGGGGTCATACAACGCAACCAGGCTGCGACCGCGATGGGCATACATCAGAAACGCATTGCCGTCTGGGTGCATCAGCACGGCTTTGTCGCCGGTGAGCACCAGGCCGCCGTCCGGTTGATTTGACGCGTTGATGATTTCGGCTGCTTTCGCCAGTTCCGCCTCGTTGGGCAAGTGAATGACCGGGCGCGCCGTGCGCAGCAACCAGGTGAGCGACACGATCACCAGCAGCACCGCGCTCCCCAGCGCTGAGCGCAGACCACGAGGGGCATCGGCGTCTAGAGTGAATTGCCACCACAGTTGGTGACTGTAGGGCACGTCCTGATAGGCGAACAGCAGCAGCCAAAAGGAAGCCCCCAGCACACAGACGCTCGCCACCAGATATAACGGTGAAAACGGCAACTCCAGCAGACGGCTTGGGCGATAGAACGAGCGACGGAAGATCGCCAGCAGACAGGCGGTCAGCAGCAGCAGACTGGCTTCCTCCCAGTCGAAACCCTTAAGGATCGAGAGCACCGAGCCAACAAGCAGCAGAATCGTTGTCAGCATCCATGCCGCTGACAAGCGTCTGCGCAGGCCTTGCGCCAGCAACAAACAGAGCACGCCGATCAGGCTCGCACCAAAGTGTGAGGCGTCGATCAGGCGATGGGGAATCAGGAAGCCCAGGCTTTCCAGGCGTGTGTCGATCTCCGGTGTTGCGCCCGAAAACAGCAGCACTACACCCGACAGGAAAACCAGCAGGGCAAGGATCGGGGCGCCAAGGCCCGAGGCCACGCGAATCGCTTGCTGAGTGAAAATCAGCCGTTTGGCTTCGCTGTACAGCAAGGTCAGGCAGGCCACCAGCAGTGGCAGCACTACGTAGATCAGCCGATACAGCAGCAACGCGGCAGCCAGCGGCGCGGCGCCCAGTTCGTCGGCGAACGCGGCCAGCAGAATCGCCTCGAACACCCCGACGCCGCCAGGCACATGGCTCAGTACGCCAGCAGCAAGGGCCAGCAGATACACCAGCAGGAAGGCGCCAAAGGGAGGCGCGGACGGTAGCAGCATATAAAGAACGACTGCCGCCGCTGCTACATCCAGCGCCGTGATGACCAATTGCATGAGCGTCAAGCGCAGACTAGGCAGGCGCAACGTCCGGCGTCCGGCGCGGACCAGCAAGTTGTGCGGGATGGTTTGCTCAGGCAACCGACGGCGATAGATCGCCACGCCCAGCAGCGCACTCAGCGCCAGAATGATCACGGAAATGGTTGCCAGCACCGACACAGAAAGGTGCAGCGCGAGCGAGGCAGAAGGCAGATCGCTCAACGTCGCCAGGGCAGCCAGAGGCGGCAATGCACAGCCCAGTGACAGGCTGGCAAATAACGTCATGCGCGCCACTTCGCCAGCACTCAGGCCGTGGCGTGAATACAGCCGGTAGCGCACTGAGCCGCCAGACAGCATCGACAAACCGACAGCATTGCCGATGGCGAACGCGCAGAATCCGCCCATGATCAGCATCTTCTTGGGCAAATCGACATTGGCGTAACGGCTGGCGGACCACTCATACCCCAGCAGGATAATGAAGCCGACGACTGTCGCCAGCACGGCACCGGCCAGAGACGGCGCAGGTACGCTGAGCAAAGAATCCTGCAGCGCATAGATGTCGAGTTCGGTCAGCATGTGCCGGCAGGCGATCAACGCCAGCGCAAACAACAGTATCGTGACTGCGAGCCCGATGGACTGACGGTTTTTGCTCAGTAGGTCGAGTAGGCGCCGGCGGGCAGGGGGAGGCGATGTATGAGCCGTAACTGCTTCAGCATTGTTGTCGGACGGGTTGGCGCGCATCAATCACTCCTCGGATCGTGCGCGACAGGATGGGGGTATACAGCCAAGTTACCAATCCCTACGCAAAAAATAATTCAGGATGTTAGCGCTTCAACGCCTAACGGGCGAATAAGGCAGAAATGTTTCGGTTGCCATTCAGTCTAGGTTCAGCTGATGCATACCCTATCGGCGCAAAGATCAAAAACTATCGCGCCGTGAGAAATACAGATGAAAACCATGTGAAACGAATCGCTGGTGGTCGTCTGACAGTGCAATGCGTGTGCTGTTCGGGGCTTTTCGCCAGGGCAAAAAAAAAGCCACTCTTTCGAGTAGCCTTCTTTCTAAACGTTGGTTGCGGGAGCCGGATTTGAACCGACGACCTTCGGGTTATGAGCCCGACGAGCTACCAGACTGCTCCATCCCGCGTCTGTGTGGCGGCATTCTACAGTCGAACGCCGAAGTGTCAATCTTTAATGCTGAACATCGACAAATTAACCCCATCTATTGCCTTGGCGTGCATAAGTTGTGGTCGCACAAGGCTTTTATCCCAGAGAGGCACGCTCCGCCTGCTCACGCCTTATTTAAAGGAGGGCACGGCCGGCGCTATAGGGAAGACTGGAAAGTGACAGGCACAAAAAAGGCCACTCTTGCGAGTAGCCTCTTTTGATGTTTGGTTGCGGGAGCCGGATTTGAACCGACGACCTTCGGGTTATGAGCCCGACGAGCTACCAGACTGCTCCATCCCGCGTCTGTGTGTCGGCATTCTACAGAGGAACGCAGGGGTGTCAACCGTTGTATTGAAAAAAGTGCTTTTTGTTCAATTGGTTAGCAGCCCTCGCTGTACGCTGAAATACCTGTAGAGCCATGCTGCACGGGCTTATGCGCGCATATTCTGTGCGCCGGTTTGGCTTTTTGGCATCGATTTTTCAGAAATGTCCTACTCGCACATCGGCGTGACGAGTGCGGCATTGCGGCTTGAATGCGATACTGCTTCACCTTTTTCCGTACGTACGACTGCACGTCATGCCACAGCGCAAAATTATCCATGTTGACTGTGACTGCTTCTATGCCGCCATTGAAATGCGCGACGATCCGCAGTTGGCGGGCAAGCCATTGGCCGTAGGCGGAGCGGCTGATCGACGAGGGGTGATCGCCACCTGCAATTATGAAGCGCGGGCCTACGGGGTACGCTCTGCGATGTCTTCGCGCCACGCGCTGACCTTGTGTCCAGACCTGACCATCGTCAAGCCGCGTTTCGATGCTTATAAGGAGGCGTCGAAAGAGATCCACGTGATTTTTCGTGAATACACCGATTTGATTGAGCCGCTGTCGCTCGACGAAGCCTATCTGGATGTCTCGCAAAGCGAGCATTTTGGAGGCAGCGCTACGCGTATCGCTCAGGATATTCGTCGGCGGGTGTCCAACCAGTTGCACATCACTGTCTCGGCGGGGGTCGCTCCGAATAAATTTCTGGCCAAGATCGCCAGCGACTGGAAAAAACCAAACGGCCTGTTTGTCATCACCCCGGATCAGGTGGAGGCCTTCGTCGCTGAGCTTCCTGTGTCAAAGTTGCATGGCGTCGGCAAAGTCACGGCAGACAAGCTGGGCAGGTTAGGCATCGTCACCTGCGCCGATTTGCGTCAGTGGAGCAAGTTGGGCCTGGCGCGTGAATTTGGCTCGTTCGGGGAGCGGCTGTGGAATCTGGCTCAGGGAGTGGATGAACGGCCTGTGCAAAATGACAGCCGTCGGCAGTCAGTCAGTGTTGAAAATACCTACGATAACGATCTCCCTGATCTGGCCAGCTGTGTGGAGAAGTTGCCTGCATTGATAGAGACCTTGTCAGGGCGGATCGAGCGCATGGACACCCAGTACCGACCAGACAAACCGTTCGTGAAGGTGAAGTTTCACGACTTCACCCAAACCACGCTGGAACAAGCGGGGGCGGGCTGGGATCTGGAAAGTTATACGCAACTGCTGACTCAGGCATTCGCGCGCGGTGGTAAACCGGTGCGGTTACTGGGGGTGGGGGTGCGCCTGCATGATTTGCGTGGCGCCCACGAACAACTGGAGCTGTTTCTCATTGAGCATTTACACAGCCGTTGAGTCACCCGTCTGTGCCCTAAGCGTGCATTGCGACGTTACTCGGCAGTGGCCGGTACGGCGACAAGGCGACCGGCATCCTTTGCCAGCGATTTGAGAAGTTCGTGCTGCAGTTGTGGATCGTTGCGAGTCATTTCGATTAAGGTCTGTTCCAGGTCACTGGCTTCTTCCTCCAGGCCCAGATCGGACAAGCGTTTTACTCGATGAACCCACTGGCTGACCTCATCGTCTTCCAGGTCGTCGTAAATGAGATCATGAGCTTCGATCAGCTTGCCGCGCAGTGACTTGCTTAGCGGCAACGTAGCATTGGCGTGTACGGTCGCCTGATTGTCCTCCACGCTCAGGTTCAGTTGGGTCACACGGCTGAGGTCCTGTTCGGCAAACGGGCTGTCCAGCAGGTTGATGCGCAGGACGCCATTGCGGTCTGTGATCAGTTCATGAGATTGGTTGCCAGCTTCGACGTCAACCGGGCTCTCGCTCCAGGGCAAACTTGAGCGCTCTACGTGATGATCGCGCTGGACTTCGTCGATGCCTGCCAGATTCTGCTGCGCGCGCCCATGAGACGGAGCGTTCATGAACGGATTGAGCCCTGCGACCCCATAACTGATCCAGTCCTTGGTGATGCTATCGGGCAGGCTGCCAAACGTAACCACATTGACGATATTCGCACCGACGCCTGCGACAATCGCCACGGCGCCTAGCGGAATTTCGTAAATTTCCCGCCAGGGCTGGTACGGGGTGTAGCGGTCGTAGTGACGCGTTACTTCGAACTCGGTGACGTCAAAGGTTTTCAGCTCATGGATGAGCACACGACGTTGCGGCAGTTCGAGCGTCTTGGGTTCGCCAACATCAACTTGCAAGCTGTGTTCGAGCAGTTTGCGCTCGATGCGTTCTTCGTGCTCGCTGCGTTGGGAAAGATGGTTGGCGCAACCGCTGACAATCAGCGTGCCGCACAGCGTGGCGCTTGCGAGGCTAAGGGAACTTCGCTTGTACATGAGATCTCTTGGGACCGATGAGGCGGACACGCTTGAACAAGCGCCAAGGCTGAGAAGGACGCGCTCGCCGATAGCGAGCGCGCCCCAGACTCAGCGGTTCAGGCGACCCTTGATGAACGACAACACGTCCGCCACAGGCAAGGCCTGGGCTTCTGGCTCGGTGCGGCTCTTATACTCCAGATTGCCTTCGGCCAGGCCGCGGTCACTGACGACGATACGATGCGGGATACCAATCAGCTCCATGACGGCGAACTTGATTCCAGGGCTTGTCTTCTTGTCGCGGTCGTCCAGCAAGACCTCGAAACCGGCAGCGGTCAGTTCGGCGTACAGCTTGTCGGTTGCCTCGCGCACGGCGTCGGTCTCGTACCGCAGTGGGACCAGTGCGATCTGGAATGGCGCCAATGCATCGCTCCAGATGATGCCGTTAGCGTCGTTGTTCTGCTCGATGGCGGCAGCCACCACGCGAGAAACACCGATACCGTAGCAACCCATGGTCAGCGTGACCGGCTTGCCGTTCTCGCCCAACACCTGGCACTTCATCGCTTCGCTGTATTTGGTGCCCAGTTGGAAGATATGGCCGACTTCAATGCCGCGCTTGATAACCACTGTGCCTTTGCCATCCGGGCTTGGGTCACCTTCAACCACGTTGCGCAGATCGGCAACGAGCGGTACCGGCAGGTCGCGCTCCCAGTTCACGCCGAAGTAGTGCTTGTCATCGATGTTTGCCCCGATGCCGAAGTCGCTCATCAGCTCGACGGAGCGATCGATGATGCACGGCAGTGGCAGGTTCAGAGGGCCCAGCGAGCCCGCCCCGGCGCCAATGGCGTCGCGTAGTTCAGCTTCGGTCGCCATGACCAGTGGGCTGGCGACCTGTTCTTGATTCGCCGCCTTGATTTCGTTGAGTTCGTGGTCACCACGAATGATCAGTGCAATCAGCTTGCCTTCTTCTGCGGCGTGGACAACCAGCGTTTTGACGGTCTTTTCGATCGGTAGATCGAATTGCTCGACCAAGGCTGCGATAGTCTTGGCGTTTGGTGTGTCGACCAGACGCAATTCTTCGGCTGGGGCAGGGCGGCTGGTTTCTCGTGGTATCGCTTCGGCCTTCTCGATGTTAGCGGCGTAATCGGAGGTATCGCTGAAAACGATGTCGTCCTCGCCGGATTCGGCCAGGACGTGGAACTCGTGAGAACCCGCGCCACCAATAGAGCCGTTGTCTGCTTCAACCGGGCGGTAGTTCAAGCCCAGGCGGGTGAAGACGTTGCAGTACGCCTGATGCATACGGTCGTAGGTTTGCTGCAGGGAAGCCTGATCGGTATGGAAGGAATAGGCGTCCTTCATGATGAACTCGCGACCGCGCATCAAGCCGAAGCGTGGACGGATTTCGTCACGGAATTTGGTCTGGATCTGGTACATGTTGATGGGCAGCTGTTTGTAGCTGTTCAGCTCGTTACGCGCCAGATCGGTAATGACTTCTTCGTGGGTCGGGCCTGCGCAGAAATCCCGGTCGTGTCTGTCCTTCAGGCGCAGCAGCTCAGGGCCATACTGTTCCCAGCGTCCTGATTCCTGCCACAGTTCTGCTGGTTGAATACCGGGCATCAACACTTCCAGCGCACCTGCGGCGTTCATTTCTTCGCGAACGACAGCTTCGACCTTGCGCAGTACACGCAGGCCCATGGGGAGCCAGGTATAAAGGCCGGAAGCCAGTTTACGAATCATGCCGGCACGCAGCATCAACTGGTGGCTGATCACGACGGCGTCGGAAGGCGTTTCTTTTTGTGTGGCAAGCAAATATTGACTGGTGCGCATGGTTGGCCGTTGTCGGTTGCTGTGACTGGAAATGACCCGGCATTGTACGGTGGTGATACCTGCGAGTACAGGGCGGGTGGCCGTCCCAAGGCGTGAGGCACGGTTATTGACGCGAATAGAAAAGCCCGGCGCTAGGCCGGGCTTCTGTGCAACGAGTGTCAGACTCTACGATTACAAAACCGAAATTGGATAGTCGACGATCAGACGGAACTCGTTAACATCACCTTCACCCTCATCGGTGTTGGCGCGGTGGAACGCTTGACGGATGCGGAACGACAGGTCTTTGGCTGGACCCGTTTGAACAACGTATTTAGCTTCGACGTTGGTCTCGTGGTGGCTGCCGTTAGCACCATACAATCCAGTGTAGGTGCTGTTAGACGGCGTGTTGGTGCCGTCGATGTCTTTACCACTGATGTAACGAGTCATGAAGCTCAGGCCAGGAACACCATATGGAGCCATGCTGAGGTCGTAACGCGCCTGCCAGGATTTTTCACCAGGACCGTTAAAGTCGGAGTATTGAATCGAGTTCGCAAGGAAGATCGAGTCGCCACCGCGGTTATTATCGCCAATACCGATGTAGTCGAACGGGGTGTCACCGTTAACCTTCTGGAATGCCAAGGTCAATGTGTGAGCAGCCAGGAACGAATAGGCCGCTGAGAGGGAGTAAGTGTTGTTGCTGATATCGCCAGCTTTAGCGCTGCCGGTATCCTGGGTGTTGTAGTAGTTGAAGTCGAAGGCCAGGGACTGGTCGTCAGTCAACGGCAGAGCGTAGTTCACATTACCGTAATACTGGTTCCACACGTCTTCCAGTTTGTTGTAGTAAAAACCAACGCCCAGGTTGTCGGTGATGGAATACTTGCCACCGCCATAAGTAGACGATTTGGAAGTTACACCCGCATAAGTGGCCCAGATATCGCCATTACGGTTGGTGTCGTCCTGGCTGATGCCGGAGGTAAAGCGACCGGCTTCAACGTCCAGGCCTTTGATTTCACTGCTCTGCAACGTCACGCCAGTGGCGGTTTGTGGCAGCAGGCGAGAACCGCCGACAGCAAAAACGGGGTTGGCTGGTTGCATGTCACCGATTTTTAGCTCGGTTTTCGAGATTCGAAACTTAACAGCGGCACCGGCTTTACCAAAGCTGTCTTCGTTCTTGCCTTGGCTATCGGTCACCAGGTTACCCGAGCCTGAGTATTTGTCGGAGCCATCGAGCTTGAAGCCGACGTAACCGAACGCATCGATACCCACGCCGATCTGACCTTGGGTGTAACCGGAGCTGTAATTACCAAAGAAGCCTTGAGTCCAGTCTTTGTCGTCTACCGCGTCGTTTTTCTTGTCGCGGTTGTAATAGTAGTTACGAGCCTTCAGATCCAGATGGCTGTCTTCTATAAAACCCTTGGCTTCAGATTGGTCGCTTACGAAAGCGGCCGCTGTGGCCAGTTGGGTGCTGGCGGCGGTAACTGCCAGTGCGATTGCGCTCCACTTCATCACTCTCATCGTGACTTTGCTCCTTTGGTTTTTAAGAAGAGTACTGCCGTCCCACCTGTGTTTTTATCTGGGCGGCTCTTTCTTTTTTGTGTCAGCGAAATTTATAGCACGCTGACATTATTGGCGATAGTTACGAACCTATCCTTTCAAACTCTTTACGGCCGTGTCGCAAATCAGCTCTGTCCATGTCGCTATTGAACAGCTTCCATCGTCTAAAACGTACAACGACATGCGGTGTTTTTTGAGGGATAAAACCACCCCGCAGTGGTCTGAAATCCATCCTTCAAATCCTTTCGGTAAATCGGTCCGTTGTCACCGTTTTCGACCGCGCTGGTATCCTTTTCAGATCCGCACCGTTGTCGTTCCTATAAGGGATGAAGCAACAACCGTGCACAAAGTTCCGGTCAGTATGAAAAAAAAGCAAAAATGTACGGAAAAATTTAGAGTTTCCATATAACCATATGATTTTTATAGATAATTTTTTTTCATGGAGAAACTCATTTCTTGACTCTGAATGTAGATTGATCCTGGAATATGTCACCGACGTTACCTGACCTTTATACCAAGTGAGTAATTTACGGATGCTGTGGGTGGCTATCGTCTTGAGAGTGGGTCGTTTTGGTGCGTGAAGGGCGGAAAATGCCTGATGTTGGAGCTGTCGTGCGATGCCGTGGCTGATAGATATAGAACGGCTTGATGAATGGTGCCTTCATGCGCCGGAATCAGGTGTCTCAATAGGCTCTGGCTTTGCCTGGTGTTTGTTACGTGGTGAGTCATATCGGTGCGAGATTGCCAGCAGTGTCCGCTGCTGGTGCGCGGCTCGCAAAAAAGGCTATTGCACCTGGGCCGGCCCAAAATCCATGGTGCTTGGAGGTGTGCCTTGAAATACCGTCGATCGTATGATTCAAATTCTGTTCCCGAGTATGCTGCTCGGTATTGCGAGCCAGGCACTTCGAAGTGCGGCACCAAATGTTACCCATTAGTCAGGAGTTATATGTGTTTGTCTTAGATTCGCGGTTAATGCAGGACACTTTGGCTGTAGGCGACTTCCCACTGTGTCGGCTGCTGTTGTCGAATGACTCGCATTACCCGTGGTTCATTCTGGTGCCCCGGCGGGCTGATGTAAGTGAGATATTTCAGCTGTCCGGGACGGAGCAGGCGCAACTGTGGCAAGAGACCACGGTTTTGTCACAAACCCTCAAGCAGTTGTTCAAGGCAGACAAGATGAATGTCGCAGCGTTGGGGAACGTGGTAAGTCAGTTGCACATGCATGTCATCGTTCGCCACCGTAACGATGCGGCATGGCCGGCCCCGGTCTGGGGCAAACATCCGGCATTGCCTTATTCTGCCGATGAGGTTGCAGCAATCATCACGCAGTTGAGGGCAGTACTCACCGAGGACTTTACGTTCGTGGAGACACCGCTATGAGCCTTGACGAGCGAGTCATGGAGCTGGAAAGCCGTTTGGCGTTTCAGGACGATACCCTCCAGGCGCTCAATGACGTTTTGGTGACTCAGCAGCGCTCGTTGGAGCGGTTGCAGCGGCAGGTCGCCGCCTTGATAAAACGGCAGGATGAAATGGGCGGGCAATTCGAAGCGTCTGAGGAAGATGCGCCGCCGCCTCATTATTGAGGCGCAGGCAGCACTGCGTATAGCAGGCTCAAAAAAACCGCGCTCTGTTCAGGGGCGCGGTTTTTTATCGACAGATTTTTATCTGCGAGGCAGTGCAGCAATCACATCTTCGGCTTGCAGGCCTTTATCGCGGTTCATCACGGAAAACTCCACGCGCTGGCCTTCGACCAGAACCCGATGACCTTCTCCGCGAATGGCGCGGAAATGCACGAAGATATCGTCGCCGGAGTCGCGGGAAATGAAGCCGAACCCTTTGGAGGTGTTAAACCATTTCACTGTGCCGGTATCGCGGTTGCCCAAGTCGTGGTTCTGGGCGGCAGGGGTAGGGGATGACTTATAGAAGCTGACGGCCAGATGCAGAGCTACTGCTATCACAACGGCGATCAGGCTGACCAGAATGGCAGGTTGGCCAGCGATAGTTTCAAGGGGTACGAGCAGGATCATGGTTTGAAGGACGACAGCAAGGATGAGCAATGCGCTGACCAGGTTTTGCAATTGGTGGCGTGGTCCTCTGTTCCAATAGGGGATCACTGGGGCAAGCACCAGGTTCAGCAACCCGAAGAATGCCAGATACAGCGCATCAGGTTGGGACAGGTAGGAAGACAAGGCCTCACTACGCAGGCCAGGTATGAATGACAGCAGCAGGGCAGCTGCGCCCGTTAGCAGGTGGACTATTTTCAACATTTTGAATGACTCACATTAAGATGGATCACAAGGAAATAGCTGATGGCCTTCGGTACGCTTCTGAAAAATGGAAGGCGTGATGCACTCCGGTCGAGTCAGCCTATGCGCTATAGCCAGTTGGCAAATCGATAGCGACACGCGGTGTATTTAACAGCAAAGCCGAGAGCTACTCAAATCAAGCGCTTAGGGGAGGTGTAAGTCAGGGTTGGTGGCCTTTTGACTTTATTTTGGCTCGCTGGCGTGGGGTGGGCCTTCTTGAGAGGGCGCCGAGCCCAAAGCGCGAGTCGAGGTTTTTTTTTTGGGTTCGCGGACCTATACCGATAGATAGCTGCGTTTGCAGCATTCTCTTGCTAGAGTGGTTGGCATCTGTTTGGAAAACACTATCCTGCAAAGGGGAAAAACATGGCAATTGATATCGGTATTAGCAAGGAAGATCGCAAGTCGATCGTGGAAGGTCTTTCGCACCTGTTAGCGGATACCTATGTGCTTTACTTGAAAACCCATAATTTTCACTGGAATGTCAGCGGTCCGATGTTTCGTACTCTGCACTTGATGTTTGAGGAGCAGTATAACGAGCTGGCATTGGCGGTGGATTTGATCGCTGAGAGAATTCGTGCGTTGGGTTTTCCTGCGCCAGGTACTTACTCCACTTATGCACGTTTGTCTTCTATCAAGGAAGAGGATGGCGTGCCAAGTGCTGAAGATATGATTCGCTCGCTGGTACAAGGTCAGGAAGCTGTCACGCGAACCGCTCGCGGTATATTTCCACTGCTCAATAAGGTCAGTGACGAACCTACCGCTGACTTGTTGACTCAGCGTATGCAAGTGCATGAAAAGACCGCATGGATGCTTCGTTCCATGTTGGAAACCAACTAATGCAAAGGGCGTGCGGCATGCAACGTGCCGTTCGCCCATTTCAATAGGGTCAGTCTGGCTGATGCCCAGCCAATGGGCTGACGTTTGGCTTTCAGCCATCGCTTCAGCAGGCACGGTCGCTCTCTCTCTGTGTCGTCTCCGCGTACTCATGATGCCGATCAGCCTTTGGCCTGTGGACATTTGTCGTCAGGCATGGGGCCAGCTGGCTGCTTGACGGTTTTTTAATTTCGATTCTGTATAGGGGGAGTACAAAAAATAAATAATTATTACCCTTGCCGACTTTCGCTGTTTTTCTACAATCAGGCTCCTATATTCCTCAAGTAAAAATGGTTGTCTCCTACAGCGTTCAGGTGTTGCACCTGCTGGATAAAAGAACCTGAATAAGGCTTGATAGAGATGCATTCATTTGTTTTTGGATGTTTCTTAATGTGTTGAATCAAGTAACGGAAAAACGGAGGCATCATGGTTCGAGGAGTGGCTCGAGAAGTCGGGGATTTAGGTGGGAGTATCGGAATTCGAAGTGATCCCTTTGTCGAGGATTTCAATATGGAACTTGCGCAGCCTCATTCGCGGTCGGTGAGGTTGAATGGTCTTGCAACCTGTTTGCGTCTTGAAGAGGTTTATTGGAATATCCTGTCCGAGATCGCACGGCTTAATCGTTGTTCTATCAATTCTGTTCTGTCGTATGTCGACAGGGAGGTACACCTGAGGCACGGAGGGGTAAAAAACTTTAGCGGGTTGATCCGCGTGGTGTGTGTAGCTCATGTATTGAAAACTGATGATTTGCCGCTGTCGAAAGCGTGATACGGATGGAATGAAAATTTCGCAGGTTCGCTTTCGGCGGACCTGCATCCTGCGGGTTGTCTTGTGCCCGCATTCAGGGCCGCGCAGATAGACAGTCTATCTGCGCGGCTGCACAGCCTTGATTAACCCTATATAATCCTTCGCCTTACTATGGACGGCAGGGATAGACCGCTGGGTTGAACTGCATGCCAAAGCTCTCGCACCATTGCCCGCCAGTGACAGTGAGAGCTCCACTGAATTCCGAATTACGAGAAGTGAAAACACGATCATGATGCGCAGCCATTATTGCGGCCAACTCAACGAGAGCCTGGAAGGTCAGGAAATTACCCTATGCGGATGGGTCCATCGCCGTCGCGACCACGGCGGGGTGATTTTCCTCGATATTCGTGACCGCGAAGGTTTGGCCCAGGTGGTTTTCGACCCTGATCGTGCTGACACATTTGCCGCTGCTGACCGTGTTCGCAGCGAGTACGTTGTCAAGGTTCGGGGCAAAGTCCGTGCCCGTCCGGCTGGCGCGGTTAACGCAAACATGGCGTCCGGTGCCATTGAGGTTCTGGGTTACGACCTGGAAGTGCTGAACGAATCGGAGACGCCCCCGTTCCCCTTGAATGAATATTCCGACGTCGGCGAAGAAACCCGCCTGCGCTATCGTTTCATTGATCTGCGTCGTCCGGAAATGGCTGAAAAGCTGCGTCTGCGTTCGCGCATCACGTCCAGTATCCGCGGCTTCCTCGACGGCAACGGTTTCCTCGACGTCGAAACCCCGATCCTTACCCGTGCCACCCCTGAAGGCGCGCGTGACTACCTGGTGCCGAGCCGCACCCACCCTGGCAGCTTTTTTGCCTTGCCGCAGTCGCCTCAACTGTTCAAACAGTTGCTGATGGTTGCCGGCTTCGACCGCTACTACCAGATTGCCAAGTGTTTCCGTGACGAAGACTTGCGTGCCGATCGTCAGCCTGAGTTCACTCAGATCGATATCGAAACCAGCTTCCTGAACGAAGCCGACATCATGGGCATCACCGAAGAAATGATCCGTAAGCTCTTCAAGGAAGTGCTGGATCTTGAGTTCGATGACTTCCCACACATGACCTTCGAAGAAGCCATGCGTCGCTACGGCTCTGACAAGCCGGATCTACGTATTCCGCTGGAGTTGGTCGATGTTGCCGACCAACTGACCGGGGTTGAGTTCAAGGTGTTCAGCGGCCCGGCCAACGATCCTAAAGGTCGTGTTGCAGCATTGCGTGTCCCGGGTGCTGCGTCCATGCCACGCAGTCAGATTGACGATTACACCAAATTTGTCAGCATTTACGGTGCCAAGGGCCTGGCGTATATCAAGGTCAATGAGCGCGCCAAAGGTGCCGAAGGCCTGCAGTCGCCGATCGTCAAGTTCATCCCTGAGGACAATCTTGAAGTCATTCTTGATCGCGTTGGCGCGGTTGACGGCGACATTGTGTTCTTTGGTGCCGATAAGTTCAAAATCGTCAGCGAAGCCCTGGGCGCTCTGCGCATCAAGATCGGTAACGACCTCAAGCTGCACACTTGCGAGTGGGCACCGATGTGGGTCATTGACTTTCCGATGTTCGAAGAGAACGACGACGGCAGCTTCACGGCATTGCACCACCCCTTCACTGCACCCAAGTGTTCGCCTGAAGAGCTGGAGGCCAATCCTGCCACCGCGTTGTCCCGTGCCTACGACATGGTCCTCAATGGCACAGAGCTGGGCGGTGGTTCGATCCGTATTCACCGCAAGGAAATGCAACAAGCGGTCTTCCGCCTGTTGGGCATTTCCGAAGACGAGCAACAAGAGAAGTTCGGCTTCCTGCTCGACGCGTTGAAATACGGTGCTCCGCCGCACGGTGGTTTGGCGTTCGGTCTGGACCGTCTGGTCATGCTAATGACTGGCGCCCAGTCGATTCGTGAAGTGATCGCCTTCCCGAAAACCCAGAGTGCTGCTGACGTCATGACCCAGGCGCCTGGTGCCGTTGATGCCAAAGCGTTGCGCGAGTTGCACATCCGTCTGCGTGAGCAGCCAAAGGCTGAGTAAACCGGGTAGGGCGCATTATTCATCGTTGCGCCCTGTCTTTTGGCCCTTAGTGGGCTCGTATTGAGTAAAGCGTCTTCGCTTGAGTCATCAAGTTGAAGACGTTCGTGTTTCAAGGTTTGGAGCGTGTTATGGCTGGTCATTCCAAGTGGGCGAACATCAAGCACCGCAAAGAGCGTCAGGATGCCAAGAAAGGCAAGATTTTCACCAAGTGGATTCGCGAGCTGACCGTTGCTGCTCGGCAGGGCGGCGGTGATCCGGGCTCGAACCCACGTTTGCGTCTGGCGTTGGACAAGGCCCTGGGCGCAAACATGACCCGCGACACTATCGATCGTGCGGTTGCCAGAGGTGTCGGTGCCGACGATGGCAACGATGTTGAAGAGTTAGGTTATGAAGGCTACGGACCAGGTGGGGTGGCGATCATGGTTGAAACCATGACTGACAACCGAAACCGTACCGCGGCGGCTGTTCGTCACGCGTTCAGCAAGTGCGGCGGCAACCTTGGCACTGATGGCTCAGTTGCTTATCTGTTCGAGCGCAAGGGGCAAATATCCTTTGCTGCCGGCGTCGATGAGGATTCGCTCATTGAGGCGGCGATGGAAGCTGACGCTGACGACATCGTCACCAATGAGGACGGCTCCATTGATGTCTTTACGTCTTTTGCGAGCTTTTATTCTGTGCGCACCGCGATTGAAGCTGCCGGTTTCAATGTCACTGATGCTGAAATCGTGATGCAGCCGACCACCAGTGCGGTGCTTGATCTTGAGATGGCTGAAAAGGTCCTCAAGCTGATCGACATGCTTGAAGACCTGGATGACGTTCAGAACGTTTATTCCAATGCTGAAATTCCAGACGATGTTCTGGAGCAGCTTGGCTAACGGTGTTTTTGTCAGGACAGTGAAGCCGGAGAAACGAAGCGCTGATGATCTCATCGCTATCGGCCTCCGGCTTCTGCCTTTATGCTGCGTTTCATTGTGTGTGCCACTTCTCATGCTGCAGGCGTTATGACTCTTATCCTAGGTATCGATCCCGGTTCACGAATTACCGGTTATGGCGTTGTGCGTGATACCGGACGCGGCTGTGTGTACGTGGCGTCGGGCTGTATTCGTACTGGGGGTGGCTTGTTGCACGAACGTCTGCAGATCGTTTTTCGAGGGGTGAGGGAAGTCATTCAGACCTACGGCCCGATGACCATGGGCATTGAAAAAGTATTCATGGCCAAAAATGCGGATTCCGCGCTCAAACTCGGACAGGCGAGAGGTGCCGCCATTGTCGCCGCCGCCGAAGAAAGCCTGGAAATCGCCGAATACACAGCGACTCAGGTCAAACAAGCCATTGTCGGAACGGGCGGTGCAAATAAAGAGCAGGTGATGATGATGGTCATGCATTTGCTGAAGCTGACGCAAAAGCCGCAAATAGACGCCTCGGATGCCTTGGCAATTGCGTTGTGCCATGCGCATACCCGGTCCAGTCTTATTCCTCATGGCTTGAGTACGGCGCGCAGTCGTGGTGGACGTTTGCGTCTGTGACGCATCATTCACTCATAAATTTTCATTTGCAGGTCGCGCAAGTCCTGCAAACATGGCGAGCACGGTCAAGCCGGGATGGAGCACTACCCGGTTATCAATAAGGATCCGATAGGTGATTGGACGTTTACGCGGTTCATTGGTCGAGAAGCAGCCGCCACATCTGGTGCTCGATGTCGGCGGTGTGGGTTACGAAATTGAAGTCCCCATGACTACCCTTTACAGATTGCCGCACCTTGGCGAACAGGTGACCCTGCATACGCATCTGGTGGTCCGTGAGGATGCGCAGCTGTTGTTCGGTTTTTACGAAAAGCGTGATCGCGAGATGTTTCGTGAGTTGATTCGCCTCAACGGTGTCGGGCCTAAACTGGCACTGGCCCTGATGTCAACGCTTGAAGTCGATGATTTGGTGCGTTGCGTTCAGGCTCAGGACACCTCGGCATTGACTCGTGTGCCTGGCGTTGGCAAAAAAACCGCGGAACGATTGCTGGTCGAACTCAAGGATCGCTTCAAGGCGTGGGACACATTGCCTGGGGCATTTACGCTGGTGACCGAGGGCCCTGGAGCGCCTGTACAACAGGCAACGGCAGAGTCCGATGCGGTCAGTGCGCTTGTTTCCCTGGGCTACAAGCCTCAAGAGGCGAGCAAGGCAATCTCCGCCATCAAGGACAAAAATTTGAGCAGTGAAGATTTGATCCGACGCGCACTCAAGGGGATGGTTTAAGTGATTGATGCCGACCGCCTGATAGCCGCCACGGGTGGACGTGACCGTGATGAGCAGCTGGACCGGGCGATCCGGCCTCTTAGCCTGGCTGACTATATCGGTCAGCCCACCGTGCGCGAGCAAATGGAGTTGTTCATTCAGGCTGCGCGTGGGCGCAACGAAGCGTTGGACCATACGCTGATCTTCGGCCCGCCGGGCTTGGGCAAAACGACGCTGGCCAACATCATTGCCCAGGAAATGTCCGTTTCGATTAAAAGCACTTCCGGGCCTGTTCTGGAACGTCCTGGCGATCTGGCTGCGATTCTGACTAACCTTGAGCCGCACGATGTCTTGTTTATCGACGAGATTCATCGTCTTTCGCCCATTGTCGAGGAAGTGCTGTACCCGGCGATGGAGGACTTCCAGCTCGACATCATGATCGGAGAGGGCCCTGCCGCCCGCTCCATCAAGCTTGACCTGCCGCCGTTCACGCTGGTGGGCGCGACAACCCGTGCTGGCATGTTGACCAATCCGCTGCGTGATCGATTCGGGATTGTGCAGCGCCTGGAGTTCTACAACATCGCGGATCTTGCCACCATCGTCTCGCGTTCTGCTGGCATCCTCGGTTTGCACATCGAAGATGCCGGTGCGTTCGAGATTGCTCGACGGGCTCGCGGCACTCCACGTATTGCCAATCGGCTGCTACGCCGCGTTCGGGATTTCGCTGAAGTGCGTGCGCAGGGGCAGATCACCAAAGAGATCGCCGACCTTGCGCTTAACTTGCTGGATGTCGATGAACGAGGCTTCGATCATCAGGATCGACGCCTGCTTTTGACCATGATCGAGAAGTTTGATGGCGGGCCGGTCGGGGTGGACAACCTTGCTGCTGCAATTAGTGAAGAACGACACACTATTGAAGATGTACTTGAGCCCTATTTGATCCAACAAGGCTATATCATGCGCACGCCTCGTGGCCGCGTGGTGACGCGCCATGCCTATCTGCATTTTGGTCTGAACATTCCTGCGCGCATGGGTGAGCTGCCAACGTTGAGCACGCCTGTCGATGATCTCGAAGATCTTGATGATTAAAAGTGACGGTGGGCGATTTATTCGGATGTTTCATGGTCTGACGGGCAGTCGCGATAAAGCGGCGACAGGTCAGCGGCAAAATTGATGAAAAACAGTTGCCTGGCCGGATTGGCAACCTGAGGAGTAAGCACTAGAGTATGCGCGCGCAAAACGGGGGGCAGTCGTTCTCACATCGCTGTCGCGTTTATTACGAGGACACCGATGCAGGCGGCATCGTTTATTACGTAAATTATTTGAAATTCATGGAGCGGGCTCGTACCGAGCGGCTGCGGGAGTTGGGATTTGCCCAGTCCGCACTGGCCGGTGAGAACCTGTTGTTCGTCGTGCATTCCTGTGAGGCCCGTTACCACAAGCCTGCGCGGTTGGATGATGAGCTGCTGGTCAGCGCCGATGTGACCGAATTGAACCGTGTCAGCCTGCGCTTTCATCAGCAAGTCAGGCGGGTAGCGGATGATGTGCTGCTCTGCGAGGGGCAGTTTTTAGTGGCGTGTGTGCGCGCCGACAGTTTGAAACCCCGGGCCATTCCCGAAGCTCTGCGCACGGCCTTTGCCGGTCAGAGCGGCGCGGGTACACATTCAGAGCAGGAGATACAGCGTGGAAGCTAACGTCGTCGACCATTCCTCCATGTGGAGTTTGGTCAGCAATGCCAGCGTAGTCGTTCAATTGGTGATGCTGATCCTGGTGGCTGCTTCAATCACTTCGTGGGTCATGATTTTTCAGCGCAGCAGTTTGCTGCGTGCAGGGCGCCGTGCGCTGGAAAGCTTCGAAGAGCGTTTTTGGTCGGGCATCGACCTGTCGAAACTTTACCGTCAGGCAGGCAGCAATCCGGACCCGGATTCTGGTGTGGAGCAGATCTTCCGAGCTGGTTTCAAGGAGTTCTCCCGTCTGCGCCAACAACCGGGCGTCGACCCTGATGCGGTCATGGAAGGTGTGGCGCGAGCCATGCGCGTTGCCATTTCCCGTGAAGAAGAAAAGCTCGAGCAAAGTCTGCCTTTTCTTGCCACGGTCGGTTCAACCAGCCCCTATGTAGGCCTGTTCGGTACTGTCTGGGGGATCATGAACTCCTTCCGTGGTCTGGCCACTGCGCAACAGGCGACCCTGGCGACTGTCGCACCGGGTATCGCCGAAGCACTGATCGCCACCGCCATTGGTCTGTTCGCAGCAATTCCTGCAGTAATCGCCTACAACCGTTTCGCCGCTCGCGGTGAAAACCTGATTGGCCGTTACTACACATTCGCCGACGAATTCCAGGCAATCCTGCACCGTAAAGTGCACACCAGCGAAGACTAGGCAGGTATTTCCAAATGGCTTTAATCGCTCGCGATCGACGAAAAAAACGCAAGCCGGTCGCCGAAATGAACGTGGTGCCATACATCGACGTGATGTTGGTGCTGCTGGTCATTTTCATGGTGACCGCGCCAATGATTAACCAGGGCGTGAAGGTTGATCTGCCCAAGGTCTCCAGCGAGGCTTTGCCGCAGGACAACAACAATCAGGTCCTGACTATTTCGATCAAGGCTGACAAGACCTATTACTGGAACCTTGGCACTGAAGTCGATACCGACAAGCAGATGGACAAGGCCATGACCTTGCCGCAGCTGACCAGTGCCGTGACCAAGATCATCGCCGCCGGCCGTGAAGCCGGTAAACAGACCCAGGTCTTTATTCGTGGCGACAAAACTGTCGATTACGGATCGGTCATGGGCACGATGGGTGGGTTACAGAAGGCCGGGGTCGGGAACGTTGGTTTGATTACTGAGGCGCCCTGATGCAGCCAATTCGAGAGCCGACAGCCTCGGAAAGCTACTTCTGGCCCACCGTTTGGGCTGTGGCGTTGCATGTCCTGATTTTTGGCCTGCTCTTTGTCAGTTTCGCCATGACGCCGGAACTGCCTGAGGCCAAGCCTATCGTTCAGGCCACGCTCTATCAGTTGAAGTCGAAAAGTCAGGCGACGACCCAGACCAACCAGAAGCTTGCTGGTGAGGCAAAGAAATCCGCTGCGCGACAAACAGAAGTCGAACAGATGGAACAGAAAAAAGTTGAGCAGGAGAAGCAGGAAGCGGTGAAGGCGGCGGAACAAAAGAAAGAGGAAGCTGCTCAAAAAGCCGAAGAACAAAAGGCTGAAGAAACCAAGAAAGCCGACGAGGCCAAAAAGGCGGATGACGCCAAAAAGGCCGAGGCCAAGAAAACCGATGACGCGAAGAAAGCTGCAGAAGAGAAACAATTGGCTGATATAGCCAAGAAGAAAGCTGAAGACGACGCGAAGAAAAAGGCTGAGGAAGACGCCAAGCGCGCTGCCGCTGAAGAAGCCAAGAAGCAGGCCGCCGACGACGCGAAAAAGAAAGCAGCTGAAGACGCCAAGAAACAGGCTGCCGACGACGCGAAGAAAAAAGCGGCTGAGGACAGCAAGAAAAAGGCGGCTGCGGACTCTGCCAAGAAGGCTCAGGAAGCTGCGCGCAAATCGGCGGAGGACAAAAAGGCTCAGGCACTGGCTGACCTGCTTTCCGACAAGCCGGAGCGCCAACAGGCCTTGGCTGATGAGCGGGGCGACGAAACAGCGGGTAGCTTTGACGACTTGATTCGCTCGCGAGCGGCAGAAGGCTGGGCTCGACCTCCTTCGGCGCGCAAAGGCATGACGGTGGTCTTGCAGATTGGCATGTTGCCGGACGGTACGATCACCACGGTCAACGTTTCCAAGTCCAGCGGAGACGGGTCTTTCGACAGTTCAGCGGTTGCTGCGGTCAAGAATATTGGTCGCTTGACAGAGATGCAGGGTCTGAAACCTTCTGATTTCGCACCTTACCGGTCATTCAAGATGACATTCACACCAGAGGATCTAGCCTTGTGATTAACCTTCTTCGAGGATTGCTTGTCGTTCTATGTTGCGCAGCGGGCATGGTCGCTGCCGACGAAAAAAACATTCTGGTCACCAGCGGCAGTGATCGCGCGACGCCGATTGCCGTTGTGCCGTTTGGCTGGCAAGGCGGCAATGTGCTGCCAGAAGACATGTCGGCGATCATCAGCAACGACATGCTCAACTCCGGCTATTACACGCCGATTCCAAAGCAGAACATGATCAGCCTGCCGACTCAGGCGAGTGAAGTCATCTTCCGTGACTGGAAAGCGCTGGGCGCGCAGTACGTAATGGTCGGCAACATTACCCCTGCGGGCGGTCGTCTGCAGGTGCAGTACGCACTGTTCAACGTGGCGACCGAACAGCAGGTATTGACCGGCAACGTATCGGGCACGCCTGATCAACTACGCGATATGTCGCACTACATTGCTGACCAGTCGTTTGAAAAACTAACCGGCATCAAAGGTGCGTTCTCCACACGTATTCTGTATGTCACCGCAGAGCGTTTTGGCGGCATGAACACGCGTTACACGTTGCAGCGCTCGGATTACGACGGTGCCCGTGCGGTGACTCTGCTTCAGTCGCGCGAACCTATTCTGTCACCGCGCTTTGCGCCAGATGGCAAGCGCATCGCTTATGTGTCGTTTGAGCAGAAGCGTCCGCGCATCTTCATTCAGCATATCGATACTGGCCGCCGCGAGCAGGTGACCAACTTCGAAGGGCTGAACGGCGCGCCTGCATGGTCTCCGGACGGCAGCAAGCTGGCGTTCGTTCTGTCGAAAGATGGCAACCCGGAAATCTACGTGATGAGCTTGGCGTCCCGTCAAATCAGTCGTGTAACCAATGATTCCTCTATCGATACCGAACCTTTCTTCGGTAAAGATGGCTCAACCATTTACTTCACGTCCGATCGTGGTGGCAAACCACAGATCTATAAAACCAGTATTAACGGTGGTGGTGCGGAGCGTGTCACTTTCATTGGTAACTACAACGCCAACCCTAAGTTGTCGGCCGATGAAAAAACGCTAGTCATGATTCATCGTCAGGATGGATTCACCAACTTCAAGGTCGCAGCCCAGGATTTGCAGCGCGGTAGCGTTAAAATCCTCACAGACAGCAACCTTGATGAGTCGCCTACTGTTGCGCCCAACGGCACCATGGTAATCTACGCCACCCGCCAGCAGGGCCGGGGAGTCTTGATGCTCGTGTCCATTAACGGACGCGTAAGGCTCCCGCTTCCTACCGCTCAAGGCGAAGTCAGAGAACCTTCCTGGTCCCCTTACCTGAACTGACGCGGCGTTTCACGTTTCACTTAACACACTGGGGTTCATTAGGAGTTTCACGATGGAAATGCTTAAGTTTGGTAAATTTGCTGCGCTGGCTCTGGCCATGGCTGTAGCTGTAGGTTGCTCGTCCAAAGGCGGCGACAATGCCGGTGAAGGCGCTGCTGTAGATCCAAACGCTGGTTACGGTGCTAACAGCGGTGCTGTTGATGGCAGCCTGAGCGAAGAAGCTGCTCTGCGCGCAATCACCACCTTCTACTTCGAATACGACAGTTCGGACCTGAAACCAGAGGCCATGCGCGCTCTGGACGTTCACGCTAAAGACCTTAAAGGCAATGGCGCTCGCGTAGTTCTGGAAGGCAACACCGACGAACGTGGTACTCGTGAGTACAACATGGCTCTGGGCGAGCGTCGTGCGAAAGCCGTTCAACGCTACCTGGTCCTGCAAGGCGTTTCGCCAGCTCAGCTGGAAGTGGTTTCCTATGGTGAAGAGCGTCCAGTTGCTACCGGCAACGACGAGCAATCCTGGGCTCAAAACCGTCGCGTCGAACTGCGTAAGTAATTTGACATGCGAACGTGCCGCCGTGCTTTAACCGTTTTGGCTCTTACCCTTCCGCTTGCAGCGTGGGGTGCGGTTCCTGTGGTCGATGACAACTCTGGCTCTGTTGGCAGCAGTTATCCGCCATCAGGTTATGGTACGGCCGGCGCCTACGCCGGGGGTGGGGCTACGGCTCAACCCTCGGCGCAAGGTCAGCTGTTCATGCAGTTGCAACAAATGCAGGATGAAATTTCGCGCTTGCGCGGAATAGTCGAAGTCCAGCAGAACGATATCCAGCAAATGAAGCAACAAGCGCTGGAGCGTTATCAGGACCTTGATTCGCGCATAGGCGCTGGCGGCGCACCTGCTGCACCCGCTGCCAATAATTCTTCATCCGACGGCGCAATCAATGCCGGCGGAACACCTGCTGGGGCTGCTCGGGCACCCCAGGCAGGCAGTGAGCCTCCTGATCCAGCGAAAGAAAAGCTCTATTACGAAGCTGCTTTCGATCTGATCAAGGCAAAGGATTTCGACAAGGCCAGTCAGGCCTTTACAGCTTTCCTTCGCAAGTACCCCAACAGTCAGTATGCGGGCAACGCCCAGTATTGGTTGGGGGAGGTGAACCTGGCCAAAGGGGACCTTCAAGGTGCTGGTCAGGCATTCGCCAAAGTCAGTCAGAATTATCCCAAGCATGCCAAAGTGCCGGACTCTCTGTACAAACTGGCCGATGTTGAGCGCCGCCTTGGTCACACCGATAAGGTCAAAGGCATCCTGCAGCAAGTAGTTGCCCAATACCCGGGGACTTCAGCCGCGCAGTTGGCTCAACGAGACCTTCAGCGTCTCTGATCGAGCTTGACCGCTGATTCAAGAAAGCCGCGCTTTGCGCGGCTTTTTTCGTTAGAATCTCGCACCCGAAATTCCGGTATTGATTTCGCTTCTCTGGATTCTGCGTGCGCAGGGTGCTTTGAAGTGCCTGACGGAGGCGGATGGCCTGTTTAGCCGTTACGCCCGTGGCTCTTATGCAAGACACATTACGCATCACCGAAGTTTTTTACTCGTTGCAGGGTGAAACGCGCACCGCTGGCCTGCCCACGGTATTTGTGCGACTCACTGGCTGCCCGCTGCGCTGCGGTTACTGCGACAGCGCCTACGCTTTCAGTGGCGGCACTATTCAGACGCTGGATTCGTTGGTTGAGCAAGTTGCCAGCTATCGTCCTCGCTATGTCTGCGTCACGGGCGGCGAGCCTCTTGCCCAGCCGAACGCGATAGGGCTGCTCAAGCGCCTGTGCGATGCGGGTTATGAAGTATCCCTGGAAACCAGCGGCGCGCTCGACATCTCGGCGGTGGACTCTCGCGTCAGTCGGATTGTCGATCTGAAAACACCCGGTTCCAAAGAAGTCACCCGCAACCGTTATGAAAACATTGACCTGCTGACGTCCAACGATCAGGTCAAGTTCGTCATCTGTTCTCGGGAAGACTACGACTGGGCGGTTTCCAAGCTCATTCAATACGGGCTTGAGCGTCGCGCGGGCGAGGTATTGTTTTCACCCAGTCATCACGACATGAGTGCGCGCGACCTTGCTGACTGGATAGTCGCTGACAACCTGCCAGTCCGCTTGCAGTTGCAGTTGCATAAATTTCTCTGGAACGACGAGCCGGGGCGCTGACATGAGTGAGCAAGTGATGAGTGAGAAAAAAGCGGTAATCCTTCTATCGGGCGGTCTGGATTCGGCCACCGTCGTTGCCATGGCACGTGCCGATGGCTACTCCTGCTACACCATGAGTTTTGATTACGGTCAGCGTCATCGGGCTGAACTGGACGCGGCAGTGCGTGTGGCCAACGACCTGGGCGTCGTGGAGCACAAGGTGATTGGTCTTAACCTCAATGGTATCGGCGGTTCGGCATTGACCGACAGTAGCATTGCCGTGCCTGAGTCGCCGGGCGAAGGTATTCCGGTGACCTACGTCCCTGCTCGCAACACGGTTTTTCTATCGCTGGCGCTGGGCTGGGCAGAAGTGCTGGGCGCTCGCGACATCTTTATTGGTGTGAACGCGGTGGATTACTCGGGGTATCCCGATTGCCGTCCGGAGTTCATCGAGTCATTCGAGCGCATGGCTAACCTGGCTACCAAGGCGGGTGTAGAAGGGCAAGGCTTCACCATTCAGGCGCCGCTGCAGAATTTGAGCAAGGCCGATATCGTCAAGGCAGGCGTGCGTCTGGGCGTCGATTACGGTCTGACGGTTTCGTGCTATCAGGCCGACGAGTTTGGGCGAGCATGCGGTAAATGCGACAGCTGTCGCTTGCGTGCTGAGGGCTTTGCATTGGCTGGGGTGACTGATCCCACGCGTTACTTTTAAAATATTTGCAAACAGGTGTTGAATTACTGAGAGAAATCAGTAATATACGCGCCACCACGAAGCGGGTCGTTAGCTCAGTTGGTAGAGCAGTTGGCTTTTAACCAATTGGTCGTAGGTTCGAATCCCACACGACCCACCATTTTTGGCTTCAAGAGTAATCTTGGAGCGGAATCTTAAAGATCTGGTGCCATTCGCATCAGGTCGCAGGCAGCTTGTAGAGGTGCCTTGTTTTACCGGGGTATAGCGCAGTCCGGTAGCGCGCCTGCTTTGGGAGCAGGATGTCAGGAGTTCGAATCCCCTTACCCCGACCAAATTGCTGTGTGGCTGTGATCTTAAAATTCTATTAGGTGGATCGTCTTCAGGCTGAAGGCAGGCATTACCATCTGATGGAATCTACACTCAGACAAGCAGCCGTCTGTCGCGAAACATAGCGCCGGCATTCGGTGATGTCAAATTGGAACGTCTTATTCGAAGCGAAAGCTGAGTGGATAAGGCGTTTTTTGTCCAAATTTCCTTTGCCTAGCATCTATCGGCCTAACCCCAGCGTTCATTAGGCGAGAAAAGACGACCCGTGGAAATCGGGATGCGTTTTCTAAGAGCAGACGTTCCTGGCTGCGAGCTTGCAGTTTCTCTGTCATCCAGAACGCGGGCTCCATCCAGTATCACTAAAGGTGTTTGAGCGGGAATGTTGCATCTGATCAGGTAGGTTTTGCGAGGGCCCCTGATCCAATGTTCTGACAGGTACGTTTTCCCTAGTCACATTCTTTCTCAGCCACTGCGCGATTTGGTCCAGGCTTCTGACTAACTCCTCTGGACTGGAGCAGTCCGATGGTAGCCCTGATATCTGCAACAGATCATCGTCATGACTTGAAGGCGCGAGGTACTCTGCTGGGCAACGTAGGTTATTTTGCTGGCTGGGTTCCTGCGTTGCGCTGCGGTCTCTTTTTGGCGGCTCATGGGAGCTTATCGGGGGCACTATTTTTGTATGTTTAGGGCTAACTGAGCCAGCATCCTGGTTGGATCTGGTTTTTTGTGGCGCGGCGGGGGAGATATTTGATGGGGCTTGGGTGGCTGGGGCAGATATCAAACTCTTGAGTGGGGTTGGCAACCTTGGCCGGTTGTCAGCTCGCACGGCAGCGTCAGCCTTGGAGAGGTATCTGATCTTCGCAGGTCGCCTTCCTCGTTCGTTCATGACTTCGCGCATCATGTCGTAATCAGGCTCTAGGTACTCCATGGTGGTAGCGATGTTGGAGTGGTTGAGCAACGTTTTTGTGAGATGAATGTTCCGCTCGGGCTGTCTCATCAGCTCGCTAGCGATCGTATGCCTAAATCTGTGCGGCGTAATTCTCACACCGGTCATGGCGGTAACTTTTTTGAACATCGCCTCGACCTGATCAGAGTTCATTTCTTTGCGACGGTAGTGGCCTGAAAAGCGATTCACGTTGAACAATTGATCCTTTGGAAGAAAGTCTAGGGCCCGAGCTGCAGTCATGATGCGTTCCAGGTGCGGCATTAGCCCGTCAGGTACGGGAATCATGAACTCACGATGCGTTTTCTCTGTCTCCCCTCGGACCTTAATCATCCGCTGGCTGAGGTCAATATCGACGTACCTCAAACATAGCAGGGCGTTAAGCCTTAAACCTGTGTAGTAAAACATCTCGAAAACAGATAGCCAAAACCATGCTGGCGTAATCTCAGTTCGAGATATTGTCTCGCTTTCCTCACTGGCAAGTACTTCTAGCCAGCTGCGCGCGCGCACTATTGCGTCGTTGACTATGGTCTTCTTGGGACGCTTAGTTGGGATAACTCGGGTCTCCCTTAGGGGATTGACTTTGAAATCAACCAGGCCGTGTTCCATTGCGTAACGATAGACGGTCCGCAAGTGGCTTGAGTAGGTGTTCCAGCTACGCTTGGAGATTCTGTCGAGTTCAGATCTGCGCCAGTTCAGCATTTCGCGATGAGTAGTCTCGCAGGCCAAGCATTCCCCGAAGAAATTCACATATGACTTGGTCGCTGCCCTGTAAATTTTCACAGTGTCAGGGCGCAGATCGTGGGTCAGTATGTATTCCTCAGTAAGCTCTGGGAGGGTCCTCGTATTCATTCGGATGTTTCCTTATCCGCCAGATTTACCAACGTCAGAACTGGGTTGTCATAAGGCACTTCGCTGAATGCTTCGGTAGGATCTGTAAGCAGGTAGCCCCTCAACTCTTTGCTCTTGCGAGGTCCTTTGACCAGGCACGTCCATATATTCAAGCCGGTCGGCGTCTTGCGATGCTTCTTCAATTTTTCAAAGGCACGCTGTACCAATTGCCATGCTTCTAGGTCCCGCTCTCGCGCCTGCCGCTCGATGCTGGGATTTTCCAGTGCATAGCGTTTAAAGATGTCTGGGCTGACCAAAAAGGCTGTGCCGTCTACTGTATGCACGCGTGCCTTGGCATCATTGATGATCACCTTGTGAGAGATCACACCGTCTTTGAGCCATCTCAGAAAGGCCGTGCCATGATTTGTATTCGGGTCGAGGACATCTTGATTCATCTGCTCAATCTGCATGTCATCGGTTGTTCCAGTTGCTGTGGTGGATTGCATGGGCTGTTTCAGGCGAGTGGTTGTTTGTGGTGGAGCGCTGAACGGAATCTGCTCATCAGTGGCAGGCTCAGGCACAGGAGGGGCGTCCGTTGACTCAGCGACTTGATCAGGGAATAGCTCGAGTAAATCATCCAGCGCATTAAAGTCTTTTTCTGGGGCGGGTTCTTTTTTCGACGGTGAAGGGTTCGCTTCTTGGTCGCTACCCGTGCCGCTGGGTTTCGAGCCCTTCTTGCTTGTGGACGCTAGCGGCTCTGTGGGAGAAGGAGTTGTCTCTTCGTCCTCACTCGCAACGGGTGCAGAGTCAACGGTCAGAATGCCTGTGTAGGGTTCAGGCCGGTCGCTGGCTTGTGGCCAGATCAAAGCTGGCGAGACTTTCAAAACGGTGAAGCTATTTTTCCAGCCCCGGCCATTGTCGATGTGGGCCTTCCAGATCGCCCTGCCTTCGGGGTTAGTCTGGATGATCGCCTGGTCCTAGAGCAGGTTGAACATCGGGGCGTTGGACGAGGGTATATGCTCAATGCCCTGTGACAGTAAATGAGCTCTGAGTTGGTCTACCGCAGGTTTACTGACAAGCCACAAACCATCCGCCGTCAGCCACCCATCCGAGGGTCCGTTGGGCTGGTTCAATTTGAACTTCTCAGACACAAGCATCCGTAAGCCTTCTGCCAGTTGTCGTTGAATAGACTGTTTGGGGGCCGACATCGCCCGACCTGGATTGCCTCCAAGTTCCTGAGCAACGGAAGCCTGGTCAGCTTGGGAAACGATTTCACCGAGAATATCGGCATGCTCGTACTGGCCCGCGAAAGCGAACACCAGTTGAGCCCATAGCTCGGGAAAGCCGCTGAGCCAGTCCAGTGCTGACGACGGAATCACGCTGGAGTAGATGAGGGAGGACGCTGCTCCGTGCAGTCGGTAGTCGCGGCCTTTGACGTACTTGAAGCGGTACGGCTGATCCAACGGTCCATGCCATGGATGCCAGGTTGTTCCATCCACCAGTTCTACTTGCACGTCGACTGCGATTTTGCCCAAGTCATGCACAAGGGCACCGTAAGCCGCTGCAGCAGACCACGCCTCTGACTGGGATGCTTGCGATTCGGGAGGTGCCCCAATCGGCAGTAGATACATCTGCCGGATCTTCAGCGCGTAGGCCACAATCTCCAGACCATGATCAAGCATGCCACCCTGATAGGCATGGTGATGGTTTTCTGAGGCTGGGAGCTGCTGGACCAGCGCGGCGTAGCGTTCGAACGCGCCGACGTAAAGGGTTTGGAATTGTTTGCGAGATAGCGAAGTACGCTGCCAAATATTTTCGATCAGTTTACGTCTGCGAGGCGTACCCAGCAGGGAGTCGGGCGACTCGGGTTTTAGAAAGCCGGCTGTCTTTTTGGAGGGAGGGGGGGAAGCTGTTTTTCGCAACAGAAACTTGAGCATTGAGGCACCCATGATGAGGTCATTGGTGGGCTTTTGCTCTACCTAACGCTGAGGAACAAGTCCAAACCTTTATTAGTTCTAGAAAGGTTGCCCCGGCAGGATTGTATGCCTGCTTCAAAGAGGCCGGTTTGTGATGGCTTTGGCGTGCTGCCATGGGCTTACATGAAAAAAGTAGATGCTTAATCAGTTCGGCAATCATCATTGGGGCCGTGCCCGGCGGTATTGGCTTCTGAACTCCTTTTTGTGGCTGACCATTTCCGTCGGCATCGACGGCCTTTTCAGGTAAGGCACTTACCCTTGTGCCCCATTCCATTAAAACCTTTCGCTTTTCCATTTGCTTCAGCCATTTCCTTTTGGGTTATATGAGGCAGGAGTCCAACCCTGGGTGATACATTCTGAGTACAGACGATCTAGATTTTCCAATCTAACACCTAATGGCTGAGGCAGATCTAGTGATCAAGGACGTTCTCAATCTTAAGCATCCAACAAGCAATCTCTTGGGGATTGTTTCAGGTCGGTTATCAGTATCTTCTGAGGCAGAAATCTCAGGCTGGAAGCCTTGGTGGGATTGGCTCGGAGCAATCTGATCCTGGTGAAGTGTTGTTCGTCGTGAGCTTGATTTTTAAGGGGGATTGAGTTGAATATAGCATGAAATAGGGCTATAAATGATATCAGAATGACATGTTTTACGACGATTCAGGGGTGAAGTATGACCACAGAAACTCGCAAAAACGGAAGCGCCGCAGTGCGGATCGGGCATGTGCTCGGCCGTGGTGTGGGTGGGATACTTCGCTCTGAAAAAGCGCTTTGGTCTTCATTCAGCCGTATTGGTGCGCCGAGCGTTATCGTCAATTCAGTGAAGTGGGTTGTTCGTGCTGCCGTGATCGGTACCTTCGCATTCTTTGCTGCGTGGGGACTGTTGTATGCCTTCGCAGTTCTTGCGATCTTTTCTATCGCATTAGGGTTAGTCAAAAATGGCGGCTTGAACTCCGGAATCGGTATTCTGCAAAGTAAACCATCTAATGCTGAGCTGCGTGAAGGTTTTGAAGGTTTTGGTCTCTACATCGACGAAGTGCGTGTTGATTGATACGCAGTGTTGATCCAAATCTCAGATCAACACTGGTTCGGTGCTTTCGTTTCAAATCTTTCCTTTGGCTATAGAAAGTCCCGTTTCAGCTCCTTTTCCACCAGCATCCTTGGCGCCGCCCGTACCCACTGTAAGTCCGCTCATCATCGAGCCTAA
>NZ_DASWOT010000189.1:0-45247 GCF_036404235.1 Pseudomonas sp.
AAGCTGTAGCTGATATCCGGAAACAGCAGCGGTTTGTCGTGCTTGAAAAAGGCGTTGTATGCGTGGGCGAGCACCTCGTCAGAACCGTTGCCCAGGAACACTCGATTGGCTTCAACGCCGTAATAACGCGCAACGGCTTGCTTGAGCAGGTCACTGTTGGGGTCTGGATAAAGACGCAGGTTGTCGTTCACCTCGGCGCGCATTGCCTCAATAGCTTTGGGCGACGGGCCATAAGGGTTTTCGTTGGTGTTGAGCTTTACCAGCTTGGTCAGCTTCGGTTGTTCGCCCGGCACGTAAGGCACGAGATCACGGACGAAAGGGCTCCAGAATTTGCTCATGCCTATTTGCCTTCTTGTTGGTTATCGACGATCCGGTATTCGGCGCTGCGTGCGTGAGCGGTCAACGACTCACCACGGGCCAGTACGGAGGCGGTCTTGCCGAGTTCGGATGCGCCCTGCTCCGAGCAATAAATGATCGACGAGCGCTTCTGGAAATCGTAAACGCCCAGCGGCGAGGAAAACCGTGCGGTGCCCGAGGTTGGCAGCACGTGGTTGGGGCCTGCGCAGTAATCACCCAGTGCTTCGGAGGTGTGGCGCCCCATAAAGATCGCACCGGCGTGACGAATGTGCGGCAACCACGCTTCAGGATCGGCCACGGACAACTCAAGGTGTTCGGGCGCGATGCGATTGACGACCTCAAGCGCCTGACTCATGTCGGCCACTTTAATCAACGCGCCGCGGCCATGGATCGACGTTTTGATGATGTCTGCACGCTCCATGGTCGGCATCAGTCTGGCGATGCTGGCGGCCACTTTGTCGAGAAACTCAGCATCGGTACTGACCAGAATCGCCTGCGCGTCTTCGTCGTGCTCGGCCTGGGAGAACAGATCCATGGCGATCCAGTCCGGGTTGGTCTGACCGTCACACACCACCAGAATCTCCGAGGGCCCGGCGATCATGTCGATACCGACCTGGCCGAACACATGGCGCTTGGCGGTGGCCACATAGATGTTGCCAGGACCAACGACCTTGTCGACCTGAGGCACGCTTTCAGTGCCGTAGGCCAGCGCTGCCACAGCCTGCGCGCCACCGATGGTGAATACGCGGTCGACACCCGCGATACAGGCAGCCGCGAGCACCAGCTCGTTCAGCTCGCCGCGCGGAGTGGGCACGACCATGACCACCTCAGCCACGCCGGCGACTTTCGCAGGGATCGCGTTCATCAGCACCGAGGATGGGTACGACGCCTTGCCGCCCGGCACGTACAAACCTGCACGGTCCAGCGGCGTGACTTTCTGCCCCAACACCGTGCCATCGGCCTCGGTGTAGCTCCAGGAGTCCTGCTTCTGTTTCTCGTGGTAGATGCGCACACGGTCGGCGGCTTTTTCCAGCGCCTGACGCTGCGCTGGCGTAATGCGAGTCAGCGCCAGTTCCAGGCGCTCACGCGGCAGAATCAGGTCGGCCATAGACGCAACTTCCAGCCCGTCGAAACGCTGGGTGTACTCCACCAACGCCGCGTCGCCGCGCTCTCGCACGTTTTTGATGATGTCCAGCACTCGCTGATTCACTGAGTCGTCAGACACACTTTCCCAGCTCAGCAGATGATCCAGATGTCGTGCAAAGTCCGGGTCATCAGCATTGAGTCGGCGAATATCGGTGGAAGTGGTCATAGCGGGGCCTCAGTGATTGGCGGATATCTCGGGTGCCGTTTTGGACGTAGTCCATAAGCTACCAAGCTATCCGCGCGGGCACCTGAGAATTTGGCTATGACACGGATAGTTGGGCGCAACCTTTGGGGTTGCGCTATCGGTCAGCCGCGGTGTCGCGACTCCACTGCCTGACGCAGTGTGTCGATCAACGCCTGTATGCGAGCGTGCTGCATTTTCATCGAGGCCTTGTTGACCACCAGACGCGAGCTGATGTGGGCGATCAGTTCCTGAGGTTCAAGGCCATTGGCACGTAGCGTATTACCCGTGTCGACGACGTCGATGATTTTGTCGGCCAATCCCACCAGCGGTGCAAGCTCCATGGAGCCGTACAGCTTGATGATGTCGACCTGACGGCCTTGCTCTGCGTAGTAGCGCTTGGCAACGTTGACGAATTTGGTGGCGACACGCAGGCGACCGTTCGGCTCGACAGCCCCGACAGCGCCGGCAGTCATCAATTTGCATTGGGCAATCTGCAGGTCCAACGGCTCGTATAGACCCTGGCCGCCATACTCCATCAATACATCTTTACCCGCGACGCCCAGATCGGCCGCGCCATGTTCGACATAAGTAGGCACATCGGTCGCACGCACAATCAACAGGCGCACATCGGCCTGGGTTGTTGGAATGATCAGCTTGCGGCTCTTGTCCGGATTCTCGGTCGGCACGATGCCCGCAGCAGCGAGGAGAGGCAGAGTGTCGTCAAGGATACGGCCCTTGGACAGTGCGATGGTCAGCATGGGAAACGTAAGTCCTTATCAGGAAACTTGTGTCGGGTCGCAATCGATGCCCGACAACCTTCAAACCAACGCTCGGCTCGAAGTGAAACGAATCAGAAAGTCATACCCGCATTTTGCATTTAGCTCCGGCGCGTGCGTTGATCGTAATCAACGGCGCATCGCCAGAGCCAAACACCCGGCTCAGAACAACTAGCCCGGAACGCGACGAATCTTCGCACCCAGCATCTGCAGTTTCTCTTCGATGCACTCGTAACCACGGTCGATGTGGTAGATGCGGTCGATCAGCGTGTCGCCCTCGGCGACCAGCGCCGAGATCACCAGACTGGCGGATGCACGCAGGTCGGTCGCCATCACTGGCGCGCCTTTGAGTTTTGCGCAGCCCGTGACGATGGCAGTATTACCCTCGACTTGAATCTGCGCGCCCATGCGGTGCATTTCGTAAACATGCATGAAGCGGTTTTCGAAGATTGTCTCGATGACCGCGCCCGTGCCTTCGGCAATGGCGTTGAGCGAGATAAACTGCGCTTGCATGTCAGTCGGGAAAGCCGGATAGGGCGCAGTGCGCACATTGACGGCCTTCGGACGTTTGCCATGCATGTTGAGCTCGATCCAGTCCTTGCCGGTGGTGATTTCGGCGCCTGCCTCACGCAGCTTTTCCAGTACGGCTTCAAGAATCGTTGGATCGGTGTCCTTGAGCTTGACCCGACCACCCGTGGCAGCAGCTGCCACCAGATAGGTACCGGTTTCGATACGGTCTGGCATGACCTTATAGGTCGCCGAGCCCAGACGCTTCACGCCATCGATGGTGATGGTGTCGGTGCCTGCGCCGGAAACTTTTGCGCCCATTGCATTCAGGAAGTTTGCCAGATCAACCACTTCAGGCTCACGAGCGGCGTTTTGCAACACGCTACGACCGTTGGCCAACGAAGCTGCCATCATGATGTTCTCGGTACCTGTCACGCTGACGGTATCGAAGAAGAAGTTAGCGCCGCGCAAGCCACCTTCAGGCGCTTTGGCCTTGATGTAACCGCCTTCGACGTCGATGACCGCGCCCATGGCTTCAAGACCACGAATGTGCAGATCCACCGGACGCGAGCCGATAGCGCAACCACCAGGCAGCGCCACTTCGGCCTCGCCGAAACGCGCAACCATCGGGCCCAGAACCAGGATCGATGCACGCATGGTTTTCACCAGCTCATAGGGTGCGATCAGGGTCTTGATAGTGCGAGGATCAATTTCAACGCTGAGCTTTTCATCAATGATCGGCTCGATGCCCATGCGACCGAACAACTCGATCATGGTGGTGATGTCGTGCAGGTGCGGCAGGTTCGCAACCGTTACCGGCCCATCGGCCAGCAGCGTGGCGGCAAGAATCGGCAGGGCAGAGTTCTTCGCCCCGGAAATGCGGATTTCGCCATCAAGACGAATGCCGCCAGTAATAATCAGTTTGTCCATTAGAATCTCGACGCCAATTGGCTCAGGTGCGCTCGGCCCATGCAGCGCGGCTGAAAAATTTCATGGTGACCGCGTGGATGCTGCCATCAGCGATCCATGGGTTCAAATGCGCATAGATCTGCTGTTGGCGCTTGACTGGACTCAGTGTAGCCAGTTCATCGCTGATCACGTTCAACTGAAAGTTGCAGCCTGCGCCTTCAACTTCGACTTGAATCTGCGGCAGCTTACCTTCAAGGAAGCTTTTAACTTCTACAGCCTGCATGCTTAACCTCAATCGGCGCCCTACGCGCGCGGGTCGGCCATCATACAAAAAAGCCCTCTCGTTGCGAACCCTACTTTGCAGGAGACGGACGAGGGGCTTGATCGATAACAGCACAATCAGTTGTGTTGGAGCATCTCGGTCAGTTCGGATACCTGAGCGATTTGCCGCATATCTTCGGGCAGTGCTCGCACACTGACCGTCTTGCCTGCCGCCGCGCCATCGCGCATGAACCCCAGCAGCAAGGCCAGCCCGACACTGCTGGACTTCTCGACCTCAGAACAATCGATCACCAGCGCAGTTGCAGTGCTGGACTTGATCAATTCGGCGCCCTGCTTGCGTAAACCTGGGCCTGTCCGATAATCGAGCACACCAACCAGTTTAATTTCACCCGACACACCGGGCTGTACGCTCGCCTCACTCATTGGCGGCCTTATCGCCGGCCTGGGCGGCAGCTTCCTTGGCCTTGGCAACCTCGCCTGACCAACCATTGATGGTCTTGTCCAGATCGTTACCGTTGCGCTGCATGGCATCGGCGAACTGGTCGCGGAATAGCTTGCCGATGTTAATGCCGTTGATGATGACGTTACGGACTTTCCATTCGTCGTTCATCTTCACCAAGGTATAGGAGACGGGATAGATGGCCCCGTTACTGCCCTTGACCTGCATATCAACAGAGGTGCGGTCGTCCGCTTCTTCCTTGGCCGGAGCAACGATGATGCCCTGGTTGTTGTACTCAAGCAGCGCATTGCCATAGAACTGAATCAGGCTGCGCTTGAAGCTTTCCTGGAAGCGCTGCATTTGCTCAGGCGACGCCTTGCGCGAGTATTTGACCGTCATGATGCTTTTGGAGATGCCATCGGCATCGATCACCGGACCGACAATACCGTTCAGCGCATCGTAAAAGGCACTGGGGTTGCTTTTGTATTCGTCCTTATGGGCGGCCAGGTCGCTCAAAAGGCGCTTGGTCGTGTCATCCACCAGATCATGTGCGGACTGAGTCGATGCCGCAGCACTGACCAGCATTGGCAGTGCCGCCAGCAACACCAGCAACCCGCGGCGCAGAATTGAAATCATGAAAAACTCCTCATTTGGCGTCTTTACTCACGGTATTCAGCAAAAATTTACCGATCAGATCCTCGAGTACCAACGACGACTGCGTGTCATGAATGGTGCTGCCGTCTTTGAGCAGTTTGTCATCACCGCCCACGCTGATACCGATGTATTTCTCACCCAACAGGCCCGCCGTGAGAATCGAGGCAGTGGAGTCCGACGGAAGATTATTCACGCGCTTTTCCACTTCCATCGTCACACGACCCGTGAAGGTGTCGCGATCCAGATCGATTGCCGTGACCTTGCCGATGGTGACACCGGCCATGGTCACCTTCGCTCTGACAGTCAAACCAGCCGAATTGTCGAAATAGGCATAAAGTTTATACGTGTCGTTGGTCGCGCTGGCAGTCAGACCGCTGACTCGCAGGGCCAGCAACAGCAAAGCCAGTATCCCGGCCAGCAGGAACAGGCCGACACCTGTTTCGAGGGTACGGTTTTGCATCAAAAGTCTCCAAACATCAAGGCGGTCAAAATAAAGTCCAGGCCCAATATGGCCAGCGAGGCGTACACCACGGTTTTAGTCGTTGCGCGGCTGATCCCTTCTGAGGTGGGCTCGCAGTCATAGCCCTGGTACACGGCAATCCAGGTGACTACAAAAGCAAACACAACGCTTTTGATCAAACCATTGAGCACGTCATCGGAAAAGGAGACGCTGTTTTGCATGTTCGACCAGAAGGAGCCTTCGTAGACGCCTAGCCAATCAACCGCAACCCAAGATCCGCCCCAGATACCTACGACACTAAAAATCATGGCCAGCAATGGCAGCGAAATGAACCCCGCCCACAAGCGCGGCGCGACGATATATTTCAGCGGATCGACACCGATCATTTCAAGGCTGGAAAGCTGCTCGGTGGATTTCATGTTGCCGATTTCAGCGGTTAACGCAGACCCCGCGCGACCGGCGAACAACAATGCCGCCACGACCGGGCCGAGCTCACGCAGCAGCGTCAGAGCAACCATCTGCCCTACCGCTTGCTCAGAACCGTATTTAGCCAGGATGCTGAACCCCTGCAGTGCAAGCACCATCCCGATAAACACCCCGGAAACGACGATGATCGCCAGCGACATCACACCAATCGAGAACAACTGGCGCACCAACAACTGGAATCCACCGCCAATTCCGCCACGCCCCAGCAAGGCATGAGCCAGAAAAATCCCCGAACGTCCCAGCACTACAACAATATCGATAGCGGCTCGCCCCATAAGACGAATACGCTCCATTAATGACTTTCTGCGCATCAGCGCTTCCCCAAAAGATCTTCGCGATAATCCGCCGCCGGATAGTGAAACGGTACAGGGCCGTCTGGATCGCCGTTCATGAATTGACGAATGCGCGGATTATCCGACTGCATCATCTCGTCAGGCGTTCCCTGCCCAAGGACCTGCCCATCACCCACCACATAGAGGTAGTCGGCAATGCTGGCGGTCTCTGCAAGGTCGTGGGAAACGACAATGCTGGTGATCCCCAGAGCATCGTTGAGCAAGCGGACCAGGCGTACCAGAACCCCCATCGCAATCGGGTCCTGCCCCGCGAAAGGTTCGTCGTACATCAGGATTTGCGGGTCGAGGGCGATTGCGCGGGCCAGTGCGACACGACGCTTCATACCGCCGGAAAGCTCGTCGGGCATCAGCTCGACAGCCCCGCGCAGCCCCACCGCCTGCAACTTCAGCAGAACGATGTCGCGAATCATGTCTTCCGGCAATTCGGTATGGACACGCAGAGGGAATGCGACATTCTCGAAGACATCGAGGTCCGTAAACAGCGCGCCACTTTGGAACAGCACACCCATTTGCTTGCGTGCGTCGAACAGATCGCTGCGCGACAATTCCGGCAAATTCTGACCATTAACCCAGACTTCGCCCCTGCTCGGGCGTAGCTGTGCTCCCATCAGACGCAGCAGTGTCGTCTTGCCACTACCTGACGGCCCCATGATACCGGTGACTTTGCCCCGGGGAATGTGGATGTCCACATTATTGAAGATGCTGCGCGTACCACGGTTGAAGGACATACCCTTCAACTCGACCGCGTAGGCGTTATCGGCACTCATCTAAACTCCTTGCAATACAGCCTGCTCTTCAGATGCCGCGTCCTTGACGAACGACACACTGTCTGGAGGGCCGAACAAGCGGCGAACTATACCACCGCCCATGCGCGCCGCCCAAGAGCGAAGCCCTCAACATTTGGAATGAGGATAAATAACTCACCTGCGCGGGAAAAATCCTGCGCAGATGAACACTAAAATAAGACCCTACGCCTGACAGACAACAGGCCTCGATAAACAACAGCGACAATGATGGGTGAGGGTTTTCAACATTGCAGCTATAATCGCCGCCTTTTCACTAGGTCTACCCTTTTACGACATGAGCCAATCCAGCGACCTGATTCAATCGGCACAACGCACAATCCGTCTTGAGGTAGAAGCCCTGGAAGGCCTGCTTGCGCACATCAGTGCGGATTTCGTCAGCGCCTGCGAGATGATTCTGGCGAGCAAGGGGCGCGTGGTAGTGCTAGGCATGGGCAAGTCCGGGCATATCGCGAGAAAGATCGCAGCCACTCTGGCGAGTACCGGTACACCTTCATTTTTCGTTCATCCGGCCGAAGCCAGCCATGGCGACATGGGTATGATCACCGGCGCCGATATCATCCTGGCGCTATCGAATTCGGGCACCACCGCCGAGATCGTCACACTGCTGCCACTGATCAAACGGCTTGGCATCAAGATGATCAGCCTGACCGGCAATTCAGAATCGACTCTGGCGAAAGCTGCCGAAGTCAATTTGAACGCCCACGTCATGCATGAGGCTTGCCCTCTGAACCTTGCACCCACGTCCTCGACCACGGCTGCGCTGGCAATGGGAGACGCCTTGGCGATCGCCTTGCTCGAAGCACGGGGCTTCACCGCCGAGGACTTCGCATTTTCCCATCCGGGCGGTGCATTGGGTCGACGCCTGCTGCTCAAAGTCGAGCATGTAATGCACACCGGAGCAGAGCTGCCGCAAGTCGCTCGGGGGACACCGCTGCGCGACTCACTGATGGAAATGACCCACAAGGGGCTGGGCATGACAGCCATCGTCGAGCCTGACGGTCGTCTGGCAGGGATCTTCACTGACGGTGATTTACGTCGCACGCTGGATCTCCCCATCGATATCCGCCAAGCCAGCATTGATGAGGTCATGACCGTACACGGCAAGACCGTCCGCCCAGAGATGCTGGCGGCAGAGGCACTCAAAATCATGGAAGACCACAAGATCGGTGCGCTGATCGTGGTGGACGAAAATGATCACCCTGTCGGCGCGTTCAATCTGGGCGACCTCTTGCGCGCGGGGGTGATGTAAATGAGTACCGACATGAACGACCTGATGCAACGCGGCAAAAATATCAAGCTGGCGGTTTTTGATGTCGATGGCGTGCTGACCGATGGCCGACTGTACTTTCTCGAAGACGGCAGCGAATTCAAGACCTTCAACACCCTCGACGGCCAAGGCATCAAAATGCTGATTGCGTCTGGCGTCACGACTGCCATCATTAGCGGGCGCAAGACTCCTGTGGTTGAACGCCGGGCGAAAAACCTCGGAATTGCCCATCTGTATCAAGGGCGCGAAGACAAACTTGTGGTGCTGGACGAGCTTTTGACTCAACTGGGCCTAAGCTACGAACAGGTTGCTTATCTGGGTGACGATCTGCCGGATCTGCCAGTTATTCGCCGGGTAGGACTGGGCATGGCAGTTGCCAGCGCTGCCGGATTTGTTCGCCAGCACGCACACGGGATCACTCAGGCACGTGGCGGTGAAGGCGCGGCCCGTGAATTTTGTGAATTGATTCTGAACGCCCAGGACAACCTTGAAGCGGCTCATGCCGCCTACTTATAGAAGTCCATTATGTTCAGTAAAAAAACTCGTACTTTCCTGATATTCGGCGTGCTCGCGGTGCTGCTGGCTGCCGCTGGCTACTGGAATATCAGCCCGGAAAGCTTCATGGACCAACCCAAGGCTGCGGTGGATGAAAGCGCCATCGACTTCTACGCCATCAACGCCCACAGCGTTCAGTTCCTTGAGGACGGTGGCCTGCAGTACGAGATGACAGCCGACAAGGTCGAGCATTTGAAGGCGTCAGACATTACCCTACTGACGACACCCAACCTTGAGCTGTATCGTGGCTCCACCTTCCCGTGGCATGTCGAGAGCAAAACCGCTGAAGTGTCTCCCGGTGGGGACCATGTCGAACTGATCGATGCCGTACGCATCAATCGTACCGACGAAAAAAACCGTACAACCATCATTACCAGCAGTCGCATGACTGTATTCCCCCAGAAGCAATATGCGCAGACCCAGCAAGCCGTTAGAATCGACGGTCTGGGCGGTGTGACCACGGCGACCGGAATGAAAGCGTATTTGAAAGACAGCAGGATGGACCTGCTCTCCAACGTAAGAGGACAGTATGACGCTCGTTAAAACCCTTCCTTTTTTGCTCGGCCTGGGCGCAGCACTGGGAAGCGCGAGCGCCTGGTCTCTGCCGACGGATCGCGATCAGCCCATCCACATTCAGTCCGATGACGCGCAGCTCGATGACAAGCAAGGCATTGCCACTTATAAAGGCAATGTAATCATCACGCAGGGCTCCATGAAAATTACGGGCAATACGGTGACCATTACCCGTAATGCGCAGGGCGAAGTCGACGTGTTTACTTCCGTTGGTAACCTGGCTTACTACGAGCAGAAACCTGCTGTCGATAAACCGATCGTCCAGGCTTATGGCGTAACCATTCAGTATTTCGCGGCACAGGATCGTATCGTGCTGATCGACAAAGCCAAGGTCATCAACGACGGCAACACGTCCGAAGGCGAAAAAATCGTCTACGACACCGTGAAGCAGGTCGTGAATGCCGGGCGCGCCAATGGCACCAAGATCACTACGCCGCGCCCAAGAATCGATATGGTTATTCAGCCGAAAAAGAAAACCGACCAGCAGAAGGCCCAGTAATGGCAACGCTGAAAGCTCAGCACCTGGCTAAAAGCTACAAGGGCCGTCAGGTCGTCCGTGATGTGAGCCTGTCCATCGAAAGCGGCCAGATCGTCGGTTTACTGGGGCCTAACGGCGCTGGTAAGACTACCTGTTTCTATATGATTGTCGGCTTGGTCCAGGCTGAGCAAGGGCGTGTACTGATCGACGATCAAGACGTCAGCCATCAGCCAATGCATGGCCGTGCGCGGGCAGGTATCGGCTACTTGCCTCAGGAAGCGTCGATCTTTCGCAAACTGTCTGTTGCCGATAACATCATGGCGATTCTCGAAACGCGCAAAGAACTGGATCGCCCGGCACGTCGCAAGGAACTGGAGAGCCTACTGCAGGAATTCCACATCACACACATCCGCGATAACCTCGGCATGAGCTTGTCAGGTGGCGAACGTCGCCGGGTGGAAATCGCACGAGCCTTGGCGACCTCACCGAAATTCATCCTGCTCGATGAACCGTTTGCCGGTGTCGACCCCATTTCGGTCGGCGACATCAAGCAAATCATTTATCACCTGAAAGCCAAAGGTATCGGCGTCCTGATCACCGATCACAACGTCCGAGAAACGCTGGACATCTGCGAAACCGCCTACATCGTCAATGATGGGCAGTTAATTGCCGAAGGCGACTCGGAAACCATTCTGGCGAACCAGTTGGTGAAAGAGGTATACCTCGGCCACGAGTTTCACTTGTAAAGACTGCGATGACTTGCTATCGACAGATGGGCGCAACCGTCGTCCCATCGTCGATTCCGTATTAATTGTCATCGCACTCTAGGCAAACACTCCGGTTTCAGGCATATAATTTGCTTAAGTTGGCGCCTTGGCGCCCTGTAGTAGATGGCGCGCATATGCGCCGGCGAACGAATAAGGTGTTTAGCCCCTGCCATGAAACCTTCGCTAGTCTTGAGAATGGGCCAGCAGCTGACGATGACACCGCAGCTGCAACAGGCCATCCGCTTACTCCAATTGTCGACTCTGGATCTCCAACAGGAAATTCAGGAGGCACTGGAGTCCAACCCTATGCTCGAGCGCCAGGAAGAAGGCGAAGACTTCGATAATGCCGACCCGATGGCCGACAATATCGAACACAAACCCAACCCTGATGTTCAGGAACCTGCCTATCAGGAATCCGCCCCCACCGTCGACAACCTGGAAGATGGCGAATGGAGTGAGCGCATACCAAACGAACTACCCGTTGATACCGCATGGGAAGACGTTTACCAGACCAGCGCCAGCAGCCTGCCCAGCAACGACGATGACGAGTGGGATTTCACCACACGCACTTCGGTGGGCGAAAGCCTGCAAAGCCATTTGCTGTGGCAACTGAATCTGGCGCCTATGTCAGATACTGATCGCTTGATAGCCGTGACGCTGATTGATTGCATCAACAGCCAGGGCTATCTGGACGAATCTCTCGACGAGCTTCTCGACGCATTCGACCCTGAGCTCGATATAGAGCTGGACGAAATCGAAGCCGTCCTGCATCGCATCCAGCAGTTCGAACCTGCCGGTATCGGTGCGCGCAACCTCAGCGAATGCCTGTTGCTGCAATTGCGCCAGTTGCCTGCCAAGACCCCGTGGCTTGCCGAAGCGCAACGCCTGGTCAGCGATTACATCGACCTGCTGGGCAGCCGTGACTACGCTCAACTGATGCGCCGCATGAAGATCAAGGAAGACGATCTTCGCCAGATCATCGAGCTGGTGCAGAGCCTGAATCCGCGTCCAGGCTCACAGATCGAATCTACCGAATCCGAATACGTTGTCCCCGACGTAATCGTACGCAAGCACAACGAGCGCTGGCTGGTCGAACTCAACCAGGAATCCGTACCGCGCTTGCGCGTTAATGCGCAATACGCAGGTTTCGTGCGGCGTGCCGATACCAGCGCCGACAACACATTCATGCGCAATCAGTTGCAAGAAGCCCGCTGGTTCATCAAGAGCCTGCAAAGCCGCAACGAAACCCTTATGAAGGTGGCCACCCAAATCGTTGAACATCAACGTGGCTTCCTTGAATACGGTGACGAAGCGATGAAGCCCTTGGTGCTGCACGACATCGCGGAAGCGGTGGGCATGCATGAATCGACGATTTCCCGGGTCACCACGCAAAAGTTCATGCATACGCCGCGCGGCATTTATGAACTGAAATACTTCTTCTCCAGCCACGTCAGCACGTCTGAGGGCGGTGAATGTTCGTCCACAGCCATTCGCGCGATCATCAAAAAACTGGTTGCCGCCGAAAATCAGAAAAAGCCATTGAGTGACAGTAAGATCGCTGGTTTACTGGAGGCACAAGGCATTCAAGTGGCCCGTCGCACAGTCGCCAAATACCGCGAATCTCTAGGGATAGCGCCTTCGAGCGAGCGCAAACGACTGATGTAGAGGCCACAGGCCACAGCGTTTCAGTGGCAGGCAACAAAGCCTGCCTCTTAATGCACTGGCAACGAAGGAGAGGCTGTATGCAAGTCAACATCAGTGGACACCAACTGGAAGTGACCAAGCCCATGCGTGAGTACATCGAGCTGAAACTCAAAAAGCTCGAAGGGCACTTTGACAAGATTACCAATGTGCAAGTGACGATGGTCGTCGAGAAGCTCAAACAGAAAATCGAGGCCACCCTGCATATCCCCGGTGGAGAGGTGGTTGCCAATGCCGAGCATGATGATATGTATGCAGCAATCGACCTACTCACTGACAAGCTCGACAGACAATTGCTCAAGCATAAGGAAAAGCAGCAAAGCATCCTCAAAGGTGCGGCAGCTCGCTGACACTCCCCACTCATGATCCGACTTGAAAACATCCTGACCCCTGGCCGTTCCCTGGTGAACGTGCCAGGTGGCAGTAAAAAAGCAGTACTCGAAGAGATTGCCAAAGTCATCGGGCAGCAGGTGCCCGAACTTGACCGACAAACCGTCTATGAAAGCCTGATAGCGCGCGAAAAGCTGGGCTCCACGGGTTTCGGCAATGGCATCGCCATCCCCCACTGTCGTCTCAAGGGCTGCTCAAACCCCATTAGCGCCTTGCTTCACCTCAATCACCCTGTCGATTTCGACGCCATCGATGGCGCCCCGGTCGACCTGCTGTTTGTTCTGCTGGTCCCTGAAGCGGCCACCGACGAACACCTTGAACTACTACGCCAGATTGCCAGCATGCTTGACCAGAAAGAGGTGCGCGAACGACTTCGCTCAGCTCCAAGCGGTGAGGCGCTCTATCAGGTGGTACTGGACGAGCAAACTGGGCATTAATCATGCGCATGATCATCGTTAGCGGCCGCTCCGGGTCAGGTAAGAGTACGGCCCTCGATGTGCTGGAAGACAACGGCTTCTATTGCGTCGACAACCTTCCCGCAGGCTTGCTGCCTGAGTTGGCCGAGCGTGCATTGATCCACACCGAGCTGGCTGAACCGCTCCTTGCCGTTTCCATCGACGCCCGCAACCTGCCTAGCCATCTGACCCGCTTTCCGAAGATGCTTGAAGAGGTGCGTTCACGTCACATCCAGTGCGACGTGCTGTTTCTGGATGCCGAGGAAGCGACGCTGCTCAAACGCTTTTCCGAAACCCGGCGCCGCCACCCACTCAGCACCTCGACACGGTCGCTGGCCGAGGCGATCCGCGACGAAAAAATCCTGCTCGGCCCCATCATCGATCTGGCCGACCTGACCATCGACACCACCAACCTGAATCTGTATCAGTTGCGTGACGCGCTCAAACTGCGGCTGTTGAACAAACCAGAACCGGGTACGGCCTTTCTTGTTGAATCATTCGGCTTCAAGCGCGGCATGCCCGTGGATGCCGACCTGGTGTTTGACGTGCGGTGCCTGCCCAACCCCTATTGGAAACCCGAGCTGCGTGAACAATCCGGGCTTGATAAACCAGTAGCCGATTACCTGGCCGCACAACCAGACGTCGAAGAAATGTTTCAGGACATCTTCGCGTACCTCAACAAGTGGCTGCCACGCTTCGCGGCCAGCAACCGCGCCTACGTCACTATTGCCATTGGCTGCACCGGCGGGCATCACCGTTCTGTCTACCTGACCGAGCGACTGGGCCAGGTTTTGCAGCAGTCGCTTAAAAATGTTCAGGTTCGCCACCGCGACCTAAGCTGAAAGGATCCCCACCGCGATGCCCGTTCTCCAAATCACCATCATCAACAAGCTGGGCTTGCACGCCCGCGCAGCCGCCAAGTTCGTCGGTGTTGCAGGCAAATACCCCTGCCATATCCGAGTCGGTCGTACGCCCGACAGTATGGTCGACGGCAAGAGCATCATGGCCGTGATGATGCTTGCGGCGGGCAAAGGCACCGAGATTCATCTGCACACCGAGGGTGAGGACGAACAGGCTGCACTGGAGGGGTTGGTTGAGTTGATCAATAACAAGTTTGATGAGGGGGAGTGACACCGCCTCTTGACGGGTACCCGCGTATACCGAAAAGCCCGACAGCCTAGTGATGTCGGGCTTTTTCATAGGTACATCAGGGTAAAAAATCAGCCCTTCTTCACAAACTCCGACTTCAGCTTCATCGCGCCGATGCCGTCGATCTTGCAGTCGATGTCGTGGTCGCCATCGACCAATCGGATGTTCTTCACCTTGGTGCCGACCTTGACCACCAGCGACGAGCCTTTGACCTTGAGGTCCTTGATCACTGTGACAGTGTCGCCGTCTTGCAGGGTATTGCCGACCGAATCCTTGATGACCTTGACGTCGTCTGAGGCCTCGGCTGCGCTGTCAGCGGTCCACTCGTGGGCGCATTCCGGGCAAACGAATTGGGTGCCGTCTTCGTAGGTGTATTCGGAATTGCATTTTGGGCACGGAGGTAAGCTCACGGCGGTTCTCGCATCAGAAGATAATAGGCGCGAGATTATAAGGGTTTTTACATGATCATGGGAGCTGCTCGCCAAGGATGCATGGCCTGAGCCTTATAACCCCTATGTCGCTGAATCACTCCAGCCCGCGCGGCAAATACAACGTCACACGCAACCCACCTTCACGCAGGTTCTGTAGAGTCACCTCGCCGCCATGGCTGTGGGCGATATTGCGTGCGATACCCAGCCCCAATCCATAGCCCTGCTGTTTGCCCGCAAGCCGAAAGTGCGGTTCGAACACCTGTTCCAGCCGCTGCTCCGGTACGCCGGGGCCTTCGTCTTCGACGTGCAGAATGAAGGCTTCAACGTCGTCTTCTATCCGCAGATTGGCCTTCTTGCCGTACTTGATGGCGTTATCGATGAGGTTGCCCATGCAACGCCTGAGCGCTAGTGGCTTCCCCGGAAACGTCAACATAGCCCGCCCTTCAAGGGTCACACGACCGTCACCCGCTGGAGACAGATAAGGTTCGATCAAACAATCAAGCGCCTGATTAAGGTCCACCGGCTCGATGTTTTCGTGGATGTCAGTGTCCTTCACGCACTGCAAAGCACCTTTGACCAACAGCTCCAGCTCGTCCAGATCGCGAGTGAACTTGGCCTGTGTCACCTCATCCTCAAGCAACTCCACGCGCAACCGCAAGCGCGTGATTGGCGTGCGCAGGTCATGGGAAATGGCACTGAACAATTGGCCGCGCTCACCCAGGTAACGGCTGATGCGTTCACGCATGGTGTTGAACGCACGGGTGACTTCCACCACTTCGCTGCCCCCGCCCTCCACCACCGGCTGCACCTCGGCACCCAGTGACATGTCGCGCGCCGAGCGTGCCAGGCGCTTGAGTGGGCCATTCTGCCAATGCACCAGCAAGCCGATGAACAGCAGTAAAAAGCCGCTGGTGAGCACAATGAACCACACCTGTTGGGCTGGCAGGTCCTGCTCCTCCAGACTGGTATAAGGCTCGGGCAGCAGCGAGGCGATGTATAGCCATTCACCCTGCGACAACTGAATTTGTGTGACCAGCACTGGCGGATTCACCGGCTCAAGGCTCAACGCATAATGCGCCCAGGAGCGCGGCAACTCGTCGAGCTTCAGGCCGCTATTGAAGATACGCAGATCCTGCGGACGGACGAACCAAATGGAGATATCGGGATCATTACCCAGATGCTGACGCAGCACTTCGTCAACAGCCGTCAGCACTGCCTCCTTGCGCGGAGTCGGCTCCAGAGTCGCCATGTCCAGTGGGTGATCGTTGAGCGAAACGACGAATCGCGTCCCGCCCATGTTGCGCAACTGATCCAAGACCAGCGGTCGATAGGCCACCGGCAGCGACCGGAAATAACTGACGCTGGCCGCCATCGAATGCGCCAGGCTGCGCGCACTGGTAATCAGGCCTTCCATCTGCGTGGCACGCAACTGCGACAGCCAGATCACGCTGGACAGCGTTTGCGCCAACAGCATCGCGAGCAGGGTCAGTGACAACATGCGGCCGAGCAACGAACGCGGCACGGGGAGCCGGCGTTTTTTTTCGATCGGTATCAACTGTCAGTAACCGTTGCTGGCGTGTGGCAGCACATTGGCCGCCAACAAATAACCGCTGCCACGCACTGTGCGGATCAACCTAGGCGCTTTGCCAGTATCGCGCAGGCGCTGACGCAGACGACTGACCGCCATATCGACAATTCGCTCCAGCGGCATCAGCTCTCGACCACGAGTGGCGTTGCCGATGGTGTCGCGATCGAGGATTTGCTGAGGATTGTCGAGAAACAGCTTCAATAGCGCGAAATCGGCGCCGGACAGAATCACTTCTTCTCCGTCGTTGTGGAAAAGCCGGTGACTGACCATGTCCAGGCGCCAGTCATCGAACACCAGAACTTCGCCTCCGACGCGCTCCAGACCAAACTGTGCCCGTCGCAACAAGGCCTTGATCCGTGCTTGAAGTTCGCGGGGGCTAAAAGGCTTGGCCATGTAATCGTCGGCACCCAACTCCAATCCGATCACCCGGTCGGCTTCGTCGGAACTGGCGGTGAGCATGATGATTGGCACGTGCGGCTGGCGCGGATGTTGCCTGACCCAACGGCACAGACTGAAGCCGTCCTCGTCGGGCAACATGACATCAAGAATCAGCAGATCGCTGGGCTCCTCGTTGAACGCTTGGCGAAACTCCGCGCCATCACCGACCGTTCTGACCTGAAAGCCGCAACGGCTCAGGTACGCTTGCAACAATTCACGAATCTCCTGGTCATCATCGACCACGAGAATCGACTTACTGGCAGAGTTCACGTTGATCGTCCTTGTGGGTGCTGAAATTATTGTTATGAGTACATCACTGCCCTGTACGAGCTGATAAAGCACGAAAGCTGCGAAGGTTAGACCGCAATCGCAGTCGTCATGACCTGGCGCTACTGATTCACACCTGAGCCTGATCCAGCGCCACACCAGCTCCAGTCAACCCTGGGTACTCGGCCGTAACCAGCCAGACCGGCACTTCGTCGAAATAATCCTTCATCAGTCCTTTTTCGCTCAGCGCGCGATTGAAGCCGCTCTGCATGAAGAAATCAACAAAACGCGGGATCACGCCGCCAGCAATGTAGACACCACCTCGACCACCGACAGTCAGTACATTGTTGCCAGCCACGCGCCCGAGGAACACGCAGAATTGCTCAAGTACAGCGGCCGCCACTTTGTCCCCCTTCGACGCAGCCGAGGTAATGGCCACGGGCGATTTGAGTGTCGGCTCGATCCCATCCAGCGCACAGCTGACCTGATACAACAGCAACAGACCGGCACCGCTCAGAACAGTTTCAGCACTGACATGCTCGTGGCCCGCCATCAAGCGCATCCACAGCATCGCCTCACGCGGGCTACCGATCGGCAAATCAACGTGACCGCCCTCACCCGGCAGGGCTGTCCAGTGGTTATCGCCGGTGCGGATCAATGTCCCGACACCCAAACCCGTGCCAGGCCCGATCACGACCTTGGCCGCATTCGGGTCACCCTTGCCATGGCGCACCGTCAGGTATTCGCCTTCACGCAGGCGGGTCATGCCCAACGCCATGGCAGTGAAATCGTTGACCATGATCAGGTTGTCGATTTTAAGCTCGGCGCAGAACGACGGCCTATTGATCTTCCAGTGGTTGTTAGTGAAGTGGAAATCGTCGCCGACCACAGGTCCGGCAACCGCCAGGCAAATCGAGCCAACATCGCCGCGTTGCAGTTCCAGATCCTCAAGGTAGATCAGCAGCGCCGCTTCAGGGCTGGCGTAATCGACGGTCGGAAATACCCGGATCGAATGCAGTTGATCGTCTTCCCAAATGGCAAAACGCGCATTCGTCCCACCGATATCACCCACCATCGCCAATTTCACTTGAGCGTCTCCAGATTCGAAGTAAAGGCGCTGGCGCCCTTCTCCGCGGAGCTGAAGGCCATACGCATAAAACCGAACAGCTCGCGTCCGCTGCCCACATTGTTGGCCAGCCGACCGATAGCCGGTTCTCTGGCGGCCAATTCTGCCGGTTCGACCAGAACTTGCAATGTCCCTTTCACGCCATCTACCCGAATGAGATCCCCATTACGCACAAGTGCCAATGGGCCACCATCTGCCGCCTCCGGGCAAACGTGGATCGCTGCCGGGATTTTCCCCGAAGCGCCAGACATGCGTCCATCAGTGATCAACGCGACTTCGAAACCTCGGTCCTGCAGCACGCCCAGGAATGGCGTCATTTTGTGCAACTCGGGCATGCCATTGGAACGCGGGCCTTGAAAACGCATCACCGCGACGAAATTACACTCCAGCTCACCCGCCTTGAACGCGTCCGCCAAGTCCTGTTGATCCTCGAACACCTTGGCCGGCGCTTCGACGATCTGATGCTCCAGCGCCACCGCCGAAACCTTCATCACGCCGCGACCGAGATTACCCTCCATCACACGCAGGCCACCTTCCGCCGAAAACGGCCGTGCAACCGGCCGAAGAATGTTTTCGTCCAGACTTTCGGTCGGGCCGTCGCGCCACACCAGCTTGCCGTCTTCCAGAAATGGCTCTTGCGTGTAACGGCGCAGGCCACGGCCCATCACGGTATTGACGTCTTCGTGCATCAAACCGGCATCAAGCAGTTCACGAATCAGGAACGACATACCACCGGCGGCCTGGAAGTGGTTAATGTCGGCTTTGCCGTTCGGGTAAACATGGCTCAGCGTCGGTACGACTTCGGAGAGGTCGGCCATGTCCTGCCAGGTCAATTGAATGCCAGCCGCCTGCGCGATAGCCGGCATGTGCAGCGTGTGGTTGGTGGAACCGCCCGTCGCATGCAGTGCAACAATCGAGTTGACCAGCGCACGCTCGTCCACAATCTCCCCCATCGGAATGAACTGACCGCTTTGTTTCGTCAGACGCGTCACCTGGAACGCCGCTTCGCGTGTCAGGGCTTCGCGTAATGGGGTGTAAGGATTAACAAAGGAAGCGCCCGGCAAATGCAAACCCATGACTTCCATCAACAACTGGTTGGTATTGGCTGTGCCATAAAAGGTACAGGTGCCAGGGCCATGATAGGACTTCATCTCAGAATCCAGCAGCTCTTCGCGAGTTGCCTTGCCTTCGGCGTAGCGCTGGCGAACGTCGGCTTTTTCCTTGTTGGAAATGCCCGATACCATGGGCCCGCCCGGAACAAAGATGATCGGCAAATGACCAAAACGCAGCGAACCCATCATCAGGCCCGGCACAATCTTGTCGCAAATCCCCAGCATCAGAGCGCCATCAAACATGTTGTGCGACAACGCGACAGCGGTAGCCATGGCAATGACCTCGCGGCTGGCAAGGCTCAGCTCCATGCCCGGCTCACCTTGCGTCACTCCGTCGCACATTGCCGGCACGCCCCCGGCAAACTGGCCGATAGAGCCAATTTCACGCAGGGCTTTTTTAATTTGTTCAGGAAAGTATTCATACGGCTGGTGCGCCGAGAGCATATCGTTGTAAGAAGACACGATAGCGATGTTGGCCGCGTTCATCATGCGCAGGCTGTTTTTGTCTTCTGGACCGCAGGCCGCAACGCCATGCGCGAAGTTGGCACATTGCAGTTTGCCACGCATCGGGCCATCGCTCGCCGCGCCCCGAATCAGTTGCAGATAGCGCTGACGGGTTTCATGGCTACGGACAATCAGCCGTTCGGTTACCTCAAGGATGCGGGGATGCATTGTCATGAACTCCAGGCTAACTGATGGTCACCCGTTTAGGCTCAGCAAAGTCTCAACGAACAAACCGGACAACAGGCAATGGCTTGATTTTCGGACATTTGTACAAGCGCTACAGGCTTCTATTTGTAGATAAAACAAAATACTGCCATTAAAAAGGCTTGTTTTCTATTTTTATGAGAATAATCTTGTAATTTAAACAACAAATCTAGTGAGGACAGGTGTATGACTGTACGCATCGCAATCAATGGTTTTGGCCGAGTCGGCCGTAACGTCCTACGCGCACTCTATACCCAAGGCTACCGTCAGGACCTGCAAGTCGTCGCCGTCAATGATCTGGGCGATAGCGCAATAAATGCCCACCTGCTCAAGTACGACACGGTTCATGGTCAGTTTGATGGCACTGTCGAGTTCGACAAAGACAGCCTGACCGTCAATGGCGACCGTATTTCGGTCAGCGCCATTCGCAACCCAGCAGAGCTGCCGTGGAAGTCGCAAGACATCGACGTGGTGTTCGAGTGTACCGGCCTGTTCACCGAGCGCAGCAAGGCTGCCGCACACATCACCGCCGGTGCCAGAAAAGTCATTATCTCGGCGCCGGGCAAAGGCGCCGATGCCACTGTGGTCTATGGCGTCAATCACGACGTGTTGCGCCAGTCACATCAGATCATCTCCAACGCATCCTGCACCACCAACTGCCTCGCCCCTGTCGCCCAGGTACTGCACCGAGAGCTGGGAATCGAAAGCGGTTTGATGACCACCATTCACGCCTACACCAATGACCAAAACCTGATCGACGTCTATCACACCGACCCTTACAGAGCGCGCTCCGCCACGCAGTCGATGATCCCGAGCAAAACCGGTGCTGCCGAAGCGGTTGGCCTGGTGTTGCCGGAACTGGCAGGCAAGCTCACCGGCATGGCCGTGCGCGTCCCGGTGATCAACGTATCGCTGGTCGATTTGACGATTCAGCTCACGCGCGAAGCGAGCGTCGACGAAGTCAACGCGATCATGAAAGAAGCCAGCCAACACTCGAAAATTCTCGGTTACAACACCCTGCCGCTGGTTTCTCACGACTTCAACCACAATCCACTGTCATCGATTTTCGACGCCAACCACACCAAAGTCAGCGGCAAGCTGCTCAAAGTATTGGCCTGGTATGACAACGAATGGGGCTTCTCCAACCGCATGCTGGACAACTGTCTGGCGTTGACGAACGCACAGTAACGAACGTACTAGGTCTGTTCCCGTTTGGTTGTGGCCGCGACGGGAACGGACGCTAGGCAACGATACGCTGGCTCCTGCAAATCCAGCCTCCCTCGCAAAACCCTGACACTTACAATTCCTTGATCGCCCACATGGTTGATAAGCATTATCATCCGCATCCTTTTTTGGCTGGGTGCTCTTGTGAGTCAGCTGCCGCTCAATGAACTGTTTGTCGCCCAACGCACAATTCTTCTGCGCACCTTGCAGCGAATCGTCAACCACCCGTCCACCGCCGAAGACCTGCTGCACGAGACCTGGCTGCGCGTCGATCGAGTCCTGAAAGATCGCAACATCGACCACTTGGAACCTTTCGTTTTTCAGACCGCGCGTAACCTGGCACTGGACCACCTGCGGGCGAATCGCAATCGTGCGCGCACGGTAGTCGACAACATACCGTCCGCCCATTTGCATAACATCAGTGCGTGCAGTACATCGCTCGACGACGCAATCCATGCCGTACGCTTGGTCGATCATCTGAACCGCAACATCGCCAGCCTCTCGCCCAGACAACAACGCATTTTTAGCCTCAGCCGACTGCACGGGTGTAGCTACCTGGAAATCGCCAAGCAGTTGGACGTTTCCGTCAGTACCGTCCAAAAAGAGCTCAAGCTAATCATGGCAATTTGCGTAGGCGTTGCTGAGCGTCTCAATGATTCTTAAGGATTCGAAATTAATAACAGCCTGACATACGTAGGAAATATCTCTAATTCCTGGAAGTTTTGTCCTATCGCAAGCGATACACTCACGGCCTGTTCTACGAAACCGAACTAACGACCCGAGGCCTGCGGTGAGCAAAAACGGCAAACAAGCACCCTATGCGCTGGCGCAACAAGTACTGAACGATCCGGCCATGGATCAGGCACTGACGTGGCTCATTGAATTGGAAACCGCAACAGCGCAACAGCAGCAAGCATTCCTTGCATGGCTGGAGCAAAATCCCGCAAACCTCGCCGCATTCGACAAAGCCGAGGCCATTTGGAGTTCGCAATCGGTGAGAGACGCCGCCTCGTCACCCAAGCCCAGGTAAAACACCTCGCCCTCCTTCATTTCACCCTAACGACATTTATTTTTACTCGATAGCCACTTGTAGATCGTTAAGTCATAGCCAATGCAACTGATTCCTATTTATGGAGCGGTTGTCACAACACGATCCGCAAGAAAGAGCGCTATCCATGCCGTCGAGATTCAAAACCGCCACGCCCGTTTCGTCCTCTTCATGTCTGCTCTCCAAGGGTGCGCACTCGCATTCTTTATCATTACTGACCGCCTCCATTCTCTCGGCCGGCTTGCTCGCCACGCCTCAGGCGTTCGGCGATGCCCCTGAACCCGAAGCCGCTCGACACATAGCATTGGAACCCACGACGATCAGTGCAACGCGCCAAGAGCGAGAAGTGAAATCAGTACCTAGCACCGTGAGCGTGCAGGAGCGCGACGAACTTGATCGCCAAAACGTCAATGGCATTCGCGATCTGGTCCGCTACGAACCCGGCGTGTCGGTTGGCGGCGCCGGTCAGCGCGCCGGAACCACGGGCTACAATATTCGAGGGATCGACGGCGATCGAGTCCTCACACAGATTGACGGCGTCGAAACCCCTGCCAGTTTCTTCTATGGCCCGTTTGCCGAATCACATCGCAACTACGTCGATCCGGAAATCATCAAGCGTGTCGAAATTCTCCGTGGCCCTGCGTCCTCGCTTTACGGCAGTAGCGCCATCGGCGGCGCAGTCAGCTACTTCACACTTGATCCGGACGACATCATCAAAGACGGCCAGGCCGCTGGCGCGCGACTGAAAACAGGTTACAGCTCGGCCGATCGTAGCTGGCTCAAATCGGCAACCGTCGCAGGCCGTCAAGGCGAGTTCGATGCGCTGTTACATGCGAGCACGCGTGACGGGCGAGAAACAAAATCCTACGGCGAAACCGGTGGCGCTGGCTTGTCTCGGACACGGGCCAACCCAGAGTCAGTAGACGCCACCAATGTGCTGGCAAAAATTGGCTGGAACTATACGGATGATTCCCGTTTGGGACTGACGTATGAAAAATATGAGAGTGATCGGGATGCCGACCAACGCAGCGCCGTTGGTGGCCCGTTCGGTGGTGGTGTTGGTGCCGGAATGTACAAATGGCGTGACAGCAATGACCGGGTGACCCGAGAGCGGTTTGGCCTCGAACACCGCTTCAAGGTGGACAGCCTGCTGGCAGACAACATCAAGTGGAGCCTCAATTACCAGCTCGCTAAAACTGCACAAAACACTTACGACTTGTACAACGTTCCACCTAGCGATGGACAAAGGCCCACGCATGGCCCAGGCGCCAAACGGCCTGCTAGCAGCAAACACGCAGGTCAGACAGCAAGCACTCATGGCCCGACCGGGCAACCGGGGAGCAATCATGGCCATGGCGGGCAACCGATGGCCGGGCATGGTGGTGGCCGACCGCCCTCAAGCCATGGAAAGTCGGGAGCGTCCGCCAGCACCCCCGGGCGCCTTGTCCATCGCGAACGCGATACGGTCTACCAGGAAAACCAGTGGGTCATCGACACACAACTGGACAAAACGTTTGCCCTCGGTCAGACCGACCACGTACTGACCTACGGCGCCACGCTCAAGCAACAAAAGACCACAGGAGAACGTTCAGGCAGCGGCACTTGCGCGCAGGCTTTTGGCAGTTGCAAAACCGTAGGTGACGACAGCCCCAGTGATCGGTTGCGCCCGACTAGCGATTTCCCCGATCCAACGGTCACCAACTATGCGCTATTCGCTCAGGACGAAATCCGCTGGAATGACTGGACCTTCCTCCCCGGTCTTCGCTATGACTACACAAAACTTGATCCAAAGATCACCCAAAAATTCCTCGCAGGCTTACCCGCTGACAAAAGCTCGCAAGGAGCGTCCACCAGAGCCCCAGGTAAAAACAAGGTCTGGAACAAGTTCTTGCCTTCACTCGGCGTGACCTACGCACTCAGCGACCAATACACTTGGTATGGTCAGTACGCAGAAGGGTTCCGCACCCCCTCTGCCAAGGTACTTTACGGTCGTTTCGAAAGCCCTCAGGGCGACTATGTCGTTGAACCTAATCCCAATCTGGACCCCGAGAAAAGCCAAAGCTACGAAACCGGATTGCGTGGCAACTTCGATTCGGGCTCGTTTGATGTCGCTCTGTTCCACAACAAGTACAAGGACTTCATCAACGAAGACGCCCTTAGACCCGGTTACGACATGACCACCTTTCAGACGTCCAACATCAAGCGCGCCACCATCAACGGCCTTGAAATCAAGGGTCGTCTGAACCTTGACGCATTAGGCGCACCAGAAGGCCTCTACAGCCTTGGTTCGCTAGCCTATGCCCGCGGTCGCAACGACGACACTGGCAACCCCATCAACAGCATTAATCCAATGACGGGCGTCCTCGGGCTAGGTTACGACCAACACCGGTACGGCGGCCTGTTGAGCTGGACACTGATCAAACGCAGAACCCGGGTCGATGACAGCACGTTCAAATCACCTGACGGGGCCTCCAGCCACTTCAAGACCCCCGGTGCCGGAATTCTGGACCTGACGGCTTACTACAAAGTGACCGACGACCTCACCGTCAACACCGGCATCTACAACCTCACCGACAAGAAGTACTGGCGCTGGGATGACGTACGTGGTTTCGACGGTACGGGAGAAGCGGCAGTTATCAGCCCCGCCAATCTTGACCGCTTGACCCAGCCGGGCCGCAATTTCGGCGTCAATGTCGTGTGGAACATCTAGTTAGACGTACCGCGTCGCCGACCGACGGCGGCGCATTTTTCTGTGTTCGTGCAGAACTCACCCGTCTGACTAATAGATAACTGTCAACGTCAGCGCTTACATACCGCAAGGAAGAAAAATGTCCCAGGAAACCCCAAGCCCGGCCCTTCGCTCCCAGCGCCTGAACCAGATCACCCATGCGCCCCACGAGCGACTGGATAAAGCCGTGAAAGCCAACGCACCGTTCGAAACACGGGGCAGCTACACGCGATTTCTCGCGGCTCAGTACCTGTTTCAGGACGAACTGAAAACCCTGTACAACGATGCGCAACTGATTCAACTCATTCCTGATTTGGCGCAACGCTGCCGTGCCGAACAGGCCAAAGCCGACCTGAATGACCTGCAAACGCCAGTTCCCGAGCCGCTCGCCGGCGCGCTCCACAATCCCAGCATGGCCGAAGCTCTGGGGTGGTTGTTTGTATCAGAAGGCTCGAAGCTGGGCGCCGCGTTTTTGATCAAGCGCGCAGTCGCGTTGGATTTGAGTGACAGCTTTGGCGCACGGCACTTGGGTGAACCGGTCGGCGGGCGGGCGGATGGGTGGAAACGCTTCATTCGCACTCTCGACGACCTGCCGTTCAGCGCAGAGCAAGAGCAGCAAATAGACAAAGGGGCCATTGCGGCGTTCGAGCGCTTCAACGACCTGCTGCAACACGCTTATGCCGGATCGGCGGAACCTGTCAGCGCCTAAATGCTTCATGTTGCGCCCAGCACTGGTAAGCTGGGCGCCTTCCGTGGACAAAATACCGTGGATTGCCTCTTGACCCTGTCGTATCCCGAGACCATGACCAACAAACCACCCGGCAGCAAACTGTCCCGCATTCTCTTTGGCATTCTGGCGTACGTCAGCCTGACCATCGGCATTATCGCGATTTTCATTCCAGGCTTGCCCACCACCGAATTCATTCTGCTTGCCGCTTGGGCGGCGACCAAAAGCTCGCCGCGCTTGAGTGCCTGGCTGGAAGCCCATCGCCTGTTCGGCCCGATGTTGCACAACTGGCGCAACGGCAAGCTCATTGCCCGCCGCGCAAAAATCAGCGCCACGGTCACCATGCTGTTGTGCGCGATCATCATGCTGGTGGTGCTCAACCACAACTGGTGGATCTACTTCGCAGTAACGGGCATGGTGCTGGTCAATCTGTGGATCTGGTCACGACCGGAACCCGCCGCGCAAACAGAGAGCTGCCCGCAGAACTCAGGTCTCTGATGAACCCCCTGGCGGATGTAAGGTCTGTCCTTCTACATTCATCATTTAGCTGGAGCAATTTCCATGTTCGAGCCGGGCCATCTTCATGTCACCCATTCGGCGTTTCAACCGTCGGATGTCAGCTACAACATCCATATTCGTTACGAACTCAGCCAAAACACCGAAACCGGGACAGGTATGCGTTTCTTCATCGAAGGGGAAATCGACGGCAAGGCGTTCAACGATGAATTCGAGCTGCACAAGGACAAAGCCTACAACTTCGCCAGCGAAGCTTCACACATCACCGCAAAGCACGGACTGCCAAGAAATACCAACCTGCATGACCTGCACGGCCAGTACGACGCCATGTTCGAAGATATTCGCCACAAGCTGGATATGAAATCAGGTGATCCGGTCGATCTGGAGGATTTCAAGTAAGGCCAGCCGACGATGCGAATCGTTGGTGCAAGGCTTACCCGCGAAGAGGCTGGAGCAGTCAACAGAATCTCTGAAACTGAATAACCTTTTCACGGGCAAGTCTCGCGTCAACAGTCCGTGTTTGCAGCAGGACCGAAACTGAACCCACAGATAGCGCCATGTTTACTGGCATAATCGCCCTCTTCTGCAGCCTGACCTCTTCCGCCCCATGCGCATCCACGTCAGTTTCATCGACCGAGTAGGCATCACTCAGGAAGTCCTGGCGATTCTCGGTGGGCGCAACCTGAACCTTGATGCCGTGGAAATGGTGCCGCCCAACGTTTACATCGACGCCCCGACCCTGAGCCCTGAAGTGCTTGAAGAACTAAAGGATCGGCTGTTTCGGGTCCGTGGGGTGGAAGCCGTCACGGTGGTCGACATCCTTCCGGGCCAGCGCCGCCATTTGCAACTCGACGCCTTGCTTGCGGCCATGACCGACCCTGTTTTGGCGCTGGACAGCGCGGGAAGCGTATTGCTAGCCAACCCGGCGCTGATTGCCTTGTGTGGACGTGAACCTGCCGGTGAGTCCGTCGGCGCGCTGTTTTCCGATCCTGGCCTGCAAACTGCGTTGCTGGAAAATGGCTTTCGCTTGCCGCTGCGCGAAGTCACGCTCAACGGCGAAGCATTGTTGCTCGATGCCACACCCATCACCGATGCAGGCGCATTGCTGACCTTGTACTTGCCCAGCCGCATCGGTGAACGTCTATCGGCACTGCATCACGATCACGCCGAGGGCTTCGACGCCTTGCTGGGTGACTCAGCTGCCATTCGCACGTTGAAAGCCCGGGCACAACGCGTCGCGGCGCTCGACGCGCCACTGCTGATTCAGGGTGAAACAGGCACCGGCAAAGAATTGGTTGCCCGCGCCTGCCACGCAGTCAGCGCTCGTCACAGCGCGCCCTTTCTGGCGCTGAACTGCGCGGCGCTGCCGGAAAACCTCGCTGAGAGCGAATTGTTCGGCTACGCCCCTGGTGCGTTCACTGGCGCGCAACGCGGCGGCAAGCCAGGGCTCATGGAGATGGCCAACCATGGCACGGTGTTCCTCGACGAAATCGGCGAAATGTCGCCTTACCTGCAAGCCAAGCTGCTGCGTTTTCTCAACGATGGCAGCTTCCGTCGCGTTGGGGGCGACAAGGAGGTGCAGGTCAACGTACGCATCCTCAGCGCCACGCACCGCAATCTGGAGAAAATGGTCAGCGAAGGGACCTTTCGCGAAGACCTGTTTTATCGCCTGAATGTGCTGAATCTGGATGTGCCGCCGTTGCGTGAGCGCGGCCAGGACATCCTGCTGCTCGCGCGCTATTTCATGGCGCAAGCGTGCGCACAGATTCAGAGGCCCGTGTGCCGCCTTGCGCCCGGTACTTACCCTGCTTTGTTGGGCAATCGCTGGCCGGGCAATGTGCGTCAGTTACAAAACGTGATATTTCGCGCAGCGGCGATTTGCGAAAGCACACTGGTCGATATTGGCGACCTGGACATCGCAGGGACATCAGTGGCGCGGCAGAACGACGGCGAGATCGGCAGCCTGGAGGAGGCCGTCGAAGACTTCGAAAAGTCACTGCTCGAAAAGCTCTACAGCCATTACCCTTCAACACGGCAACTGGCTGCGCGGCTGCAGACCTCACACACCGCGATTGCTCATCGGTTGCGCAAGTATGGGATTCCCGGCAAGGCGTAATCGCGGGCAAGCGCCCTCTTCTCAAACACAACATAACTCTCTGAATAAACGGACTTTCTGTAGGAACTGCTCCGTGTTTGCTGCGCGACAGCTTGGCGGCGGGACGGATCCAACGGCTCCATGACGCAGCGCCCACCCGGAACGAAATCACTACATCGTAACGATATCATTCCAAACGCAGCACATCTCCAGCCAGCAAGGCGTTGATCCAGCAACACTTTTCAAATACCCAAGATCCGTAGCGATTTCGCTACAGCCGCCCTTCGCCTTAACCTTTAAAACCCTCTGAAACCCTTTATCTATAAGGCCTGCACAATATTGGCCGCAAACTTGCTATGCACTTACCCCATTCATGCTCGCTACATTCAACGAGCATTTTGTCCATTCAGGGGAGTTTTCATGAGCGAGTTGCGTTTTACCGAAGATCACGAGTGGCTGCGCACCGAAGCCGATGGCAGCATTACCGTTGGCATCACAGCTTTTGCGCAAGACGCCCTGGGAGATGTGGTTTTCGTGCAACTGCCTGACCTGCAGTCCTATGACAAAGGCGCAGAAGCCGCTACGGTTGAATCGGTCAAAGCGGCCAGCGGCGTGTACATGCCTTTGAATGGTGAGGTTGTCGAAGTCAATCCGGCGCTGGACAGCAGCCCGCAACTGGTCAACGAAGATCCAATGGGCCAAGGCTGGTTCTTCCGCTTTATCCCTGCCGATACAAACGCTGCTGGCCAACTGCTGGATCAAGACGCTTACGACCGCCTGATCAAAGCCAACGCCCAAGCCTGAGGAGTCCGACATGACTGACCGTATCGAATTGAGCACGGCTAACGAATTCATCGCTCGTCATATCGGCCCGCGCGCCGATGACGAAAAAGCCATGCTCGCCACCTTGGGCTTCACCTCCCTGGAAGAGCTGAGCGCCAGCGTTATCCCCGATACCATCAAAGGCACCAGCGTGCTGGATCTGCCCGCAGGTCAGAGCGAAGCCGATGCACTGGCGGCGATCAAAGCCATCGCCAGCAAAAACCAGCTATTCAAGACCTTCATCGGTCAGGGCTACTACGGCACTCACACGCCTGCGCCGATCCTGCGCAACCTGCTGGAGAACCCGGCTTGGTACACCGCTTACACGCCTTATCAGCCGGAAATCTCTCAAGGCCGCCTGGAAGCGCTGTTGAACTTTCAGACACTGATCAGCGACCTCACTGGCCTGCCGATTGCCAACGCGTCGCTGCTTGACGAAGCGACCGCCGCCGCTGAAGCGATGACCTTCTGCAAACGCCTGAGCAAGAACAAAAGCAGCCAACAGTTTTTTGCTTCAAGCCACTGCCACCCGCAAACCCTGGACGTACTGCGTACCCGTGCCGAGCCGCTGGGCATCATCGTTGTGGTGGCCGACGAGAGCGAGCTGACCGACCTCAGCAGTTTCTTCGGCGCGCTGCTGCAATACCCGGCGAGCAACGGCGATCTGTTCAACTATCGTGAGCTGGTCGAACGTTTCCATGCAGCCAACGCCTTGGTTGCGGTCGCAGCCGATCTGCTGGCCTTGACGCTGCTGACGCCTCCGGGCGAGTTCGGCGCTGATGTGGCCATCGGTAGCGCGCAACGCTTCGGCGTGCCACTTGGCTTTGGCGGCCCGCATGCGGCTTATTTCTCTACCCGAGATGCCTACAAGCGTGACATGCCGGGCCGTCTGGTCGGCGTGTCGATCGACCGTTTCGGCAAAACCGCACTGCGTCTGGCGATGCAAACCCGCGAGCAACACATCCGTCGCGAGAAGGCCACCAGCAACATCTGCACCGCGCAGGTGCTGCTCGCCAACATCGCCAGCATGTACGCCGTCTACCACGGCCCGGCTGGCCTGACCCGCATCGCCAACCGCGTGCATCACCTGACCGCGATCTTCGCCAAAGGCCTGAGCCAACTGGGTCTGAATATCGAACAAGCGTTCTTCTTCGACAGCGTGACGATCCACACTGGCGCCAAGACCGCCGAGCTGCACGCCAAAGCACGCGCGCAGCAGATCAACCTGCGCGAAGTTGATGCTCAGCGTCTGGGCCTGTCGCTGGATGAAACCACCCAGCATGCCGACATCCAAGTGCTATGGAAACTGTTCGCCGCTGATGGTCAGACCCTGCCGGACTTCGCCGCCCTGGCCAGCACTGTTGAATCGCGTCTGCCCGCAGAGTTGCTGCGTCAATCGCCGATCCTCAGCCACCCGGTGTTCAACCGTTATCACTCCGAAACCGAGCTGATGCGTTACCTGCGCCGGTTGGCCGACAAGGACCTGGCACTGGATCGCACCATGATCCCGCTGGGCTCTTGCACCATGAAGCTCAATGCCGCCAGCGAGATGATCCCGATCACCTGGGCAGAATTCGGCAACCTGCACCCGTTCGCGCCTGCCGAGCAGAGCGCCGGTTATCAGCAACTGACCAATGAACTGGAAGCGATGCTGTGCTCGGCCACCGGTTACGACGCAATTTCGCTGCAACCGAACGCCGGCTCACAAGGTGAATACGCAGGTTTGCTGGCGATTCGCGCGTACCACAAGAGCCGTGGCGATGACCGTCGCGATATCTGCTTGATTCCGTCATCGGCCCACGGCACCAACCCAGCCACCGCGAACATGGCAGGCATGCGCGTGGTCGTGACCGCTTGCGATGCTCGCGGCAACGTCGACATCGAAGATTTGCGCGCCAAGGCCATCGAGCACCGCGATCATCTCGCCGCACTGATGATCACTTACCCATCCACCCACGGTGTGTTCGAGGAAGGTATCCGCGAAATTTGCAGCATCGTCCACGACAACGGCGGTCAGGTGTACATCGACGGCGCCAACATGAACGCCATGGTCGGCCTCTGCGCACCCGGCAAGTTCGGCGGCGACGTGTCGCACCTGAACCTGCACAAAACCTTCTGTATTCCTCACGGCGGTGGCGGCCCAGGCGTTGGTCCTATCGGTGTGAAATCGCACCTGGCGCCATTTTTGCCTGGTCACGGCCAGATGGAACGCAAGGAGGGCGCGGTCTGCGCAGCGCCATTCGGCAGCGCCAGCATCCTGCCGATCACCTGGATGTACATCCGCATGATGGGCGGCGAAGGCCTCAAGCGTGCTTCGCAACTGGCGATTCTCAACGCCAACTACATTTCCCGTCGCCTGGAAGAGCACTACCCCGTGCTGTATTCCGGCACCAGCGGGCTGGTGGCGCATGAGTGCATTCTCGATCTGCGCCCGCTCAAGGACAGCAGCGGTATCAGCGTCGATGACGTCGCCAAACGCCTGATCGATTTCGGTTTCCATGCGCCAACCATGTCATTCCCGGTGGCAGGTACGTTGATGATTGAGCCAACCGAAAGTGAATCTCGGGAGGAGCTGGATCGCTTCTGCGACGCCATGATCAAGATCCGCGAAGAGATTCGTGCAGTTGAAAGCGGCGCGTTGGACAAAGAAGACAACCCACTGAAAAACGCACCGCACACGGCTGCCGAGCTGGTCGGCGAATGGAGCCATCCTTACAGCCGCGAGCAAGCGGTGTACCCGGTTGCTTCGTTGATCGACGGCAAATACTGGCCCCCGGTGGGTCGTGTCGACAACGTGTTCGGCGACCGTAATCTGGTCTGCGCCTGCCCATCCGTCGAGAGCTATCAGGACGCTTGATTTGAATAGGCGTTAACGCCTCGCCAACACGTTGGCTCCTACAGGGGATCGCATTCTCTGTAGGCGCCAATGTGTTGGCGAGAGGGCTCATAACAACAAAAACCCCGGAGTACACCATGTCCCTGAGCGTGTTCGACTTGTTCAAGATTGGCATTGGGCCCTCCAGTTCCCACACGGTGGGCCCGATGCGGGCGGCGGCACGATTTGCCGAAGGCTTGCGTCGCGATGACCTGCTTGACTCCATCACCTGCGTCAAAGTCGAACTCTACGGCTCGCTCGGCGCCACCGGCAAAGGCCACGGCAGTGACAAAGCCGTATTGCTTGGCCTTGAGGGTGAGCATCCAGATACTGTGGACACCGAGACCATCGCTGCACGACTGCAACAGATCCGCAGCAGCGAACACCTCAACCTGCTCGGTGAGCACAGCATTGAGTTCATCGAGAAACATCACCTGGCAATGATCCGCAAGCCCCTGGCCTACCATCCCAACGGCATGATTTTCCGTGCCTTCGACGCATCAGGGCTACAAGTTCGCAGCCGTGAGTACTACTCGGTGGGTGGCGGCTTCGTGGTCGATGAGGATGCAGCTGGCGCAGATCGCATCGTCGAAGACAAAACACCGCTGGTTTATCCCTTCAAGACCGCCAAAGAGCTCATGGCCCACTGCACTGCCAGCGGGCTGTCTATCAGCCAGGTAATGCTCGCCAACGAAGCAGTATGGCGGCCTGAAGCCGAGACCCGCCAAGGACTGCTGCATATCTGGCGGGTGATGCAGGACTGCGTGGAAGCCGGGTGCCGTAACGAAGGCATTTTGCCGGGCGGTCTGAAGGTCAAACGGCGTGCGGCGGCGCTGTATCGACAACTGTGCAAGCACCCGGAAGCAGCACTGCGCGATGCGCTCTCGGTGCTCGACTGGGTCAATCTATACGCGCTGGCGGTCAACGAAGAAAACGCCAACGGTGGACGTGTGGTCACGGCCCCCACCAATGGTGCGGCGGGGATCATCCCTGCGGTGCTGCATTACTACATGCGCTTCATCACCGGCGCCAACGAAGACGGCGTCGTGCGATTTCTGCTGACCGCGGCGGCCATTGGCATTTTGTACAAGGAAAACGCCTCGATCTCGGGCGCCGAAGTCGGTTGCCAAGGCGAAGTCGGCGTAGCGTGTTCAATGGCCGCTGGCGCCTTGTGCGAAGTCTTGGGCGGGAACGTCGATCAGGTAGAAAACGCCGCCGAAATTGGCATGGAACACAATCTTGGCCTGACCTGCGATCCCATTGGCGGGTTGGTGCAGGTGCCCTGTATCGAGCGCAACGCAATGGGTTCGGTAAAGGCCATCAATGCCGTACGCATGGCCCTGCGCGGCGACGGTCAGCACTTCGTCTCGCTGGACAAAGTGATCCGCACGATGCGCCAGACCGGCGCAGACATGAAAAGCAAGTACAAGGAAACAGCCCGTGGCGGGCTGGCCGTGAACATTATCGAGTGCTAATACAGCCCTATTTCCGGCATCGATTTGGGTCGGTGCCCAACACAAATCCCAGGAGCCTTTTATGTCTACCGAACTGTTGAAAACACCGCTTCACGCTTTGCACCGCGAACTGGGCGCCAAAATGGTGCCATTCGCCGGTTACGACATGCCCGTGCAATATCCTGCGGGAGTGATGAAAGAACACCTGCACACCCGCGAGCAAGCCGGCCTGTTCGATGTTTCCCACATGGGTCAGATTCTATTGAGCGGCGCTGGCGCCGCCAAAGCACTGGAAAGCCTGGTTCCGGTCGACATCATCGACCTGCCCGTGGGCATGCAGCGCTATGCGATGTTCACCAACGACAGCGGCGGCATCCTCGATGACCTGATGGTCGCCAATTTGGGCAACGATCAACTGATGTTGGTGGTCAACGCCGCCTGCAAAAATGAAGACCTGGCGCACCTGCAGAAGTACATCGCTAGCCAGTGCGACATCAAGCCGCTGTTCGAAGAGCGCGCCCTGCTTGCCCTGCAAGGCCCGCAGGCAGTTACCGCACTGGCGCGCCTGGCGCCGGACGTGGCAAAGATGACCTTCATGCAATTCGCCCGTGCCAGCATCGACGGCATCGATTGCTATGTCAGCCGCTCGGGCTACACAGGTGAAGACGGCTATGAAATCTCGGTGCCGGCCGATCAGGCCGAATCGCTGGCGCGCCGTCTGCTCGCTGAGCCTGAAGTAGCACCGATTGGCCTCGGCGCACGTGATTCGCTGCGTCTGGAAGCTGGCCTGTGCCTGTATGGCCATGACATGAACACCGACACCACGCCCATTGAAGCCAGCCTGCTGTGGGCGATCTCCAAGGTTCGGCGTGCCGATGGCGCACGCGCGGGTGGTTTCCCTGGGGCTGAACAGATTTTCGCCCAACAACAAGCAGGCGTCGCCCGCAAGCGTGTCGGTCTATTGCCACAAGAGCGCACGCCAGTACGTGAAGGCGCCGAGATTGTCGATGCCAACGGCAAAATCATTGGCACTGTCTGCAGTGGCGGCTTCGGGCCCACATTGGGCGGCCCGCTGGCGATGGGTTATATCGATAGTGCATTTGCGGCAGTAGATACACAGGTCTGGGCAATCGTACGCGGTAAGCAAGTACTGATGAAAGTTAGCAAAATGCCCTTCGTTGCACAGCGTTACTTCCGTGGCTGATAGTTGCGTCAAAAAACAAGCAGCCAAAACAGTGCATAAACTGTCTGGCTGCTGCATCACTGGGCGTTTTTAAACTGCATTCAAACTGTCAAAAAAATGCACATACACAAGACCTGATAATGGAAAAACTATCGATCTTCCACAACCGGTTAAAGTTTTCGAAAAACTTGAAAAACCTCCTGAAACCGGGGTTACGCGGGGGCTTGTTTTTTCTGTAACAGTTGGCGTAGAGTTTCTGGACTGTGTTTGCATAGGTCGCTTGGGACCGTGACCTGGGGCAGTAGCGCGAAGCAATGCTACATCCCGCTCTACGTTTCTTACTTCCTGCAACCAGCCCAGTACTCTCTTCGTGCGAAGGAGGCTGTCATTAATTTAAGCTTCAAGGAAATAAGAAAATGTCTACACGTCAGAGCGGCACCGTTAAGTGGTTTAACGACGAGAAGGGTTTTGGTTTTATCACTCCAGAGAGCGGTCCGGATCTGTTCGTCCACTTCCGCGCAATTCAAGGCAACGGTTTCAAAAGCCTGAAAGAAGGCCAGAAAGTGACTTTCGTCGCCGTGCAAGGCCAGAAAGGCATGCAGGCTGATGAAGTCATCGCTGAAGCTTAAATAGCAGCAAGCGAGAAAGCCCCTGATGACACATCAGGGGCTTTTTTATGCCTGCAATTTTGTAACATGCAGGCTTCCCTGCGAACGAGCGTCCCTTCATGCCAAAACACCTGCTTCGCCCTCAAGGCGACTTCCCTGCTGCGGGACTAGGCCGTCGTCTGGCGGCGATGTTCTATGACTTGCTGCTGTGCGTCGCGCTGCTGATGGTGACCACTTTCATCTATAAGCTGATCTGGATGGGGTTTGTCGGCGAAGCAAAACTGCGAGCGATGTCCGAAGCGGGCTCGCTGGACGGCGACCCTTTGCTCTCAACGATTCTGTTGTTTGTCCTGTTCGGCTTCTTCGCCAAATTCTGGACCCACGCCGGGCAGACACTGGGCATGCAAGTTTGGGGGATTCGCGTGCAAAATGCCGACGGCACCGGCATCAGCCTGTGGCAGGCACTGCTGCGTTTTGTGGTGGCGATTGCATCTTGGCTGTGTGTTGGACTCGGTTTTTTTTGGAGCCTGATCGACAAGCAAAAGCGCAGTTGGCATGACCTGTATTCCAACAGCCAACTGGTGCGGATCCCAAAGCAGAAGAAATGATGTGAAGACCGCTGACCGCATGTAACCCGGATCTGTAGGAGCCAACTTGTTGGCGAAGCGGTCCAGGCGGTGTATCAGGCACGCCTCTCGCGAAGGAATTCGATTCTACGGTCAAGAAAAAGCCGACGCAGCGTCGGCTTTTTCATTAAGGCCGGAGCTTAGCCCGCTCGGCGCAGCAACCAAACCCCTGCCAGCGCGCATATCCCGGCAGGAACCAGTACCGCAAACAGTGGCGAGAAGCCAAACACCAGGCTCGATGGACCAAGCAGGTCCTGGGCGATACGGAAGGTAAAGCCCACCAGCACGCCGGTAAATACCCGTTGTCCCAGGGTCACTGAGCGCAGCGGCCCGAAGATGAAGGAAATGGCCATCAATACCAGCGCGACAGTCACCAGCGGCTGCAGGATTTTGGTCCAGAACGCCAGCCAGTAACGACCATTGTTCAGTCCTTGATCCGCAAGATAGTGCGCGTAGCCCCACAAACCGGTCATTGACAGTGATTCGGGTGGCAACACCACCGTGCTCAACAACTGCGGGCTAAGTGCCACGTTCCAGCGTTCTTCCGGCGTGTTGACGACCTCGGTGCGATCACCGTGGAAGACCGTCGTGGTGACGTCTTTAAGCAGCCAGTAATCGGTCTTGAAGTTCGCCTGCTTGGCGAAGCTTGCGGTCTGCATATGACGCTGATCGTCGAAGCGGTAGCGCGTCACGCCGTACAACAGACCATCAGGTTGAACGGTGTTGATGTGGATGAATTCTTCGCCCTGACGGTGCCACAAGCCATGTCGCGCGCTCTGCGCATCACCGCTGCCCTGTGCCAGGGAACGCGCCGCCTGGGCCTGGCTCTCGGTGACCGGCGCGACGTACTCGCCAATCAACAGGCCGGCAACCATCAACACCAGCATGGGTTTCATGACCGCCCACACGATACGACCGATGGACACACCGGCGGCACGCATGATGGTCAGTTCACTGCTGCTGGCCAGACCGCCGAGGCCGATCAGGCAACCGATCAGTGCCGCCATCGGCAGCATGTCGTAAAGACGGCGCGGGGCCGTCATGATGACGAAACTGCCTGCATCCCAAAAGGTATAGGTATCACTGATGTCGGCCATTTCATCGATGAAGGCAAACAGCGAGGCCAGCCCGAGGATGATGCCCAACACAGCAAGGATCGCGATGAACACGCTCTTGCCGATGTAATGATCGAGCTTAACCATGGGCCACCTCCGACACGCTGCGGCGGCTCGCCATCTTCAAACGCAGAGGTTCCCAGTAGAGAAGCCCCAGGCCAATCGCGAGGAATATGCCGTGGACCCACCACAAACCCAGCGCCATTGGAATTTTGCCTTTTTCCAGCGCGCCACGGGCGGCGATCAGAATGGTCAGGTAAGCCATATAAAGCAGAATCGCCGGCAGCAGCTTGAGGAAGCGCCCCTGACGAGGGTTGACCCGTGACAGCGGAACCGCCATCAAGGTCACGATGAACACCAGAATCGGCAACGAAATACGCCACTGCAATTCGGCTTTGTTGCGCGGTGAATCCTCGCCAGTGATCAGCTCGCTGGTGGGGATCGCGTCGCGGTCGGTGATTTCGTCGCTGATGTCAGGCTTGGGCAGCAGCGCCCCGTAGGTGTCGTACTTGATTGCGCGGTAGTTGGCCTCGCCCGGATTACCGTCATAGCGGTAGCCGTTTTCCAGAATCAGGTAACGGCTGCCGTCGTTTTTGATTTCCTGATGGCCCTTCTCGGCGACCAACACAGTAATCCCGCGATCCTTGGAGGCGTCGGAAGACAGGCGCTTCTCGGAGATGAACACTCCACCCAGGTTAATGCGGTCGTCAGACATCTGCTCGGTGTAGGTCACCCGTGTACCGTCGCGCAATGCCTGAAAACGCCCCGGCACCAGCGTATCGAATTCGGTCATCGCATCCTGCTTGTTGATCAGCAGGGAAAACTGCGTAGCGCCCTGTGGCGCAAGGCTGAAGCTCAGCCAGGCCACCAGCAGCGAAATCAGCGCCGCCGGTGCCAGGGTAATCCATAGCAGACGTTGCTGGCTCATGCCCGTGGCCGCCAGAACGGTCATCTCGCTTTCCAGGTACAAGCGGCCGTATGCCAGCAAAATCCCCAAAAACAGCCCGAGCGGCAAAATCAACTGCATGAAGCCCGGCAGACGGAAGCCCATGATCAGAAACAGCACGCCAGGATCGAGCGCGCCGGAAGCCGCTTGGGCCAGGTATTTGATAAAGCGCCCGCTCATGATGATCACCAACAACACGGCGCTCACAGCGCTCAAGGTGACCAGCACTTCTCGGGACAAGTAACGAAAGACAATCAAACCAGACACTCCAGGGTTGTCACGCTCAGGCAGCCTGACAAGGAAATGGATTAGCCAGGGCGCCCGCTGCTGCGAACGACCCAAAAAATATGCGGCATTATCCTGTGATTGGGTGTGTCTGTCACTGCGCGCGCCGGATACTTCTCATATAGCGCGGATACGAGCGTATTAACGGGGTTGTCATCCATCCTCTGGCAGGGTCAAACTGCGGGCCTTACCGCTGGCATGGCGATCCAAGACACTTTTACCCTTGCCACGATGCGCAGTCATTTTTGCGATAACCCACAGTTTATTCGGGGACCCCGACATGGAATTGGTTGTTAAAAGCGTCAGCCCAGAAACCTTGAAAACCGCCACGCTGATAGTGGCCGTTGGCGAAGGCCGCGCGCTCAGCGATGCCGCAAAAAATGTCGATACCCTCAGCGGCGGTGCAATCAGCGCCGTTCTCAAGCGTGGTGATCTGGCAGGCAAAGTCGGCCAGAGCCTGCTCCTGCACAGCCTGCCAAACCTCAAGGCGGAGCGAGTTCTGCTGGTTGGCACGGGTAAAGAGGCCGAGCTGACCGACCGTCAATTTCGCAAAATCATCAGCGCCGTGCTGTCGACGCTTAAAGGCTTGGGCGGCACCGACGCGACCTTCGCTCTGGACCACTTGATCGTCAAAAATCGCGACACGTACGGCAAAAACCGCCTGTTGGTCGAAACCCTGGCCGACGGCGAATATGTGTTCGACCGTTTCAAGAGCCAGAAAGCCGACCCTCGCGCACTGAAGAAAGTCACCTTGCTGACCGACAAGGTCAACGTGGCTGACGTCGAACGCGCCGCAGCGCATGCCCAAGCAATCGCTAAAGGCATGGCGTTCACACGCGACCTGGGCAATATGCCGCCAAACCTGTGCCACCCGACCTACTTGGGTGAAGAAGCCAAAGCGCTGGGCAAGGCATTCAAGAACCTGAAGGTCGACGTCCTCGACGAGAAGAAAATCGCTGAACTGGGCATGGGCTCTTTCCTGGCGGTGGCCCAGGGTAGCGCACAGCCTGCGCGTCTGATCGTGATGAACTACGCCGGCGGTAAAAAAGCCGACAAACCGTTCGTATTGGTAGGTAAAGGCATCACCTTTGACACCGGCGGCATCAGCATCAAGCCCGCTGCCGGGATGGATGAGATGAAGTTCGACATGTGCGGCGCCGCCAGTGTGTTCGGTACGCTGCGCGCTGTTCTCGAACTGCAATTGCCGATCAATCTGGTGTGCATCCTGGCCTGCGCCGAAAACATGCCGAGTGGTACCGCGACGCGTCCGGGCGACATCGTCAAGACCATGAGCGGCCAGACGGTAGAAATCCTCAACACCGACGCCGAAGGCCGTCTGGTGCTGTGCGACGCGCTGACTTACGCCGAGCGCTTCAAGCCACAAGCGGTGATCGATATCGCCACACTGACCGGCGCGTGTGTCGTTGCGTTGGGCGGTCATACGTCGGGCCTGCTGGGCAACAATGATGGTCTGATCAGTCAACTGCTGGACGCCGGTAAACGTGCCGACGACCGCGCCTGGCAACTGCCGCTGTTCGATGAATACCAAGAGCAACTGGACAGCCCGTTCGCCGACATCGCTAACATCGGTGGCCCGAAAGGCGGCACCATCACCGCCGCCTGCTTCCTGTCGCGCTTCACCAAAGCCTACGAGTGGGCGCACCTGGACATCGCCGGTACTGCCTGGTTGAGCGGCGGTAAAGAGAAAGGCGCCACTGGCCGTCCGGTTCCGCTGCTGACTCAATACCTGCTCGACCGCGCAGGCGTCTAAAAGCATCGCGAAACGTGCCTGTCAGCATGGCAGGCACGTTTTACGCTCAGGAGCTTTCATGACCCAAGTCGATTTCTACATCCTGCCCAGCGACGACCCGATAGCGCGCCTGGATTTCGCCTGCAAACTGACGGACAAGGCCTGGCGCCTCGGCCACCGTATCTATCTGCATTGCAGCGATGCCCAACAGCGCGAAGACCTGGACGCCCGTCTGTGGCGCTTCAAGGGCGAGACATTCGTGCCTCACGGCGACGCCGAAGACGACCCCGACGCGCCGGTTGCACTGGGATTGGGCGACGACCCTGGCGCGCATCAAGATCTGTTGGTCAATCTCGACCTGCGCATCCCCGAGTTCTTCAAGCGTTTCACCCGCGTGGCTGAAATCGTGGTGCAAGATCCGGCCATTAAACTAGCCGCACGAGAGAGTTTCCGCTTCTACCGTGAACAGGGCTATCCTCTGCAAGATCACCGACTGCAGCGTCTTTGAGCACACGATGGACAATTCAAAAAACCCGAAAGCCCCCGCGCAATTGCTGGACGACCTTGAGTCAATCCGCCAACTGCTCGGCGATGATTCTGCGCAACCGCCACTGCTCACCGATACGGTCAACAGCGAAAGCCAGATCCCCCTGCTATTCGATGTAGTGAGTGTCAAAGCTGTTCCTGCCGACAACGAACAGCCTGACGAAGAAGACATCCCGACGCTGACTCCCGAACCGGTGGCGGCTACCCAGCCCGAGCCGCAAGCAGCAGAACCCGCCACGACAGCCAATCCGGATGCACTCCTGCACTTGGACAGCGAGCTGCGCGCCGCCGCGCAGTTGATCATGCAAGACGTGATCGATGACTTCGCCCCGCACATCGAGAACGAGATCAAACGCCGCCTGGATGCACGAATGGAGAGGCTTTTAAGCCAGTATCAAAACTAAAAGCAGTTACCAGCCTCAAGCTGCAAGCCACAAGAAGGCAATGTGCTGCACATTGCTTGCAGCTTGTCGCTTGTAGCTTGCAGCTGCGTTGAAAAGCTATACTTGCCGGCTTTCCCGAATTAAAGCCAATTAGGTTCCCGCCCCGCATGGACAAGACCTACCAGCCGCACACCATCGAAACTTCCTGGTACCAGACGTGGGAGTCCGAGAATTACTTCGCTCCGCAAGGCGCGGGCGACTCGTACACCATCATGATTCCGCCGCCAAACGTCACTGGCAGCCTGCACATGGGGCACGGCTTCAATAACGCGATCATGGACGCCCTGATCCGCTTTCGCCGTATGCAGGGTCGCAATACCTTGTGGCAGCCGGGCACCGACCACGCCGGTATCGCCACACAAATGCTGGTGGAGCGTCAGATCGAGGCACAAGGCCTGAACCGCCACGACCTGGGTCGCGAGAAATTTCTCGAAAAAGTCTGGGAGTGGAAGGATCAGTCAGGCGGCAACATCAGCCGTCAGATTCGTCGCCTGGGCTCGTCCGTCGACTGGAGCCGCGAGCGCTTCACCATGGACGACGGTCTGTCCGAGGCGGTTAAAGAAGCTTTTGTGCGCCTGCACGAAGACGGCCTGATTTACCGAGGCAAGCGCCTGGTCAATTGGGACACCAAGCTGCACACCGCCATTTCCGACCTTGAAGTAGAAAACCACGACGAGAAAGGCCACCTGTGGAACTTGCGTTATCCGCTGGCTGACGGCGCAAAAACCGCAGACGGCCTGGATTACCTGATCGTTGCCACCACCCGCCCGGAAACCATGCTTGGCGATGCCGCCGTCGCAGTGAACCCGACTGACGAGCGTTACAAAGCCCTGATCGGCAAATTCGTCGAGCTACCGCTGGTTGGGCGTCGCATTCCGATCATTGCCGACGACTATTGCGACCCTGAGTTCGGCACCGGCTGCGTGAAAATCACCCCGGCTCACGATTTCAACGACTACGAAGTCGGCAAGCGCCACAACCTGCCGCTGTTGAATATTTTCGACAAGAACGCTGCCGTTCTGCCTGCTGCCCAGGTGTTCAACCTGGACGGCACACTGAATGAAACCGTCGACGGCACCCTGCCCGCTCAATATGCGGGGCTGGACCGTTTCGAAGCGCGCAAGCAAATCGTTGCGGCCTTCGAAGCTGCGGGCCTGTTGGTCAGCGTCGACGACCATGCGCTGAAAGTGCCAAAGGGCGATCGCTCTGGCACCATCATCGAGCCATGGTTGACCGACCAATGGTACGTCTCCACCAAGCCGCTGGCTGAGCCCGCGATTGCTGCTGTCGAAGACGGCCGCATCGCTTTCGTGCCCAAGCAGTACGAAAACATGTACTTCTCGTGGATGCGCGACATCCAGGATTGGTGCATCAGCCGCCAACTGTGGTGGGGCCATCGCATTCCGGCGTGGTACGACGAATCCGGCAAGGTCTATGTCGGCCGCGACGAAGCCGAAGTCCGTGCCAAGCACAACCTTGGCCCCGAGATTGCGCTGCAACAGGACAACGACGTACTCGACACCTGGTTCAGCTCGGGCCTGTGGACCTTCTCCACGCTCGGCTGGCCGGAAAAAACCAAAGCGCTGGAGACCTTCCACCCCACCGACGTGCTGGTTACCGGCTTCGATATCATCTTCTTCTGGGTCGCCCGGATGATCATGCTCACCATGCATCTGGTGAAGAACGATGACGGCACGCCGCAAGTGCCGTTCAAGACGGTCTATGTGCATGGTTTGGTGCGCGACGGCCAAGGTCAAAAGATGTCCAAGTCCAAGGGCAACGTCCTGGACCCGCTGGACATCATTGACGGCATCGAGCTCGAAGCGCTGGTCGCCAAGCGCACCTCTGGCATGATGCAGCCCAAACTGGCGAAGAAGATCGAGAAGCAGACCCGCGACGAATTCGCCGACGGCATTGCAAGCTACGGCACCGATGCGCTGCGCTTCACCTTCTGTTCGCTGGCATCTACCGGTCGCGACATCAAGTTCGACATGGGCCGCGTCGAAGGCTATCGCAACTTCTGCAACAAGATCTGGAACGCAGCACGCTACGTGCTGGACAAAGGCGAAGACTGCGGCCAGAACGGCGAAGCAGTCGAGCTGTCGCTGGCTGATCGCTGGATCATCTCGCAACTGCAACGCACCGAAGCCGAAGTCACCCGGCAACTGGATCAGTTCCGTTTCGACCTCGCAGCCCAAGCGCTGTACGAGTTCATCTGGAACCAGTACTGCGACTGGTACCTGGAGCTGTCCAAGCCTGTGCTGTGGGACGAAAACGCACCGATAGAGCGCCAGCGCGGCACCCGTCGCACGCTGGTTCGCGTACTGGAAGTGGCGCTGCGCCTGGCGCATCCGTTCATGCCATTCATTACCGAAGAAATCTGGCAGCGCCTCGCGCCGCTGGCAGGTGTAACCGGCAAGACCATCATGCTGCAGCCATGGCCGGTAGCGAACGAGGCGCGCATCGACCAAGGCGCCGAAGACGACATCGAGTGGCTCAAGGGCCTGATGCTCGGCGTGCGTAACATTCGTGGCGAGATGAACATCGGCCCAGGCAAACCGCTGACGCTGTTTCTGAAAAACGTGACCGCCGAAGACCAACGCCGCCTGACTGAAAACGATGCGCTACTGAAAAAACTGGCGAAGCTGGAATCAATCACGATTCTGGCCAATGGTGCCGAAGCGCCGCTGTCCGCCACCGCGCTGGTGGGTGAGATGGAAGTGCTGGTGCCAATGGCCGGGCTGATCGACAAAGGTGCCGAACTGGCGCGTCTGGACAAGGAGATCCTGCGACTGCAAGGCGAAGTTCAGCGTGTGGGCGGCAAGTTGTCCAATGCAGCATTCGTCGACAAGGCGCCGCCTGAAGTCATCGCCAAAGAACGCGCCAAGCTCACTGAAGCCGAACAGGCATTGGGCAAGCTGGCCGAGCAACATGCTCGGATTGCCAGTTTGTAAACCTGGCAATCGATTAAAAAGGGAGGCCTGCAACGGCCTCCCTTTTTTATCACGCAAGAGCTGCGCACACCGTAAAACCGGATTTCCATGACAAATCAAATTCCGCCCAAACCACCGCGCAAGAAGCCCAAACCCGCTCAACCGGCAAAACCTGTCGAACCGCGCGAAAAGGCCAGCCTGCATCCGCGCAATCGCCATCAAGGCCATTACGACTTCCCCAAGCTGATCAAGAGCAGTCCCGAGCTGGGCAAGTTCGTCGTGATTAATCCGTATGGCAAGGAAAGCATCGACTTCGCCAACCCGGCAGCGGTTCGGGTGTTTAACCGTGCGCTGTTGAAGTCGTTCTACGGCATCGCTCATTGGGACATTCCCGCTGATTATCTGTGCCCGCCGATCCCTGGCCGCGCGGATTACCTGCACTTTCTCGCCGATCTGCTGGCCAGCCACAACGAAGGCGTAATCCCGCGTGGTGCCTCGGTCGCTGCGCTGGACGTCGGCACCGGCGCCAACTGCGTATATCCGCTGATTGGTCATAGCGAGTACGGCTGGCGGTTTCTCGGTACCGACATCGACAGCATTGCGCTCGCCTCGGCCACAGCGATCATCAAGTCGAACAACCTTGGCAAAGCCATCAGCCTGCGTCAGCAGAACAACCGCAAACTGATCCTGCTGGACGTACTGAACAAAGAAGACCGTTTCGACCTCAGCCTGTGTAACCCTCCGTTTCACGCGTCAGCCGATGAGGCCCTGCGCGGCAGTCAGCGCAAATGGCGAGCGTTGGGCAAGGCCGACCCCAAACGCAAGCTGCCAGTGCTCAACTTTGGCGGGCAGGCGGCAGAACTATGGTGTGAGGGCGGTGAGTCGCGCTTTGTCACGCAACTGATCAACGAGAGCGCACAGGTCCAGCAACAGGTGTTGTGGTTCAGCACACTGGTGTC
>NZ_DASWOT010000190.1:0-33460 GCF_036404235.1 Pseudomonas sp.
GCGGCATTGGGGTTATAGCCCGCACGCGCCGACAGCTCCAGGCCAAGCAGGTCCGCTTCGTTTTCGTTGGAGCGGCTGTTAGGCAGCGTCAGGCTGTAGTTCACCACGGTGTCTGCCAGCGCCAAGCTGTCCTGCCCCAGGCCCAGCAAGGCTCCGGCTCCCGATTTCGCCATTTCTATGCCATAGGCTTTGGACATGGCTTCACGTCCATGTTCACGCAACGCATGGGCGATCTCGTGCCCCATCACCGCCGCTAGCTCGTCGTCACTGAGTTTGAGTGTATCGATTAGCCCGGTGTAGACGATGATCTTGCCGCCTGGCCCACAATTGGCGTTCAGGTCATCACTCTTGATCAGGGTCACTTCCCACTGCCACTGCGCAGCATCCGGGCGTAGCTTGGGCGCCTGGGCGATCAAGCGCCTCGCTACGCCCTGGACACGCTTGGCCTGGGCACTGTCTTTATCCAGCACGCCTTTGGTGGAGGCTTCGCTGACCGTCTCCTGATACGACTGCGCGTACATCTGGTTGACTTGATCGGTCGACAGCATGCTGAACATATATTGCTTACGTTCAACGCCCACCGAGTCGCCGCTGGTGGTGTTGACAGCCTGACAACCACCGATCAGCAATGCCGCGCCCAAGGCACAGAGTACAAATGTCTGACGCATCTAAATTCTCCTGAAAAACCTGGCGCCCATCCTAGGCAATACGGTACGCATGTGCCAGATGGCTGAGGATTCATTTGCGATGGGGAAAAATCGCTACCCCCTTGAGCCCGCTACAAAGGCGTCAAACACTCCGGCGCATTGAGCTTAGGATCATTCACCAGATTCGCCAACGGCCGCTCGCGCAGCGCGCTCTGTGGGGCGGCGAGCAGCGATTGCAGGACGGGCAACGCGGTATCGCTCGCCAGCCATGCGGCCTGCCCTGCTGCATCCAGAATCAGTGGTCGCCGCTGATTGGCCGCCGCCTGAGTCACCACTGCCACGCTCAAATAGGTATGCCCTTCAACGGGGTAGGCTTCCCAAATGGCCGCGAAATACAACGTCGAGCCCTCCCCAGGCGTCAACCAAAATGGCCGCTTACGCGCGGTTCCGCGCCACTCGTAAAACCCGTTGGCTGGTAGCAGGCAGCGACGCTCGCGAAACGCCTGGCGAAACATCGGTTGCTCAGCAATGGTTTCGGCGCGGGCATGCGCCGGTGTGCGGGACATATCGGTTAACCACGGCGGAGTCAGGCCCCAGCGGGCCCGCGCCACGTCCCTGCCCTGCTCGCCATCGTCTGCGGTAGCCACTGCGCGCACCATTAGCACTGAGTCGGTGGGCGAGATGTTCCACTGGGCTTTCTGGTCTGCGGGGAAACCGGGCAAGGCCGCAAACGCGGGCGTCCAACGAAACAGCGCATAACGTCCACACATGGGCTCAAGGCAACTCTTTTTGAAGGCGAACGACGCAGAACTCGAAGCGATTCAGCACAGCAACACGTCGGGGTAGCTGTCCGGCTCTTCGCCAGGCAACACAAAGGCGCCATTGTACTCAGTGATCAGCTGCCGTGCCCGATCGGCCAGATCATCGTCGACCGAAAGGCCCAGCAGCCCGAATACCGGCAGTTCGCCGATAGCTCCCAGCAGATGCCGCCCTGTGATATGCGCCTGGATACCTTCACTGGCGAGCATGCCTTGCAACAGCTCACCTTCCATCAGGTTTTCCGGCTCGTAGATTTTGCGCATCAATCGTTCTCGGCACGCACTTGCAGATCCCATTGCTCACCATCGGTCTGGAGCTGAAACTCAATCGGACGGCAGCACACGTGGCAATCCTCGATGAAATGATTGTCCCCTTCCGAGAGATCCAATGTGGTCTCACCCGGTTCACCGCAGTAAGGGCACTCATAAGGTGCAGACGGTTGTATTTCGTGCATCACGGTCTCCAGTGCCAGTTTTGCGTATAATCGCCGCTCATTTGAAGGCCGGTCTTGATAACTACAACCCGGGCAGGGTGTGTGAAAACGTAGCGAGCGAAGGTAACAGGCGGACAAGCGGCCGGGGTCGCGACCGACTCTAGGTGTTCTAAATGAGCATTTTCCGCCTGTTTTTAACGCAGCATTACGCGCCTAACGCCGAAGGCGCCCAGCCCGCAGTAGTTTTCACACGGCCTGCCGGGCTTGTTTCCCCAGCGCCGGCCCCCTATACCCTAGCCGTTTTCAACAAGAGAGCATGATGGGCGAATTCGATGCCATCCGACCTTACAACGACACCGAAGTAAAAGCCGTACTCGCACGGCTGCTGGGTGACAAGGCGTTCCTCGCAATCCTCACCCATTTCCGCTTCCCACGCCTTGCCAACACACTGGGCTGGGCCCTGCAGCCCGCCATCGCGCGTAAGCTGCGACGCCAATTTGCCGGAATCGACACAGTTGCGGCACTGCAAGACAAAGTCGAACATTACGTCGACCATACAATCGAGCGCGCCACCGATGGTGTGACCTATACCGGCGTCGAGCAGTTCAAGTCCGGCGTTGCGTACTTATTTCTGGCCAACCACCGCGACATCGTGATGGACCCGGCGTTCGTCAATTACGCGGTGTACCACGCGGGCCTGCCGACGCCACGCATCGCTATCGGCGACAATCTGCTGCAAAAGCCTTTTGTCAGCGACCTGATGCGCCTGAACAAAAGCTTCATCGTTCACCGCTCGATCATTGGCCGCAAAGAAAAAATGGCCGCGTATCAGCTGTTGTCAGCGTATATCAACCATTCTATTCGCACCGATTGCGAGTCGATCTGGATCGCCCAGGCCGAAGGTCGCGCCAAAGACGGCGATGACCGCACCGAATCGGCAATCCTCAAGATGTTCCACATGAGCCGCAAGAACGAGCCGTTCGGTGAAGTGATCAAGTCTCTAAACCTGACGCCTGTATCGATCAGCTACGAATACGACCCGTGCGATCACGCCAAGGCGCGCGAATTGTTCATCCGCGCCACCACCGGCAGTTACACCAAAGCGCCGGGCGAGGATGACGTCAGCATCGCGTTGGGCATTACAGGCTACAAAGGCCGTGTGCATGTGAATTTCGCCCCGCCGATCACCGAACTGTTCGATGACACCAAGCAATTGGCGATCGAAATGGACCGGCAGATTCTCGGCGGTTACCGTCTGTTCCCCGTGCATTATCTGGCGTATGCGCGTTGGACCGACGCCGATCCGAGCCTGAATGTGCCTACCGCCGCCCAAGTGTTTGCCGCCGATGAACTGGCCCGCGCTGAAGAGGAATGGGAGCGCCGTCTGCAAGGCTGTCCCGACGAACATCGTCCTTATCTTGTGCAGCAATACGCAACGCCCGTGCGCAATCAGTACAGGGTCAAGGCCGGTCTGCCACTGTAAAGCGTTTTCGTTGGGGGATTGGCCAGCGATCAGAGCTTGGTGCTGGCCCATGACATCAACAACGCAAACGCAAGGCACGTTACGCCGATCCGGTAGCAGATGCGGATCAGGTGCAGCGTCGGAACATCCATCAAATGCATCGGTTCATCGATCTGCGCCTGCTCAGTGAGCGTGTGCAAATGAGCGTTTTCACGTTGTTCCCTATTGCGCGTGATGTACAGCAGCCAAACACCAGGGCCGGCCGCCAATAGCGCGAACAGGTTCAAGGTCATCGCAGGGGAAAGCGGGAGCAGCGACATGAGGGCCTCGATGGCGTCGGAATCAGTGACGCCGCAGATTCTGTTGGATCTACATGGCAATTTAACGAGTGTCACCTTAACGTCACCTGAACCGGCCATTGTGTGGCACCTCAACACGACATCCACTGCACTGGAGCCCCGTTATGCTGCATGCCCACAACCAGGACCGCCTCTACCTGATCGCCCCGAGCGACGAGCAGGAAGCCTTGATCGACGCCTTGGCGTTCAACGTGCAAGACCGCCACTGGTTGGTGTATTGCGCCCTCGGCGGGCATGCGCATCACGATTGGCCTGAGGTAGACCTGAATACGGGTTACAGCTTTTTGAATTTCTATCAGCAAGCGGCGTGATTCCGAGCCTGCCCTCCGATCACATCTGATCTGCAACGAGCCTTCTGTAGGCTGTAAAAAGCCCCGGCTTCTCACGAAACCAGGGCTTTCTTTCAAGCGATTGCGCGTTACTGACCCAGAATGCGACCGATCGTCTGGTCCTGGAACAGGCGTGTCAGCGCGTCGCTGAGCACATCGCTCACCAGCTTGGTGTTGGTCTCTTCGTTGGGTGCCATGCCGAAACGCTGATCCAGCGATGCGGCATAACGACCGCTGTAACTGCGACCGTTGTTCTGCACATCTGCACGGAACGTCGAGCTGATACTGGCCTCCGTCACGTATAAGCCTTCTTTGGGCGACTGATATTTCAAATCGGCCAGGGTGACGGTCAACTGAGGACCGGTGCCACCCGTTGTCGGCGTGAAGCCCAGCAAACGTACAGCGGCTTCAGCCTGGGCCTGCAACTGCGGTAACAATTGCTGGCCACTGACCGTGATTGAACTGGTTTCCGGGTACAGGCCACCGCGCGTACCCAAGGTCTGGGAAGAGCGCCCATCGACGACACGCACCACCACCTGCTGACCATGGCCGACCGGCGCCAACTGGGCGTTCAACTTCGGCTGTGGGCTAAGGGATTGCGGGCTGTGGGCACAACCCACCAGCGTCAAACTGCTAACAGCAAGCAAACCGAACAAAAGGCGACGCAGCATGCTCATCTCTCCATGGGCCAGGCACAAAATGTGCCGCAGTATAGCGACCTCTCAACATCGCTCACTAGCTGAAAAATAGGACCCAGTGTCACCCGCCACGGTTCCGCCACAGGAGTGTCATTGAGATGTCATCGCCTTACGACACTCTTTTCACAAGCCACCCACACGGAGTTCTGCCATGGACTTGCTCTGGTCACTCTTTTCACTGCGTCGTCGCTATCGTCACTACGCCCGACTAAACCAACAGGGTATCTGCCTGTCATTCAAGCACTGCGCCACACCGCCAACAGGTCAAGGCTGGGTGGAAATAACCGAAGCCAAACTCAGCTGGCTGCACCAACCCTTGCCTTCTGGCGCCCGTGTCGCACCACGCGGGCGTTCGATTAGCGCCCGGCAATTGATCGTGACGTGACCGAACAGCGAATAAAGTCGTTTAATTTGGATCAATTCTGCACGTTTCATCGCTATAATCTCCCCCCGATTATAAGGACGTCTCCTGATCGGGCCTCGCAGCATCGTTGATACCTGGTATCAACTCCTCCGTATCGCCCACAGAGAGCCTTCCACACAGACATGTGCCAGCCAGCGCGCACGGTCCATCGGTGAGAAAACGCTCGATTTGCTCGAACCTTTCTAACCGCAAACCTTACGCGCCTGACCCGCACCTGATCTGCCAGAGCTGCCATCGCGCAGCCCTTTTTGAGGTTCACGTCTTCAAAAGAGCGTGAAAAAAACGGGTTTTCACAACTTCACAAGAGTGTGGCGAGCAAATGAATAGTTACGCGTGTGTAAATGCACCATTAACGTCTGACCCAGCCCCTTTGAACAGGACCGACCGCTGCTGCGCAGTCTCCACGACCGGAGCCTGAAGCCTGTCCGCTACGGATTTGGTTGCACAACCGGATGCCTTGACGATAGTCGAATGGCTCTTCGGGCCAAAAAATGCGTTCATGCTGGCTTTATAAAGCATCACGCAGGGCTCGTTCGGCGGCGTCCGCTGAAGATGCAAAAAATTGCGAAGAATCGGACATGGCGATCCCAATCAGGATTATGTGGGGCACTTCTCGAACACGCCCCCCCTATGCCTGGAAAATGAACTCGGGAACGCATGCCGTCAATTTGGTGCTGCAGATTTTGGAGACGCGTTAAATGGCGCATAACGAAGCAGTCGATGTGGTACTGGTCGGGGCAGGCATCATGAGTGCCACCCTTGCGGTACTGCTCAAAGAGCTCGATCCCAGCCTGAAACTGGAAGTCGTCGAGCTAATGGATTCTGGTGCAGCCGAGAGTTCCAACCCCTGGAACAACGCGGGTACCGGCCATGCCGGTCTTTGTGAGCTGAACTACACGCCGCAAGCGGCTGATGGCTCCATCGACATCAAGAAAGCGACTCACATCAACGCACAATTCGAAGTTTCGAAGCAATTCTGGGCCTACCTCGCCCGCAAAGGCACTTTCAGCTCAACGCGTTCGTTCATTACACCCGTGCCTCACCTGAGCTTCGTTCAGGGTGAAAAAGGCATCGCGTTCCTGAAGAAGCGTTTTGAAGCACTGCACACCCACCACGCTTTCGCGTCGATGGAATACACCGAGGACAAAGCCAAACTGGCGCAATGGATGCCGCTGATGATGCCCGGTCGTCCGGCCGATGATCCTATCGCCGCGACACGCGTGATGCACGGCACTGACGTCAACTTCGGTAACCTGACCAACAATCTGCTCAAGCATCTGTCGAACAGCCCGGATGCACAGGTCAAGTACTGCAAGCGCGTCACCGGTCTATCGCGCAAGGGCAGTGGCTGGAGCGTCACCATCAAGGACGTGAACAGCGGCGGCACCCGCGAAATCGACGCTAAATTCGTATTCCTCGGCGCAGGTGGCGCGGCACTGCCGTTGCTGCAGATGTCGGGCATCGAAGAAAGCAAGGGATTCGGCGGCTTCCCCGTCAGCGGCCAATGGCTGCGCTGTGACAATCCAGAAGTGGTCAAGCACCACCAAGCCAAGGTTTACAGCCAGGCTGCGGTGGGTTCGCCCCCAATGTCGGTTCCTCACCTGGACACCCGAGTGGTCGACGGCAAAACGTCGCTGCTGTTCGGCCCCTACGCAGGCTTCACGACCAAGTTCCTCAAGCACGGTTCGCTCATGGACCTGCCGCTATCGATTCGTGCCGCCAACATCGCGCCGATGCTGGCCGTGGCGCGCGACAACATGGACCTGACCAAATACCTGATCAGCGAAGTCCGTCAGTCGATGGAGCAACGCCTGGATGCTCTGCGTCGCTTCTACCCTGAAGTCAGGGCCGAAGACTGGCGCCTGGAAGTGGCCGGCCAGCGCGTACAGATCATCAAGAAAGACCCGAAGAAAGGCGGAGTTCTGCAATTCGGTACCGAACTGGTCTCGTCCAAAGACGGCACCCTCGCTGCATTGCTCGGCGCTTCGCCGGGTGCCTCGGTTACGGTGTCGATCATGCTGGACCTGATTGAGCGCTGCTTCCCGGAAAAAACCCACACTCAATGGGCCGCCAAGCTGAACGAGATATTCCCTGCTCGGGAAAAAGCCCTGGAAACCGACGCGCAGTTGTATCAGCGTGTCAGCGCTCAGAGCGATGCGAGCCTGGGATTGGTCGAGAACAGTGAAGCGCCAAGCTTTGCTTGATTCAGAGCCTGCTCTGAGTCAGTGAAAAAACTGAAAGCCTCGCCCACGCAGCGGGGCTTTCAGTCTTCGATTGCTTAATTAATAAAACTCAAGTTATTTCATTCCAACCCTTACCGTGTATGCCGCGAGTGACTGAGCGCCTTTGATCACAGATGCGCTGCACTCTGCCGGAACACGCCCCACCGAACGTGCGCTCGCAGTTTTCGCAGGAACAGGGTTGATCGAGAACCACTGAAACTTCACCTCATGGGCAATTCTAAATTCACACTCTTTCCCCTCACTGCGCAGACGAAAGTTTGCAAAGTCATTTCTGGAATTATTAAGCGTAATAAGGAAGGAAGCGTTGGGATAATCCGCTGGTATTACGTACTGGCTTAGGTCCGTGCCGGCCGGGAACCAACTGGCGGAAGTCAGGGACACGTCCTGTTTTGCGTTATTCCAGACATCCACACTCACCGCCATATTTTTCGGATAGGCAGCCTTTGCGTAAGGGGCCAGAAAAATTAACGCGGCCAGAACAATCGAACTACTTATACAGCGATTACTTTTCACTATTTTAATTCCCTTTCATTTAGTGGCGAGCTTCCTGCTCGACGTTTATGTGCTGAAAGCACGTAGATAAGTATGTGCTCGAAGTTTGGTTATGAAAGGAGGCGAAGCAGAAAAATGCTGTAGGAACAGTCTTTACAAGACGTAATAACTACTTAAACCACTGCAATGACACTTATAAAAGCAGAATATGATGAGGCGCCTGCCGCAGGCGCCCTCATCAAGCTCAAACGATCAGCCGCGGGCCTTGTCGATCAACTCTATATATTCCTCTGCGTTGCGCTGATCCTTGATCAGTGCGACGAAGTCATTGCCGTGCTCATCCTTGCCACCCAAGTCGTAGCCCGCCTCCTTGAAGAACACCAGAAAACGCGCAAAATCGTCGATACGTAGACCCCGGTAGGCCTTGATCAGTTTGTGCAGTGATGGAGAAGTAGCGTCGACCGGCTCGAAATCAAGGAACAATTTGATCTGGGCATCGCCGATTTCATCGCCAATCAACTGCTTCTTATCTTTACGCATTACTCACTCCAACTGACTCACGGAACATTTCACGGGCGGGCAGTTTACCCCTCGCCAGGTCATGGGCTCAACGCGCGCGTACCGTTGCAGTGTGGATATCAGCCCAGACGTGACCGTTGGCGTAGCTAAGGAACTGGCAATACACCTTCTCATTGCGCAACAGGTCAACCAGCACTCGATACTGCGTCGCTGGGTAATAAAGGGTCAGGGTTCGGGATTTGTCGTCGAATGTGGGCTTTTTCAGGCTTTTGCTTTCGCCGTCGAAATGAATCAGCACGCTGACAATTGTCGCGCCCTTATTCATCGGCTTGCCTTTGAGACGCAGCACCACAGGCGACGTTACGGGAATCGGCTGCTGATTGGACTGACGTTGACTGCCGACAACCACCGAGTATTCGGTGATCTGTAGCAATTGCTGCTGCTCAGGCTCGCCTTCACGCACAGAAAGCTCGTCGGGCGGCAAATATTGGCCGTGCATGAGCTCGGCAAGTGCGGGAAGCGGCAGGCTCAACAGCAACATCAGCGCCGCTTTACTACGAAACGATAGCGTCATGGGTGCCTCCCGAAAAAAGTGGAAAGCACTCTAGCACGGAGTACACGCGCCAACTGAGGTAGCGCGCGATGCGCTTACATCCCCTTAACCGCGTAAATGCCAGCGGCATTACGCCAGTAGCCTTTGTAGTCCATGCCGTAACCGAAAATGTAGCGGTCAATACACGGCAAGCCCACGAAGTCAGCTTTCAGCTCAGGCCGCGCCTTGCGGTCGTGCTCTTTGTCGATCAACACAGCGGTGTGTACGGCACGAGCGCCTGCGTGTTTGCAGAAATCAATGATCGCGCCCAGCGTGTGGCCTTCGTCGAGAATGTCATCGATGATCAACACGTCGCGATCAATGAACGAAACCTCAGGCTTGGCCTTCCAGAACAACTCGCCACCACTGGTCTCGTTGCGATAACGGGTGGCATGCAAGTAGGACGCTTCCAGCGCAAAGTTCAGATGCGTCAGCAGCTTGCCGGCGAAAATCAGACCGCCGTTCATCACGCAGAACACCACGGGGTTACGATCAGCCAGCACGCTATTGATGTGCTGACCAACGCGGGCGATGGCGGCCTCGACTTCGGCCTCTGTGTACAGGCAGTCAGCCTCGCGCATGATTTGACGGATATGCTCGAGATCAGCGGACATGACGCTCTCCAAGGGGGCTATGTAAGAAAAGCGGGCAAAGGTACGCATCCGTTGGGATCAGGGCAAGCATTTATGGACTAACGTTGCACTGTGTAAGAAACCTGAACTTAACCGGTAAGACAAGTAACAGGTGAATAGATTAATCTAGGCCGTTTTTTTACCCCCCGCTGGAGCCCTCCCCTTATGCCCATTCGTGAGATCCGCCATCCGCTGATCCGCCACAAGCTCGGCCTGATGCGCCGAGCCGATATCAGCACCAAGAACTTCCGTGAACTGGCTCAGGAAGTCGGCGCGCTCCTGACTTACGAAGCAACTGCAGACCTGCCGCTGGAAACCTACGACATCAAGGGCTGGGCCGGTACCGTCCAGGTCGAAAAGATCGCCGGCAAGAAGATTACCGTGGTGCCGATCCTGCGCGCCGGTATCGGCATGCTCGACGGCGTGCTCAGCCTGATTCCAGGAGCAAAAGTCAGCGCTGTGGGCCTTGCGCGCAACGAAGCAACGCTGCAAGCACACACCTACCTGGAAAAACTGGTGCCGGAAATCCACGAGCGTCTGGCGATGATCATCGACCCGATGCTGGCCACTGGCAGTTCCATGGTCGCGGCCATTGACCTGCTAAAGAAAGCAGGCTGCAAGGAAATCCGAGCCATGGTGCTGGTCGCCGCGCCAGAAGGTATTGCCGCTGTCGAGAAAGCGCACCCCGACGTAATGATCTACACCGCTTCCATTGACCAACGCTTGAACGAACAGGGTTATATCATTCCGGGCCTGGGCGATGCCGGTGACAAGATTTTCGGCACCAAGCAAAAGGACGCCTGATGAGCCAGGATGAGTTCAACGATCCAACGTGGCGCACCATTCTCTCGGGCGCGCAGATGCTGTTCGTGGCCTTCGGTGCCCTGGTACTGATGCCGCTGATCACCGGGCTCGATCCCAATGTCGCGCTGTTTACCGCAGGTCTTGGCACCTTGTGTTTCCAACTAGTGACCGGGCGTCAGGTGCCGGTATTCCTGGCGTCGAGCTTTGCGTTCATCACTCCGATCATTCTCGCCAAAGGCCAGTTCGGCCTGGCCGCGACCATGGGCGGCGTCATGGCGGCTGGCTTCGTCTACACCTTCCTGGGCTTGGCGGTGAAGATCAAAGGCACAGGCTTCATTGATCGTCTGCTGCCACCTGTCGTCATCGGGCCAGTGATTATTTCCATCGGCCTGGCGATGGCGCCAATCGCCGCCAACATGGCCATGGGGCGAACCGGTGACGGCGCGGCAGAGCTGATCCCGTATCACACCGCCATCACGATCTCGATGGCGGCCTTGCTGACCACGCTGATCGTCGCAGTCTTCGGCAAAGGCATTTTCCGCCTCGTGCCGATTATCTCTGGCGTGCTGGTGGGGTTTGCCCTGTCGTTCTACTTTGGCGTGGTCGACACCGCGAAAATTGCAGCAGCACCCTGGCTGGCCCTGCCGCACTTCACCGCACCTGAATTCAACTGGCAGGCGATTTTGTTCATCGTGCCGGTTGCCCTCGCTCCCGCCATTGAGCACATCGGCGGCGTGATCGCAGTCGGTAGCGTGACCGGGCGTGATTACCTGAAGAAACCCGGCCTGCATCGCACCTTGCTCGGTGACGGTATCGCCACGACTGTAGCCGGCGCGTTTGGTGGCCCGCCTAACACCACTTATGCCGAAGTCACTGGCGCGGTGATGCTGACCAAGAACTACAACCCGAAGATCATGACCTGGGCGGCGATTTTCGCCATTACCCTGGCCTTCATCGGCAAGTTCGGCGCGCTGCTGCAAAGCATTCCAGTGCCAGTTATGGGCGGGATTCTCTGCCTATTGTTCGGCTCGATTGCCGCCGTAGGCATGAACACGCTGATCCGCCACAAAGTCGATCTGGCCGAGGCGCGCAACCTGGTGATCGTTTCGGTCACGTTGGTGTTCGGCATCGGCGGCGTACTGATCGGCACCGGCAACGGACCTGACGACTTCGGCCTGAAAGGCATCGCGCTATGCGCCGTGACGGCCATCGTGCTGAACCTGATACTGCCGGGCAACGACAGCTGGAAGAACAAGCATCTGGATGATCAGTTGCCGTAGTGTGCAGCAACCGAACTCTGTTGGAGGCTTGCCCGCGAAGGCGATGAATCAGGCGATAGATAGGCATCGGATTTACCGGCATCTTCGCGGGCAAGCCTCACTCCAACAAGATCAGCTACAACATCAACGGCGCCCGCTCACAGAGTCGGTTCAACGCCGCTGCCCAGTTTGGATCATCGTTCAGGCATGGGATAAGCACCAACTCCTCACCACCCGCCTCTTTGAATTGCTCGGCGCCGCGATCACCGATTTCTTCCAGCGTCTCGATGCAATCCGCGACAAAGGCCGGGCACATCACCAGCAGCTTTTTCACGCCCTGCGCAGCCAGTTCAGCTAAATGCGCCTCGGTGTAGGGTTCAATCCATTTAGCGCGGCCCAGGCGCGACTGGAACGATACCGACCATTTACCATCGGGAATGCCCATCAACCGGGCGAATTCCGACGCTGAACGCAGGCACTGCGCCCGGTAACAGGTGGCGATGACTTCGGGCGACGCGTTTTGGCAGCAGTTGCCGTCCTTGAAGCAATGGTTGCCGGTCGGGTCGAGCTTGGTCAGATGGCGTTCCGGCAAACCATGAAAGCTCAACAACACATGATCGTGGGCCTGTTGCAGATACGGGCGGACGTTGTCCACTAACGCCTGCAAGTATTCAGGCTGGTCGTAGAATGGCTGCAACACCGAGAACTGCACATCGAGTTTGCACTCACGCACTACGCGTTTGGCCTCGTCGATCACCGTTGTCACGGTGCTGTCGGCAAACTGCGGGTACAGCGGCGCCAAGGTGATTTTCTTAATGCCTTGAGAGGTGATTTTTTTCAGTACCGTTTCGATGGACGGTTCGCCATAGCGCATAGCTAATTCAACCGGTCCGGCGGTCCATTGCTTGCTCATCGCCTGTTGCAAGCGCTTGCTCAGGACTACCAACGGCGAGCCTTCTTCCCACCAGATCGAGGCATAAGCATGCGCCGATTGCTCTGGGCGCTTGATCAAAATCAACGACACCAGCAGCCGACGGACCGGCCACGGCAGGTCGATTACGTAGGGGTCCATCAGAAACTGATTGAGGTAGCGACGAACATCCGCCACCTCCGTGGACGCTGGCGAACCCAGGTTAACCAGCAGCAACGCGTGATCGGTCATGCAATACCTTAATGTCAGTGGCGGCCTAACAAATGCTGAAGGGCAGCGCGCAGATCGGTGAATCGGAAAGTGAAGCCGGCAGCCTGCAACCGGTTCGGGCTTGCCCGCTGCCCGCCCAACAGCAGCACAGATAACTCGCCCATCAACAGTCGCAATGCGACAGCGGGCAAAGGCATGAATGCAGGACGGTGCACAATTGCGGCCAGGGTTTTGGCGAACTCGCGGTTACGAACCGGTGATGGCGCGCAGGCATTATAAGGACCTCGGGCGTCTTCCCGGTTCAACAGAAAATCAATGGCTGCGATTTGATCTTCAATGTGAATCCACGGCATCCACTGCCGACCATTGCCAATCGGGCCGCCCATGCCCAGTTTGAACGGCGGCAACAGCCGCTGCAAAAAACCGCCCTCATTGGCGAGCACCAGACCGGTTCGCACCAGGACCACACGAATGCCCAACGCTTCTGCGCGCACTGCGGTCTCTTCCCAAGCAATGCACAACCGGCTGGCGAAGTCTTCGCTGACAGGTGGCGAGTCTTCGTTCAGCTCACGCTCACCGCCATCGCCGTACCAGCCAACCGCTGAGCCTGAGATCAGCACGTTGGGCTTTTGCTCGCGACGTTCAAGCCAGGTGATGAGCTGTTCGGTGAGGGTGATGCGGCTGTCCCACAGCAGCGCTTTGCGTTTGCGCGTCCACGGTCTGTCGGCAATGGGCGCGCCCGCAAGGTTGATGACCGCATCCACAGGCTGCGTGCCGATGTCATCCGGATGGGCGACACCGCGCACGCCCGCGCCGCATAGGTTCGCAACTTCTTGGGGCTTACGGCTCCACACCGTCAGTTGATGACCTTGACTTAGCCAATGCCGGCAAAGCCGACGTCCTATCAATCCAGTACCGCCGGTCAGCAAGATGTGCATGACAGAGTTCCTCGCGTGGCGTTCATCGCAAATCAATAGTCTATTTCTTCACACAGTTCGCGCTTTGAACCAAGCGCACTGTTGAACCATAGGCCACGCTAATAGAAAACGATGCTCGTACTGCTCGTTCGAATAGTTGAAGAACCTTCGCGAGGCGTCAGACTCACCCTCGAGCCGTATCAGAGGCAGCGCACCCTTCGTCGTAGAAGGACGCTAAGTTATACCGAAAAACAATATTGTACAGGTTTTAACTACGGCGTAGTCTGTGCAGACAAGGTAACGAGGCCCCTATGACTGTACCTATCGCAATCATCGGTACCGGTATCGCCGGACTCTCCGCTGCCCGAGCATTGCAAGCCGCCGGGCACAACATCCATCTTTTCGACAAAAGCCGCGGCAGCGGCGGACGCATGTCCAGCAAGCGCAGCGATGCGGGTGCGCTGGACATGGGCGCGCAGTATTTCACTGCTCGTGATCGTCGATTTGCCGCTGCCGTGCAGCAATGGCAAGCCGATGGCCATGTGGCTGAGTGGACGCCGCTGCTCTACAACTTTCATGGCGGACAACTGAGCTTGTCGCCGGACGAACAAGTGCGCTGGGTCGGCAAACCGCGCATGAGCGCCATCACTCGCGCGATGCTCGGTGACATGCCCGTCACGTTTTGCTGCCGCATCACCGAAGTCTTCCGCGGCGAACAGCATTGGAATCTGCTCGATGCCGACGGGCGCAACCATGGCCCGTTCAGTCAGGTCGTGATTGCCATCCCGGCACCGCAGGCAACCACCCTGTTGGCGGCGGCACCGAAACTGGCAAGTGTCGTGGCTAGCGTGAAAATGGACCCTACCTGGGCCGTGGCGCTGGCCTTCGAAACGCCGCTGGACACCCAACTGGAAGGCTGTTTCGTACAAGACAGCCCCATTGACTGGCTGGCCCGCAACCGCAGCAAGCCGGGGCGCGACAGCACGATGGATACGTGGGTGCTGCACGCCACCAGCACCTGGAGCCGTCAACACCTGGACATGCCAAAGGAGCTTGTTATCGAACATTTACACGGTGCCTTCGCTGAGCTGATGAACTGCTCGATCCCCGCTCCGGCGTTCACCCTCGCCCATCGTTGGCTGTACGCCAAGCCGGCCAGCGCACGAGAAGTCGGCGCCTTGTCCGATCCGGATCTAGGGCTGTACGTGTGTGGCGACTGGTGCCTGTCCGGCCGTGTCGAGGGCGCATGGCTTAGCGGTCAGGAGGCAGCACGGCGCCTGCTCGAACACCTCAAGTGAATCGTCTTAATCCACGCAAATTGCTGCTGTCGAAATGGACAGCAGCCCAGCCTCAAGACCGCGAGAAACACTTTCTCGTCACCGAGTTGTTCTGTGATGAAGAAGGCACTGTAGTGGACGTCGAGCTGCAGGCCGTGATCACTAGACGTGCGCAACGCTTTGCCTGGCAGATATTGCAGAATGATGCGTCGTGGTGGATGGGCTGGAAGTAGCCTGCATATTCCTAAGCCCGCACTGACTCAGTTGGAGCGCCGCCCGGCCTCGCTCCAACCTGTTTTTAAGCTATCCCCAATCCTCTGACAAAACCTGTACAAATAATTTGTACTTGTACAAGTACAAACCTATGATGAACAAAAGCTGTACAGACCAAACACTCTGTACAAGAAGTTCACAGAGGTTTTGCTATGTCCGCGCCGTCATATTCATTTGAAGCCCCTACGGCCACCAAGCCAAAGCTAGGCATCAGCGCCTGCCTGATGGGCGCTGAGGTTCGGTACAACGGCGGGCACAAACTATCGCACCTGTGTTGCGATTCACTGAGTCAGTATTTCGATTTCATCCCCGCCTGCCCAGAAGTCGCCATTGGCATGGGGATCCCCCGTGAAGCCATTCGTTTGGTGGGTGATCCCGAAAAACCGCAAGCTGTCGGCTCAGTCAACGGTGACATGAACGTCACTCAAGCGCTGGCCGACTATGGCGAACACATGGCCACACAGATGAGCGACATCTGCGGCTACATTTTCATGCAGAAATCACCCTCCTGCGGGCTGGAGCGGGTCAAGGTTTACCGCGACAACGGCGTGCCTTTCGATGGCGGCGGCAGAGGCATCTATGCCCAGGCGTTCTGCGACCGTCACCCGAATCTGCCAGTCGAAGAAGACGGTCGCCTTAACGACCCCGTACTGCGCGAAAACTTCATCACCCGCGTCTACGCCTATGCAGCCTGGCAGGTGCTACTGCAAGACGGCATCACTCGCCGCACGCTGACCGAATTCCACTCGCGCTACAAATATCAGCTCATGGCCAATGACCCGGTGCAGTATCGCCTACTGGGCAACCTGCTCGGCAACATGGGCAAAACCGACCCCACCGAAATCTGCGCTCATTACTTCAGTGAATTGATGAACGCCCTGAAAAAACCAGCCACGCGCCGCACACACACCAATGTGCTGCAGCATTTGTGTGGTTATTTGCGCAAGACCATCGGCGCCGAGGATAAGCAAGAAATCCAGGCGGTGATCGATAAATACCATCAAGGCATCGTGCCGTTGGTGGTGCCACTGACGCTGCTCAAACACCACTTCCGCCAGCACCCCGATCCCTACGTAGCGCTTCAGGTTTACCTGCAACCGCACCCGGAAAACCTCAGCTTGCGTAACGCCATTTAAATCATGGACAGCCCACGCCAAGCACTGCCGGAACAAGACCAACCACAAGCCAGCATCAATGCTGACCACTATGGCTGGCTGCCGATCCGCGAGATTGCGCGCTTGACCGGCGTTAATGCTGTGACCCTGCGCGCCTGGGAACGCCGTTACGGACTGATCGTTCCGCATCGCACGCCCAAGGGTCATCGTTTGTATTCGGCCGAGCACGTACAACGTGTGCAGGGCATTTTGACCTGGCTCAATCGCGGGGTTTCCGTCAGCCAGGTCAAGCTGTTGATCGACAGGCCGCAACCGCCCACAGCAGCACCTGAAAGTGATTGGGACGCTCTGCGCCAGACGCTGCAACACGCCATCAGCGAACTGGCGGAACGACGCGTCGACGAGATGTTCAATCAAGCGATGTCGCTCTACCCGCCACGGACCTTGTGCGAACAGCTGTTACTGCCGCTACTGGCTGCACTCGAAGAACGCTGGCAAGGCCAGTTCGGCGCACAACTGGAGCGAGTGTTTTTCTACTCATGGCTGCGCAGCAAACTGGGAGCGCGCCTTTATCACAACAACCGTCAGCTCAATGGCGTGCCGATCCTGCTGATCAACCAATCGGACCTACCGCTTGAGCCACACCTGTGGCTGACCGCCTGGCTGATCAGCAGCGCCGATTGCCCGGTCGAAGTCTTCGATTGGCCGCTGCCGGTGGGAGAACTGGCGCTGGCCTGTGAATACCTCAAGCCACGCGCCGTTCTGCTGTATTCGAGTAAATCCCTGAACGTGGCCCAGTTGCCGCGCCTGCTGAACAATATTGCCTGTCCGATTGTGCTTACAGGGCCAGCCGTGCGCATCCATTGCGCCGAGTTATCTGCATCTGTCAGGGAGATCCCGGAACTCACTCTCACCCGAGATCCGATTGCCGCCCAAGTGGCTCTGCAGCGATTAGGACTTATCTAAGGAATGAACATGCAACTGATATGGCTGCGCAGCGATTTGCGCGTTCACGACAACACAGCCCTGGCCTGGGCGATGGAGCGTGGACCTACGCTGGCCGTCTACGTGATCAGCCCAAGGCAATGGATGAGTCATGACGATGCAGCCAGCAAAGTCGACTTCTGGCTGCGTAATCTTGTTGTACTCAAGACGGCACTGAGCGCGCTCAACGTGCCATTGCTGATCGTCCATGCCGATACGTGGGATGAAGCGCCCGCGGTGTTGCTCGATCTGTGCAAAAAACACGCAATCAACAGCGTCCACGTCAACGAAGAATATGGCATCAACGAAACCCGTCGCGATGCTGCGGTGGACTTTGCATTGAGCAGCGTCGGCATCCATTTTCAGAGCCATCTGGATCAGTTGTTCTTCAAGCCCGGCACAGTGCTGACCAAGAGCGGCGGCTATTTCAAGGTCTTTAGCCAGTTCCGCAAGACGTGTTACACCCGCCTGCACCACGGGGTGCCGCCACAGGTTCGGCTGCCGAGCAAACAGCAAGCGCTGAACATCCCAAGCGATAACATCCCAGAGCAAGCAAACGGCTTTCCCACGCCGCCTGAAGCCCTGCGCAATCTTTGGCCAGCAGGTGAAGAAGAAGCACGTAGGCGTCTGGAAACCTTCGCCGATGGCCAGATTGAGCATTATCTGGATGAGCGCGATTTCCCGGCGAAACCCGGCACCAGCCAACTTTCGGCCTATCTTGCTGCCGGAGTGATTTCGCCGCGCCAGTGCCTACATGCCGCGCTGCGCAGCAACCAGGGCGAATTCGAAACCGGTAACGCCGGCTCGATCACCTGGATCAACGAACTGCTATGGCGCGAATTTTACAAACACGTCCTGACAGGCTTCCCGAGGGTCTCGCGCCATCGTGCCTTTCGCCCGGACACCGAAGCGGTGAAGTGGCGTCATGCGCCCGACGATCTGCAAGCGTGGCAGCAAGGCCGCACGGGCTTTCCCATCGTCGATGCGGCCATGCGCCAATTGCTGGAAACCGGCTGGATGCACAACCGGCTGCGTATGGTCGTGGCGATGTTTTTCAGTAAAAACCTGCTGCTCGACTGGCGCGATGGTGAGCGTTTTTTCATGCAGCATCTGATCGATGGCGACCTGGCCGCCAACAACGGCGGTTGGCAATGGAGTTCATCGACAGGCACCGACTCATCACCCTACTTTCGCATTTTTAACCCGCTGAGCCAGTCGGCACGCTTCGACCCGCAAGGTGTGTTCATCAAGCACTGGGTGCCGGAACTGGCGGGGTTGAGCAAACAAGACGTACACAGCCCGGTGGTGCAAGGAGGTTTGTTCGGCGATGCCGACTATCCAGCCCCCATCGTCGACTTGAAGAGCAGTCGGGAGCGCGCCTTGTATGCATTTAGATCCTTGCCGCACCTTCAAACATCGGGTGAAAGCCATGAGTGAATTCCTGTGCGACTTCGCACAGGGATTCGCCGCCCTGGACAGGCACAATCTGCATCGGCTGTCTGAACTGTACAGCCATGACATCGCGTTCGCCGACCCGATTCATAAAGTCCAAGGGCTCAGAGACCTGCACGCCTACTTCACCGAGCTGTACGCCAAGGTCCACAACCTCACGTTCGATTTCCACGCCTTCGATCAGGTGCGCGAAGGTGAGGGCTATCTGCGCTGGAGCATGAGTTATTCACACCCGCGCCTGAGTCGTGGCAAGACCCTTCAGGTTCAGGGCTGTTCGCATCTGCGATGGCGCGATAACAAAGTGTTCCAACACCGAGACTTCTTCGACGCGGGCGCCATGCTTTACGAGCACTTGCCCCTCATCGGTGCGGTGATCCGCTGGCTAAAAAGGAGATTGGCATGAAGCGACGTATCTGGCTCACCGGCGCCAGCAGCGGTATCGGTCTGGCACTGGCCGAAGAATTGCTCAAGGCAGGCCACAAGCTTGCACTGACCGCTCGCACGCTTGCACCGCTTGAGGCACTGGAGAGGCGCTTTCCACATCAGGTGCTCCTGGCGCCTGGCGACGTGAACAATAGCGAACAGGTATCGGCCATCGGCGAGCGCATTGCGCAAATATGGGGCGCGCTGGACACCGCTATCTTCAACGCCGGGATCTGCGAATACATCGACGCAAAAAACTTCGACTCGAACATGCTGGAGCGTGTGGTTCAGACCAACCTGATCGCCACCTCGTACTGCATTCAGGAAGCGTTGATCCTGCTGCGCCAAGGCGAGCGTCCGCATCTGGTGGGCGTCGCCAGCTCAGTGGCGTTCCTCCCGCTAACCCGCTCCGAAGCCTATGGTTGCTCGAAGGCCGCACTGCGTTATCTGCTGCAGTCGCTGCGCATCGATGTGGCCGACGAGGGTATAGATGTCACCATCATCAGCCCAGGCTTTGTCGACACCCCGCTGACCGCGAAAAACGATTTCCCGATGCCCATGCGTTGGTCCGCCGAGAAAGCCGCACGCTATATTTTCAAACGCCTGGAAAAACGACGACGGCCACTGGAAATCGCCTTCCCGACGGCGTTCATTCTCGCCCTTAAACTGCTGGCATTGCTGCCTGAACGAGCGCAACTGACCATTGGCAAACGCTTGGCCCGCACCTCAAGCCACGTTGAGGGCGCGAAATGAAAGTCGCGATCATCGGCAGCGGCATTTCCGGCCTGACCAGCGCCTGGCTGCTCAATCGTACCCACGACATCACGGTCTTCGAATCCGCGACCTGGGTGGGCGGCCACACCCATACGATTGACGTGACGGTCGATGGCAAATCTCACGCGATCGACACCGGCTTCATCGTTTTCAACGACTGGACCTACCCTAATTTCATCCGTTTGCTGGACACCTTGGGCGTGGCGTTCAAACCGACGCAAATGAGCTTTTCAGTCTGCGACCCCAAGTCCCGTACCGAGTACAACGGCAACACCCTCAACAGCTTGTTCGCGCAGCGCAGCAACCTGCTTTCGCCGACCTTCTGGGGCATGTTGCGCGATATCCTGCGCTTCAATAAAGAAGCGCTGTACGACCTGCAAAGCCATCGCATCGCCGCCGATACCACGCTGGGCGCGTACCTGAAATCAGGCGGCTATGGCCGACGCTTTACCGAGCATTACATCGTGCCAATGGGCGCAGCGATCTGGTCGATGTCACTGACAGACATGCTGGCGTTTCCGCTGCAATTGTTTGTGCGCTTTTTTAAGAACCACGGCCTGCTGTCCGTCAACAATCGCCCGCAATGGTGCGTGATCGAAGGCGGCTCAAGCCGTTATATCGCACCGCTGACGGCGTCCTTCAAAGACCGGATTCGCCTGGAGTGCCCCGTCCACAAGGTAGAACGCGACAAGGACGGCGTGACCATCCACAGCGCAACGGGCAGTGAGCGCTTCGACAAAGTCGTTTTCGCCTGCCACAGCGATCAAGCCCTGGCGATGCTTGCCCAACCCAGCGCTGCTGAACAGGACATACTCGGCGCCCTGCCCTATGCCGACAACGATGTTGTGCTGCACACCGATATCAGCCTGCTGCCCAAACGCGAGTTGGCCTGGGCCAGTTGGAACTACCGATTGGGTGGCGCTGGCGATCAATCGGCAGCAGTGACGTATGCGATGAACATCCTGCAAGGCATCGAAAGCGGCACCACGTTCTGCGTCAGTCTCAATCAGACGTCCGCCATCGACCCCTCGAAAATTCTCGCCCGCTTTCGTTATGCACATCCGCAATACAGCCTCAAGGGCATGGCCGCACAAGAGCGCTGGCGGGACGTATTCGGTGTGCAACACACCTATTATTGCGGCGCCTACTGGGCCAGTGGGTTTCATGAGGACGGTGTGGTCAGCGCGTTGCGCGTGGCGTCGGCGTTTGGGGAATCCCTGTGAATAGCGCCCTGTACAGCGGCTGGATCACCCATCGGCGCTTCTCGCCCAAGGCCCATGCGTTTACTTACCGCATTGGCCTGTTGTACCTGGATCTGGAGGAGCAGGACGCGGTGTTGGGCGTGTCGCCGCTGGCCGGTACAAGCCGCTTTGCGCCGTTTTCGTTTCGTCCAACCGATTATTTACGCGACTACACCGGGCGCGGCATCTCGCTGATCGACGCGGTGCGCTGCATCGTGAGCCAGGCATTGGGCCAATCTGCGCTGGGCCGTGTTTGCCTGTTAACACAGGCGCGCAGTTGGGGCCTGTCATTCAATCCGGTGAGTTTTTTCTATTGCTTCGAACGTGACGGCACGCTGGCCGCAATCCTCTGCGAAGTCACCAATACGCCGTGGCGCGAGCGCTATCACTACGTGCTGCCCGCTTCGTCCGAGGGGCATCAGCATGTTGCCGTGACCAAGGCGTTTCATGTGTCGCCGTTTTTGCCGCTCGATCTTGAATACCGCATGAGTTTCAGCCAGCCAGCGGATCGGCTTGGCGTACACATGGCCGACTGGCAAGGGGAGCTTAAGGTGTTTGACGCAACCCTCAACTTGCAGCGCCAGCCCCTGACCCGCCGCGCGCTGCATCGCCATCTGCTCAGCTTCCCGTGGATGACGGCCAAGACCTGCCTGGCGATTTACTGGCAAGCGGCACGGCTGTTTGTTAAGCGCACGCCCATTTTTCCCCATCAGGCCGCCAAGAGCGCTTATCGCACGGCCATCGCGCAGCCAAAGGATCGACGCAATGAAAAGCAGTAGCGTAATAGCCGGTCTTGGCACCCATCATTTCACCGCAACGCTGTTGCGACGCGCAGTCTTGCGGCAACTGTCACACCTGCGGCACGGGCAATTGGTCATCACCGAGGCCAACGAGCGCCAGGTGTTTGGCAGAGACGGATCGAAAATCCAGGGTGAAATACACATTCAAGATTCTGCCACCTGGGGGTTGGTGGCCAGTAACGGTTCAATTGGCGCCGCAGAAGCGTTCATTCACGGCTACTGGACCAGCCCGGACCTGACAGCGGTGATTCGCGTCTTTGTCAGCAATCTTGATGTGCTGGACGCTTTGGAAGGCGGGCTTGCATGGCTGGGTCGTCCATTCGTCCAGGCGCTGCACTGGCTCAATCGCAATACGCGCAAAGGCTCGCAGAAAAACATCGCCGCTCACTACGACCTGGGCAATGACCTGTTCGAGCAGTTTCTCGACCCGACCATGATGTACTCCGCAGCGCAATTCCTTAGCCCCAACGACACGCTTGAACAAGCGCAATTGAACAAATTGGAGCGCATATGCCAGAAGCTTGCACTCAAACCCACCGACCACTTGCTGGAAATCGGCACGGGTTGGGGCAGCATGGCGATCTATGCAGCCCAGAACTATGGCTGCCAAGTCACCACCACGACACTCTCCAAAGAGCAGTTTGCCTACACCGAAAAACGCATTGCCGAGCTGGGCCTTCAGGCACGGATCACCTTGAAACTTGAGGACTACCGCGACCTCACTGGCGAGTACGACAAGCTGGTGTCCATCGAAATGGTCGAAGCCGTCGGCCACCGCTTCCTGCCCACGTACTTCAAACAATGCACACAATTGCTCAAGAGCGACGGCCTGATGTTGATTCAAGCGATCACTATTCGTGAGCAACGCTATGAACAGGCCAGACACAGTGTGGATTTCATCCAGCGCTATATTTTCCCGGGAGGGGCGCTGCCGTCGGTGGCCGTCATGCTGGACATCGTCGGCCGCGAAACCGACATGAACTTGCTGCACATGGAAGACTTCGGCCTGCATTACGCGCGCACCTTACGCCTGTGGCATGACAACTTGCGCCATGCTCATGGCTACCTGGGCGAACTGGGTTACGACGATTACTTCCTGCGTCTGTGGGAGTTTTACCTGTGCTACTGCGAGGGTGGCTTCCTGGAGCGCACCATCGGCACCGCGCAATTATTGCTGGCAAAACCCCAAGCCATGACTCCGCCGTTGCTGGGACGCTTCGATGCTTAAGAACGTTGCCAACGCTGTGCTGTTTCAGCTCGGCTGGTCCGCCTGCGTATTGGGTGGTAATGCTTATGGGTTTGTCATCACATTAGTTGTTATCGCCCTGCACTTCACGCTGATCGGCTCGTGGCGCAACGAGGCAAAGCTGGTGCTAGCGGTGTTGGCCTCAGGCACAGTGCTGGATAACGCACTGCTGAAACTGGGTGTTTTCGATTTCAACGACGCCAGTGTGTTGATTCCACTCTGGCTTGCTTTACTTTGGCCATTGCTGGCGACCACCCTGGACCATTGTCTGGCGTGGTCTGCACGACCTTGGTGGCTTGCCAGCCTGCTGGGGGCGATTGGCGGTCCAGCATCGTATTTCGCCGGGTCACAACTGACAGCGGTTCATTTGCCGCTTGGTTTCTGGCCGAGCATGCTGATTCTGGCTGCGGTCTGGGCAATCGTCTTTCCGTTGCTGCACTGGTTGGCCGGCTATTTCAGAACGCCACGCTCGCAGACAGCGTCAATTTGAGCCATGCGCCTGTCAGGCAACCTCCCTGTTGGCCTCACGCTGCTTTACACTGCCGCGCATGACCGCCATCCCATTGATCCAGATATCCTCCGACCCCATCATCACCTGTTCCACCTGCGCAGCCTGCTGCTGTCAGCTGGAAGTCATGCTGATCACTGAGACAGGCGTGCCTGAACGCTTTATCGATACCGATGACTGGGGCGGCGAAGTCATGCTGCGCCTGGACGACGGCTGGTGCGCAGCGCTGGATCGCGACACGATGATGTGTACCATCTACGATAAACGCCCATTGATCTGTCGGGAATTCGAGATGGGGGCGCCGGAATGCTTAACAGAGCGCGAAGGTATTTCGACGGCTTATCGATGACGGGAAAGGATGTGATCCCCGAGTGATATGCCTCAACGCCCATCACTTGGCGACCTGTTACATCGGCTTGGCGCAATACTTCAAAGCTGACGCCTGCGTAGTAGTCAACTTGTTGGCGAGGCGACCAACGCGGTATGTCGGGGACGCCGCCTCGTGAACAAGTTCACTCTTTCAGTGCGTTCTGACCATGCCCCCATGTGGGAGTCGGGCTTGTCCCGCGACCATCGGGGAACCCGTCGTGAAACCTACGTACGCGGTGTGACAGGCAGACTACGTGCGTCGACTTTACTGGCGCTGCACGCCAGATCGCGGGACAAGCCGCGCTCAGTATGAACTGAGCCTGGAAAGTCAGTTTTAGAACGGCATGGTGTAGTGAACCGCGTAACTCTCGATACCATCGTTGTTACTGGCCAGCCCAGCGTTGGAGTAATGAGTCGCGCGCAGGCCAAGTTCATGGCCACCGGCGAAGCGCAGGCCAAACCCGATGCGGTCTTCGAACTGGAATGCACTTCCCAACTTGTTGCCTTCAACTTCTGTGCGCTGGAACACCGCTGCGCCAATGCCCGCCTCAATGTAGGGTTTCACGCTTTCGCCGGAGAACTCGTAAACAAACACTGGGGAAAACGACAGGCTGTTATTACTGGAACTCTTATCACCTTCCCAGTAGGTGTAAGCCCCGCTCCAGTAACCTGTCAGACGACCGACACCGGTTTGCCACCAACTTTTATCCCAATCGAACTGAGCGCCCAAGCGATAGGTCATTGTCGATTCGCCAGTCTGGCCTATGGAAAACTCAACCCCATTAGCCTGTGCTATCGCACTTTCCCCCGTTAAAACGGCCGCAATCGCAGCCAAACAAAACAGTCGCTTCATCTGGAATATCCTATTTCAAATGCAGTTGTAGGAAATGTCTATCTCAACAGACTTCTTGTAGAAATCTGCAGTTGAGCTTTAGTTCAGCTCAATTCAGCGGCCTTTCACGTTTTTTTCACGAGACGAAGCTTCGCACACTGTCAGACTTTTTCCACAGTATCGGTAGGATATTTCTGAAATTATCTGGATCGCCACTTGTCCAGAACTGAGTTGGCTGTGCATGCCCCTGGGCGAGCAGTTCGCGCTGAGTCAGCAAACGCTGTAATTGGCGGGCTACAGCGCCACCGGTATCGATCAAGGTGATCGACGCAGGGATCATCTCGCGCAACAGTGGTTTAAGAAATGGGTAATGCGTGCAGCCAAGAATAATCGTGTCACACCCCGCCGCCAGCAACGGCTCGACATAGCCTTGCAGCAAGTTGCGAATCGTCGGACTGAGCAGATCCCCGGTTTCGATCAGTTCGACCAGACCCGGACAAGGCTGGGTAACGACCTGAATGTCGGCAGCAAACCGATCGAGCAAAGCGGCGAACTTAGCGCTTTGCAACGTGCCTGTGGTCGCCAGTACGCCAATCACTCCGCTGTGCGTTGCGGCCGCTGCAGGCTTGACCGCAGGCTCCATGCCAACGATTGGCCAGTCGGGATAACGTTCGCGCAGTTCAGCCACGCCGGCGACCGTGGCAGTGTTGCAAGCCAAGACCAGCGCCTTGGCGCCTTGCGCACGAAAGAACTCGGCAATGACAACACAACGCTGGCGAATGAATTCCGGGGTTTTCTCGCCGTAAGGAATGTGTCCGCAGTCGGCCACGTACAACAGGGATTCATTAGGCAGCAGGCTGTGAATCTCACTCAGCACCGACAACCCGCCAACGCCGGAGTCGAACACAGCCACAGGCGCATCGCTGTCTCTAGCCATGCTCGACCACACTATCCATGGATTGCGCCGCACACGTCGCAGCCCGGATCGCGCCGGACCTTGAGTTCGCGAAAGCGCGTGGTCAATGCATCAATCAACAGCAAGCGACCGACCAGTGGCTCGCCAAACCCGGCCAGCAGTTTCAGGGCTTCAAGCGCCTGCAAGCTCCCCACCAAGCCCACCAGAGGTCCAATTACGCCAGCTTCGCTGCAAGTCAATTCGGCCTCGCTGCCGTGACCATACAAACAGTGGTAGCACGGGCTTTCCGGGCGGCGCGGGTCGAACACCGACAACTGACCTTCCAGGCGAATCGCTGCGCCGCTGACCAGAGGCTTACGAGCAGCAACGCACGCCGCGTTCACCGCTTCACGGGTGGAAAAATTATCGGAGCAGTCAAGCACCAGATCCACTGCCTCGACCGCTGCGGCCAGCGAATCGGCATCCAACGCCGCGCGAAGGGGCACAAGTTTTACGTCAGGGTTGATCGCCGTCAGGCGCTCAATGGCCGAGTCGACCTTGCTGCGTCCAACGCTGTGGCTGTCATGGATGATCTGGCGCTGCAAGTTGGTCAGGTCAACCGTGTCGAAATCCGCCAGATGCAGCTCACCCACACCGGCGGCTGCCAGGTAAAGGGACACCGGAGAACCCAGCCCGCCAATACCGACGATCAACACGCGGCTTTGTTTGAGCCGCAACTGACCGTCGATGTCGACCTGCTGCACAAGGATCTGTCGGCTATAGCGCAACAGCTCCTGATCTGTCAGCACGGCACGCGTCCGAAAGTGATGCGCTCATGATCACCGAGATCACGACGGGTTTGAATGTGTTCAAAACCATGGCTATTGAGCAGGTCGCGCACAGCAGCGCCCTGATCGTAACCATGCTCAAGCAGCAACCAGCCACCCGGTTCAAGATGCGCTGGCGCCTGAGACACGATCAGGCGCAAGTCGTCCATGCCATCGATACCCGCAACCAGCGCACTGCTGGGCTCGAAGCGCACGTCACCCTCGACCAGGTGCGGATCGTTGGACGCGATATAGGGCGGGTTGCTGATAATGACGTCGAAACGCCGGCCTTCCAGAGCGCTGAACCAGTGGCTGTTGAGCACCGTGGCGTTGTCCAGGTTCAGCCGCTGGCGATTACGCTCGGCGAGTTCGACCGCCTCATCCACTCGATCAACCGCAGTGATGTTCCACTGCGGACGATCCTTGGCCAATGACAATGCAATCGCCCCGGTGCCCGTGCCCAAATCCAGCAGTTGATGGGCAATAGCACCCGGAAGTAATTCCAGCGCCGTCTCTACCAGCATTTCGGTCTCGGGACGCGGAATCAGGGTGTGCGTGGCCACTTCAAGATCAATGTTCCAGAACCCTTGCAGCCCCAAAATGTAGGCCACTGGCTCGCCGGTGCGACGACGCTGCAGGTAGCCTTCGAAAAGGTGCGCCGCCTCACTGCTGACAATACGCTCAGGCCAGGTGTGCAAAAAGCTGCGAGGCTTGCCCAATGCGGCCGCCAACAGCAATTCGACATCCAGACGCGGCGTCGGAGAGTCCGGTAGTTCGGCGCCTCTTAACAAGCTGGCGATAATGGTCATTTAGTCACCCAATGCCGCAAGTTGATCTGCCTGATACTCGGCAAGCAACGGCTCTATCACTGCATCGACCCCGCCGGCCAAAACTTCATCCAGCGAATACAACGTCAGATTCACGCGATGGTCCGTCACTCGCCCCTGTGGAAAGTTGTATGTGCGAATGCGCTCGGAGCGATCCCCCGACCCCACCAACAATTTACGCTCACTGGCGATGGCATTGGCGGCCGCGCTGGTTTGTTGGTCATTTAACTTGGCCAATAGCCAGGACATGGCGCGTGCTCGGTTCTTGTGCTGCGAACGCTCTTCCTGGCATTCGACGACGATGCCCGAAGGCAAGTGCGTGATACGAATCGCCGAGTCGGTCTTGTTGACGTGCTGACCACCCGCGCCGGACGAACGATAGGTGTCGACGCGCAGGTCCGCCGGATTGATCTCGATCGCTTGCTGCTCATCAGGCTCGGGCAACACCGCAACGGTGCAGGCCGATGTATGGATGCGCCCTTGGGATTCGGTTTCCGGCACCCGTTGCACGCGGTGCGCGCCCGACTCGAACTTCAGCTTGCCGTACACATTATCGCCTTCGACCCGCGCGATGACTTCCTTGAAGCCGCCATGCTCGCCTTCGTTCTCGGACAGAATCTCTACACGCCAGCCGCGACGCTCTGCATAGCGCGAATACATGCGAAACAGATCACCGGAGAAAATGGCCGCTTCGTCGCCCCCGGTACCGGCACGGATTTCCAGAAACACGTTGCGTCCGTCGTTCGGGTCCTTGGGCAACAGCATCTTTTGCAGATTGTTTTCCAGCACCAGCAACTGCTCTTTGGCTTCGCGTACCTCCTCGACGGCCATTTCGCGCATGTCAGGATCGCTGTCCTTGAGCAACGCCTGCGCGCCCTCAAGATCGCCTTGCACCTTGAGCAACAGCTTATAGGCTGTGATCACGGGCTCTGCTTCCGCGTACTCGCGCGAGTAGGCACGGAACCTGGTCTGGTCGGAAATGACTTCGGCATCGCCAAGCAGTGCGGTCAACTCCTCGAAACGGTCACTGAGGATGTCCAGCTTATTGAGCAGTGAAGCTTTCATTGCGGGGTTTTATCCGTGGGGCCCTCACCGAGGGCAAATAATTCCTGAGCCATGGTCAGCGCATCGACGCGACCTTCGGCAGACAGCTTTTTAAGTTGCACGCTGGGCGCATGCATCAATTTGTTGGTCAGGCTGCGGGCCAGCGAAGCCAGCACGTCTTCGGCGTTGCCCCCGTTGGCCAGCAATCGTTGTGCTTTCAACAGCTCTTCGTCCCTTAGCCTTTCGCTTTGCTGACGATAGGCCTTGAGCACGTCGACCGCTGCCAGTTCGCGCAGGCGCGACATGAAGTCATCGACACCAACGCTCACCAACTCCTCGGCAGCCTGCGCCGCACCCTGACGGCTCTTGAGGTTTTCGGCGACCACCTCGTGCAAGTCATCAACGGTGTAAAGGTAGACGTCATCGAGTTCGCCGACCTCAGGCTCGATGTCGCGCGGAACCGCGATATCCACCATGAAGATCGGTTTGTGCTTGCGCAGCTTCAGCGCGCTTTCTACTGCGCCCTTACCAAGAATCGGCAATTGGCTGGCAGTGGAACTGATGACGATGTCGCTGTTCACCAGCTCAGCCGGAATGTCGGCCAGCAGCACAGCGTGGGCGCCAAATTGTTCAGCCAGGATACTCGCGCGTTCCAGCGTACGATTGGCAACGACGATACGCTTTACGCCCAACTCGTGCAGGTGTCGGGCGACCAGCGTGATGGTCTCGCCCGCCCCGATCAGCAGCGCCTGGCTGCGCTGCAGATCGCTGAATATCTGCTTGGCCAGGCTGACTGCGGCAAACGCTACGGACACCGGGTTCTCGCCGATGGCCGTGTCAGTGCGGACCTGCTTGGCAGCGCTGAACGTCGCCTGAAACAAGCGCCCCAACAACGGCCCGATGGTACCCGCCTCACGCGCCACGGCATAAGCGGATTTCATCTGACCGAGAATCTGTGGCTCGCCCAGCACCAGTGAATCCAGCCCTGAAGCGACACGCATCATGTGTCTGACGGCAGCGTCTTCTTCATGCACATAGGCGCTGGCGCGCAGTTCATCAACGTTCAGGTGATGATAGTCGGCCAACCAGCGCAGAATGACGTCGGCCGTGAGTTGGTCCTGTTCTATATAAAGTTCGCTGCGATTGCAGGTCGACAAGATCGCGGCTTCGCGACTTTCGGTCAGGCGACACAGCTGCTGTAATGCTTCAACCAACTGCTCAGGCGTAAATGCCACGCGCTCGCGGACATCGACTGAAGCAGTCTTATGATTGATACCCAGAGCAAGAAAGGCCATTCAAGGTCGCTGATGGTGACGTGAAGCCGGCAATTGTCCTACTTCAATAGATTCAGGACAACCACCGCAATACATTCAGAACAACTGGCAAAGGTTATTGTCCCTATAACGATCCGCATTAAAGCGCCCTAGGGTCTGCGACAATTTGCCATGGTGCAGGCTGCAGCGACTTTACGTAGAGAGCCTAATCGAGGGTCCTTACTTTTCGCACAGGCTGTGGGTTTGCTCCCAGCCTTGTGTCATGATGCTTCCAAACCGCAGGTAAGTCGCCCTCTCCTCTATATGAATAAATCCTCCGCGCTGTTCCTTGCCCTTATCGTTCTTGGTGGCTGCCAGTCTACGGCCACGGTTTCCCCGGAAACGCCACTGGCGAAAGAGACGCCCCCCACGCCTGAAGCCAAGCCTCAGGTCTATGGCTCGTTCACTCAGGAAACAGTGGTCAGCCTGCTGACAGCCGAACTGGCCGGCCAGCGCAATCGTTTCGATATCGCGCTGGACAACTACGTGACCCAGGCGATCAACACCCAGGACCCGGCGATCTCTGAGCGGGCGTTTCGTATCGCCGAGTACCTGGGCGCCGATCAGGCCGCACTGGACACTTCGCTGATCTGGGCGAAGAACGACCCGACCAATCTCGAAGCACAAAGGGCCGCAGCGATTCAATTGGCAAGGTCCGGGCGCTACGACGACTCGATGCGTTATATGGAGAAAGTCCTGCAGGGCCAGGGAGACACTCACTTTGACTTCCTCGCGCTCTCTGCTGCGGAAACTGATTCCGATACCCGCAAGGGGCTGCTCACCAGCTTCGACCGCTTGCTGGGCAAGTACCCGAAAAACGGCCAGTTGATCTTCGGCAAAGCGTTGCTTCTGCAGCAAGAAGGCGAGAACACTGAGGCACTGAAACTGCTGGAAGACAATCCGCCGAACGAAGGTGAAGTCGCGCCGATTCTGCTCCACGCTCGCTTGCTGCAAAGCATGAACCGTGGCAAGGAAGCGCTGCCCCTGCTGGAAAAAAGCATCAAGAAATACCCTGACGACAAGCGCCTGCGCCTGACTTACGCACGCACGCTGGTCGAACAGAATCGCATGGAAGACGCCAAGGTGCAGTTCTCAAGCCTGGTTCAGCAATACCCGGATGATGACGAGCTTCGCTATTCCCTGGCGCTCGTGTGCCTGGAAGCCAAGGCCTGGGATGAAGCCCAGGGGTATCTGGAAGACCTGATCGCCCGTGACAGCCATGCTGACTCCGCTCACGTCAACCTGGGGCGCATCTACGAAGAACGCGACGATCCGCAAACCGCACTGACCGAGTACGCTCAAGTCGGCCCTGGCAATGACTATTTGCCCGCGCAATTGCGCCAGGCCGACATTTTGATGAGCAACGGCAACACTGCCGAAGCCTCGAAACGCTTGGCCCAGGCACGCGCCGACCAACCGGACTACGCCATTCAGCTGTACCTGATCGAGGCAGAAACCCTGACCAACAACAACCAGGCCGACCGTGGCTGGCAAGTGCTGAATCAGGCGCTCAAGCAGTATCCGGACGACCTCAACCTGCTTTATACGCGCTCGATGCTCGCTGAAAAACGCAACGACTTGCAGCAAATGGAGAAGGACCTGCGGGCCATTCTCAAACGCGAGCCCGACAACGCGATGGCTCTGAATGCGCTGGGTTATACGCTCTCCGACCGCACCACGCGCTATGCAGAGGCCAAGGAATTGATCGAGCGCGCTCACGAGCTGAACCCTGACGACCCGGCCGTCCTCGATAGCCTGGGTTGGGTCAACTACCGCCTGGGTAATCTGGACGAAGCCGAGCGCCTGCTGCGTCAGGCATTCGAACGCTTCCCGGACCACGAAGTGGCCGCGCACCTGGGTGAAGTCCTCTGGACCAAAGGCAAGCAGCGCGAGGCGCGTAAAATCTGGGGCAAAGCCCTTGAACAGCAACCTGACAGTCCAGTCCTGCGCAGCACACTAAAGCGCCTGACCGGATCAGAGACCCTTTGAATTTATGTTACTGCGCCACGTAATCGTATTCGGCTTTATCGCCCTGCTCGCCGGTTGCGCCGGCATCGGCCCCCGTGAGGCCGTACAAGGCCAGGGCAACGCCAAACAATGGCAGGCACACAAACAACAGCTGAGCAGCCTTGATGGCTGGCAGATCAACGGCAAGGTCGGTATTCGGGCACCGAAGGACTCGGGCAGCGGCACGTTGTTCTGGCTGCAGCGTCAGGACTACTACGACATTCGCCTGTCCGGCCCGCTGGGGCGTGGTGCGGCGCGGTTAACCGGTCGCCCCGGCGCGGTGTCCCTGGAGGTCGCCAATCAGGGCCGCTTCCAAGCGCCGGACCCCGAAAGCCTGCTGCAGGATCAACTCGGCTGGAGGCTGCCGGTCTCGCACCTGGTCTGGTGGGTTCGCGGATTGCCCGCGCCTGACAGCAAAAGCAGGCTGACACTAGATGCCGACAGTCGCCTGTCAAACCTGGAACAGGACAACTGGCAGATCGAATACCTCAGCTATACCCAGCAGAACGGCTACTGGCTACCCGAGCGGATCAAACTGCACGGCGAAGACCTGGACGTGACGCTGGTCGTCAAGGACTGGCAACCGCGCAAACTGGGGCAATAAATATGTCCCAGCCTCGCCTGACCCTGCCCGCCCCGGCCAAACTCAACCTGATGCTGCATATCCTTGGCCGTCGCACCGATGGTTACCACGAGCTGCAGACGCTGTTTCAGTTTCTCGATTATGGCGATGAACTGAGTTTTGCCCTGCGCGAAGACGGAAAAATAAGGCTTCAGACCGAAATTCCCAACGTTCCCCACGACAGCAATCTGATCGTCCGGGCAGCTCGTTCACTCAAGGAACAGTCCGGCAGTTTACTGGGTGTGGATATCTGGTTGAAAAAAGTGCTGCCCATGGGCGGCGGAATCGGCGGCGGAAGCTCCGATGCAGCCACAACTTTATGGGGCCTCAATCATCTCTGGAATCTGGGCTGGGATGAAGATCGGTTGGCCGCCTTAGGCCTGACGTTAGGCGCAGACGTCCCGGTTTTCGTGCGCGGTCGGGCCGCTTTCGCCGAAGGCGTCGGAGAAATACTGACCCCGGTAAATCCCGAAGAACCGTGGTATCTGGTGCTTGTGCCGCAAGTATCTGTAAGTACAGCAGAAATTTTTTCAGATCCGCTGTTGACACGTGACACTCCTCCCATTAAAGTGCGCCCCGTTCTCGAGGGAAACAGTCGTAATGACTGTCAGCCGGTTGTAGAGAGGCGTTATCCAGCTGTTCGTAACGCATTGAATTTGCTAGGTAAATTTACCGAAGCAAAACTAACCGGAACTGGAAGTTGTGTGTTTGGGGCCTTCCCAAACAAAGCTGAAGCTGATAGAGTCTCGGCCCTTCTTACAGAGACCCTTACAGGGTTTGTAGCGAAAGGAAGTAACATTTCGATGTTACATCGCAAGTTACAAAATCTGTTCTAAGAAACGAGTGCTGGGCACTCGGCAA
>NZ_DASWOT010000191.1:0-82935 GCF_036404235.1 Pseudomonas sp.
CAGGCGAAGAAGATGGTGGGTGAGTCGGTCTCGATCTACAACGGCGAGCGACCGCACCTGTCTTTGAAATACAAAACGCCCGATGCGGTGCATCGGGCGTTGGGATGAAACAGGTGTAAACCTATTTCAGGACTAGACAGAGCGATCTGCTGGCCGCCCCTCGTACCATCTTGCTGTAAGGGCGTTAAAGGGGACTGATCTTATTTACAGCGCTCCACCGTAAATAAATCTGTCCCCTTTAAATACCCGTTAGGCGCGACAAGCGCCGACTGTTTTTCGAGCTGCCACGCTCGTACCTCAACCCCGCTATTTGGCGGGGCTTTTTTTGCCTGAGAGCTGAATTCAGAATGAGCACAATCGGTCGATAACAATCACTTAGCGCCCATTCCGGAGAAATCCGACCAACAACCTTCAGTTACCGTCTCATTTGCCGAAAGATTTATAGCACTAAGCCATCGCACTCACTTGTCAGCCCACGCTGCATGATGCAACCTTGCTACACGCGAATTAACGACGGGTGCTTTGCCCGTGCGCGATCAGTACTCTGGAAGTGAGTCCTTCATGAAAAGCCAGCCTGATGCTTCCGGTAGAACGGCGGCCGAGGTAGTGACGCAATTACCGGTGCCTTCGCGGCTCGGCATGCTGCGTTTTGAGCGGCTTAATGAAACCAGTTGGACGCTGCTGTATCTGGACCCCAATTGTGAAAAACAGTTTGGCATGCCAGCCGTCGAGCTTTGCGCTCTAATCGGCGCGCCTTATGCCAGCCTGATGGAGCCCGAGGCTCGCTATCAGTTGCACGATGCAGTGCAGATGCAACTGGTCAGCAGCCCCTATTACCTGATTCGCTACACCCTACACACCAGTCGCGGCCCGCTGGGGTTGCTGGAACTGGGTGAAGGCTACAAACAGCACAACCGCCACCTACTGCGCGGCTATCTGATGGTCGTCGATGGGGTCTTCGAAGAAAGCGAGTTTAGCGTCAAGCCCGATCTGGAAACCCAGAACAGCCGACTGCAGATCGCCCTTGAATTGAACCAACGCGCCCAGCATGAACAGATGCGTCATCTGGAGCGCGTGCGTGCCCAGCAAAGCCTCATTCTGCGTCTGGCACGCCATCGCTACAGCTCAAGCAATTCGCTGCAAGAAGCGGCTGAACTCATTACCAAAAGCGCCTGTGAGATTTACGACATCGCTTGCGCCAGCATCTGGAACCTCAACGACCAGGTACTTGAACCTATTGCTGAATACCTACGCAGCACCAGCGCGTACCGAAAACCCAATCCGATCGACATCAGTCACTTTCCCAGCTACCTCGAAGCACTGCACACCAGTCGTGCGATCGACGCCAACGATGTCGAGCATGATCCGCGTACCCGCGAGCTGGTCGAATGCCTGCGCCCGCGCGACATCAACGCCATCCTCGACGCCAGCGTGCGCATCGACGGTCAAGTGGTAGGCGTGCTGTGCCTGGAACAGACGGGTACGCCGCGTGAATGGCAATCCGATGAAATCGCCTTCGCTGGCGAGCTCGCCGATCAGTTCGCGCAAGCGATCAACAACCACAACCGGCGTACCGCCACCAACGCGCTGCATCTGTTCCAGCGCGCAGTGGAGCAAAGCGCCAACGCGTTTTTGCTGGTCAATTGCGACGGAGTGGTGGAATACGTCAACCCGAGCTTTACCGAGATCACTCAATATTCCGCCGATGAAGTTCACGGCCACAAACTGTCCGAACTGCCGGCGCTGGAGAACCTTAATGCGCTGCTGCTGGATGCCAATTCCAGCCTGGCTAGCAGCAATAGCTGGCAGGGCGAATTCAAAAGCCGACGCAAGAATCTCGAACCGTATTGGGGTCAGCTATCGATTTCCAAGGTCTACAGCGATGATCGCGAGCTTACTCATTACATTGGTATCTACGAGGACATCACGCAGGCCAAGCTGTCGCAGCAACGTATCGAACGTTTGGCGTACACCGATAACCTGACCAATCTGGGTAACCGCCCGGCGTTCATTCGCACCCTTGACGAGCACTTTGCCCGGGACGTCGAAACGCCGATCAGCCTGTTGTTGGTCGATATCGACAACTTCAAACGCATCAACGACAGCCTCGGCCATCAGACTGGCGACAAGCTGTTGATCAGCCTTGCGCGTCGCTTACGCAACAGCCTGAGCCCGAATGGCATTCTGGCGCGTTTCGCCAGCAACGAGTTCGCGGTGCTGCTCGATGACACCAATCCAGAAGAAGGCCAACGCATCGCAAGCCAGGTGTTGACAACCCTGGACAAGCCGATGTTCGTCGACAACCAGTTGATCAGCGTAACCGGCTCGGTGGGCGTGGCGTGTGCCCCGTTGCACGGACGCGACCCGCAAACCCTGATGAAGAACGCAGGCCTAGCACTGCACAAGGCCAAAGCCAATGGCAAACATCAGGTTCAGGTGTTCACCGAAGCGCTCAATGCCGAAGCCAGTTACAAACTGTTTGTCGAGAACAACCTGCGTCGCGCGCTGACTCAAAACGAACTGGAAGTCTTCTATCAGCCCAAGCTGTGCCTGCGTTCCGGTCGGCTGCTGGGCATGGAGGCGTTGCTGCGCTGGAACCATCCGGAAAAAGGCATGATCCGCCCGGACCAGTTCATCAGCGTGGCTGAAGAAACCGGTCTGATCATTCCGATTGGCAAATGGGTGGCGCGCCAGTCGTGCCGCATGAGCAAGCAACTGACGGCCGCAGGCTACGGCAAGTTGCACGTAGCGATCAACGTCTCGCCCAAGCAGTTTTCCGACCCGGAACTGGTGGCGTCGATTGCCAGTATCCTCAAGGAAGAACAACTCGACGCGTCGCTGCTGGAGCTGGAGCTGACCGAGGGCCTGCTGCTGGAAGCCACCGACGACACGCGACTGCAGTTGGAGTCGTTGAAGACACTGGGCCTGACCCTGGCGATGGACGACTTCGGTACCGGTTATTCGTCGTTCAGCTACCTGAAGAAATTCCCCATCGATGTGATCAAGATCGACCGCAGCTTCATCCGCGACATCCCGGACGATCAGGACGATATGGAAATCACTTCGGCGGTCATCGCCATGGCCCACAACCTCAAGCTCAAAGTGGTGGCCGAAGGCATCGAGACCGCCGCACAACTTGCATTCCTGCGGCGTCATCAATGTGACGTCGGCCAAGGTTATTTGTTTGACAGGCCAATCCCCGGGGAAGACTTGATCGACAAACTGCGACGTTACCCACGCGGACCACTCGCCTGAGCCCTCTTCCCTGCTTGCGGCCCTTGCGGCAGAATTTTCTGACCCCATATACACCCTCTTACTGACAATACCTGTCGGTTATCTTGCTCCCAGAGAGGATTTACCTCATGGTCTTGCGCTCGGAAATTCTTGTGAACAAAAACGTATTGCCTACCGCTCAGCAGGCGTTGCCAGGGCGTGAAACACCGATGCAATTGCCTGAACACCACTTCGTCAACGGCAATCCGTTACTTGGTCCGTTCTCCAGCAACGTGGATTTTGCGATCTTCGGCCTGGGCTGTTTTTGGGGTGCCGAGCGGCGCTTCTGGCAAAAAGAAGGCGTGGTCAGCACCGTCGTCGGATACGCAGGGGGGTTCACGCCGAACCCGACCTACGAAGAAGTCTGCTCGGGCCTGACTGGCCATAGCGAAGTCGTGCTGGTGGTGTACGAACCGGAGAAAGTCAGTTACGACGAACTGCTGGCGATGTTCTGGGAGCTGCACAACCCGACGCAAGGCATGCGCCAGGGCAACGACATCGGCACCCAATACCGCTCGGTGATCTACGCCACCTCGCCCGCACAACTGGACGCAGCCAAAGCCAGCGCACAGGTGTTCCAGGCTGAATTGACCAAAGCCGGCATGGGCGACATCACCACCGAAATCGAACAAGCGCCCACGGTGTACTTCGCCGAGGCGTATCACCAGCAATATCTGGCGAAGAATCCAGACGGGTATTGTGGGATTGCCGGGACAGGGGTGTGCATGCCGCCGAGTTCAAATCCGTAACCTAGCTATCGGCAGGGGCTCGCCCGTCGCGCAGCTCCTTCAGAAATTTAGAAAGTCTCTTTTATTCAGAGAGTTACAGTGTCCCTGATGAGAGCAGCGCCCAATCACGCTTCGGCAATCAACCAATCCATCTTCCAGTCACCCTGAGTCTGCCCCAGCGTTTTCGCCAACCACGGCAGCAATTCGCGCAACTCTTCTTCCAACCCCCAAGGCGGGTTGGCGATGGCCAGGCCTGAGCCGTTCAGGCTGTTCGGCGTATCCAGCGGGTGGACCAGCAACTCCACCCGCAAAAGCTTTGGCGCACCGGTTTCAGCCAGTTCCTGATAAAAACGCTTGAGCGCGCGCTGGTCCTTGATCGGGTACCAGATCGCCGCCACGGTCTGACGCATGCGGCTGATGGCTTCTTTGAGCGCAATAGAGCAACGCTTCATTTCATCCAGTTGCTCAAAAGGCGGATCGATCAGCATCACCGCACGCTTTTCCTGCACCGGCAACAGCGCCCGAGGCACATGCCAACCTTCTCCCAGATGCACGGCGACGCGGCGGTCGAATTTCATGTTGTCTTTGAGCAGCGCGCCATCTTCCGGATGTTTCTCGTTGAGCAGCACCCGGTCTTGCTCGCGGGTTAGACGGCGGGCGAGTTCAGGAGAGCCTGGGTAATAACGCAGTTCGCCTGTCTTGCGATTCATATGGCGCAGCACGTCCATGTAGCCAGATGCCAACTCGAGCACATCAGGCGCATCCCACAACCGCCCAACACCCTCGATCCATTCGCCAGTCCGCGTAGCCTGGTCGCCCTGCAGATCGTACAGACCAATACCGGCGTGTGTATCGAGGTAAGCGAACGGCTGCTCTTTGCGCGCCATCAAGGCGAGGATACGAGTCAGGACGATATGTTTGAAAACATCGGCGTGGTTGCCGGCGTGGAAGGCGTGACGGTAATTCATGGCAGCTCCTGCAAGGCCGCGCAGTTTAGCAAAACAGCCGACCTTTGGCAGACCGCTCGCACTGCCATTGGCAGCACACTCGAAATCCAGGCAAAAAAAGCCCCGGTTAAGCCGTTACAAAACCAGAGGCAGGTATTGCGCAGGCCTGAAGGTGACCAAACCATGATCGGCGCAATGGGAGTGGAATCAGCTTGCCTAACTGACCGAACAGTCACTTAGTCGAAAACGACCTGTTCATAGGTATGCCAGCCATTGTCGACAAGAGCCCTTGCCGAGGTCCTCGGGCGCTACCAGAATCGATCCGAGAACGGGGACAGATTCATTTACGGTGAAGCGTTGTAAATAAATCAGTCCCCTTCCACAACCTCCCACACGCCAACAAAGGAACGAGCGCCATGATGCATGCGGACCTGATCGACCAGGAAGACCTGCTCAGTCAACTCAGATCACTGGGGTTTGAAATGCCTGCCGGTGCCACCGCAGAACAGGCCTGCACCCAAGCGGTTTGCGGCCTGAACGACGACCGTGCCCGCGCGTTGCGTCAGTTGGTGGAAAAAATGCTCACCGGCAGCGCGACAATCTTGCCAGCCGTGCGCCAGGCGATCGATCAGCAGTTGTTGCCGGCATTGGCGACGTACAACAAAACCCGTAGCGTTTAACCGATCTGTTGGAGCGAAGCTTGCCCGCGAAGGCGGTGTGTCAGCTGATAAACGGACCACTGACACACTGCCATCGCGGGTAATTGTGTTGTGGTCGAGGCTGCAGAGCGCGCTTCATCTGTAGGAGCCAACTTGTTGGCGAGGCGTCCAATGCGGCGCGCCCGAAACACCGCCTCGAGAACAAGTTCGCTCCTACAGCGGGTCCAAGGCATCCGCCAATAGCGCGCCGCGACGGATGAGCAGCGGCAGCCAATGGTGTCGAAACGCGCTTCACCTGTAGGAGCCAACTTGTTGGCGAGGCGTCCAACGCGGTGTGCCCGAAACACCGCCTCGCGAACAAGTTCGCTCCTACAGCGGGTCCAAGACATCCGCCAATATCGCGCCGCGACGGATGAGTAGCGGCAGCCAATGGTGTCGAAACGCGCTTCACCTGTAGGAGCCAACTTGTTGGCGAGGCGTCCAACGCGGTGTGCCCGAAACACCGCCTCGCGAACAAGTTCGCTCCTACAACTGGCCCACTATCGTGTGGAAGGCATCCGCCAATAGCGCGCCGCGACGGATGAGTAGCGGCAGCCAATGGTGTCGAAACGCGCTTCACCTGTAGGAGCCAACTTGTTGGCGAGGCGTCCAATGCGGGCGCCCGAAACACCGCCTCGCGAACAAGTTCGCTCCTACAACGATCGATCTACAACCGCACGCTCGCAAACGTCGATTCGTTACGCGCTTGGCTCAATGCCGACAGCGGCCCAGACAGCGGCGCAAGGACCATCGCTTGCGGGATTGGCATCATCGCCACTTGCTGCGCAGTGTTGGAACCTACGCGTTCGTCGCGTGGTGGAATGCCGAAGTATTCGCGGTAGCACTTGGAGAAGTGTGGCGTCGACACGAAGCCGCAAACCGAGGCGACTTCGATGATCGACATCGGCGTTTGCTTAAGCAACTGACGCGCGCGGATCAGGCGCAGCTTCAGGTAGTAGCGCGACGGCGAGCAATGCAGGTATTTCTGAAACAGCCTCTCCAACTGACGGCGGGACACCGCGACGTACACCGCCAGTTCATCCAGATCGATCGGTTCCTCTAGATTGGCCTCCATCAGCGCGACGATTTCTTGCAACTTCGGCTGATTGGTCCCGAGCATGTGTTTGAGCGGCACACGCTGGTGATCCTGCTCGTTACGAATGCGCTCGTAGACAAACATCTCCGAGATCGCGGCGGACAGTTCACGGCCGTGATCGCGGCTGATCAAGTGCAGCATCATGTCCAGGGGCGCAGTGCCGCCTGAGCTGGTGAAGCGATTACGGTCGAGGGTGAACAGGCGAGTGCTCATGGCAACGCGCGGGAAGGCTTCCTGCATCGCAGCCAGACACTCCCAATGCACGCTGCAATCGAAACCATCGAGCAAACCGGCACAAGCCAGCGCCCAACTGCCGGTGCAGACGGCACCCAGACGACGCGATTGACGCGCCTGGCTTTGCAGCCAGCTCACGTGTTCGCGGGTAACGGTTCGTTGTATACCCACGCCGCCACAGACGATCACGGTGTCCAGCACCGGGGCCTTGTGCATCGCGGCGTCAGGGGTGATTTGCAGACCGTCGCTGGCCCAGACCTGACCGCCGTCAACGCTCAACGTGGTCCAGCGATACAGCTCGCGACCGGACAACTGGTTAGCCATCCGCAGTGGCTCAACCGCCGATGCGAGGGAAATCAGCGTGAAATTGTCCAGCAGCAGAAAGCCAATGGATTGCGGCGCACGGTTCTGGGGTTGTGCCCCGGAGTTGAACGAAGTCATCACGGTATCTCCTCACACGAAAAGCGGTTGATGGCCCCACATGAGGCTCTTGTTTTGTGCTCTCTTTTGAGTGGAGAGCATGCCATTGCAACGCAAATGCCATGCCTAAAGTTGAACGAGCATTCAATAAACCCTGATTGCGACGTCGCGATGCGTCTAATTGGTAGCGACACGACCATCCGATTCGCGACCTTCAGGCCGCGAAGCCACGGGAATGGCGGGAGTGATGAGCACTTCGGTAGCACTTTTGAGAAGGCTCGAAGTGTCGACAGAAACGGAGTGTCACCCCATGCACGGGTGACCGACGGTCAGCATCAAAGTCCCGCACCGCATGGCTTTACGCCATACGCGCAGGGATTACGCGCTAAAAAGCAGCGGGGGAATTGGTTCGTGATCGAAAAGCGAGCAGTGGCCTTGTTGCTTACTTGCTCAACACTCCACCGCACTCACCGCCAACCCACCACGCGACGTCTCTTTGTATTTGTCGTGCATGTCGGCGCCGGTGTCGCGCATGGTGCGGATCACCCGATCAAGGGAGATGAAGTGCTTGCCGTCACCGCGCAAGGCCATTTGGGCGGCGTTGATGGCTTTCACTGCGGCAATCGCGTTGCGCTCGATGCATGGCACTTGCACCAAACCACCGACCGGATCGCAGGTCAGCCCCAGGTTATGTTCCAGCCCAATCTCGGCGGCGTTGCACAGTTGCTCAGGCGTCGCACCAAGAATGTCCGCCAGCCCTGCCGCTGCCATTGCACAAGCCGAACCGACTTCCCCCTGACAACCGACCTCGGCGCCAGAAATCGACGCGTTCTTTTTACACAGAATCCCCACTGCCGCCGCGCCCAAAAAGTAATCCACGACGTTGGCCTCGCTGACCTCGTCGCTGAACTTGACGAAGTAATGCAGCACCGCCGGAATGATCCCGGCCGCGCCATTGGTCGGCGCGGTGACCATGCGCCCACCCGCTGCGTTTTCTTCGTTGACCGCCAGAGCAAACAGGTTGACCCATTCCATCGCGCTCAAGGTCGAGCCGATCACGTTGGGCTTGCCCAGCTCCTGCAAACTGCGATGCAGACGCGCGGCCCGACGACGCACATTCAAGCCACCCGGCAAAATGCCTTCGTGCTGCAAACCTTGCTCGACACAATCCTGCATCGCTCGCCACAGCTTCATCAGGCCAGCACGAATTTCCTCTTCGCTACGCCAGACCTTTTCGTTGGCCATCATCAACTCAGAGACGCGTAAGCCATGCTGCTCGCACAATTTCAATAATTCATCGGCGCTGGAGAAGTCGTAAGGCAGCACAGTGCTGTCCATGTCCAGCACGCCACTTGCTGCCTGAGCCTCATCAACAACAAACCCACCGCCGACCGAATAGTAAGTGTCGCGATGAAACTCGCCGCCCTCACCCTGCGCGATCAGCGTCATCGCGTTGGGGTGGAACGGCAGGTTTTCATCGATCAGTCGCATGTCACGCTGCCACACGAAGGGGATCGAGCGCTGACTGTTCAGCTGGAGGGTGTCGGTTTCCTTGAGCACGGCAATACGCTGCCCGATCACCGATGGATCGATTGCGTCAGGCCACTCGCCCATCAAGCCCATGATCACAGCGTTGTCGCTGCCATGGCCGATGCCGGTGGCCGAAAGCGAGCCGTACAGACGAACTTCCACGCGTGTTACCTGTTCCAACTGATCGCGTTCGCGCAGCCCTTGCACGAACAACGCCGCGGCGCGCATAGGGCCCACGGTATGAGAACTGGAGGGTCCGATACCGATTTTGAACAGATCGAACACGCTGATAGCCATGAACCGCAAACCTCCGAAGGCAGGATTTCCGGCGCGCCAGACGGCCGGTGACGGAGCTGCTACGCTCAAGCTGCTATCCGTCAAGATGGCGGCATCATCAGTCTTTTATCGTGGCGGACGTCGTCTCACACCGACTTACTCATGCCCACTAACGTCGCTTTGGCGAGCGAGCCTGCGCAGTACACTTGGCTTGCGGTTTTCATGGCGGTTCTGGCCGTTTTTTACCGTATCAGCACCTGAAAAGCGCTTCCGGAGACGCTAAGAAATCTGTATGCGACGTCACTGACACTGGATACGACCCCGTATGTACTGGTTACGACGCCCCCTGTAGGCGTTTATTTTTCCCTGTTACATGATCGGCTCGACTCGATCGCCACACGCAGTGATAGAGCCGTTGCGCAACTTGACTCGCCAACATCAAAAAACGTCGGTTTCTGGCTGACAACGAGAAGCTGATATCAAAAAAACACCTAAGGAGTCCTCCATGAAAGGTTCACAGAAGTTGTTGCTGGGCGTTGCGCTGAGTCTGCCACTGCTGGCTCAGGCGGCAGAACCCGCTCAATGCGCAACGGTCAATTTTTCCGATGTAGGCTGGACCGACATCACTGTCACCACTGCAGTTACCAGCGCCGTACTTCAATCGCTGGGCTACAAAACCAAGACCACCATGATCTCCGTGCCCGTGACCTACAAATCATTGGCAGACGGCAAAAACATGGACGTGTTCCTCGGCAACTGGATGCCGACCATGGAAAACGACATCAAGTCTTATCGTGACGCTGGCACCGTTGAAACCGTTCGCGCCAACCTGGAAAACGCCAAATACACCCTGGCCGTTCCTCAAGCGCTGTATGACAAGGGGCTTCACGACTTCGCCGACATCGCTAAATTCAAGAAAGAACTCGACGGCAAAATCTACGGTATCGAGCCGGGTAACGACGGCAACCGCCTGATCCAGAGCATGATCGACAAAAATGCTTTCGGCTTGAAAGACGCAGGCTTCAAGGTCGTCGAATCCAGCGAAGCCGGCATGTTGTCGCAGGTTGATCGTGCGTCCAAACGCAACACCGACGTGGTGTTCCTGGGCTGGGAACCACACCCGATGAACACCCGTTTCAAAATCCAGTACCTCACTGGTGGCGACGATTACTTCGGCCCTAACTTCGGTCAGGCCACCATCTACACCAACACCCGCAAGGGCTACACCCAGGAATGCAGCAACGTGGGCCAGTTGCTGAAAAACCTGTCGTTCACCCTGCCGATGGAAAGCGCGCTGATGGGCAATGTGCTGGATGACAAGCAAAAGCCTGATGTCGCTGCCAAGGCGTGGATCAAGAAAAACCCTCAAGTGCTCGACACCTGGCTTGCAGGCGTGACCACTGTAGACGGCAAGCCTGGTCTGGAGGCCGCCAAAGCCCAACTGACGAAGTAACCCGACACGCAGGCGGCCAAGCCGCCTGTTGTCCTAAATTTCCTCCCGTATGCGGACAATCGATACCATGCTGACTGATCACAAAATCCCCTTGGGCCAGTACATCGCGGCCTTCGTCGAATGGCTGACGCAACATGGCGCCAGCATTTTCGACGCGATCGCGTCGTCGTTGGAAACCATGATCCATGGCCTGACATTTGGCCTGACCTGGTTCAACCCTCTTGTATTGATCGGCCTGATTGCTCTGCTTGCCCATTTCATCCAGCGCAAATGGGGCCTGACGATTTTTGTCATCGCCTCATTTCTGTTGATCCTGAACCTGGGTTATTGGGTCGAGACCATGGAAACCCTGGCGCAGGTGCTGTTCGCCACACTGGTCTGCGTCGTGATCGGCGTGCCGCTTGGCATCGTTGCCGCGCACAAGCCGCTGTTCTACACCCTGATGCGTCCGGTCCTCGACCTGATGCAAACCGTGCCGACTTTCGTTTACCTGATTCCAACCCTGACCCTCTTCGGGCTGGGCGTGGTGCCTGGCCTGATTTCGACGGTGGTGTTCGCGATTGCAGCGCCCATCCGCTTGACCTACCTGGGCATCCGCGATGTACCCCACGAATTGCTCGACGCGGGCAAAGCCTTCGGCTGCTCGCGCCGTCAACTGCTGTCACGTATTGAACTGCCCCACGCCATGCCCAGCATCGCGGCTGGTATCACCCAATGCATCATGCTGTCGCTGTCGATGGTGGTGATTGCCGCACTGGTGGGTGCCGATGGCTTGGGCAAACCCGTGGTCAACGCACTGAACACTGCTGATATCGCCCTGGGCTTCGAAGCCGGATTGGCGATCGTATTGCTGGCGATCATGCTCGACCGTATCTGCAAACAACCTGACGCACAGGTCAAGGGGGACGCATGAGCATTATCAAGTTCGATAACGTCGACGTTATCTTCTCCAGGGACCCTCGCGAAGCACTCAAGCTGCTCGATCAAGGCCTGAACCGCGAACAAATCCTGAAGAAAACCGGCCAAATCGTCGGCGTTGAAAAAGCCTCTCTGGAAATCGAAAAAGGCGAGATCTGCGTACTGATGGGCTTGTCCGGTTCGGGCAAATCCAGCCTGCTGCGCTGCATCAATGGCCTGAACACCGTGAGTCGCGGCTCGCTGTTTGTCGAGCATGAAGGCTCGCAAATCAACATCGCGTCCTGCACCCCGGCCGAACTTAAGATGATGCGCACCAAACGCATCGCCATGGTGTTCCAGAAGTTCGCCTTGATGCCGTGGCTGACCGTGCGTGAAAACATCAGCTTTGGTCTGGAAATGCAGGGTCGCCCCGAGAAAGAACGGCACACGCTGGTGGACGAAAAACTGGAGCTGGTCGGCCTCACGCAATGGCGCAACAAGAAGCCAGACGAGCTGTCCGGCGGCATGCAGCAGCGCGTGGGCCTGGCCCGTGCGCTGGCAATGGACGCTGACATTCTGCTGATGGACGAGCCGTTTTCCGCGCTCGACCCCCTGATCCGCCAGGGGCTGCAAGACGAACTGCTGGACCTGCAGAAGAAGCTAGCCAAAACCATCGTGTTCGTCAGTCACGATCTGGACGAAGCGCTCAAGCTCGGCAGCCGGATTGCGATCATGAAAGACGGCCGGATCATTCAGTACAGCGTCCCGGAAGAAATCGTCCTCAACCCGGCGGACGATTACGTGCGTACCTTCGTGGCCCACACCAATCCGCTGAACGTACTCTGTGGCCGCAGCCTGATGCGCACCGTCGACAACTGCACCCGCGTCAATGGCTCGCTGTGCCTGGACCCGAGCGGCGACTCTTGGCTGGATCTGGCCGAAGGCAATCTGATCAAAGGTGCCCGCCAGAATGGCGCGCAACTCGACTTGCAAAACTGGGAACCGGGTCAGGCGATGGACACCTTGGGTCGTCGTCCAACCGTGGTCCACTCTGATATCGGCATGCGCGACGCTCTGCAAATACGCTATCAGACCGGCAATAAACTGGTCTTGCAGGAAAATGACAAAGTGGTCGGGATACTCGGTGACAGCGAGCTGTATCACGCATTGCTCGGTAAAAACCTGGGCTAACGCGGCCATTTTTCTGTAGGAGCCAACGGGTTGGCGAACCGTTCGATGAGAGGTGTCAGGCACACCGCTTCGCGAACAAGTTCACTCCTACAGAAGCCCGATCTCAGGTGCTGAAGTGTTGCGGCTTTCTCGCTTTCCGTGCGCCTATCGTTTTTTGTTGATTGAACGTTCAATTAAAGATTGTTAGGGTGCAGGCCACTTTTAGTCACCGCTATTACGCTGGCGAGCCAAGGAGACACCTCAATGCCCAAGGTCGGAATGCAACCGATTCGTCGTCAACAGTTGATCCACGCCACTCTCGAAGCGGTCGATCAAGTGGGGATGGGGGACGCCAGTATTGCGCTGATCGCCCGGCTGGCAGGGGTCTCCAACGGCATCATCAGCCACTATTTTCAGGACAAAAACGGCCTGATCGCCGCGACCATGCGCCACCTGATGAATGCACTGATCATCAATGTCACCGAACGCAGACAAGCGCTGACCGACGACAGCCCTCGGGCACACCTGAAGGTGATCATCGAGGGCAACTTCGACGCCAGTCAGGTCAACGGTCCGGCGATGAAAACCTGGTTGGCCTTCTGGGCTACCAGCATGCATCAACCGTCTTTGCACCGGTTACAGCGGATCAACGATCACCGTCTGTATTCGAACCTGTGCTGCGAGTTCCGCCGCGTGCTGCCGTTGGATCAAGCACGCAACGCAGCACGTGGTTTGGCGGCACTGATCGACGGTTTGTGGTTGCGCGGCGCGCTGTCGGGAGACGCGTTCGACACCGAGCAAGCGCAACAGATCGCGTACGAATACATGGATTTCCAACTGGCAAAAGCTGCGTGCTGAGCGCCACGTCATACACCGCTGAACACTGACCAGGACAACCCGCACGGCCCCCTGATCACAGCCCATAACAGAGAACACCGAGGACTTTATGGCCCGTTTCGAACTGCAAAAACTCTACATTGACGGTGGTTACGTCGACGCCAGCAGCGATGCCACCTTCGAAGCCATCAACCCGGCCAACGGTGAAGTGCTCGCTCAGGTTCAACGCGCCACCAAAGAAGACGTCGAACGTGCAGTCGTCAGCGCCGAAAAAGGCCAGAAAATCTGGGCCGCGATGACCGCCATGCAGCGTTCACGCATCCTGCGTCGTGCGGTCGACATCCTGCGTGAACGCAACGATGAGCTGGCCGCGCTGGAAACCCAGGACACTGGCAAATCGATTTCCGAAACCAAATACGTCGACATCGTCACCGGCGCTGACGTGCTGGAGTACTACGCAGGTCTTGTGCCGGCCATCGAAGGCGAGCAAATCCCGCTGCGCACTTCATCGTTCGTCTACACCCGCCGCGAACCGCTGGGCGTGACTGTCGGCATCGGCGCCTGGAACTACCCGATTCAGATTGCCCTGTGGAAATCCGCGCCAGCCCTCGCAGCAGGCAACGCGATGATCTTCAAGCCGAGCGAAGTGACTTCGCTGACCACCCTGAAACTGGCAGAAATCTATACCGAGGCCGGTCTGCCGGATGGCGTTTTTAACGTGCTGACAGGCAGCGGTCGTGAAGTCGGTGGCTGGCTGACCGAGCATCCGCGTATTGAGAAAATCTCCTTCACGGGCGGCACCGACACGGGCAAGAAAGTCATGGCCAGCGCGTCGAGTTCGTCGCTCAAGGAAGTGACCATGGAGCTGGGTGGTAAATCACCGCTGATCATCTTCGACGACGCCGATCTGGATCGCGCCGCAGACATCGCGATGATGGCCAATTTCTACAGTTCCGGCCAGGTCTGCACCAACGGCACCCGCGTGTTCGTGCCGAGCGCACTCAAAGCAGCGTTCGAAGCCAAAATCGTCGAACGCGTGAAGCGTATTCGTGCTGGCGACCCGCAGGACGACAACACCAATTTCGGCCCGCTGGTGAGCTTCGCCCACATGGAAAGCGTGCTTGGTTATATCGCCAAGGGCAAGGAACAAGGCGCCCGCGTGCTGATCGGCGGCGAACGCCTGACCGAGGGCGAGTTTGCCAAGGGCGCATTCGTGGCACCGACGGTGTTCACCGACTGCACCGACGACATGACCATCGTCAAAGAGGAAATCTTCGGCCCAGTGATGAGCATCCTCAGCTACGACACCGAAGAAGAAGTCATCCGCCGCGCCAACGACACCGAAATGGGCCTGGCCGCTGGCGTCGTCACCAAAGACCTGAACCGCGCCCACCGGGTGATTCATCAACTGGAAGCCGGTATCTGCTGGATCAACGCCTGGGGCGAGTCGGCGGCTGAAATGCCGGTCGGTGGCTACAAGCAATCCGGCGTTGGACGCGAAAACGGCATCAGCTCGCTGGCGCAGTACACGCGCATCAAATCGGTACAGGTCGAGTTGGGCGAGTACGCGTCGGTGTTCTAGCTCCCGACCAAACCTTCTGTAGGAGCCAACGTGTTGGCGAGGCTCTAGGCGGTGTGTCAGGCAGGCCAGCTCGCGAATGAATTCGCTCCTACAGAGGCGTATTACCCCGCTCGGCTCTGTAGGAGCCAACGTGTTGGCGAGGCTCTAGGCGGTGTGTGTCAGGCAGGCCAGCTCGCGAATGAATTCGCTCCTACAGAGACGTATTACCCCCGCTCATATCAACGAGGGAGCATGCCCAATGTCCCAGGAATTCGACTACATCATCATCGGCGCAGGCTCGGCCGGTAACACCCTGGCAGCCCGTCTCACTGAAGACGCAGGCGTCACCGTGCTGCTGCTTGAAGCGGGCGGCCCGGATTATCGCGCGGACTTTCGCACGCAAATGCCTGCCGCGCTGGCGTTTCCGCTGCAAGGCCGTCGCTACAACTGGGCCTATGAAACAGACCCCGAACCGCACATGAACAACCGCCGCATGGAGTGCGGGCGTGGCAAGGGCCTGGGTGGCTCGTCGCTGATCAACGGCATGTGCTACATCCGCGGCAACGCGATGGACTACGACGGTTGGGCGAAAAATCCAGGGCTCGAAGACTGGAGCTACCTCGATTGCCTGCCGTATTTTCGCAAAGCTGAAACTCGCGACATCGGCCCCAACGACTATCACGGCGGCGACGGCCCGGTCAGCGTGACCACGCCCAAAGCGGGCAACAATCCACTGTTCGCGGCCATGGTCGAGGCCGGCGTCCAAGCCGGTTATCCCGCGACTTCTGACCTCAATGGTTATCAGCAGGAAGGCTTCGGCCCCATGGACCGCACAGTCACCTCGTTTGGTCGGCGCTCCAGCACCGCACGCGGTTATCTTGATCAGGCGAAGAAGCGCCCAACACTGACCATCGTCACCCACGCTCTGACCGACCGCATTCTGTTCGACGGCAAGCGCGCGGTCGGTGTGGCTTATCTGGTCGGTAGCAGCGACGCCCCCGTCGAAGCCAAAGCGCGCAAGGAAGTCCTGCTGTGTGGCGGCGCGATTGCCTCGCCGCAGATTTTGCAACGCTCAGGGGTCGGTCCGGCCCAAGTGCTGAAAAAACTGGATATTCCCGTGGTCCACGACCTGCCAGGCGTGGGTGAAAACCTTCAGGACCACCTGGAAATGTACCTGCAATACGCTTGCAAGGAGCCGGTCTCGCTGTACCCGTCGCTGCTGTGGTGGAACCAGCCGCCCATTGGCGCCAAGTGGATGTTCCTCGGCAAAGGCATCGGCGCCAGCAACCAGTTCGAAGCCGGTGGTTTCATTCGCTCTCGCGAAGAGTTCGAGTGGCCGAACATTCAGTATCACTTCCTGCCCGTAGCGATTAACTACAACGGCAGCAAGGGCGTGCAGGAGCATGGTTTCCAGGCACACGTCGGCTCGATGCGCTCGCCAAGTCGCGGTCGCGTACAAGTGAAGTCGAGGAACCCGCGCGAATACCCGAGCATTCTTTTCAACTACATGGCCACCGAGCAGGACTGGCAGGAATTTCGCGACGGCATCCGCCTGACCCGTGAAATCATGCAGCAGCCTGCTCTGGACAAGTATCGCGGCCGGGAGATCAGCCCCGGCATCGAGGTGCAGACTGACGAGCAATTGGACCAGTTCGTTCGCGAGCACGCCGAAACCGCTTATCACCCGTCCTGCTCGTGCAAGATGGGCACCGACGACATGGCGGTGGTCGATGGTCAAGGCCGCGTGCATGGATTGCTGGGCCTACGTGTAGTCGATGCTTCGATCATGCCGCTGATCATCACCGGCAACCTGAACGCCCCCACGATCATGATCGCCGAGAAAATCGCCGACAAGATTCGTGGGCGGGCGCCGTTGCCGCGCAGCACGGCGGACTACTTCGTGGCAGGTGACAAACCTACGCGTGGCAAGCCGTTGCGAGACGTGAGCCGCAGCGCGCAGTAGTCCATTACGTGGGCTTGCCTCCTCTCCTGCTCAGGCTGGGCGAAGCGAGGCTCGCCCGCGAAGGAGCCAACACGCTCTACCCACTTCGTAACCTGAGCCAACAGCTTCGCGCCAACAAGTCATGCGCTCCCCTTTACAGTTCATAAACCCTCCGTCCACCGCGCCGCGCTTGATCCGGGCATCCCCGCAGGCCTACTCTAGCGCCAGCACAATCGTTTAATCTCCCCGTTTCATTGACACGCCGGTACTGACTGGCCACGAGGCTTTTTCCATGTTTGATGTCGTTTCTTCGAGCAAATGGCCCACCGGCTACCTGATTAGCCCGAACGCAGAGCCTCTGGACCCGAAATGGTTGAAGGAATTCAGCAAGATCCCGGCCGCAGCAGTCAGTGACTGTCTGGGTCGCAACGTCGGCGGTCTGGGTCTCAAGCCTTTTCACGGCAACACCCCGATGCTTGGCAGTGCGCTGACCGTGCGCGTGCGTCCCGGTGACAATTTAATGATCCTCAAAGCCATGCAAATGGCCCGCCCTGGCGACGTGCTAGTAATCGACGGCAGTGCCGACCTGACCCGCGCCGTGTTCGGCGGCATCATGCGCGCCATGGCATTGAAGGCTGGCATCGTCGGCGTGGTCATCAACGGCGCGATACGTGACCTGGATGAGTGGCTGACAGGCGAATTGCCGGTCTATGCCATCGGTGGCGTACACCGTGGTCCGAGCACGGACGGTGGCGGCGAAATCAACGTACCGATTTCCTGCGCGGGCATGCTGGTGATGCCGGGCGACCTGATGATTGGTGATGGCGACGGCGTGGTTGCTGCCGCGCGCTCGGAGTTGCCTGAACTGCTGATACGTTGCCACGACCTGCTGGCGCGTGAAAAAGCCACCCTGGTGGGCATCGAAGCCGGCACCCTCGACCCGGACCGTTTCGACGCGATCCTGCGTGCCAAGGGTTGCCCGTTGTAAAATCCGCAGCAACACCGAATTGTCCCTGTGGGAGCCGACGAAGGCCGCGAAACGTCGTAACATCCGACGCATGTTCAGCGCTTGCCAAATCGCATCGCAGCCTTCGGCAACTCCTACCTGAGTCCGCGTTTCGCTTCAGGTCTTGTTTTGCCTGAAAGCACGCAAAAAAGGAGCCTCTTTGCATGTTCGACTTTTCCGCTCAACTCAAGCAGCGGTTTGCCGCGCTGCAGAGTAGCGCCCAGTTCTTCTCCCTGCGTTATGTCAAACAAACCAGCCAGCACTTGTCAGTGCGCAAGAACGTCGCTGCGCCGCCGCATTTAAGCACCGACGAAGGCGCGATGCTGACCGTGCGCGTCAACGGCGTCGAAGCCTATGCAGCCACTAACGACATTTCCCAGCGCGGCCTGCAAGCGGCACTGGAACACGCTGAAATCCAGGCCCGCATGCTAGCGCCGTATTCATTGCTGGACCTGAGTAAGCAGAGCGTTTCCAGCAGCCGCGCCGATTATCTGTCGCCTAACCTGAGCAGTGCCTTTCCTTCGCTCAGCGATTGCTACGCCCTGCTCAGCGCCGAGTCAGCGGCAGTCCCGAAAGACCAGCGGCTGGTGAACTGGCAAGTCAGCCTGGGCCTTGAAAACGTCGAACAGATTTACCTCAACAACGCTGGCGCCGAGATTCGTCAGGCGCAGCGCTTCGTCTTCCCTGGGCTGAGCGTCACGGCCTATGACGGCAACGACAGCCAGACCCGCAGCCTGGGCCGCGAGAACTTTGGCCAACAAGGCGGCGCAGAAGTCATTACCACGTGCGGCATCATCGGCGCGGCAACGAAGGTCGCCGATCAGGCGCTGCAACTGATCATGGCGCCCAACACGCCGTCCGGACCGCGCGATCTGCTGCTCACCCCCGACCAAATGATCCTGCAGATCCACGAATCCATCGGCCACCCGCTGGAACTGGACCGCATCCTTGGCGACGAACGTAACTACGCAGGCACCAGCTTCGTTAAAGCCAGCGACTTCGGCACGCTGCAATACGGTTCCAGCCTGCTGAACGTGACCTTCGACCCGGACATCCCCGAGCAACTGGCGAGCTATGGCCACGACGATGACGGCACCCCGGCCAGCAAGCAATTTTTGATCAAGGACGGCGTACTGGTCCGACCGCTGGGCAGTGCGCTGTCTCAGTTTCGCGCAGGCATGGACGGCGTCGCCAATAGCCGCGCTTGCGGCTGGAACCGCGCACCGATTGATCGCATGGCCAACCTGAATATCGAGCCGGCCGACAAGTCGATGGAGCAACTGATCGGCGCGATTGAGCACGGCATTCTGATGAGCACCAACCGCTCATGGTCGATCGACGATGCGCGCAATAAATTCCAGTTCGGCTGCGAATGGGGCCAATTGATCGAAAACGGCGAACTCAAGGGCGTGGTGAAGAACCCGAACTACCGAGCCATCTCCGCTCGGTTCTGGCGTAATCTCAGCGCGGTGGGCGACGCCAGCACCTTCAAGGTCCTGGGTACGCCGAACTGCGGCAAGGGCGAGCCCAATCAAGTCATACGTGTGGGCCATGCATCGCCCGCCTGCGTGTTCTCCAATGTCGATGTCTTCGGGGGTGACGCCTGATGTCCCATCAAGCTCAATTCACAGCCTTGGTCCAGTGGTTGCAGGGCGCGATCACGCCTCAAGAGCGTTTCACTCTGAGCTACAACGCAGAGGCTTCGGATTTCATCCGTTTCAATCACGCGAAAGTACGCCAGGCAGGGCATGTGCAGCAGGCTAGCGTGGATTTCAAGCTGATCGATGACGGCCGCCACGCCAACCTCAATCTGACACTGTCAGGCGACGGCGATGTTGACCGTCAGCGCTTGTCCGAGGCCCTGCATCAACTGCGCGAAACCCTGACGCTGCTGCCGGAAGATCCTTACCTGCTGCTCAATGAGGACGACTGGCAGAGCAGCAACGTTCAGGACCAACCGCTGCCCGACAGCGCCCATGTCGTGGGGCAAATCGCGCGGTTGGGCGAAGGTCTGGATTTGGTAGGCATCTACGCGGCGGGCCAGTTGTATCGCGGTTTCGCCAGTTCCAATGGCGCGTTGGGCTGGCATCAGGCCAATAGCTTCAATTTCGATTGGAGCCTGTTTCATGAGAACGGCCAGGCCGTGAAGGCCAACTACGCCGGTCACGCCTGGAGCGATGAAGCGTTTGCGCGGCGCTTCAACCTGGCTCGCGAGCAATTGGCGTTTCTCGGGCATCCTTCCCATACCTTGGCGCCTGGGCAATATCGCGCTTACCTGGCGCCCGCCGCGCTGGAAGAAATCATTGGCATGCTGTGTTGGGGCGGGTTCTCGGCGCAGTCGCTGGCCGACAAAACCAGCCCGCTGCAACGCCTGTACAGCGGCGACCTTGCGCTTAACCCGCTGGTGAGTTTGGACGAACAAGTCAGCGGTTCGCTTTCACCCGCGTTTTCCGGCGAAGGCTATCGGCGCTCAGACTTGTCGCTGGTGGTTGACGGCGCTGCACGCGATCAATTGGTAGGGTCGCGCAGCGCGGCGGAATATGGCCTGACGGCCAATGGCGCAGGCTGGGGCGAATCGCCGAGTGCATTGAGCATGAAGGGCGGCTCGCTGGCGCTGGACGAGGTACTGCAAAAGCTCGGCACAGGTTTGTACATCAGCAACCTGTGGTATCTCAACTTCTCCGACCGCAGCGCGGGCCGCATGACTGGCATGACCCGGTTTGCGACGTTCTGGGTCGAAGACGGCAAGATCAAGGCACCGGTCAGCACCATGCGTTTCGACGACAGTGTGTACAGCCTGCTGGGCAGTGCCCTGGAAGAATTGACCACAGAACGGGAACTGATTCTGTCGGCCAGTACCTATAGTCAGCGCGATACCAGTTCGAACTGCCTGCCGGGGGCGTTGATCGGCAGGCTGACGTTGACGTTGTAGGAATACCGCCCCCTTCTAGGAGCGTGGCTTGTCCCGCGATTGGCCGCAAATCAGTCGTGAAACAAGCGCTGCGGTGCATCAGCTTCAACCGAGTAAATCGGTTTTGCTGCCGCTACGCACCAGATCGCGGGACAGCCGCGCTCCTACAAGTCGTCAATAACAATACAAGGACCCACGATTCACATGCCGACTACAACCCCGCAGTTGGACGCCAAAACCCTGCGCTGGATGCCCTGGGTCATTGCCATCGCATTTTTCATGCAAAGCCTGGACGGCACGATTCTCAACACTGCCCTGCCCTCCATGGCTCGCTCGCTGTCCGAGGACCCGCTGCGCATGCAGTCGGTGATCATCGCCTACATGCTGACCATCGCCCTGCTGATTCCGGCGTCGGGCTGGATTTCCGACCGCTTCGGCATCAAACGCATCTTCTTCAGCGCGATCCTGTTGTTCAGCTTTGGCTCACTGCTCTGCGCGCTTGCCAACTCCCTGAGCATGCTGGTCGCGGCGCGGGTGATTCAAGGTCTGGGTGGGGCGTTGATGATGCCGGTAGGGCGCTTGATCGTGTTGCGCGCCTACCCGCGGACCGAACTGGTGCGTACCTTGAGTTTCATCACCATGCCGGCCCTGCTGGGGCCGTTGATGGGCCCGACTGTCGGCGGCTGGCTGGTGGAATACCTGAGCTGGCACTGGATCTTCCTGATCAATATCCCGGTGGGTCTGCTGGGTTGCTATGCGGTAAAACTGTTTATTCCGGATTTGCAGGGCGGGGGACGAACCCGGTTCGACCTGGTGGGGTTTGCGCTGTTCGGCGCGGCAATGGTGCTGATCACCATTGCGCTCGAAGGTCTGGGGGAACTTCATCTCCCGCACATGCGCGTTGTCATGCTGCTGTTTGGTGGCCTGGCCTGTTTGACCGCGTACTGGCTGCGCGCCAGCCATGTGGAGTTCCCGCTGTTTTCAGCGTCGCTATTCCAGACCCGCAGTTTTGCCGTGGGCATCATGGGCAACCTATTCGCCCGACTGGGCAGCGGCGCCCTGCCGTTTCTGGTGCCGCTGATGCTGCAAGTAGCGCTGGGCTATTCACCGTCCCACGCAGGGATGAGCATGATCCCGCTAGCCATCGCGGCGATGTTTGCCAAACCGCTGGCGACCCGCGCTATCGAGCGTTTGGGTTATCGCGTGGTCCTGACCGGCAACACCTTGCTGCTGGGAATTCTGCTGGCGAGCATGGCGCTGGTCGATGCGCAAACGCCTTACTGGATTTTGCTGACGCATCTGGCATTGCTGGGCGGGGTCAACTCGCTGCAGTTCTCGGCGATGAACGCGGTGACGCTGATCGACCTCGATGACGCTAATGCAGCCAGCGGCAACAGTTTGCTGTCAGTGGTGGCGCAGTTGTCCCTGAGCCTGGGCGTGGCATGCGCTGCGGCGCTGCTGGGCGGTTTTACCGATGACGTGGCCAGCGGTGAAGTCAGCAGCGTGCTGGGCGCGTTCCAGCTGACGTTCCTCTGTGTCGGTGTACTGGCGATGCTCGCTGCGTCGATCTTCTTGCAGTTGTCGCCCCGAATTCCACCCGAGAATCCCCCACGCAAGCCGCAAGCAGAGCCGGAAATCGAAGCATAGAAAGCCTGCCATTTATCGCCAGCGGCCCCAAGGCAGGGGCCGCGACCTGATACACTGCGCGACATTTTGTTTTGCAGGCTCACTCTTGTGACTAACACCGCGTTTAACTCACTGCCCCTTTCCGCCGCCATGTTGGCTAACCTGGAGTCCCTTGGTTATGCCGAGATGACGCCGATTCAGGCGCAGAGCCTGCCGGTGATTCTCAAGGGCATGGACCTGATCGCCCAGGCCAAGACCGGCAGCGGCAAGACCGCCGCCTTCGGTGTCGGCCTGTTGAACCCGATCAATCCGCGCTATTTCGGCTGTCAGGCGCTGGTGTTGTGCCCGACTCGCGAGCTGGCCGACCAGGTCGCCAAGGAAATCCGCCGTCTGGCGCGTTCCGAGGACAACATCAAGGTCCTGACCCTGTGCGGCGGCGTGTCTTTCGGCCCGCAGATCGGCTCGCTGGAACATGGCGCGCACGTCATCGTCGGCACACCGGGCCGTATCCAGCAGCATTTGCGCAAGGGCTCACTGGTGCTGGATGGCTTGAACACGCTGGTCCTGGACGAAGCCGACCGCATGCTGGACATGGGGTTCTACGACTCCATCGCCGACATCATCGAGCAAACGCCGTCGCGCCGTCAGACTTTGCTGTTCTCGGCGACCTACCCGGTGGGCATCAAGCAGTTGTCGTCCAAATTCATGCGCGACCCTCAGACCGTCAAAGTCGAAGCGCTGCATGCCGACAGCCAGATCGAGCAGATTTTCTACGAAATCTCTCCAGAACAGCGTTTGGAAGCGGTGGTAAAAGTCCTCGATCATTTCCGTCCGCAGTCCTGCGTGGCGTTCTGTTTTACCAAGCAGCAGGTTCAGGAAGTGGTCGATCACCTGACCGCCAAAGGCATGTCGGCGGTCGGCCTGCATGGCGATTTGGAGCAGCGTGATCGCGACCAAGTGCTGGCCATGTTCGCCAACCGCAGTACGTCGGTGCTGGTAGCGACTGACGTAGCCGCTCGCGGTCTGGACATCGATGCGCTGGACATGGTGATCAACGTCGAACTGGCACGGGACTCGGAAATCCACATCCACCGCGTCGGTCGTACCGGCCGCGCGGGCGAAACCGGGATTGCCGTCAGCCTCGTTGCGCCATCGGAAAGCCAACGCGCGCGCGCCGTTGAAGAGTTGCAGAAAGCGCCTCTGAACTGGCAGCAATACGACGACCTGACACGCACCGAAGGCGGCAAGCTGCTGCCACCGATGACAACTTTGTGTATCGGCTCGGGCCGCAAAGACAAGCTGCGCCCTGGCGATATTCTCGGCGCGCTGACCGGTGAAGCGGGTATTCCAGGCGCCCAGGTCGGCAAGATCGCGATCTTCGATTTCCAGGCCTACGTCGCCGTTGAACGCAGCATGGCCAAACAGGCGCTTGAGCGTCTGAACAACGGCAAGATCAAGGGCAAGTCGTTGCGGGTCCGGATTCTCTAAGAACTGCGCAATCTCCTTGAGCTGCGCCCGACCTGTAGGAGCTAACTTGTTGGCGAGGGATGCGTGCGAGGTGTCGGTGACGACGCCTCGCGAACAAGCTCACGCCTACAAGCGATTCGTTCGACTGCAAGACTGATAAAACAGAGGAATCCGCTTTGCCCGTTACTGACGTTGTGATCATCGGCGCTGGCGCCGCAGGTTTGTTGTGCGCGTTCACGGCAGCCAATCGTGGGCGTCGGGTGATGCTGATCGATCACGCCAATAAGCCGGGCAAAAAAATCCTCATGTCCGGCGGCGGGCGCTGCAACTTCACCAACATGTACACCGAGCCGAGTAACTTCCTGTCGCAGAACCCACATTTCTGCAAGTCGGCGCTGGCGCGTTATACCCAATGGGATTTCATCGAACTGGTGTCCAGGCACAACGTGCCTTACCACGAGAAAAAGCTCGGCCAGCTGTTTTGCGATAACAAGTCCAGCGACATCCTTGGTCTGTTGCTCGATGAGTGCGATCAGGCTGGGGTGCAACTGCACATGGACACGTCAGTGCAGCACATCGAGAAAACCGAAACGGGCTACCTGCTGCAAACCACCTTGGGCGAAATCAGCTGCGAGTCGTTGGTGATCGCCACCGGCGGCCTGTCCATCCCGACATTAGGCGCCACCGGTTTCGGCTATCAAGTGGGCAAGCAGTTCGGCCACACCTTGCTGCCGACCCGCGCGGGCCTGGTGCCGTTCACCATCACTGACCAGCTCAAAGAGTTGTGTACGGAACTGTCGGGCACCTCAGTGGATTGCCTGGTTAGTTGCAACGACACGCACTTCAGGGAAAACATCCTGTTCACCCATCGCGGCCTCAGCGGTCCGGCGATTCTGCAAATCTCGTCTTATTGGCAGCCTGGCGACAGCATCGAAATCAACCTGATGCCCGACCACGATGTGCCCAGTTGGCTGGCTGAGCAACAAGCCGAACGCCCCAACAGCGAGCTGAAAACCCTGCTCGGCGAGATCTTCACCAAGAAGATGGCCAACCTGATCGCCGAGCAATGGTTTGTGTCCAAACCCATGAAGCAATACACCCATGCACAACTGGCCGACATCGCCGGCAAACTGGCGAGCTGGCAGGTGATTCCGGCCGGCACCGAGGGCTATCGCACGGCCGAGGTTACGCTGGGCGGGATCGACACGCGGGAAGTGTCGTCCAAGACCATGGAATCGCTGAAATCGCCTGGCCTGTATTTCATCGGCGAAGTGCTGGACATCAGCGGCCACCTGGGCGGCTTCAACTTTCAGTGGGCCTGGGCCTCGGCTTACGCAGCCGCGCAATACGTCTGAACCAAGGGCCAGCCCAACAGCTACGTTGGCTGGCGCCGCGCCAGCAAGGAATAAATTTCGCCAGGCCGATGTACAGCCCTCGTTGATCGCTGTACATATCCATGTGCGGGATCGACTCATAACGAACAAGGCCGTCAGCATTTATATGGCATCGAAATCGTTGCATAACACTTTCCGCCGCCTATGGGCGCTGGACAAGTTCAGCTACAGCGTACGGGTGTTCATCGCACTGACCGGCAGCATGGTGCTCTGCTGGTACCAGAACGAAATGGCACTGCTGATTCCGCTGTTCCTGGGGATTATCGCCTGCGCCTTGGCCGAGACCGACGACAGCTGGCAAGGCCGTCTCAATGCACTGGCCGTGACACTGGTGTGCTTCAGCATTGCGGCGCTGGCCGTGGAGCTACTCTTCCCCTACCCCATCTTGTTTGTCATCGCCCTGGCGGTTGCGGCGTTTTGCCTGACCATGCTCGGCGCCTTGGGTGAACGCTACGGAGCGATTGCCTACGGCACGCTGATTCTGTCGGTCTACACGATGATCGGTGTGGACCAGCGCGGCGGCGAAGTCACCGATTTCTGGCATGAGCCCATGCTGCTGGTGGCAGGCGCGGCGTGGTATGGCCTGCTCTCGGTACTGTGGCAGATGCTGTTTTCCAACCAGCCGGTGCAACAGGCATTGGCGCGATTGTTTCGTGAACTGGGCCTGTACCTGAAGTTAAAGTCCGAGCTGTTCGAACCGATTCGCACGCTGGATGTAGAGGCCCGTCGTCTGGAATTGGCCAAGCAGAACGGCAAAGTGGTCGCGGCGCTGAATTCGACGAAAGAGATCATCCTCAATCGCGTGGGCAATGGTCGACCCGGCTCGAAAGTCAGTCGTTACCTGAAGCTGTACTTTCTGGCGCAGGACATTCACGAGCGCGCCAGTTCGTCGCACTACCCCTACAACTCGCTGGCCGAGGCATTTTTTCACAGCGACGTACTGTTCCGCTGTCAGCGCCTATTACGTCAGCAAGGCACAGCCTGTCGCGATTTATCGATATCGATTCAACTGCGTCAGCCATTCGTTTACGACGACAGTTTTACTCACGCACTGGACGATCTGCGCGCCTCTCTGGAGCACCTGCGCATCCAGAGCAACCCGGCCTGGCGCGGACTACTGCGGTCATTACGCGCGCTGGCCAATAACCTTGGCACGCTGGATCGTCTGCTCAGGGACGCCAGCAACCCGGATGCGCTCGCCGACGCCACTGACAGCAGCCTGCTGGACCGCTCGCCGCGCAACCTCAAAGACGTGTGGAACCGTCTGCGTCTGCAACTGACCCCAACCTCGCTGTTATTTCGCCACGCGCTGCGTCTGCCGCTGGCGCTGGTCATCGGCTACATCACGGTTCACCTGGTTCATCCGTCGCAAGGTTACTGGATCATCCTCACCACGGTTTTCGTCTGCCAGCCGAGCTATGGCGCGACGCGACGCAAATTGGGTCAGCGGATCGTCGGCACGGCCATCGGCCTGACCGTCGGGTGGGTGCTGTTCGATGTGGTGACGTCGCCGATTCTGCAGTCGATGTGCGCGGTGATCGCTGGCGTGGTGTTCTTCGTCAATCGCACCACACGCTACACGCTGTCGACAGCGGCAATCACGGTGATGGTTCTGTTCTGTTTCAATCAGGTCGGCGATGGTTACGGGTTGTTCCTGCCGCGCCTGCTGGATACCTTATTGGGAAGCCTGATCGCAGGCCTGGCGGTGCTTTTGTTCCTGCCGGACTGGCAAGGCCGACGCCTGAACAAGGTGCTTGCCAACACTCTGACGTGCAACAGCATTTACCTGCGCCAGATCATGCAGCAATACGCACAGGGCAAGCGCGACGACCTGGCCTATCGCCTCGCTCGCCGTAATGCTCACAACGCTGACGCTGCGCTGTCGACCACTCTGGCAAACATGCTGATGGAGCCAGGCCAGTTTCGCAAAGAAGCTGACGTGGGCTTTCGCTTTCTGGTGTTGTCACACACGCTACTCAGCTATCTGTCGGGCTTGGGTGCGCACCGGGAAACCTCTTTGCCCGCCGAAGTGCGCGAGCATTTGATCGAGGGTGTGGGCGCCAATCTGGCCAGCAGTATTGATGAGATCGCGCAAAGCCTGGCAACCCGGCAACCTGTAGCCATTCATAGCGATGCCGAGCAAGCGCTGGCAACGCAGCTGGAGCAGATGCCCGAGGAGCTCGACGAAGGCCAGCGATTGGTGCAAACCCAGCTAGCGTTGATCTGTCGTCAGTTGGGGCAACTGCGCACGCTGGCGGCGCATTTGATCAAGGGCTCAGATACCGAGCAAGACGAAACTAAAGGCCGTGCAGCTTGAACAGCGTGTCGTAACTGCCATCGGCTTTCATCGCCGCGATTTCCTGGTCGAACCTGGCGACGATCTTTTCATGGTCGGGGTTCTTCAGGCTGACCAGGATGTGCAGGGTATTCTCGGCCAGCGGCTTGGACAAAAACTCGACGCTGTCACGCACTTGCTGTGACTCGCGACTGAGCGCGAAACGAGCGGCATATTCATCCTCGACGGTTAACTCGACACGTCCCGCCGCCAGCATTCTCACGGCTGTCGAGAAGCTCGCCACAGGGATTTTCTTGAGTTCGTAATCATTGTCGAACGCATTCGAGTACGCATAGCCGCGCACCACCGCGATGGAATGAGCGTGCAATTGGGCAAGGTTCTGGTAATCGATATCAGAATTCTTGCGCTTGATAAAACGTAGCCGATTGGTCAGGTACCCAGCGGAGAATTGACCGATGCGGGTACGCTCATCGCTGTACCACGCGTCGATCAATACGTCGTAGCGCCCTTCACCCAGATCGTATATCGCACGCGCCCAAGGCACTTGTTCGTATTCAGTGGTGTAGCCCGCCCGGCGCAGCGCGGTGCTGATCAGGTCTATTGCCAGTCCGCCATTGAGTAACGATGCATCCGCGTAGGGTGCCCAGGCATCGCCAACCATGCGCAACTTGTCCGCAGCTGCGGTGTGGGCCGCCAACATTAAGCCCAACAACCCTATGGCTCGAAGCAAACATGGCATGCTCAAGATCCCTGGCCAGACTAACAGCCCTTTATTATTCCAACGCCCAGTTGGCGGCGTGGCGTCCCTGGTTCGAGCGTTTGACGGCGCGGTTTTCACGGCTCTGTAACGTTGCGGCCTAGGTCAAATCGCCAGCAACCACCGTGCGTTACCCAACGCCCGCGTGGAGAAAGATGGCAACTTGCCGTCATTGAAAACCCATTCGGCCCTCAGCACAACTCATAAAAATGTGACGTTTGTGCCGCAGTTCACGAACATCATCAACACAGACTCACTCCACTGCGTCAGAGCAACCGGGCCAATACCTGTTTGGGCTTGCGCCCTTAAGCGTTTAGTATCCACATGGATTTCTCTTTCGAGCTTGTGTCATGTCGATCAACTGGGTTTGCAAACACCATACCGAACTCACCAAAGAACAGCTGTACGCGATTCTTCAGCTGCGCGCGCAGGTGTTCGTGGTGGAACAGAAATGCTGTTATCTCGATGTGGACGGGCAGGATTTACTGGGCGATACCTGCCACTTGATGGCGTGGCAGAACGATCAGTTGGTGGCGTATCTGCGCCTGCTCGATCCCATTCAGCAAAACGGCGACGTCACGATAGGTCGCGTTGTCACCGCCCCATCGATACGCAATAAAGGCATGGGGCATGAGTTGATGGTGCAGGCCCTCGACAATGCTGAGCGTAAGTGGCCCGATCAGCCTATTTACCTTTCGGCTCAAGCGCATCTGCAGGGGTATTACAGCCGGTATGGCTTCAACGCAGTGGGCGAGGTCTACGTTGAGGACGGTATCGAGCACATCGGTATGCGCCGCGATCTGGATTAAACGGTGGGCCATCCGGTTTCAGGGGTAACCCAACACTGATTTGATCTGTGAAAGATGGGTGGCGATCCAATGCTTGTCGATCGCGCCCCAATCGCAAATCTGATAACCGCCCGCATGATTGCGCGCGCCATCGAGTTGCTCGAACTCACAAACGATATCCAGATCCGCCAGCGCCGCGATGGTGTCCTGTGCAGTACGCCGTGGCATACCGGTGACCTCGGTCAAGGCTGGCACATTGCTGGCGAGCCGACTGTCGATCAGATACGCCACGTACAAGCGACGGTAGAAACTGGTTTTGGTCTTGCTGACGTCCATCGTCAGGGGTCCTTGCTGGTCAGTTGACACTTAACTGTTTTAGAAGAAGAAAGCTCACTACTTGCCCGACACCTGCATGTCCCGCCACGTCAGGTACACCCGCAAATCGAACTCCAACTGGTGATAACCCGGCTGCATGTGCTCGCACAGGTTGTAGAACGCCTTGTTGTGGTCGGACTCCTTGAAGTGCGCCAACTCATGCACCACGATCATCTTCAGAAACTCAGGCGCGGCATCCTTGAACAGCGAGGCGACGCGTATTTCCTTTTTGGCCTTGAGCTTGCCACCTTGCACCCGCGACACCGTGGTGTGCAGGCCGAGCGCGCGATGGGTGAGATCCAGACGGTTATCGAACAACACCTTGTCGATGTTTGGCGCGTTACGCAGGTATTCCTGCTTAAGCGAAAGCGCATAGGCGTACAACGCTTTGTCGCTCTGCACCTCATGACGACCGGGGTAGCGTTGCTCCAGATAAGCGCCCAGTTTTTCCTGGGCAATCAACTGCCGCACTTGCTCCTGCAGACCCGGAGGATAGGCCTGCAGGTACTTCAGCGGAATAACTATCGGTGAACTCATGTTCGCTTCAACGGGCCGAAAAATGCCGAGTTTACAGGGTTAGTTCTTGCTGATCTGCAAAGGATCGACGGGCATGGTCACGCCATCGACAAAGCGCAAGGCATCGTCCGGCGCCATGGGGTGCCCCAGCAGAACCCCCTGGATGACCTGACACCCGTTACCGACCAGCCAACGATATTGCTCCACGGTTTCTACGCCTTCGGCGATCACCTCAATATCCAGCTGTCGACACAAGTCGATGATACTTCGCGCCACGGCCATGTCCCGCGTAGAACCCAGCAGCCCAGTGACGAAGTGTCGGTCGAGCTTGAGGGTATCCAGATCGAGATTGCGCAGATGGATGAGCGAACATTCTCCTGAACCGAAATCATCCAGGGATACCCGAACACCAATGTCATGCAGGCTCTGCAGCTGTTTGCGGCTGTGGACCAGATTATGGACCAGCGAAAGCTCGGTTATTTCGACCTCAAGTTGACGCGGGTGCAAATCATGAATGTGAATGGCCCGCTGCAGCTCCGTCGCAAGGTTAGGCATGCTGAACTGCGCCGGACTGACGCTGACACTCATCACCAGATCGTCTGGAAACACATCGTTCCAGCGCTGGCGCTGGGCAGCGCTCTGCTCGTAAATCCAGCCACCCAGCTTGTTGATCAGGCGTGTTTCCTCAAGCAACGGAATAAACAGACCGGGCGGCACGTCCCCCGCCGAGGGATGCTGCCAACGCAACAACGCCTCGAAACCACGAATACTGCCGTCAGCGACGCGCACCTGTGGCTGATAAACCATCGTGAAATCCTTACCTTCGATGGCCGTACGCACACTTTCCTCAAGCATCAAGCGTGATCGCGCGCGCCCGTTCATGTCTTGATCATAAAAACGATACTGTTGGCGCCCGGCGCGCTTGGCTTCGTACATCGCGATATCAGCCGCGCGCAGCAACGCGTCGAGGTTCAAGCCACAATCGGGATACACGGCAATGCCGATACTGGCACCCAGGGTTGCCTCCAGACCATCGATCTGTCGCCGGACCGAGACCCGCTCGATCAGCTTCTCTTCCACTTTCGCGGCGTGTTCGGGGTAGTCAAGACCATTGATTACCACCACAAACTCATCACCGCCCAGACGCGCCAGCACATCATAGGGCCGTAAGCTGTCTTTTAACTGCTCAGCCACCCATAACAGAACCTGATCGCCGGCGTCATGTCCGAGAGAGTCGTTGACGTGCTTGAAGCCATCGAGATCCAGATACAAGACCACCAGAAACTTATCGGCGTGCTCATTGCGTAGCAACATGCCTTCGACGGCCTGATAAAAACCACGGCGGTTGAGCAATCCGGTGAGCGCATCCGTCACCGCCTGCTTTTCCAACTGGCTATACAGATCGCGCACCACCGACATGTCGAGAATGCTCAACACCATCGCCTTCTGCTCACCGGGTAATGGCGCGCAGGACAGCGCCACTGGCACTTGTCGACCTTCCGGCGAGCGCATGATCGCGTCATGCACCCGATAAGTGTCGGCACGGCGATAGTGATGATAGAAGCCTGAGTCGGTCCATTCAGAGACGCAGGGTTCCAGCAGATAGCAGATCAATTGAGTGCCGCGCAGTTCGCCGTCGGTCATGCCCAACAATCGACAGATCGCCGGATTGGCAAAACTGATCAGGCCCAATTCGTCGACTACCAGGATGCCTTCCGCAACGTTCGCCAATACCGAGGCGTTAAACGCCCGAGCCGCCTCAAGCTCGCGGCTGAGTTTCTGCAACGCGCGACGATTGGCCTGATGCTCAAGCAGCGCCTGCACTTTGGACTTGAGGATCTTGGGGTCGAACGGTTTGAACAGGTAATCCACCGCTCCACTGGCATACCCCTTATGGACAGCGTCCTGGGATTGCTCGTTGGCGGTAAGGAAAATAATAGGCGTCAGTCGAGTGCGCTGGCTGCCGCGCATCAGGTGCGCCACTTCAAAACCATCCATGTCAGGCATTTGTACGTCGAGCAAGACCAGATCGACCTCGACATCCAATAACAGACTCAGGGCTTCCATCCCCGAGCTGGCCGTGACGATATCCCAATCCTGTCGCTGCAAGACCGCACGCAGGGTGACTAGATTTTCCGGATAGTCATCGACAACCAATAAAACCGACTTGCCAGGCACTAGGTGGGATTGCACGCATTCCATGCTGCTACTCATTCATTACTGCTGCCCGGGAATGGGGCTCCGCCCATGATCCGAATGACTTTCACTCTAGACGTCTCTGGAGAAAAGAGAAGAGCAATAGCCTTGTGCCACACACAATACTCTCACCACCCGACTAACGGTCATTAGCCTGAGAAGACCTGTAGCGCTTATTCACAGGACAAATAGAGGCAATCTGACTTCATCCGCTCGACGGAATTGCGTTAACAAACCCCATAACGAATCGTATAAGGAACACCCTTCAAACCCTTGCGCCAGGCGCTATTGCTGGCAATGAGACACATTGGACGAACCAGACAATGATTGATTTGGGATCCTGGAATCTAAGTATTCCTGTGGGCTCGCCCCCCGCGACGATTGAAACGCAGCAACTGGTAAAAGGCTACGACAGCAAGTATTTCAAGTCCGAATCTTCTTCGATTGTGTTCTGGTCACCCGTGACAGGCAGCAAGACTGCCAACGCGATTTATCCTCGCAGCGAACTCCGGGAAACCTGGTCCAACGGCCAATTGCATAACTGGTTCTACCCTGACGCCGACAACTACTTGAATGCCAAATTGCAAGTCAATCAAGTGCCGTCTTCGGGCAAGATCGTCATCGGCCAGATCCATTCGTATGAAAGCACCCAACCGCTGCTCAAGGTCGAATATCAGTTCAAGGACGCCACCCACTCCGGGAACATCGTCGCCAAAGTGCGCTTTCATCCTGACGACAAAGAAAGCCGCGTCTTCACCATTGCCGAGGACGTGCCCCTCAATGAAACGTTTAACTACATCATTCGCCTGAGCCCAGGCGGCATGTTGAACGTCACTGCGCACAATATGAACTGGCACGACCGGATCAGCGCCACCTGGAGTGTCAAACCCCTGTATTTCAAGGCTGGGGTCTACACTCAGGACAATACCGGCTATACCAGCGAAGGCGGTAAGGCGACGTTCTTCAATCTGGATATCGATCACAACAAGACATGATGCAAGAAAGGCCCGCCCTCTTCCGAGACGCGGGCCTTGCTTGATAGACGCTGAATGCCTAAGCCGCCTTGTACTCTTTTTCCGCCGCATCAAAGCGCGCATGCATCGATGCCGATGGGCCTTTACCCGTCAAGCTGAACACGACGATAGCCATGCTGGCGAAGATGAAGCCCGGGATAATTTCGTACAGCCCCATGACTTCGAAGTGCTTCCACACCACAACCGTAATCGCCCCGACCAGAATCCCTGCCAGCGCGCCATTGCGCGTCATGCCTTTCCACATTACCGAAATCAGTACCACCGGACCGAACGCCGCACCAAAACCAGCCCAGGCGTAACTCACCAGACCCAGCACACGGTTTTCCGGATTTGCCGCCAGCGCAATCGCAATCAATGCCACCAGCAGCACCATGGCGCGTCCGACCCACACTAACTCCACTTGTGAAGCGTTCTTGCGCAGGAACGCCTTGTAGAAATCCTCGGTCAATGCGCTTGAGCACACCAACAACTGGCAACTCAGAGTGCTCATCACCGCCGCTAGAATGGCCGACAGCAGCACACCGGCAATCCATGGATTAAAGAGAATCTTGGTGAGCTCGATGAACACACGCTCATGATTTTCAGTGACTGGCGCGGCAAGCTCCGGATGTGCCGAGAAGTAGGCGATACCGAAGAAACCCACCGCCACCGTGCCGCCCAGGCAAAGAATCATCCAGGTCATGGAAATACGACGGGCCTTGGCGATGGATTTAACCGAATCGGCCGCCATGAAACGCGCCAGGATATGCGGCTGGCCGAAGTAACCCAAGCCCCAGCCCATTAGCGAAACGATGCCAATGAAGCTGGTGTTTTTAAGCAGGTCAAAGTTCGTCGGATCGTTTGCTTCGATGGCCAGGAAGGTTGTATCCACACCGCCAGTCGCCAGCAACACGATGATGGGGGTCAGGATCAGCGCGAAAATCATCAGCGTGGCCTGTACGGTGTCGGTCCAGCTGACAGCCAGAAACCCACCGATGAACGTGTAGGCAATGGTCGCAGCAGCACCGGCCCACAACGCCGTTTCATAGGTCATGCCAAACGTGCTTTCGAACAACCGCGCACCTGCGACGATGCCCGAGGCGCAGTAAATGGTGAAGAACACCAGAATCACAATGGCCGAGATCACGCGCAGCAAGCCGCTGGCATCTTCGAATCGGCTGGTGAAATAATCCGGCAACGTCAGCGCATCACCGTTGTGTTCGGTCTGCACTCGTAGGCGTCCGGCCACGAACAGCCAATTGAGATAGGCACCGACGATCAGGCCAATGGCAATCCAGCTTTCAGAGAGGCCGGACATATAGATGGCGCCAGGCAGCCCCATCAACAGCCAACCGCTCATGTCCGAGGCGCCGGCTGACAGTGCGGTGACAACGCTGCCAAGACTGCGGCCACCGAGGATGTAATCAGAGAGATTGTTGGTCGAGCGATAAGCCATGAGTCCGATCAAGACCATCGCCGCGATGTAGATCACGAATGTAATCAATGTTGGGTTGCTGACACTCATTGTGTACGCCCTTTGCTTGTTTTTATTAAGGCGAATGGGGCAGCAAGCGTTCGTCCTGACGTGCGCACTTGTCACTCCATCGCCGTGCGTATGGACGAAAAAATCCCAGGGAAATCATCGCCATTGCAGCTTCCAGCCGCTCATAGGGACCGATCCCGCGAATGCTAATCAACTAGCCGAAGCAGGTGCAACCCCTAGTCGGAAATTAGTCGCACCTGAGCCTGAATAAAATGTAACCGCGTCCTTTTTGTGCGCCCTTTCGGAGCAGATATCCCTTAAGCCATAGGAAATAGCCCCTTATCGTGCAGGCCTTTTCGCACAGCTGACGAGCAGTTCAAATATCCTGAAAAAACAGGTTGCACCCGGTTGCACCTACCGCAGAGCAAGGCTAATCTTTGCAACTGCTGAAGCCATAGAACCGTGGCTAATATGAGGACAAGACATGGCGACCACCACTCTGGGTGTCAAACTCGACGACCCAACCCGCGAGCGATTGAAAGCAGCTGCGCACTCCATTGACAGGACCCCGCACTGGCTTATCAAACAGGCGATTTTCAATTACCTGGAAAAGCTCGAAGGTGGTGCAACGCTTAATGAACTCAATGGCCTGACCAGCAAGGATGCCGACGAACAGGGTGACGTGCCCCCGGACAGCACTCACCAGGCCTTTCTCGAGTTTGCGGAAAGTATCCTTCCGCAGTCTGTTCTGCGCGCAGCGATAACCTCCGCGTATCGTCGTCCCGAGCCAGAAGTCGTTCCGATGCTTCTGGAACAGGCGCGTCTCCCAGCCGCCATGGCACAAGCCACTCACAAACTGGCGTCCTCGATCGCCGAAAAGCTACGCAACCAGAAAAGTGCCGGCGGACGTGCGGGTATCGTTCAGGGCCTGCTGCAAGAGTTCTCGCTGTCTTCGCAAGAAGGCGTGGCGTTGATGTGCCTGGCCGAAGCGCTGTTACGCATCCCGGACAAAGGCACCCGCGACGCATTGATCCGAGACAAAATCAGCACCGGCAACTGGCATCCGCACCTGGGTAACAGCCCATCACTGTTCGTCAACGCCGCCACGTGGGGGCTGCTGCTGACCGGCAAACTGGTCAGTACCCATAACGAGGCAGGCCTGACATCCTCCCTGAGTCGCATCATTGGCAAAAGCGGCGAGCCCATGATCCGCAAGGGTGTAGACATGGCGATGCGTCTGATGGGCGAGCAGTTCGTCACCGGCGAAACCATCGCAGAAGCCCTGGCCAATGCCAGCCGCTTCGAAGCCAAAGGCTTCCGTTACTCCTACGACATGCTCGGCGAAGCGGCGCTGACCGAACACGATGCGCAGAAATACCTGGCCTCCTATGAGCAGGCCATTCACTCCATTGGCAAAGCGTCCAATGGCCGCGGCATTTATGAAGGCCCCGGTATCTCTATCAAGCTGTCCGCCTTGCACCCGCGTTATAGCCGTGCGCAGTACGATCGCGTGATAGACGAGCTGTACCCGCGCCTGCTGTCTCTGACCTTGCTCGCCAAGCACTACGACATCGGCCTGAACATCGATGCCGAAGAAGCCGATCGCCTGGAACTGTCGCTCGACCTTCTTGAGCGCCTATGCTTCGAACCGCAACTGACCGGCTGGAACGGCATTGGCTTCGTGATTCAGGCTTACCAGAAGCGCTGCCCGTACGTGATCGACTATGTGATCGATCTGGCCCGCCGCAGCCGTCATCGCCTGATGATTCGCCTGGTAAAAGGCGCATATTGGGACAGCGAGATCAAGCGCGCTCAGGTTGAGGGCCTTGAGGGTTATCCGGTCTACACGCGAAAGGTGTACACCGACGTTTCCTACATAGCGTGTGCTCGCAAACTGCTGTCGGTCCCGGAGGTCATTTATCCGCAATTCGCCACCCACAACGCGCACACGCTGTCGGCGATTTATCACATTGCCGGCCAGAACTATTACCCCGGCCAGTACGAATTCCAGTGCCTGCACGGCATGGGCGAACCACTGTATGAGCAGGTCGTCGGCAAAGTTTCCGATGGCAAGCTAAACCGTCCATGCCGCGTGTACGCACCGGTCGGCACCCACGAAACCCTGCTGGCGTATCTGGTTCGTCGCCTGCTGGAGAATGGTGCCAATACCTCGTTCGTCAATCGGATCGCCGACCAATCGATCTCGATTCAGGAACTGGTCGCCGACCCTGTGAGCAGTATCGAACACATGGCCACCCAGGAAGGTGGGTTCGGTCTGCCGCATCCACGTATTCCCCTGCCACGCGACTTGTATGGTGGCGAACGCGCCAACTCGGCAGGCATCGACTTGTCCAACGAACATCGCCTGGCATCGCTGTCTTCTGCGTTGCTGGCGACCGCGCATAACGACTGGAAAGCCGCGCCAATGCTGGGTAGCCCGGTCAGTGCCGGAGCTTGGGTTACTGTGCTGAACCCATCCGACCTGCGCGATGTGGTCGGCCATGTTCAAGAGGCCAGCCTGGAAGACGTCGATAACGCCCTTCTCAGCGCGGTGAGCGCAGGGCCGATCTGGCAAGCCACACCGCCCGCAGAGCGCGCCGCGATCCTTGAACGGGCCGCCGACCTGATGGAGGCCGAGACTCAACCACTGATGGGCCTGCTGGCTCGCGAAGCTGGCAAGACCTTCGCCAACGCTATCGCCGAAGTCCGTGAAGCCGTGGACTTCCTGCGTTACTACGCGGTGCAGGCTCGTAACGATTTCACCAACGACGCCCATCGCCCACTGGGCCCCGTCGTCTGTATCAGCCCCTGGAACTTCCCGCTGGCGATTTTCAGCGGTCAAGTCGCGGCAGCGCTGGCAGCCGGCAACCCGGTACTTGCCAAACCCGCCGAGCAAACTCCATTGGTCGCCGCTCAAGCCGTTCGGTTACTGCTGGAAGCTGGTATTCCTGAAGGCGTCGTGCAACTGCTGCCAGGCCGTGGCGAAACCGTCGGCGCTCGCCTGGTCGGTGATGATCGGGTCAAAGGCGTGATGTTCACCGGCTCCACCGAAGTCGCTCGTCTGCTGCAACGCAACATCGCCGGGCGTCTTGATGCACAAGGTCGACCGATCCCGCTGATCGCCGAGACCGGTGGCCAAAACGCGATGATCGTCGACTCATCAGCGCTGACCGAACAAGTGGTCATCGACGTGGTGTCATCGGCCTTCGACAGCGCCGGTCAACGCTGCTCGGCGCTACGGGTATTGTGCCTACAGGAAGATTCAGCCGAACGCGTCATCGAAATGCTCAAGGGTGCAATGGCCGAAAGCCGCCTTGGCAATCCTGAGCGCCTGTCCGTTGACATCGGTCCTGTAATCGACGCAGAAGCCAAGGCGGGCATCGAGCAACACATCCAGACGATGCGCGACAAAGGCCGCTCGGTGTACCAGATGGCCATCGCCGACAACGACGAGATCAAGCGCGGCACTTATGTGATGCCAACCCTGATCGAACTCGAAAGCTTCGACGAGTTGCAACGCGAAGTCTTTGGTCCGGTGCTGCACGTTGTGCGGTACAAACGTAAAGAGCTGGACCAACTGATCGGCCAGATCAATGCGTCGGGATACGGTCTCACGCTCGGTGTCCATACTCGCATCGACGAGACCATTGCCAAGGTGGTGGACAACGTCAACGCCGGCAACATGTACATCAACCGCAACATCGTCGGTGCCGTGGTGGGTGTGCAACCGTTCGGCGGTGAAGGCCTGTCGGGCACCGGTCCGAAAGCTGGCGGTCCGCTGTACCTGTATCGTTTGCTGTCGACCCGCCCAGTGGACGCCATTGAAAAATCGTTCTTGCGTGGCGATGCGCTAACCGCATCCGATACCCGCTTGCGTAACTCAATGAGCAAACCACTGAACGCCCTGACAGCGTGGGCCACCAACAACCAACACACCGACCTGGAAGCGCTGTGCAGCCAATTCGCGAAACAATCGCAAAGCGGCATCACTCGGTTGCTGGTTGGCCCGACAGGTGAACGCAACAGCTACAGCATCCTGCCGCGCGAACACGTCCTGTGCCTGGCAGAAGACGAAACAGACCTGCTGACTCAACTGACTGCGGTCGTGGCTGTCGGTAGCACAGCGATCTGGCCAGAAAACGAACTCAGCAAACCGCTGCGCAATCGCTTACCCAAGGAAGTACAGGCACGCATAAAGCTGGTCGCCGATTGGAGCAAGGAAGACGTGATCATTGATGCCGTGTTGCACCACGGTGATTCGGACCAACTGCGCTCGATCTGTGAGCAAGTTGCCCAACGCGCCGGGGCCATCGTTGGTGTTCAGGGTTTATCGAAAGGCGAAACCAACATTGCGCTGGAGCGCCTGGTGATCGAACGCGCATTGAGCGTCAACACAGCGGCGGCAGGTGGTAACGCAAGCCTGATGACTATCGGGTAAGTTTCTACGCCGTTTGCAGGAACGCGCTTGCCCGCGATAGTTTCAGCCAGACAACGCTGCTGTGTCTGGCTGGCTCTATCGCAGGCGAGCGGCCTCCTATAGCCAGAAAGGCTATGAGTAAGCGACCCGTCTTGGCGAATGGCACGTCTTCTACCCCTCCATCACCCACATCAATCTTCCTGTTCACCCCTGCGCTGCGCACCTAGACTCCTCGGCACGCCAATAAAAGGTACGCCGCTATGCCTGAGACGCTGCTCAGTTCCCGCAATCTGGCTTTCGAGCTGTATGAAGTGCTGGATGCCGAAGCGCTGACTCAGCGCGAGCGTTTTTCCGAGCACAATCGCGAAACCTTCGATGCAGCCATCGCCACGGCACGGACCATAGCCGAGAAGTACTTCGCACCACACAACCGCAAGGCCGACGAGAACGAGCCGCGTTATGAAAACGGCGAAGCGATCCTGATTCCTGAAGTAAAACCGGCGGTCGATGCCTTTCTGGAGGCCGGTTTCCTCAATGCCGCGCGAAGCTTCGACGTCGGCGGTATGCAATTGCCAACACTGCTATCGCAAGCCTGCTTTGCGCATTTTCAAGCGGCCAATGCCGGTTCGGCGTCCTACCCTTTCCTGACCATGGGCGCGGCCAACCTGATCGAGAGCTTTGGCAGCCAGGAACAAAAACGGCACTTCCTTGAGCCGATGATCAACGGTCGATTCTTCGGCACCATGGCGCTAACCGAACCCCATGCCGGCTCATCACTGTCGGACATTCGTACCCGCGCCGAACCGATGGCAGACGGTACCTATCGCCTGCGTGGTAACAAGATTTTTATCTCTGGCGGCGACCATTCACTGTCGGAAAACATCGTGCATATGGTCCTGGGAAAACTGCCAGATGCGCCTGCGGGGGTGAAGGGTATCTCGCTGTTCATTGTGCCCAAGTTTCTGGTCAACGATGACGGTAGTCTGGGCACGCGCAATGACGTGCTGCTGGCCGGGTTGTTTCACAAGATGGGCTGGCGCGGCACGACATCGACCGCGCTCAACTTCGGCGACAACGGTGAGTGCGTCGGTTATCTGGTGGGCAAGCCGCATCAAGGCCTGAGCTATATGTTCCAGATGATGAATGAGGCGCGCATCGGTGTCGGCATGGGTGCAGTGATGTTGGGTTATGCCGGTTATCTGTACTCACTGCAATATGCTCGCGAACGTCCACAAGGTCGTTTGCCGGACAACAAAAGCCCTGACAGCGCGCCGGTTACGATCATCCAGCATGCGGACGTAAAACGTATGCTGCTGACACAAAAGGCTTATGTGGAGGGCGCCTTCGATCTGGGCCTCTACGCTGCACGGCTGTTCGACGACACCCAGACCGGCGAAAGCGAGGAACAACGCAAACAGGCTCATGAATTGCTCGACCTGTTGACGCCCATCGTCAAATCCTGGCCATCGGAGTTTTGCCTAAAGGCCAACGAACTGGCGATCCAGATTCTCGGCGGTCATGGCTACACCCGTGAATACCCTGTAGAGCAGTACTACCGCGACAACCGTCTGAATCCGATTCATGAAGGCACCCACGGCATTCAGTCGCTGGACTTGCTGGGACGCAAACTGGCGCAGAACGATGGCTCCGGCCTCAAACAGCTGATCCGGCTGATTACCAACACCTGCAAACGCGCGCAGACTTATGAGTCATTGGACGGGCTGCGCCAGCCTTTGGAGCAACTGGCAGCACGCCTGCAAAACGTCACCATCGGCTTGTTGACAGGCATGGCGCAAGGCGAAGTCAACAGCACGCTTGCCAACTCGGCGCTGTACTTGAAAGCGTTCGGCCACACAGTCATCGGCTGGCGCTGGCTCGAACAAGCCATTCGCGCCGAGGAAGGTTTAAGCAAAGGGAACGCCGCAGAAACCCACTTTTATAAAGGCAAACTTCAGGCAGCCCGGTACTTCCTGACGTGGGAAGTACCGAGCTGTCATCACGAACTGGCCATCCTGGAAAGTCAGGATGACACTTGCTTGTCGATGAAGAACGAGTGGTTTTAACGAGTTACCAGGTCACCTACCTCATGGGAAAAAGCGATCCACCAGCGATGTCGCATCTGGCCCCAGTCTGGCCGCATAGGCCTCGCGACTGAAAGCCTCTCCGGTACGCAGGTCATAGACGCCGCCAGACGCCTGCGATGCGTCGATTTCCTTCATCTGGAGCTGAATGAAACGGTAGTTCGAGCCCACCACTTCCTCGATGCTTTCGACACGAAAGTAATGTCCGGGCAAAAACACGGACTCTGCTTCTTTCGAACCCGAGGCAAAGGGAGCAATCGGGATAGCTCCAAAATGATTGTTGGCCTCAATGACATAGATGATCGATGTTTCATCGAACGTCCCCAGGTCTGTGGCTTTGATCGAGACTTCTCCGCCCCGGCTGTTCGCGAAGTTTCTCGCCACATAGGGGTTCTCGCTGAATGAGGTGATGTCAGTGTTGACCAACGTGTCCCCAGACTTGATCACACCTTTGCGAAAGGTCTCTCCGGACGTGCCGCGCTCACCGCTGCCTCCACGATACAACGTCACAGAGCGATCCAGACCGACCTGCTCCAGATCATCGGCAAGTGCCTCGATCATGAGCACTGGATCGTGATACGAGAATGCCACCCCCGTGCGCAGGAATTGATTGTAAGCATCGTCTTCCTGTACGTAGTGCTGGATATTCCCACCATTGAAATGACCGTCATCGGTCTTGAAGACCCGATGATGATCGCCCCACTCATCAATAAATTCATCATAGCCATCGTCACTACAACGAGTTCCTCCCCCGGCACCTCCAACACTTCGACAATGTCTTTTTGCCGCGCCATCGCTACATTGGACAAACGCAGTTCTTCTTCACGATTGAACTGCATGTAGGGCTCCCAGAAGGCTGAGGCAGTAGTGGTTTGTGGATTGGCTGTTGGCGTGCCACCCATCTGCGAAGAGCCAGCCTGCTCATCCATACCCCCTTTCAGCTTCGGCGCCGGGAGTAACTCCCATTCACCCTGGGCATTCAGCCGGACGGGGTTGGCGCCATAAAACGCGAAGGGGTTGGCCGGATCGACAATAGTCCAGACCTGAAGCTCGTCGCTGTAGCGCACCTGGTAGGGCAGATCATTCAGACTGATCCAGTTCTGGCCATTGGCATTCATATAAACACCACGCAGGCGCCCTTCGGTCGCTAGCGATTGAGCGTCATCCAGAATTTCATTACCTTCAAGACCCGCGAGCGGATTCTCGACATTGAGCCCGATGACCGACGGCTCAGTCGTCGATACCGGTGTAGACGGCAGTTTGAATGTATCCTCGCGGGCTCCGGTTACCTCCACCCCGTCGCCAACCTCCCCAATATCTGCGAGCAGCGGCAAGTTGAAGAGGACAAAAATCGAATTGATAATCGCCGCTTCCACCCCGGCTTTGCGCAACTGCGCGCTCGCGCCGTTGACCGCCTGATCCACGTTCAAACCGACATTGATGGTGCCCGCACCAATCACTGTCAACGCCACGGGCCATCCCAGAGGCGCCAAGCCACCGAACACATGAGTGAAGGCACTCAGATAACCAATCCACATTTGTTTGTGGAGGGAAAGGTTGGATGTCAGCAACGTGAAGGCATCCGACGCCATTTCCTGCCGGGCTATTTCGCGCACATGTTCAAACGGATCACCCAGGATAAATTCGTCACGCCTGTCGACGATCGGTCGCTCGAACCACTCTTGCCTGCGCAACCGATCAATCACGCCAGCGAACGCCTCGCCATCTGACTCGCGCGCAGCGGCCGAATGCAAGAAGTGCTGTGTAAAGGCCGCCCTTGACCCCTCATCGGCAACACGACTGCGAGTCCACTCGTACAGTTCGCGCTTGCTGCCAAACCCATGGAAGGCTGTTTTTTCGCCGGGCACATATACAATCTGCCGCCCCGAGGCATCGACAATGCGCAATATGTCGCGAGACACATACTCATCAAGACTAAAGGTATGTATGGAGATACCAGCCTTCGGCGCGACCTTGGCTTTTAGCGTGGCCAACGTCATGGTCGGCTCAAGCCCGTCGGTGACTGAGTGAATGACTGTTTGGAAGTCATCCTCGCAAAGGTGTCCACTGCGTCGACATTGCAGCGCTGAGACCAGGAAATGTGACTTGGCCAGCGTACGAAAATCCTCACTATGGGTCGCCCAGAAACGCTGCATCCTCCGCGCGTAGACGGCACTGAAATCAAGCGCCCAAAAGTCATCCATAACGTCTTTGGGCAGCATGCACACTTCGTTGCGCTCATCGAAGGCCTCGTGATCCGGGCCATCAGTGTAAAAACCGCCATAGAGCTGAAGCTCATCCCAGGCTTCCTGCTCCTGCGCACTGAAGCGACGCATCACCAGCTCGATGAAGGTCATTGACTCGAGCGGCGGGTCAACATGCTGCCAGCCGGTAAAGGTCCTGGGGCTACTGACCGCCGTGCCGAAGCGATGCCAGTAAACCTTCTCTGGATTAAATTTCTTGCCCGTGTGCTTATACATAATGTTTCTTGCGGCCGAGTATGCCATGCCATGAATATCGGGATAAGCATCCATGAATTGCCGGGCAATATCCTTTAGTTGATGTTCATCGGTTTTATCCGCAACTTGCACCTTTAAAGTATTAACTCTGTTGATCATAAACTTAACGACTTCCCTATCTCTGGATTAACGGAAGTCATAGGTAACCAGTTCAAACAAACAGGGTGGCAATACTTATTTATATTGCCTCTTCGATAACTAACCCACCACCTATCTGATAGGCAACCCGACCCTTGTGGTGATTCTGCCCTTCACTCCACCTATTCAACGCAATACTCAGATCTCGGCACTTAGCGCAAAGAAAACATCCATCAACGGTGCGCCCGAGGCGCCCAACGTGACTGCCTATCGTTTGTGCCCAAAGGGTTTACCCGTACGAAAGTCCAACAGAATAAGGCCTGGCAACGGTCCGGCGACGGCTTTGATCTGCACCTCCCAAAAGCGGTAGAAGGCTCCGATCACAGGCTCGATGCCGGGCCTGCCTGATCAGATAGTTCAACGACGGTAGAGTCCATGGTTTGCTCACACGGATGAATGCTAGCCATACTTCAGCAGAAACAAGAGAAACTAACGCGCTAACTATTTATCGATGGCGGAAAAACGGGCATCACCATAAAGCTTTGACAGCCTGCCAATTCAACAGGTTAAATCGTTTGGCACGCGGACTGCATGGCCAGTTCGTGCCTCGTCTTTGAACTGTTTTCTGGAGTACCGCCTTTGGATGCCATCACCATCAACAGCCTGTTCCTGATCGGCGCGTTGCTGGTGGCTGCGAGTATTCTGGTCAGCTCGCTGTCGTCACGGCTCGGCATCCCGATTCTGGTGATCATCCTCGCGGTCGGCATGACCGCCGGGGTCGATGGTGGCGGCATCATCTTCGACAACTACCCCACGGCCTACCTGGTCGGCAACCTGGCCCTGGCGGTGATTTTGCTAGACGGCGGCCTGCGAACGCGGGTAGCCAGCTTTCGGGTCGCGTTGTGGCCCGCGTTGTCGCTGGCCACCGTCGGCGTACTGATCACCACTGGCCTGACCGGCATGATGGCGGCCTGGCTGTTCGATCTGAACATCATTCAAGGCCTGTTGATTGGTGCGATTGTCGGCTCCACCGATGCCGCTGCCGTCTTCTCGCTGCTAGGCGGCAAAGGCCTGAACGAACGGGTCACGGCCACTCTGGAAATCGAGTCCGGCAGCAACGATCCGATGGCGGTGTTCCTGACTGTCACCTTGATCGACATGATTTCCAGCGGCCAAACCGGCCTGCACTGGAGCCTGCTGGGGCACCTGATACAAGAATTCGGCATCGGCGCGATTATCGGTCTTGGCGGTGGCTGGTTGATGCTGCAATTGGTTAACCGTATTAATCTTGCCAACGGCCTGTATCCGATTCTGGTCATCGCGGGCGGTTTGTTTGTCTTCGCGTTGACCAACGCCATTCATGGCAGCGGCTTCCTGGCGGTTTACCTGTGCGGTCTGGTGCTAGGCAACAAGCCCATACGCAGCCGTCACGGCATCCTGCACATGCTTGACGGCATGGCGTGGCTGGCACAGATCGGCATGTTCCTGGTGCTCGGCCTGCTGGTCACGCCACACGATCTTTTACCGATCGCACTTCCGGCTTTGGGCTTGGCGCTGTGGATGATTCTGGTGGCACGTCCTTTGTCGGTAGTGGCTGGTTTGCTACCGTTTCGAGTGTTCCATGGCCGAGAAAAGGCCTTCATTGCCTGGGTAGGTTTACGCGGCGCTGTCCCGATCATTCTGGCGGTGTTCCCGCTGATGGCGGGGTTAGAACACGCGCAGCTGTATTTCAACCTGGCGTTCTTCATCGTCTTGGTGTCGCTGCTGGTACAAGGGACAAGCCTGCCGTGGGTCGCCAAGCTGCTGAAAGTCACCGTGCCACCAGAACCCGCGCCCATCTCGCGCGCGGCATTGGAAGTCCACGTCACCAGTGAGTGGGAGTTGTTCGTGTATCGCCTTGGCGCTGAAAAATGGTGCATCGGGGCAGCCCTTCGAGAACTGAAAATGCCGGAAGGCACCCGTATCGCGGCCTTGTTTCGCGGCGAGCAATTGCTCCATCCGTCGGGTAGTACGGTGTTGGAAGTCGGCGATCTGCTCTGCGTCATCGGCCATGAGCATGACCTCCCAGCACTCGGCAAGCTGTTCAGCCAAGCGCCGCAACGAGGCCTGGACTTGCGCTTTTTCGGCGACTTCGTGCTCGAGGGAGACGCTCAACTGGGGGCCGTTGCGGCATTGTACGGTTTGAAACTCGACGGACTGGATTCGAATATGCCGCTGAGCCAATTCATCATTCAAAAGAATCGTGGCGCCACAATTGTTGGCGACCAGGTCGAATGGAACGGGACTATTTGGACTGTTGCGACCATGGAGGGGAACAAGATCCTCAAAGTCGGCGTCAGATTCCCCGAAGGAAGCCGCACAGGCCCTGGGCTGTTCCTTTAAACTGTCCGTTTTCTTACCTGCTCGACCCGGTGTCTATGTTCTCGTTGCGTACCTTTATTGCCTCGACCCTGCTTGGGTTTTGCCTTTTCTCTGTTCCGGTTTTGGCTGCCGATACCCCTGTGCCGACCGCCGATTCGGTTCAGCAAAGCCTGGACAAGATCGGCGACCGCAAACTGGCGGACGCTGATCAGAAAGCCCTGCAACAAGTGCTCGAACAGACGCTGACCTTCCTTGCCAGCCAGAAGGACAACCAGAAAAAGCTCGAGGACTTGAAGCGCCAATTAGCCGATGCGCCCAAGCAGACGGCCGATAACCAGAAAGAGCTGATCCGCCTCAAGGGCATCCGTTTGATGCCGGTGGCGCAACGCTACGCCAATCTGGACGTACCGACGCTTGAGCAAATGCTCAGTCAACGCAGTACGCAACAGGCCGACCTGCAGAGCGCGCTGAACGATGCCAATAGCCTGACCATTACCGCCCAGACACGCCCGGAGCGCGCACAAGCGGAAATCAGCACCAGCCAAACACGCATCCAGCAGATCAACGCCATACTCAAGGTGGGCAAAGACGCAGGCAAGACCATCAACGCCGACCAGCGCAACCAATTGATCGCTGAGCAAGCCGCGCTTAACTCGCTGATAGCTTTACGTCGCCAGGAGTTGGCCGGCAACAGCCAACTGCAAGATCTGGGCGGTAGCCAGCATGATCTGCTGACCGAGAAAGTGACCCGTCAAGAGCAGGAGATTCAAGACCTGCAAACCCTGATCAACGACAAGCGGCGCGCGCAATCCCAGGAAACCGTGACACAGCTGTCGATCGAGGCGCAAAAAGCCGGGGGCAGCAGCCTGCTGGCAACCGAAAGCGCAGCCAACTTGAAGCTGTCCGACTACCTGCTTCGTGGTACCGACCGGCTCAATGAACTGACCCAACAGAACCTCAAAACCAAACAACAACTCGATACCCTGACCCAAAGCGATCAAGCACTGGACGAGCAGATCAACGTACTCAGTGGCAGCCTGCTGCTGTCGAAGATTCTCTACAAACAAAAACAAGCGCTGCCGCACCTGAAACTCGATGCAGGTCTGGCCGATGAAATCGCTGATATCCGCTTGTATCAGTTCGAAGTCAATCAGCAACGCGAGCAGATGAGCAGCCCCGGTGCTTACGTCGAAGCCCTGCTGGCAACGCAAAAGCCTGAAGACGTCACACCTGCGTTGCGCAAAACCTTGCTGGACCTGGCGACCACCCGCAGCGATCTGCTGGAGCGCCTGAATCGCGAGCTGAGCTCACTGCTCAACGAATCCATCACGTTGCAGCTCAACCAGAAACAATTGGTCAGCACCGCGATCAGCCTGCGCGAAACGCTGGACGAACAGATGTTCTGGATACCCAGCAACAAGCCGCTGGATCTGGAGTGGTTCGAGCGGATTCAGCCGCGCCTGATAAAACAGATCGCTACGCTGCCGTGGACATCGAGCGTCAGCGAGCTGTCGGACGGGCTGACCCAGCGTCCGCTGATCTTCCTGCCGCTGCTGTTGGTCATCGGCGTGCTGATGTGGAAACGCAAGGCGCTCTACGACAAGCTCAACCGGCTGCATGCCGATATCGGCCACTTCAAGCGTGATAGCCAGTGGAAAACGCCGCTGGCAATCCTCATCAATATTCTGCTGGCGATGCCGCTTTCACTGGCCTTGGCGCTGTGTGCCTATGCGCTGCAAATCGACGCCCGGGGGCAAAACGTCAACCTCGGCTCAGCGCTGCTGCAGATCGCGCTGGCGTGGCTGATGTTCTACACCGCTTATCGCATCCTCGCGCCGGGTGGCGTGGCACAACTGCATTTTGGCTGGGAAAAACCTCAGGTCGAGTTTTTGCGCGGCTGGATCCGGCGCCTCGGCCTGGTAGTGCTGGCGCTGGTAACGGTGGTTGCAGTTGCCGAACACGAACCCGCCGCACTGGCTGACGATGTCATCGGTATCGCAGTGGTACTGACCTGTTATGCGTTGATGACCTGGCTGCTGGCGCGCCTGCTGCTGACCAGCCCGACCCACCACAACGCCTCGATGTTCCGCCGCGCGATGGGCTTGGCGTTTACCGCGCTGCCCGTTGCACTGTTTTTGGCCGTGTGTTTTGGCTACTACTACACCGCCCTGAAACTCAGCGACCGACTGATCGACACGCTGTACCTACTGATGTTGTGGCTGGTAGTCGAGGCAGCCTTCGTTCGCGGCCTGAGCGTCGCGGCCCGCCGACTGGCTTATCAACGCGCCTTGAGCAAACGTCAGGCCGCGAAAGAAACCGGCGACGGTGAGGGCGTGATCGAAGAGCCGACGCTGGACATCGAACAGGTCAACCAACAATCGCTGCGCCTGATTCGTCTGGCCTTGCTGGCGGGCTTCATCGGCGCCTTGTATTGGGTCTGGGCCGACTTGATCACGGTGTTCTCGTACCTCGACAACATCACGCTGTACGAATACACCAGTGGCACCGGCGCCGCCATGAGCATGGTTCCGATCAGCCTTGGTGATCTGATCGGCGCGCTCGTCATCATCGGCATCACCTTCGTGCTGGCGGGCAACTTGCCTGGCTTGCTGGAAGTACTGGTGCTCTCGCGCCTGAACCTGGCGCAAGGCAGCGCTTACGCAACCACCACGTTGCTGTCCTACGCCATCGCCGGTATCGGCTTCGTTTCCACGTTGTCAGCCCTCGGCGTCAGTTGGGACAAGTTGCAATGGCTGGTGGCTGCGCTGTCAGTGGGACTTGGTTTCGGTATGCAGGAGATCTTCGCGAACTTCATCTCCGGCATCATGATTCTGTTCGAACGTCCGGTGCGCATCGGTGACACCATCACCATCGGCAACCTGTCGGGCACGGTCAGCAAGATCCGCATCCGCGCCACGACCATCACCGACTTCGACCGCAAGGACATCATTGTCCCGAACAAGACGTTCATCACAGGCCAACTAATCAACTGGTCGCTGACCGATACCATTACGCGCGTAACCCTGAAGGTGGGTGTCGATTACGGTTCCGATCTGGACCTGGTACGCAGCCTGCTGCTCAAGGCCGCGCAGGAAAACCCGCGCGTACTCAAAGAGCCAGCGCCGATTGTGTATTTCCTGAACTTTGGCGAGAGCACGCTGGATCACGAACTGCGCATGCACGTTCGCGATCTGGGCGACCGTAATCCGGTGGTAGACGAGATCAACCGTTTCATCAATAAAGAGTTCAAGAGCCAGCACATCAACATCTCGTTCCGGCAGATGGAGGTTTACCTCAAGAACATGCAGGGCCAGGAGTACAAGCTGGTACCCGCCGATCCCGAACCGAAACCCGCAGCCACACCGACCGCATTGCCCACCGCACCGAAGGATGTACCTGAGCCTCCGGAAGTCCAACTCGACTGACGGGCCAATTCCCAGCAGAATGCTAGGACATTCTGCTGGAGGTCTCCCTTGAAAGCCCTCGATGAACTGACTTTCGATAACCGCTTCGCCCGCCTGGGCGATGTGTTTTCAACGTCCGTGCTGCCTGAACCGATTACCGAGCCGCGTCTGGTGGTAGCCAGTGATGCAGCGTTGGCGCTGCTGGATCTGGACCACGAGCAAGCCGAACTGCCGGTGTTTGCCGAGCTGTTTAGCGGCCAAAAGCTGTGGGCCGAAGCCGATCCACGGGCGATGGTGTATTCCGGCCATCAGTTCGGCTCATACAATCCGCGCTTGGGCGATGGACGCGGCCTGCTGCTGGGCGAGGTCTATAACGATGCGGGCGAACATTGGGATCTGCACCTCAAGGGCGCCGGACAAACGCCCTATTCACGCATGGGCGACGGACGCGCCGTATTGCGTTCCTCGATTCGCGAATTCCTGGCCTCAGAGGCCCTGCACGCGCTAGGGATTCCCAGCAGTCGCGCCGCCTGCGTCATCGGCTCCACGACACCTGTCTGGCGCGAGACTCAGGAGCGCGCCGCAATGGTATTGCGTCTGGCCAAGAGCCACATCCGCTTCGGCAGCTTCGAATATTTCTTCTACACCAAGCAACCCGAACGGCTTAAAGAACTGGCCGATCACGTTCTGAGACTGCACTACCCGCAAGCACTGGAAGCGGAGGAGCCGTATCTGGCGATGTTCACCGAGATCGTCGAACGCAATGCCGAACTGATCGCCAAATGGCAGGCTTACGGTTTTTGCCACGGAGTGATGAACACCGACAACATGTCGGTCCTGGGCATCACCTTCGACTTCGGACCCTTCGCCTTTCTCGACGACTTCGACCAGAAGTTCATCTGCAACCACTCCGATCATGAGGGGCGCTACTCCTTCAGCAATCAGGTGCCGATTGCACAGTGGAACCTCAGCGCACTGGCCCAGGCCTTGACGCCGTTCATCAGCGTCGATGCGCTGCGTGAGGCGATTGGGCTGTTTTTGCCGCTGTATCAGGCGCACTACCTGGACTTGATGCGCCGACGCCTGGGCCTGACCACCACCGAGGACGACGACAGCAAAATCGTCACTGGGCTGCTGCAACTGATGCAGAACAGTGGCGTCGACTACACGCTGTTTTTCCGTCGCCTGGGCGATGAGTCAGCCGAGGTAGCCGTCAATCGTCTGCGTGATGACTTCGTTGATCGCGCAGGTTTCGACGCCTGGGCTGAAGTCTACAAAGCCCGCGTCGCCCGAGAAAGCGCGGGCACCGAGGCGCAGCGCCAAGTGCGTATGCATGCAGTCAACCCGCTTTACATCCTGCGCAACTACCTTGCCCAACGCGCCATTGAAGATGCCGAAAAAGGCGATTATCAAGAAGTTCGCCGACTGCACGCTGTGCTCTGCAACCCATTCAAGGAACAAGCCGCAATGGACAGTTATGCACAGCGGCCGCCGGACTGGGGCAAGCACTTGGAGATCAGTTGTTCGTCATGAGGGGGATTGCGCCGGGGGAGTCGTGCTCAAGGGTGCTGGGGACGGTGAAGGGTCGGGATGGGTTTCTGCCCAGGAAGGCGCCGTTGCCGATGTCCGTGGAGAAAATTTCCCGGTGTGCGCCGGGCTACCCGGCTCGGGATCCTTCTTTTCGGGCGGTGTCAGCCCCGCCAGAATGTCGTAGAGGTTGAGAACACGCTCCGTTTTTTTGCGCTCTCCAACGCCAGGCAGAGACAACTCCGCGCGGATTTTCGCCTCCATTTGCGCGACGTAATTTTTTGGATAGCGGTCCTGAACTTTTTCTATCTCCGGCAGCGCCTTGTAATGGGTCAACACTTCGGTCAGGAAGACCGGTATTTTTCCGCTGAAACCTTTCTCCAGCTCTCCCCGGCTAACGACGTCATTGGCCCATGCCTGCTCCATTTTGGAACTGCCATACCAGGCTGCTCGTCGTTCATTGGTTGTGTAGCCACCCTTGTCGTCATAGGCAATCAATGTCAGTTGATCGCGCGAAAGGCCGGCAAAAGGGTTTCGCGCATGGCTGTCACCTTTATCAGAACGACTGAGGTATTCGGTGGCTCGCTTGGCACGGTCCAATAAATCGAGGTCATCGGTCTTGGGACGCTCCAGATCGTGCTGGACTTTTTTCGACGTATAACCCTCCAGGAGAAAGTCATGTTTTTGTTGGTTGGCATAGGCTGCCAACTCATCACGGCTCATGGTGTTTTCTCGGTCACTTGCCCGCTTGGCACTGCCGCTTAGTTGCCGCCCCAGCACGGACATGTCCGCAGTGTCCGCCGCACTCTTAACGACCTGGACCTCTGTTTCTTTCTTCGAAAGCTGCGAAGGCACCACTTTAACGTCGCCCCCCACCTTGACCATATTCATAAGTGTCGATTTCAGATTTTCTATCATGAGACGATCCTTGTTGTGACTCCAACGCCAACAAATAGCCGACCACCATAATCAGCCATGATTATTGATTACTAAGCAGAACAACCAGCGCATCGTGAAGTTCACGCATAGAGTTCGTTATATAGCGGGTATTGGACTAAAAAATCCGGGGCCCATTGGATAACGGAATAGCGAACGACGGCGTAAATAATGAAAGAAACAACCGCGAGCACGAACAAAGCTTTACGCCTATCATTATTTCTCATTTCTTATCACTGCATTCGTTGTTAATAATTAATAATCCAAACCTCACAAGCAAACGTATTGATAACAAGCCAATAAGAAAAGTTATACCGGGTCCGGCTCTATACGGTTTTGGTATTGTCAGACTTCATCTGAGCCATCGTTTCCGGCCTTGTCGACAACATGAGTCCGGTGAGAGTGTCATGCAGGTTCAGCACCCGCCGACCCGGTTCTCGGCTCGCCACACCTGGAATGAACTTCTCGTCATAGATGTGGCCCTCCAGGGTTGCAATGGTCGTTTTCGGGTAGTTAAGCGCCTTCTCAATAGCAGGCAGGCTTTTGTAGTGCTCCAGCACATTCGTAAAAAACTTCGGTGCTCTGCCCACACGTGCTTGTTCGACATTTCCTTTTTCGACCGTCGAATGACGCCACTGCCGCTCCAGGTCGCCAATCCCTTCATAGGCCGCCCGTCTTTCATTCAAGGTGAAATCACCGCCGTCGTCGTAGGCAATCAATGTCAACTGGTCACGCGACAGTCCTGTGAACGGATTCCTGGCACGAGGATCGCCCGCAAGCATTTCGGCGATGTAATCGGTCGCTTTTCGAGCACGAATCAGTAACTGAGGATCATCGGTGCCGGGAACTTCCAGCGCGCGCTTTTTATCATTCATTTCCTTGGTATTAACGGAAAACTTTTCTATCTGCGCATGAGCAAACTTTACCAGTTCATCGTGCGTCATCGTCTTTTCACGCACCCCAGCACGCATTGCGCTGACGCTCAGTTGACGGGCTAATATCGACAACTTTGGTTTATCCGAGGCGTCTGTTGTGGCTTTAGCCTTATCAGTACCTGGTTGCGTTGCGACAGCAGGGGATACAGCAGGGGAGCCAGGGGCAGCGGATGAAGCAGATGACTGAATGTTATTAATCATTGGTCACTCCTTGGCACTGAGACGACAGCACACCGAACACGCTCAATATGAATACCGAAACACCTTATCCTTAAGACAAAATTGTTCGTTCGATACACACTCGTAATTTTTCCAAATATCACTTATGACTTTGCGTGGAGATTAGCTACTTCCATTTGTACCGTTTGCTTGCCCAGTGCTCGTGCCCGAAGCTGTCGCAGCGCAGGCATTGCTAATAGAACTACCAGATGAGCGGCCATCTTTTTCTGTAGAGCCTATCTTTTTACGCTTGAGCATGATTTCCAACATTTCAAACAACGTCAGAAACTTAGGCTCCTTTCGCTTAAGAGGATTGCTTGCCTCATCGATCCTGACTAATAGCTTGGCCTCATAGTTATCAGGGTACTGAACTTGTTCTATAAGGGGCAACGTCTTGTAGTGAGCCATAACCTCAGCGTAAAACATCGGCGTTCGGCCGCCATTCATTGCCGACTCGAGATTCTCGTCGCACATTAACTTTCGGTTCCACTTTGCCTCGATATCGCTAACACCGTACCAAGCGGCACGCCGCTCATTAACTGTGTACAAACCACTCTCGTCGTAGACGATCAAGTTAAGCTGGTCTCTAGAAAGGCTGATAAACGGATTTTTAACATTACGATCATGCTTGTCGGATCGTACGATATAGTCTGTAGCTTGCCTTGCCCTATCTAATAGATCGGGGTCAATAGTCCTAGGTACTTCCGTATTGTGCGAGGCTTTGTCTGCCTGATAAACATCTCCCAATATCTGGCTTAACAGTCTCTCGGCCTCCACGCCGAGCTGGCGTCGATCAAGATTCGCGTTTCTAATCTCGGCACGCGAAGCGCTCTCACTGAGCTGCCTGGCAAGAGTGGAGATTTTTGAGCCACTTGCTGGAGCATCTATAACCGCAGTTCTTTTTATCGTCAGAGGCGCCGACAAGGCATCATCCACCCCGCTAACGACAACCTTTTCGAAGGAACTATTACTTGAAATACCATTAATCATATACAAGTTTCCTACTACAAGGAAAGCAGCCTGAATCGCCCACGCGTAAAATTAAAATAACCCTTTGCGCCGTACTATTCAGTACCGATTTACAATACGCTACCGCATTGTAAATTCCACCGCCCAAGCATGAGTAGCTACGTTAGTCGACGTAATTCTTATTCCGCATCTTGCGCCCCCGCTTGCGTCAGCGCTCTTGTTCCATTTTGGTACGGCACCAAGACCTGGAAGTTTCAGGTAGCTTGTTTTGAACTTACAAGTCTTAGAGCCAATTTTGTACTGAAAAATTACCGAAGTAACATCAGACGACAAACTACCTCTTACTTTGGATACGCTTGATTCGCCACTTCTCACCGTAGCCGCCGGCTTCGGGTTAGCCTCCCCATAGCTATAGGCGCTACTACCAAGAGGATCGTAAACCGCCTCAGAACCCCCATTATTCTTAAATGTGATCTGCACCTCAGGCCCCGCCTGCACCAAGCCCGCCGCCATTAGCACACATACAGCCATAACGCTCACAGTACATTTTTTAAAATTCATTGATATTCTCTTTTTATTATTAATATAAAAATACACGCGCCAACAAGGTATTCTCGACACCCTAAGGATTTAAAGACCCAGCAAGCATTAACAGATGCGCTGAACACTACAAAACCAGAAATTCAACGCATATCATTCAAGTTGTTTCCTGTGAAAAAAGACTATCGCCACAGGCCAATATGCGCAACTATCCGAACGGGCAGCTCTTTCGGATAGTTAAAAACGTCGATTAAAACCCTCAGAACTTATCCAGCAACCACTTCAAACCCATTGCCACATGCTCATGCGTGCTGTCGATTAACGGCAATGGACTGTCGACACCCTCAAGCAACAATCCAATCTCCGTACATCCAAGAATCGCCGCTTCAGCACCCTGATCTCGTAATTGCTCCAGTACACCCAGATAGAACTCACGAGCGGGCTGATTAAACTCGCCTTGGCACAGTTCAGCAAAGATCACGCGATCGATTTCACTCATGGCCTCTAATGTTGGCAACATTGTCTCGATGCCGAAGCATTCGGTCAGGCGGCGCTTGTAGAAGTCTTCCTGCATGGTGAATCGCGTGCCCAACAATGCCGCTTTTGCTATGCCGCGCTGTTGCAGCGCCTCGCCCACCGCTTCGCCGATATGCAGCAAAGGGATATTCACCGCCGACTCAATGGCGCCCGCCACTTTGTGCATGGTATTGGTCGCCAGCAACAGTGCCCCGGCCCCCGCACGCTCAAGTCCGCGAGCCGCATCGGCCAGTTGCTCACCGGCTTCATCCCACTCGCCTGCTTTTTGCAGTGCGGCAATCCCGGCAAAATCCACTGAGTGCAGCAGAATGGGCGCCGAGTGAAGGCCACCAAGGCTGTCGCGCACACCCTCATTCAGCCATTTGTAATAGGTGGCAGTGGATTCCCAACTCATTCCGCCCAACATGCCCAGGGCTTGCATATCGCACTCCGTCAATCGGTGACGAATGCAGACTAGGCGCATCTCTCGGCAGCAGCCAGTGACAGAAACCGCGCAGTCGGGCGGTACAGTCCGTAACGCTGTTGATAAACGCACTCCCCGTCACCACTTAAGCGTCATTGGTCTTTTAAAGGAGCCTGCCGTGTCTGAGTCCCTGATGATCCCTTGCCCGCACTGCAACGGGCTGAACCGAATACCCACCGACAGGCTGGGCGACCAGCCTAAATGCGGTCGTTGCAAACAGCAGGTATTGCTGAGCAAGCCCTTCAATCTGACGCAGGGCGACTATGCCAGCCAGATCAAAGGCGATCTGCCGTTGTTGGTCGACGTATGGGCCGACTGGTGTGGACCGTGCAAGTCATTCGCACCGACGTTCGAACAGGCAGCGGTTCAGCTTTCCGGACGTTGCCGCCTGGCCAAACTGGACAGCGAAGCCAATCAACAACTGTCAGCGCAATTGGGGATTCGTTCGATTCCCAGCCTGATCCTGTTCAAGAACGGTCGAGAAGTGGCACGCCAAAGCGGCGCGCTCCCCCTGCAACAATTGAATGCGTGGCTCAGTAGCCAAGGCATCTGAGCGAAACTTGAAACACGACGAAGCACTCTTCAGCGCTTCGTTTTTTTATTGTAGGACGTCTCTGAAAACGTCTTTTCTCCAAGTAATCTCCCCGTTTAGCGCCTAGGATTTTGGCTTCGAAAAGCATCCAGGAGCCACAGCAATGACGTTCGTAGTCAGGGAAGGCGATTCAACGAGCACCGGAGGTTTCGTTTTGAAAGCAACCGGAAAACAATTGTGCGATGACCGAAGATTGGCCCGCATGGGTGATCCCGTGTGGTGCGCGGCTTGTCAGAGAGTGGGGTTTATCGCGCAGGGCAATCCGACGTACATCGACGAACTTGTAGCGGTCGCTACGCATGGGCAAAGCGTTCGCTGTGACTGCCCTGACGACCATAATCGGCTGATCTCCAGTCAGAACACGCTGACAGCTGACATGGATGCAACCATCAGCATTCCGCCAGATCTGGCGAAAATGGCGCAGAAGCTAGCGAGGAAGATGACGGCTGCGATCAGTGACGGCTCGATGCTGCTAGAACGCCGCGAGCTTTCCTGACCCAGGGGGAATTCACGCATCGTTCAATCCGCATGGTTTTCCAGAAACTGATGCAGCTCCATGAACTGCTGCGTCAGTTTGTGCCGGGGCTCCAGGTAGATCAACGGAGTACTAGCCTGATGCGACTCACGCATTTTGACTGAGCTGTTGAGATAGACCGGAAGCACCGGCAGCCCCTCAGCGATCAACTCATCCAATATCTGCTGCGGCAAGCTGGCGCGGGACTGGAACTGATTGACAATAATGCCCTCCACTTCAAGCCCTTCGTTGTGATCCTCTTTCAGTTCTTCTATTTCCTTTATCAGGCCGTATAGCGCCTGGCGGGAGAAACTGTCGCAGTCAAAGGGGATCAACACCTTATCCGCTGCAATCAACGCTGAAACCGCATAGAAATTCAATGCCGGCGGGGTATCGATGTAGATCCGCTCGTAATCCTCATCCAACTCATCGAGCAGTTTGCGCAGTTTGTTTATCTTGTGCTTGGCCTCAAGCTTTGGTTGCAAATCAGCCAACTCAGCACTTGCCGTCACAATATGCAGATTGTCGAACGGCGTTTCGTAGATATCGACTTTGTTTTTCTTGGCGAACGGCCCTGAGGACAACGTTTGCTTGAAGAAATCGGCGATGCCCATGGGGATGTCGTCGCCGGTCAGCCCTGTCAGGTACTGAGTAGAGTTGGCCTGCGCATCAAGATCGATCAATAACGTCCGATAACCCTCATGGGCGCTGACGGCTGCCAGATTGCAGGCGATGCTCGACTTGCCGACGCCACCCTTCTGATTGAATACCACGCGCCGCATAGATGACCTCCCTGTTGCTGTGTGCTGTAAAAACCGCTGGGCGGTCCGATGAATGGTATCGAGTCTATGCAATACGCATGACGACGGCGAGTCTTGAGAGCATTTCAGACAATCGGGCTGTGACGTACGTACAGACTGCGTGGAAGCTTCCTATATGAACACGAATGACCCTTCAAGCTTCCCGGTAGGAAATTTCCTAGGGAAAGAAACTATTTATAACGTCGTTTGCCAGTGCGCATCCCTACCGGGATAATGCGCGCCACTCGGCGATAGCGTCGCGCCATGGTTGGTGTCACTTCGGATCAATACCGAAGCTGGAAGTATGCCTGCAAGGGCGGGAAGAAAAGTCGTGATCAAGTTCAACATCGCACAATGGCGCGCCTGGGCACCTGGTTTGTCGACGGCCGAAGATTGGCAGCAATGGAGCCAGCACCCAACGCAGGTCGACAGTGGCGACGAGGCACCTGATGTCTCGTTTCTACCGGCCATGCACCGACGCCGTCTCAGCCGTCTGGCCAGAATGGCATTCAGCGTCGGATGGCCATTGGCCGAGGACCGGGAGCATCTGCCGCTGGTGTTTGTTTCTCGTCATGGCGAAACGCCCCGCACCTTTGAGATTCTCAGCGATCTGGCTGCCAACCAACCGTTGTCGCCCACGCAGTTTAGCCTTTCAGTGCATAACGCTGTTATTGGCCTATGGTCGATCCTGCGCGGGGAAACCAGCGAAATGACAGCGCTGGCGGCAGCGGGCGACGGCCTGGAACATGGAGTCTTCGAAGCGGCGGCGATGCTGGCCACGGGTGCCAGCGCCGTACTGCTGGTGGTGACAGAAGAAAGTCCGCCCGGGGCTTATGCCCCCTGGATTGACGACGTGCCGTTTCCTTATGCACTTGGCTTGCTGCTCACCGCAGGCGACGACTGGCAATTGTCGCTGACCTCACTCAGCCCGGAACAACAAGGCCCCACACACAGCGATTGGCCGCACGCACTCAATTTTTTACGCGCGCTGTCGACACAACAGAGCGCCTTGCAACATCCCTGGAAGAGTCGGCTATGGAACTGGCAACGCAATCATTGAGCAAAAGCCGCGATGCCTACTATTGGCGTCTGCTGGCCACAGCACTAAGTTTTGCTCTGTTTGGGCTGGGCGGGCTGTGCCTGAGGGTGCTGATATTCCCCCTGCTCGCCTTCCTGCCAGACAACCCACAACGTCGTCAGCGCCGCGCCCGAGCCACCATCAGCCGACTCTTCTGGATGTTCATCCGTTTCATGGCGCGGGCCGGGGTATTGACCTATGAAGTCCAAGGCGCGGAACGACTGGGCCGCGCGGGCCAAATGATCATTGCCAATCACCCTTCGCTGATTGACGTGGTGTTTCTGATAGGCCTGGTGCGTGACGCCAATTGCGTGGTCAAGCAGAGCCTGTGGCACAACCCCTTCACCCGTGGTCCTGTGCGCTCCAGCGGCTACATCAGCAACGATGGCAGCATAGAGATGCTCGATACCGCTGCCCACGCGCTGCAGTCTGGTCAGACGCTGATCATCTTCCCCGAAGGCACGCGTACCCAGCCCGGTAAACCCCCTGCCTTTCATCGAGGAGGTGCCGCCATTGCCCTGCGCGGAGCAAAGGTCATTACCCCAGTCACGATCCATGTCTCACCCACGACCCTGACCAAGGCCGAACCCTGGTATCGAATCCCGCGCAGGCGCGTGCATTTTTGCCTGCGCGTAGGAGCCGACATCGATCCGAACGCTTTTGCTGTGCTGGGGCCGGCCCCTGTGGCATCGCGCAAGCTCAACGACTATCTGCATCACTACTACATTAAGGAGCTCGGCACAGATGAGCGATCTGCACCTGGAAATTAAGCAGTTGATCATCGACGCCCTGGGCCTCGAAGACATCAGCACCCACGACATCGACAACGACCAGATGCTGTTCGGCGAAGGGCTGGGCCTGGATTCCGTGGACGCCCTTGAGTTGGGCCTGACCATCCAGAAACGCTACGGCATCAAGATCGACGCCGATGCCAAAGACACACGTACCCACTTCGCCAGCGTGAACACCCTTGCGGCGTTCGTCAGCGCTCATCAAGCGGCCTGAGGACTGAACATGCAAACCCGTGAAGACATCTTCGAAACCTTGCGCACCGCGCTGGTTGAGTTGTTCGAACTTGAACCTGAGCGAGTCACCCTCCAGGCCAACCTGTATCAGGACCTGGAGATCGACAGTATCGACGCGGTCGACCTGATCGATCACATCAAACGCAAGACCGGCAAGAAAATAGCCGCCGAAGAGTTCAAGGCAGTGCGCACCGTCAATGACGTGGTCGAGGCTGTCTATCGCCTGGTCAATACCACCGCATGAATCGCCTGATCGGCCTGGCGCTGGTGCTGGCGGGTGTGCTCTATCCGTTTGCGGTGTATTTCGGCATAGGGCATTTTTCGCCGTGGCAGTTCGCGCTTTTATTGGGCGCGTTGTGGGCTGCTCGCGCCCTGACCGCAGAGCGCCGTCCCGGTAGCCTGACCATGGCGCTGGTCGCGCTTGGCTTTTGCCTACTGCTCGGCATCCTCGACAGCCGCAGTCTGTTGCGTTGGTACCCGGTGCTGATCAGCGGTTTCATGTTGAGCCTTTTCGGCCTGAGCCTGGTACGCGGAATGCCCCTGGTGGAGCGACTGGCACGCATGACCGATCCCGACTTGCCGCAGCGCGCAATCCATTACACGCGCCAGGTCACGCAAGTGTGGTGTGGTTTCTTTCTGCTCAATGGCCTGCTCGCTGCGGCGCTGACCCTGTGGGCACCACTTGCCTGGTGGACCCTTTATACCGGCCTCATCGCCTACGGATTGATGGGAATTCTGTTTGCAGGCGAATGGCTACTTCGTCAACGAGTGCGAGGGCGCACATGAGCTGGATCGACCTTGAGCACCTGTTGCTCGAAGCGCACGACGGACGCGGTCTGACTCATGCACCGGCTATGGATCACACACAGTTTCGCACCTTCGCCCTTGGCGTCGCCGCGAGCCTGGCCGAGCGCAAGGTAAAACGGGTCGCCGTTCACCTTGAGGACGCCGGTGAGTTGGCCGTGGCGGTGTTCGGTGCCTGGCGCGCCGGTGTTGAAGTCCTGTTGCCGGCAGATCTTCAAGCGCAGACACGCGAACGCTGGGCAGGCCAGGTAGACCTATGGCTGACCGATCACGCTGACGATATATCGCTGAGCATGCTCAATGCCGAGCCACTGCTACCGGCCGCGTTGGATCTCGATCACTGCGTCCTCAGCCTGTGTACTTCAGGCTCCAGCGGCGAACCGAAGCTAATCGAAAAGCGTCTGCGTCAACTGGCCAACGAGGTCAGCGCGCTGGAGCGTCTTTGGGGTGCAGAGCTGGGCAGCGCGTGCATCATCGGCAGCGTTGCAACCCAACACATTTATGGTCTGTTGTTTCGAGTGTTGTGGCCCCTGTGCGCCGGACGCAGCTTTGTGCGCCAACAGCTACCCTTCCCCGAAGACCTGCAGCGTGCCAGTCGTGAACACACGACATTCGCCTGGGTCGCCAGCCCGGCATTGCTCAAACGCATGGGCGACAACCTCGACTGGCCGAGCATGCGAACGGTACGCCGGGTGTTTTCATCCGGTGGCGCGTTGCCTGTGGAGGCCGCTAAAAGTCTGCATGCCCAGCTTGGTCAATGGCCGACCGAAATTCTCGGCAGCTCGGAGACCGGCGGCATCGCCTGGCGTCGCTGTGATCCGCTGTGGCGTGCGTTTGAAGGCATCACGCTAAGCCAGGACAGCAATGGCGCACTGCGCATCGAATCGCCCTACCTGCCTACTGGGCATATCGAACAGACGGCCGATGCCGCGCGCTTTACCCCCGACGGCCGCTTCGAACTGCTGGGCCGTCTGGACAGGATCGTAAAGCTGGAAGAAAAACGCATTGCGCTGCCCCTGCTGGAGCAAGCGCTGACGCTGCATGACTGGGTGAGCGAAGCACGTTTTGGCGTGATCAAAGAAAACCGCGCCTCGCTGGGTGCGCTGGTGGTACTCAGTGACAGCGGCGTGCAAGCACTGCGCAATCAAGGGCGACGCGCCCTCACTCAAACGCTGCGCCAACATCTGGTCCCACATTGCGAAGCGCTTGCACTGCCGCGCCGCTGGCGGTTGTTGCGCCAACTACCGCTGAACCCGCAGGGCAAACTGCCTCAGGCGCAGGTTGATGAAGTGTTAATGGCGCCACGGATTAAAGAACCTGAACTGGTGGGCCAGCAACAGGTCGACGGCGATCTGCGCCTGGACCTGATAGTGCCGCTGGACCTGGCGCACTTCACCGGGCACTTCCAGACAACCCCGATTCTTCCTGGGGTCGTGCAAGTGGATTGGGCCATCAATCTGGCGCAGCGTTTACTGTCCGTACCGCCGAAATTTGTCGGCATGGAAGTACTGAAATTCCAGCAACTGGTGCGCCCCGGCGACCGAATCAGCCTGACCCTGCGCTTTGACAGCGAGCGCAACAAACTGCACTTCGCCTACCGTAACGGTGGCTCGTCCTGCTCCAGCGGTCGGATATTGCTGGAGGCTGCACATGCATAATCCCTGCGCCGTGATTCCGGTCTACAACCACGAGCGGGCTGTACCTGCTGTGGTTCAGGAGTTGCTGGACGCTGGCCTGTCCTGTGTTTTGGTCGATGACGCCAGCAGCCCGGCCTGCGCCGCGGTACTGCACGCGCTTGCCGAGCAGGCCAAGGTGTTTTTGATCCAATTGCCGATAAACCAAGGCAAGGGCGGCGCGGTCATGGCCGGCTTGCGTGAGGCTGCAAGGCTCGGCTTCAGCCACGCCCTGCAAGTCGATGCCGATGGCCAGCATGACCTGAACGACATCAAACTGTTTCTCGACGACTCCCGGCAACACCCGCAATCGCTGATCTGTGGCTACCCGAAATACGATGCCAGTGTGCCGAAAGGTCGATTGTATGCACGCTATTTGACCCACGTCTGGGTCTGGATCAACAGCCTGTCGCTGCAGATTCCCGACTCGATGTGCGGCTTCCGGGTGTACCCGCTCAAACCCGTGCTGCATTTGATCAACACCGTAAGCCTTGGCAAACGCATGGATTTCGATCCTGAAATCCTCGTGCGCCTGTCCTGGCGCAATCAGCCAATGCGTTGGCTACCCACCAGGGTTCATTACCCACAGGATGGCCTGTCGCATTTTCGGTTGTTCCACGACAACGCTTTGATCTCCAAAATGCACACCAAGCTGTTCTTCGGCATGCTGGGACGCTTCCCGCTGATCCTCTGGCGGCGATGGCTGCCATGAGTGATCACCAACAAAAACGGCACTGGGCCGAACACCAGGAGCGTGGCAGCTTCGTCCTCATGAAACTCACGGCATGGGCCGTCAAGCTGCTCGGTCGTCGCCTGCTGAGCCCCGTGCTGCACGGGATAGTCCTGTATTTCTTCCTGTTCGGGCGCGATGCTCGCCGCAGTGCCTGGCAATACCAACAGCGTTTGGCCGATTGGGGTAACCGTCCGGATCTGCGGCCGACCCGGTGGCGAGTGTTCAAACAATTCATGGCCTTCGCTGACGCGCTGCTCGACAAGCTCGACGTATGGAACGGCAAGCTCGGGCTGGAGCAAATCCAGATCGCCGACAACGCCCAGTTGCGCAGCCAATTGCGTGGGGAGCGCGGGCAAATGCTGGTGGGAGCTCATCTGGGCAACCTCGAAGTGTGTCGCGCGCTGGCAGAGCTGGGCGAGAAAGTGACCATGAACGTGCTGGTTCACACTAAACACGCCGAGCGCTTCAATCGTCTATTGGGTGAAGCCGGTGCGACCAACCTGCGGTTGATTCAGGTCAGCGAACTGGACCCGGCGATCATGCTGCAACTGAGTCAACGCCTGGATCGCGGCGAGTGGCTGGCAATCGCTGGCGACCGTATTGCTCTGCACGGCGGACGTAACGCCCGCGTTGACTTCCTGGGCCATTCAGCAGCTTTCCCGCAAGGCCCGTGGCTGCTGGCCGGTCTGCTGAAATGCCCGATAAACCTGATCTTTTGCCTGAAGGGCGCCACCGGCTACCAAATCATTCTTGAGCCCTTCGCCAGCAGCATCCAATGGCGCCGCAGCGATCGCCAACAGGTGATCGCGCAATGGACTCAACGCTACGCCGACCGCCTCGCACACTACTGCCTGCAAGCGCCGCAGCAGTGGTTCAATTTCTACCCGTTCTGGAAATCCGATGACCAACCCAGCACTTGAGCCGATCATCTTCGGCGAGCGTCATTTGAGCATTGAAGAAGTGCGGGCCTTGGCCAATCGCCAACGTCCGACCGCATTGCAACGCGACCAGGACTACCGCCAGCGCATCGCCAAGGGCGCGCAGTTCCTTGATTCACTGCTGGACAAGGAAGGCGTGATTTACGGCGTGACCACGGGCTACGGAGACTCTTGCGTGGTGGCCGTACCGTTGCAACACGTCGAAGCGTTGCCACGCCATCTGTACACCTTCCACGGCTGCGGCCTGGGCAAACTGCTCGACGCACAGGCCACGCGCGCCGTGCTCGCGGCGCGCCTGCGTTCGTTGTGCCACGGGGTTTCCGGCGTGCGCTTCGAGCTGCTTGAGCGCCTGCAGGCGTTTCTCGACCACGACATCCTGCCGCTGATCCCCGAAGAAGGCTCGGTCGGTGCCAGCGGTGACCTGACACCGTTGTCATACGTGGCGGCGACCCTGTCAGGCGAACGCGAAGTGATGTTCGAAGGCGAGCGTCGTCAGTCCGCTGACGTGCATCGTCAACTGGGCTGGGACCCATTGGTGTTGCGTCCCAAAGAAGCGCTCGCGCTGATGAACGGCACTGCCGTGATGACCGGTCTGGCGTGCCTCGCGTTCTCCCGCGCCGACTACCTGCTGCAATTGGCAACGCGCATCACCGCGCTGAACGTGGTGGCGCTGCAAGGCAATCCCGAACATTTCGACGAGCGCCTGTTTGCCGCCAAACCGCATCCGGGGCAAATGCAAGTGGCCGCCTGGCTGCGCAGCGATCTGGCGATCGACGCGCCGACCGCGCCATTGCACCGCTTGCAGGATCGCTACTCTTTGCGCTGCGCCCCTCATGTACTGGGCGTACTGGCGGACAGCCTGAACTGGCTGCGCAGCTTCATCGAAATCGAACTCAACAGCGCCAACGACAACCCGATCATCGACGCCGAAGCCGAGCGCGTGCTGCACGGCGGACACTTCTACGGCGGGCATATCGCGTTCGCCATGGACAGCCTGAAGACGCTGGTCGCTAACGTTGCCGACTTGCTCGACCGCCAACTCGCCCTGCTGGTAGACGAACGCTATAACCACGGCCTGCCGAGCAATCTGTCCGGCTCACCGGCTGATCGGGCGATGATCAACCATGGTTTCAAGGCGGTGCAGATCGGCACCAGCGCATGGACCGCCGAGGCGCTGAAAAACACCATGCCGGCCAGCGTGTTCTCGCGCTCCACCGAGTGCCATAACCAAGACAAAGTGAGCATGGGCACCATCGCCGCCCGCGACGCCATTCGTGTGCTGGAACTGACCGAACAAGTCGCCGCCGCCACCTTGATCGCCGCCAATCAAGGCGTGTGGCTGCGCAGCCGCGTTGCTGATGCTCGTCCTCTGCCGCCGGTACTGGCCGCTATGCATGAGCAACTGCGTGAAGACTTTGCGCCCGTGATCGAAGACCGCGCGCTGGAAGGCGAACTTCGTCTGTGCCTGCAACGCATCGCCACGCAACACTGGAGGCTGCATGCGTAACAAGGGAGTCATCCACGCCGACACCGAAGTGCTGGTGCCGTTTTTCGACGTCGATACCTTGCACGTCGTCTGGCACGGGCACTACGTGAAATACCTCGAAGTGGCGCGCTGCGGCCTGCTGGACAAACTCGGCCACGACTACAACCAGATGCGCGATTCAGGCTATGCCTGGCCAGTGATCGATCTGCAACTGCGCTATGTGCGCGGTGCCGTGTTTGGTCAGCGCTTGAACGTGCGCGCCAGCCTTGTCGAATGGGAAAACCGCTTGAAGATTGATTACCTGATCACCGATGCCGCCAGCGGCGAGCGCCTAACCCGCGCCAGCACCACACAAGTGGCCGTGGAGATCGCCAGCCGGGAAATGCAACTGGCCTCGCCGAAGGTGTTCGTCGATGCCGTACAGAAGGCATTGTCATGACTCGTCTGCGTCACACGTTGCTGGCGATGTTGCTGGTTGCCCTGCCGCCGCTGGCCCATGCATTCGATCTTCAACAGTTGAGCGAGCAACTGGCCAAGCCCACCGTCATCCATGGCGGCTTCGTTCAGGAAAAGCACCTGCGCGCCCTGCCGCAACCGCTGACCAGCAAGGGCAAATTCGTACTGGCGAAGGATTTTGGCCTGTTGTGGCTGCTCGACACCCCGCTCAAGCAGGACTACCGGATCACTGCCGCGGGCATTGCCCGTCGTGAGGACGACGAAGACGGCGGCTGGCAAATGATCCCGAACAAAAGCGCGGGTGCTGAGCAGAACCGGTTATTTCTCGCCGTGCTGCAAGGCGATAGCAGCGGCCTGCAACGGGATTTCGAACTGCAACTGAGTGGTGACGCACAGGCCTGGAAACTGACGCTGGTGCCACGCTCACTGATGCTTGCGCAGGTCTTCAAACAGATCAACATCGACGGCGGCGAACTGGTGCAACGCATCGAGCTGCTGGAAACCCAAGGCGATAGCACGCTGCTAAAGATGCTCGACAGCACTGCCAAACAACCGCTGAGCGATGCGGAGCGCACTGATTTTGCACAGTGAACGCCTGTTGCCTCGTCTGTTTCTCATTATCCTGCTGGCCGTGTTGGCCTTGGCCGGATGGCAGTGGCGTGACGGCGCCCCCTTGTCGGCCAACCTGATGGAGCTGGTGCCCGGCAGCAGCCCCGACGCATTGGAACTGCGCGCCGAACAGCGCATGCAAGAACCACTGAACCGGGAGATGCTGGTGCTGGTAGGCCAAGCCGATCGGCAAAAAGCAATCGCCCTGGCGCAGCAACTGAGTGATCAATGGCAAGCCAGCGGACTGTTCGAAAAGGTCCAGTGGAACCTTCAAGCCGACCTGCCCGCGCTGCGCACGCAACTGCTCAGAGGTCGTTTGTCGATGCTCGCCGATGATGATCGCGAGCAACTGATCAGTCGCCCGCAGATCTTCATCGAGCAGCGGATCAAAAGCCTGTTTGACCCGTTTGGCGGTTTCAGTCTGGTACCGAGCCAAGACGACTGGCTGGGCTTGACCGGGCGCATCCAGAACAGCCAACCAGAGCGTGGTTCGGTGCAACTGGACATCGGCAGCGGCGCGCTGATCGCCAACGCCGACGGCATAAACTGGGTCCTGCTGCGAGCACGCACCAACGCCGATGCCTTCGACATGCACCTGCCACTGAAAGTCGCGCAATTGCTTGAGACCGCACGCACCGAAGCAAGCAAGGTCGATGGCCAACTGTTGGCCGCCAGCGGCTTGCTGTATGCGGCCAACGGCCAGCAACAGGCGGCGCGGGAAATCACCTGGGTCGGCGGAGGCGCCACACTGGGGATTCTGGCTTTGCTGCTGTTGGCGTTTCGCCGCTGGCGGGTATTGCTTGCGTTTTTGCCGGTCATTGTCGGCATGCTGTTTGGCGCCGTGGCCTGTGTGGCACTGTTCGGCAAGATGCATGTGATGACGCTGGTGCTGGGCTCAAGCCTGATCGGCGTAGCGGTCGACTACCCGCTGCATTATCTGTCGAAGAGTTGGAGCCTGAAGCCGTGGCGCAGCTGGCCGGCATTACGCTTGACCTTGTCCGGCCTGACACTGAGCCTTGCCACCAGTTGTATCGGTTATCTGGCGTTGGCCTGGACACCGTTTCCAGCCCTGACCCAAATCGCCGTGTTCTCCGCTGCCGGGCTGCTGGGCGCTTACCTCACCGCCGTGTGCCTGTTGCCCGCGCTGCTCAGCGGCGTCGATTTGCGCCCTGCGCAATGGCCGCTGCGAATCGCCGAATGCTTGCTCAATTGGCGTGAAGTGTTGTTGAGCAAGGTCCCGACGCCTGCCTTGTTGGCGCTGCTGACGGTCTTTTGCGCAGCGGGGTTGTGGCAACTGACCACCAAAAACGACATTCGCCAGTGGATCTCCGCGCCGCCGTCGCTCACTGACGAAGCGCGCACCATCGCTCGCATCACCCATTACCAGCCGACCAGCCAGTTCTTCCTGGTGCGCGGCAAAGATCAGCAGCAGTTGCTTGAGCGTCAGGGCGCCCTCGCTCAACGTCTGGACCAACTGGTGAATCTGGACAAACTCCAGGGCTACCTGGCGCTGAACCAACTGGTCGCCTCGCCCACCGACCAAATCAAGGCTCGCGATGCGCTCAACGCCCTGCCAGCGTTCTGGCAACCGTTGCTCAACCTGGGTGTGCCGGTCGAAGCACTGAACACCGAACTCAATACGCTAAAGGCGCTGGAGGTTCAGGACATCGACAGTGCCCTGGCCGGTCCGATGGCTGAGCCGTGGCGCCCGTTGTGGCTGGGCACTACCGCTGAGGGGGTGGCCGGCATCGTCAGCGTGCAGGGCTTGAGTGATGCCAACTTGCTGCGCGTTCAAGCAGCCGACCTGGACGGCGTACAACTGGTGGATCGACTCGGCGACCTGAACAAGGTTTTTGCCGACACGCAAATCAGCGCCGCCGAGCTGAAGCTGCTGTCCTGCCTGTTGATCGTCGCGCTGCTGATCATCCCGTTCGGGCTCGGTGGAGCGCTAAAGGTCATTGCGCTGCCGCTACTGGCGGCGCTGTGCAGCCTTGCGAGCCTTGGCTGGCTCGGTCAGCCACTGACATTGTTCAGCTTGTTCGGCCTGCTGTTGGTGACCGCGATCAGCGTCGATTACGCCATTCTCATGCGCGAGCAAATCGGCGGCGCTGCCGTCAGCCTGTTGGGCACGCTGCTGGCGGCGGCCACAACCTGGCTGTCATTTGGTCTGCTGGCAGTTTCGAGCACGCCTGCGGTGAGCAACTTCGGTCTGTCAGTCAGCCTTGGCTTGGCCTTCAGCTTCATCCTTGCGCCCTGGGCGGGCAGTCATGCCAAGGCCGTCGAAACCACTGAAGTGCAGGTGCAGTCATGATGATCGTGGTGTTTTGGGCCTTGATCCTCGCACTGTTCGCATTGGCGACACGCTTGGGTCGACACCTGAATTTGATCCCCATCGTCAGCCAATTGCTGCTGGCGACCTTTGGCCTGCCGCTGCTGATGCTGTTCTGGGTCGAGCCAAACTGGCACCTGAGCGGTGCGCAACTGGTTGCCCCGGTGTGGCTGAAAACCCTGTACGGCCTGAGCTTCGCGGTGGTACTCGGGCATATTCTCAGCGATGTAATTGACCTGCGCCTGGATCGGCAAAGCCTGAAAGTCGCGCTGCCCAGTTTTTGCGTACCGCTGTTGTGCGGCGTGGCGTGCGGGGTCTGGTTACTGAAAGAGCAATCGTGGCTCAGCTCACTGGCAATCGGCCTGGTGTTCGCAATCACAGCGATTCCGGTGCTGTATCTGTACCTGCACCACATCGGTTATCCCGCCCAAGCCACGCGGCGGCTGGTGCAAACCGCGATCCTGATAGACCTCGCTTGCTGGAGCCTGTTCGGTCTGGCGCAAGGCAGTCTGCACCTGAGCGGCCTGGCGCTGCCATTGGTGGGGGCCTGCGCACCGTTGCTGCTGCGATGGATGAGTATCCGCCAGCCAAAAATATACGGCGCGCTGTTCTTTGCCCTGCTGATGGTCGCCGAGCATTACCGGATCAATGCGCTGATCTTCGGCATTGGCTATCTGCTGTGCATGAACGCCCTCAAACAGCCGTTCGCCCTTCCGCTCAAGCCCGCATTGTTCAAGGCGTTGCAGCACTACCTCGCGATTCCGTTGATCCTTACCTTCGGCATCGTGCAGATCAATGTACACAGCGCCATGGGCGATCTGGGCTGGATCAACCTGCTGGCACTGATCGTGTTACCCATTTCCAGCAAAATGCTTGGCAACTGGCTGGGCCTGCGTTGGGCGCCCCCCTCTTTTCCGGGCGCCAGCCGCTGGAAAGAAAGCCTGCTGCTGAACATTCGGGGCTTGAGCGAAATCGTTTTCCTGAATTTGCTCTTGCAACAGCAGCTCATTACGCCGGCGCTGTATTTCGCATTGATGTCGATGAGCCTAATCGCCACGCTGTTGCCTGCCTTGGCGGGCATGAATCGCCCTCTGGCACTGCGAGAGGCCAAACCTGTAGACACCGTCAAACCCGTAGACAAGGAAACCACGTGCCAATAGCTGAAATGGAATGTCGCCAGATCGTCGTGATCGGTGCCGGTCCTGCCGGAGCCATCGCCGCCGCACTGCTCAAACGCCAAGGGCACGATGTGTTGATCATCGAGCGCCAGCAGTTCCCCCGGTTTTCCATCGGTGAAAGCCTGCTGTCGCACTGCCTGGATTTCGTCGAAGAAGCGGGCATGCTCGATGCCGTTCAGGCAGCCGGGTTTCAACTGAAAAATGGCGCTGCGTTCGCATGGGGTGAGCGCTATAGCGAGTTCGATTTCGGTGATACCTTCAGCGACGGCAAACCGAGCACATTCCAGGTACAGCGCGCACAGTTCGACAAAGTGCTGGCCGACGACGCCGAGCGCCAAGGCGTGGAAATCCGTTATCAGGAGGAAGTCACGGCGGTCGATTTCGACGCGCCGCAGCCTGTGCTACGGGTACGCCGAATGGACAGCAGCGAATACAGCGTCCAGGCGCAGTTCGTGCTCGATGCTAGCGGATACGGTCGTGTGCTGCCCCGTTTGCTGGATCTGGAAGCACCATCCGATTTCCCGATTCGTCAGGCAGTGTTCACCCATATCGAAGACCGTATCGACCATCCGGGTTTCGACCGGCAAAAGATTCTGATCACCATCCACCCTGACATGCGTGACGTTTGGTTTTGGTCGATTCCGTTCAGCAACGGGCGTACGTCCATCGGCGTGGTGGCCTCGGCTGAGCGCTTCAAAGACAAACCACAGAATCTAGACGCATGCCTGCAAGCGTTCATCGATGAAACGCCAAGCCTGAAAAACGTGCTGCAAAATGCCGTCTGGGACATCCCGGCGCGGACCATCGGCGGCTACTCGGCCAACGTCAAAACCCTGCACGGCAAGGGCTTCGCGCTGCTGGGTAACGCGGCGGAATTCCTCGACCCGGTGTTCTCCTCTGGTGTAACCATCGCAATGCGCTCGGCGAGCATGGCCGCAGCCATACTGCATCGCCAATTGCAGGGCGAACGCGTCGACTGGGAAAGCGAATTCGCGACCCCGCTCAAACGCGGCGTAGACACCTTCCGCGCCTATGTCGAAGGCTGGTACGACAGCAGTTTCCAGGACGTGATTTTTTATCCGGGCAGCACGCCCGACATCCGTCGCATGATCTCCTCGATCCTCGCCGGTTATGCCTGGGACCAGCGCAACCCGTTCGTGGCAGAACCCAAACGGCGCCTGCGGATGCTCGCTGAAATCTGCGCGAGCCAAACCTCATGAGCGAACGATTTTTCAGCGACAGCTACGTCGAAGAAACCCGCCTGGGTTTCATGTTCCTGCGCAGCCACACCTGGCAGCATCATGTGTTACGCGTGGCGATCAACGATTTGCGTAGGCTGTTTAGCGATCCACTGCCAGAAAACGCCGTGCTGCTGGACGCTGGCTGCGGTCAGGGCAAGTCGTTTCAGTACCTGCACAACACCTTCGCACCAAGCCGCATTATCGGGATCGACGCCGACCCGCACAGCCTCAATCTCAGTGGCAAGGAGGCCCTGCGGCAAGGCTTGAATGTGGAACTGATCGGCAGCGATTGCGCGGTCCTGCCGCTTCCGGATGCCAGCGTTGATATAGTCTTTTGCCACCAGACATTTCATCATCTGGTGGAGCAGGAAAAAGCCCTGACCGAGTTTTATCGCGTGCTCAAGCCCGGCGGTTATCTGCTGTTTGCCGAATCTACCGAGGCGTACATTGACACCTGGGTCATCCGTTGGTTTTTCCGCCACCCGATGCATGTCCAGAAAAGCGCCGGGCAATACCTCGAGATGCTGCGCGGGCAAGGTTTCGAGTTCAGTTCACACAACGTCTCTTATCCCTACCTGTGGTGGAGTCGCGCCAGGGACTTCGGGCTGCTGGAACGCCTGAAATTGATAAAGCCCAAGCCGTTCGGGCAACGCGAAGAAACCCTGATCAACGTCGTGGCGCGTAAACCGCTGCGCGCCTTTGTCGAAGGTGAAACCTCATGATTCGCCCCCTCCTGCTGGCCTGTTTGCTGTTGCTGAGCGCTTGCGCCAGCCAAGCCCCGCTGCCCCCGGAAGTCCCGCACCTAAAACTGCCGCAACAGTTGCACATCCAACGCGAACAAGCCGGGCAGCGACAAGACTGGCTACTGGTGGTGCAGAAAGAACATCGCGACCTGCGTTGGTCATTGATGGACCCGCTGGGTATTCCACTGGCCCGGCAAAAACTGGCGAAGCAGAAATGGAAAGCCGATGGTTTGCTGCCGCCCAATCCCGAAGCCCGGGAGCTGTTCGCAGCACTGCTTTTTGCGCTGACGACCGAGGACCAGGTGCGCTTCGATTACCCCGGCGTTCAGCTTCGTGCGCACGGGCGCAGCCTGGATGAGCGCTGGACGGTGGATTACGCGACGGAAGGCTTTTTCCGGATAACCCTTCAGGACGGCGTCAAGTACACCGTCAGCCCGCTCGAAGGCAAGGCCACGAAATGACCGCCTACCTCAATGCCCTCGGCTTGATCTGCTCGCTCGGCGACAGTCGCGCAACTGTGGCACGCGCACTGTTTGCCGGTGACGCCTCGGGCATGGTCATCGAGAGCGGTTGGGTGCCAGAGCGCAGCCTGCCGGTTGCATCGGTCAAGGTTTCACTGCCCGAAATTGCGCGCGAACTGGGCCAGCAGAGCAGCCGCAACAATCAGCTGTTGCTCGCCGCCCAATTACAGATCGACGATGACATTCAGCGCGCGATCCAGCGCTACGGACGTGATCGTATTGGCGTGATTCTGGGCACCAGCACCTCAGGCATCGACGAAGCCAGCCGCGGTATCGCCGCTTATTTACGCGATAACCAGTTCCCTGGCGACTACGACTATCAACAACAGGAACTCAGCGCTCCGGCCAACTTCCTCGCGGTGCTGCTACAGTTGAGCGGCCCGGCCTATGTGATTTCCACAGCTTGCACCTCCAGCGCGCGTGCGTTGCTCAGTGCTCGGCGCCTGCTCGACATGGGCCTGTGCGACGCGGTGCTGTGTGGCGGCGTGGATAGCTTGTGCAAACTCACCCTCAACGGGTTTACCTCGCTGGAAGCCGTTTCGGCACAGCGTTGCAATCCTTTTTCGTGTAACCGAAATGGCATCAATATTGGCGAAGCGGCCGTGTTGTTTCTGATGACACGCGAAGCCAGCGACGACCACTCGATTGCCTTGCTCGGTACCGGCGCCAGCTCGGACGCGCACCATATTTCTGCACCAGAACCCAGCGGACGTGGCGCGAAACAAGCCATGCAACAGGCGCTCGACAACGCAAAACTAAAACCGACAGACATCAGCTACCTCAACCTGCACGGCACGGCCACCCAACATAACGACGCAATGGAAAGCCACGCCGTGCAGGGGATTTTCCCGGATGGCGTGCCCTGTTCGTCGACCAAACCCATGAGCGGCCACACGCTGGGTGCCGCTGGAGCGCTTGAGGCAGCTTTTTGCTGGCTCACGCTGTCCTCGGAAAATGCTGAACAGACTCTGCCCCCTCACGTGTGGGACGGCCAGGCCGACACAGACCTGCCCGCCTTGAATTGGACAGGCCTCAGTGCCCCGCTGCTGCAAGACGGACCGCGCCGAATGATGAGCAACTCGTTTGCATTCGGCGGTAATAACGTCAGCCTGATCATCGGAGACGGTCCATGACTTTCACAGCACAACACCCATGGTCACCCGCCGATGTGCTCCCGCATTCAGGCGACATGATCCTCATCGACGAGGTGCTGGACTTTGGTGACGAACACGTTCGCACCCGCGTCCATGTCCGCCCAGGTGGCTTGTTCAATCGAGCCGACGGCAGCCTGCCCGCCTGGGTTGGGATCGAATTGATGGCGCAAAGCGTGGCGGCCTTCGCGGGCTGTCAGGCACGGCTCAGCGAGCAGCCGGTAGAGCTGGGGTTTTTGCTCGGCACGCGTAAATTCGAGTGCAACGTCGAGCATTTCCCGGTCGGCAGCGAGCTGATTATCCATGCCCAACGCTCCTTGCAGGACGACAGCGGCATGGGTATTTTCGAATGCCACCTGACAGGCGTTGGCATCACCGCCGTCGCGCGGTTGAACGTGTATCGCCCGCCTCAATCGGAGCATTATCTGGCGCAAGGAGCCCAAGATGACTGACTCAATACTGGTCACAGGCTCCAGCCGTGGCATTGGTCGCGCTATCGCGCTGCGCTTGGCCCAAGCAGGCTTTGATTTGGTGCTGCACTGTCGTAGCGGCCACGCCGAAGCCCAAGCGGTGCAGGCCGAGATTCAGGCATTAGGACAACAAGCGCGGGTACTGCAATTTGATGTCGCTGATCGCGCCGCCTGCAAGGCGATTCTCGAACAGGACGTGGACACCCACGGCGCCTATTACGGCGTGGTCTGCAACGCCGGGCTCACCCGCGACGGCGCGTTCCCGGCGTTGACCGATGACGATTGGGACATCGTGATGCGCACCAACCTGGACGGTTTCTACAACGTGTTGCATCCGGTCATGATGCCGATGATTCGTCGTCGCGCCGCAGGACGCATCGTTTGCATTACCTCGGTTTCGGGCATGATCGGCAACCGCGGGCAGGTCAATTACAGCGCCTCCAAGGCGGGCGTGATTGGTGCGGCCAAAGCGCTGGCGATTGAGCTGGGCAAACGCAAGATCACCGTCAATTGCGTCGCGCCGGGGCTGATCGACACCGCCATGCTCGACGAAAACGTGCCGGTGGATGAGCTGATGAAAATGATCCCCGCACAACGCATGGGCACCCCCGAAGAAGTCGCGGGCGCCGTGAATTTCCTGATGTCGGCGGAAGCCTCGTACATCACCCGCCAGGTCTTGGCGGTCAACGGAGGCTTGTGCTGATGAAGCGCGTCGTCATCACCGGCATGGCCGGCATTACCTCGCTGGGCAGTGACTGGGCCAGTATCGAAGCCCATTTCAACGCCAACCGCAGCGGCATTCGGCGCATGGACGAGTGGGATCGCTTCACTGAACTCAACACGCGACTGGCAGGCCCCATCGATGACTTCGCCGTGCCCTCGCACTGGACACGCAAGCAATTGCGCAGCATGGGGCGCGTGTCTCGCCTGGCGGTGGCTGGCGCCGAGCAAGCGCTGCTGGACGCAGGTCTGCTCAACGAGCCGCTCATTCGCGACGGGCGCATGGGTGTGGCCTGCGGCTCGTCCACGGGCAGCACGGACGAAATCAAGGCATTCGGCAACATGCTGTTGAACTCAGTGGCCGATGGGCTGAACGCCAACTCCTACGTGCGCATGATGCCGCACACCACCGCTGCGAATATCAGCATCTTCTTCAACCTGACCGGGCGCCTGATCCCGACTTCCAGCGCCTGCACCAGCGGCAGCCAAGGGGTGGGTTATGCCTATGAAGCGATCAAGTTCGGGCGTTTGCCGTTGATGCTGGCGGGCGGCGCGGAAGAGCTATGCCCGACCGAGGCAATGGTGTTCGATGCGCTGTACGCCACCAGCCTGAAGAACGATGCGCCGCACACAAGCCCACGTCCCTACGACAGTGGCCGCGACGGCCTGGTGATCGGCGAAGGCGCTGGCATGCTGGTGCTTGAAGAGCTAGAGCACGCCCTGGCCCGTGGTGCGCATATTCATGCGGAAATCGTCGGTTTCGGCAGCAACGCCGATGGCGTACACACCACGCGTCCCGAGCAAGTAACCATGCGCCGGGCCATGGAACTGGCACTGGAAGATGCAGGACTCGCGCCGCAAGCCATCGGTTACGTCAACGGCCACGGCACTGCAACAGAGCAGGGCGACATCGCTGAAACCCTGGCCACCCACAGCCTGTTCGGATCACGTATGCCGATCAGCTCGCAAAAAAGCTTTCTGGGTCACACGTTGGGCGCCTGCGGTGCATTGGAATCCTGGTTCAGCATCGAGATGATGAACCGCGACCGTTACATCCACACCCTTAACCTCGACCAGGTCGATGAGCGCTGCGGCGAGCTGGATTACCTGCGCGGAGAACCTCGGCGCATGAACCATGAGTTCGTCATGAACAACAACTTTGCCTTCGGTGGCGTCAACACGTCGTTGATCTTCCGTCGTTGGCCGTAACGTGTTTTAAACCCGTTTTTTTCACTCTCAGGAGAAATGGAATGTCCTCCCTGCTTCGCGCGTCACTGATTATTCTGGCCCTGCTGTCGACGGCCGCCTGCACCAGTAAACCCATCGTGACGCCCAATCGCGAGGTCCCGGCGACCCTTCAGCCGGATCAGGCTCAAATGAAACAGGCGATCCTGACCACGCTGGTCAAGCGCAAGTGGAGTGTTCAGCGCGTCAGCCCGGATCTGATTCAGGCCGAGATCACCGTGCGCAACCAGTACCACGCTGAGATCGACATCGTTTACACAGCGACTCACTACCAGATCAAATACCGTGACAGCCGTGAGATGAGCTATGCGGATGGCAAGATCCACAAGAACTACAACCGTTGGGTCAGGCTGCTGGACAAAGGCATCTTGCGTGAGTTGCGTGATAACAAGGCGCAAGCCACAGCGCACAGCATGGCGAACGGCGTGACCTCGCAAAACATGTCGCAAAGTGTGCCGCAACCCGCTCAATAATCGTTGACCCTCTGAAGGGGTGAATACATGACACTAAAACCTGGGCTGCAGATCTCATCAAACAAGAGATAGTTCATTGATTTAACAGGCAATAAATCACCTGTTGGCGAGGCTTGGCCTGGGCCGCATCCGGACGAAGGTAGTGGGCTTGGTTGAGAGCAGGCTGGATATACCGACCTCATTCGCGGGCAAGCCTCGCTAACAAGATCCCGTGTTTGCTGCGCGACAGCGCGGCTGTCTGGACGGTGGGGCGATCTACGGGGAAACAGAATTCCCTTTCGGTAACTTCCCCGCCTTGCGCGTCACCAACTCGATAAAGGCCTTGGCCATCGGGGATTTCTGGTCCTTGCATTTACGGGGCATTATTACAAAGCGCGGTGCAGCGTTCGGTCGAGTGGTGCTCACATAGTTCTACCGCCATTTACAAGCGCACACTTTCACCGAATTCATATCAATACATTGAGATCATACAAAACCCTCCGATAATTACGTAGGAATACTCCCTTTATAAATACCCGCATTGCAACCAGCTTGAATACCTGCTTGTATAAATCCACAGCGCACACCTAAAGAAATCCTGTACAGCACTTCATAGGTTGCCGACCATCAATCAGTACTCACAATGGAGCTTTGCAATGAATAACACGATTACACTTCCAGCAACTTACATTAAGGCGACCGCATACAATCGCAGTCCAAATAACAAAGGAAATTTTGGTGGACCGCCCCTCCCACCACGTGTCTCCAGGGGGGCAGCAGCTATCCGAAGATCAGCGGCTTACCTGAATGGAAATTGGCAGGAAATTATAAACAGCCTGCTGACCGCACAATTTAACAACCCACACCTCATCGGCCCCCTTAAAGAAGACTTGACCACAGCACACTATGCTGACCAGTTCATGTGTCTCAATCCTAATGCCACAACAGCGAATGCTTGGCTACACGGTTTGAACAAGGCGAGCGTAAGGAGTGTCCCCATAGACAAAAATGAAAATGAGCTCTCCGGAGGTCTGTTTTCGCCAATGAAAGCCTTGGCCCATGCAATTTCTGGGGAGGGGACGCCCTTGCATATAAAAATAGAAAACACCGGCATCAAACCAACGCCCATTAACTTACCTGCACTACGAACGCTGATTGAAAATGCTCAGATTGGAAGCTCACCTGTACATATAGAAAAAGCCGCGTACAACTCAGGCATTGACTCAACGATAGCGGGGAGTTATTTGGGAAATATTACTTTGAAGATTAGCGGAATCGTAAACAAATACAACGAACAACACTTTACATTTACGGGGGAAGCACGGGCTTATCATGACACGTATGATGCAGATGCTTCTAGTCATCGATCGTGGCTGGCCGAAGCCGCAACCACAGCGTTAAGGGTAATAATGGAAAAAGAGCAGTCGAAGCCATACGAAATAGTGATCTCAGGATCTCTCCCTTTACATTACTCTCAATAAACCAAACAGCCCCTCTGCCCAACGGATGGGCTGCTAAATCACAAACCCGCTCTTGCCTTTAACCACTAGGATAGTGTCGTGAAAAGACCCTACTTAAAGCACCCGTTTATCGTCAGTATTTTACTCATCGGCAGCTGGCTATCTCTTTGGCTACCTGTATACCTGTTGACCCCGGAGCTTCGTGAACATGATGAAGGGGAAGCGATTTTGGACTACGCAAGGTATGTAATTTTAGCTTTGGTGCTTTCCTGCGTAAGCCTGCTGCCGGTAATCATCGGCGGCATATACCTTTGGCTGAAAAAGAAAGACCCATTACTTCTTGGCGACCGTGTTTTTTTATTCATTACGTATCTACCTGCACTCGGCCTGGCTGCTTTGAATTTATACGTTGCCATTGACGGACTATTCAATCTGTGGACTTTTATCGTGCCCGCGCTGTTGTATTTCTCGCTTCTGGTCTATTTAACACTCGGTTTCCCCGCAAAAACCAACCGCTGACATGATTTCACGGACTCACCCCGCCTTGCGCGTCACCAACTCGATAAAGGCCTTGGCCATCGGGGATTTCTGGTCCTTGCGTTGCACCAGCCACACCGCTGAGGTCGCGTCAGGGTCTAGCAGCGTCCGATAGACCACGCCATCGATGCGCATGCGCTGATACGACGCCGGCAGCACCGTCACGCCTAACCCGGCTGCGACCAAACCAATAATGGTCATCGCTTCGCCCGCTTCCTGGGTGATCGATGGGCTGAAACCGGCTTCCCTCGCCAAATCCAACAACTGCGCGTATAGGCCGCTGCCGTATGAACGCGGGAAAAACACGAACGGCTCGGCGGCCAGCGTCTTCAGGTACAGACCTTTCTCGCTGCCCACTGCCAGCGGATGGTCGGAGCGAATAATCGCCACCAACGGTTCGCGCATCAACTCAACTGCCACCAACGAGTCGGGTAACGGCAGCGGGCGCATGATCCCGACCTGCATCGATTGCTCTTCCAGTTGCTCGGCGACTTCCTTGCTGCTCATTTCCTGCAACGCTAAATGAACGGAGGGAAAACTCTGACGGAAGGCAAAGATCGCCTGGGGAATGCTGGAGGTAAACGGCGCAGACGCCGTGAAGCCGATTTTCAACTCACCGATCTCGCCCAATTGCGCACGCCGCGCCACATCCGCCGCCTTGTCTACTTGAGTCAGAACCAGCCGCGCCTCATCCAGAAACAGCCGACCCGCCTCGCTGAGTTCGACTCGCCGATTGGTACGCTCAAACAGCCGCGCGCCCAACTCGTGTTCCAACGCCTGGATCTGCTGACTCAGGGGCGGCTGGGAAATCCCCAGCGACGCGGCAGCCCGGCCGAAATGCAGCTCTTCGGCGACCGCGATGAAGTACCGCAAGTGACGTAATTCCATGGTGATCCCATTAGGTTGTGAAACCTATCAAACAGGTCGAACAATATATTGGAAAGAATCATTAGGCAGCTATATGCTTTCCCCATTATTTGCTCAGCCATTCCCTGAGGTTCCGTCGTGAAAACTGCTGTAGCCCCCGCCTCGCAAGACCCGGCGTCCGCCATGGTCACTGCTGCTATCCCGCTGGGCGACACGTATATCGAGAAAGACACGCCAGCGTTCATACGCACCGTACTGGCGCTGTTCTCAGGCGGCTTCGCGACGTTTGCATTGCTGTATTGCGTACAACCGATGATGCCGGTGCTGTCCCGAGACTTCTCCATCAATGCGGCCCAGAGCAGCATGATCCTCTCTGTTTCCACCGCCATGCTCGCCATCGGCCTTTTGATTACCGGGCCAATTTCCGACCGCCTCGGGCGCAAATCAGTGATGGTGTTCTCGCTGTTTTCCGCCGCGATCTTCACCATCGCCAGCGCCTTGATGCCGACCTGGGAAGGCGTACTGGTAGCGCGTGCCCTGGTGGGGTTGTCACTCAGTGGGTTGGCGGCAGTGGCGATGACATACCTGAGCGAAGAAATTCATCCGCAGCACATTGGGCTGGCGATGGGGTTGTACATTGGCGGCAATGCAATTGGCGGGATGAGCGGACGGGTCATCACCGGGGTCCTGAGCGACTACGTCAGTTGGCACACCGCGTTATTGATCATCGGCGTGCTCGCGATGGGCGCAGCGACCGTGTTCTGGAAGATCCTGCCGCCGTCGCGTAACTTCAGTGCCCGACCACTAAATGGTCGCAGCCTGCTGGAAGGCTTTGTTCTGCAGTTTCGCGACGCAGGCCTGCCATGGCTGTTTCTCGAAGGTTTTTTGCTGATGGGCGCGTTTGTGACGCTGTTCAACTACATCGGCTACCGATTGCTGGCGGATCCCTACAACCTGAGCCAATCGGTGGTCGGCCTGTTCTCGGTGGTTTACCTGTCGGGCATCTATAGCTCAGCGAAAATAGGCGCCCTGGCGGACCGACTGGGACGTCGCAATGTGTTGTGGGCAGTGATCGTTTTAATGCTGGCAGGTGTTGCGTTGACCATGTTCACGCCACTGGCCGTGATCATCATCGGTGTGCTGGTATTCACCTTCGGCTTTTTCGGTGCCCACTCTGTCGCCAGCAGTTGGATTGGCCGCCGCGCCATAAAAGCCAAAGGCCAGGCCTCGTCGCTCTATCTGTTCAGCTACTACGTGGGGTCGAGTATCGCGGGCACCGGTGGCGGGGTGTTCTGGCATTACGCTGGCTGGAATGGCATAGGCCTGTTCATCGGCGTACTGCTACTCATCGCACTGGGCGCTGCACTGAAGCTGGCGAAAGTGCCGCCGTTGGCGGTGAATGTCCAAGTCTGAGAAGACCACATTTCTTAGGCTTTGCGCGTACTTGTAGACGCTGCGGATGGCGTATGTCTTCAATGTGGCGGGCTGTAGGAGCGCGGCTTGTCCCGCGATCTGGCGCGCAGCGGCAGTAAACCCGATGTGCGCGGTCTACCTGTCACACCGTATTCACAGGTTTTACGACGGGTTCCCCGCCGGTCGCGGGACAAGCCCGACTCCAACATGGGGGCGGGCCAGAATGCACTTTAGGAGTGAACCTGTTCGCGAGACGGGTCTCAGACGCACCGCGTTAGTCGCCTCGCTCGTCTCGTCCTACAACACATCCATCTTTGCGTCTGAGCCAGCTACATCGGTCGAACGTTACTGGTGATACTGCGCCGACATCTCATGCACCGCCTCGATAAACACGCCCGCATTGGCCGGGTCGACTTCGGGGGTGATGCCGTGGCCCAGGTTGAAGACGTGGCCAGTGCCGCTGCCGTAGCTGGCGAGAACGCGCGAGACTTCCTGGCGAATGGCTTCGGGGCGCGCATAAAGCACGGTGGGGTCCATGTTGCCTTGCAGGGCGACCTTGCTACCAACGCGAGCGCGGGCTTGGCCGATGTCGCAGGTCCAGTCCAGGCCAAGGGCATCAGCGCCCGCATCAGCGATGCTTTCGAGCCACAAGCCGCCGCCCTTGGTGAACAAAATGACCGGCACTTTACGGCCATCGTGTTCGCGAATCAGGCCGCTGACGATCTTGCGCATATAAGCCAGCGAGAACTCCTGATACGCCGCTGCCGAGAGGCTACCGCCCCAACTGTCGAAGATCTGTACCGCCTGCGCACCAGCCAATATTTGCCCGTTGAGATAGGACGTAACCGACTGCGCCAGCTTGTCCAGCAGCAAGTGCATGGCTTGCGGGTTGTCGTAGATCATGGCTTTGGATTTGCGGAAGTCTTTGGACGAGCCGCCTTCGACCATGTACGTCGCCAGCGTCCAGGGGCTGCCGGAGAAGCCGATCAGCGGCACGCGCCCATTGAGTTCGCGGCGGATGGTACTGACCGCATCCATCACATAACCAAGGTCTTTCTGCGCATCAGGGATCGGCAGCGCCTGGACGTCGGCCAGGGTGCTGACGGTTTTCTTGAAGCGCGGACCTTCGCCGGTTTCAAAATACAGGCCCAGGCCCATCGCATCGGGAACGGTGAGAATGTCGGAGAACAGAATGGCAGCGTCCAGCGGATAGCGCTCAAGCGGCTGCAAGGTGACTTCGCAGGCGAACTCCGGATTCATGCACAGGCTCATGAAGTCTCCCGCCTTGGCACGGCTGGCGCGGTACTCTGGCAGGTAGCGACCAGCCTGACGCATCATCCAAACAGGCGTGACGTCAACGGGTTGCTTTTGCAGGGCACGCAGGAAACGGTCGTTCTTCAGGGCAGTCATGGCAGCATCCGGAAAAAAAGTGCGGGCATTTTCTCAGACACCAACGCAAAAGGCACGGTAAGTACCGTACCTTTTATCTATCGGGGCGATTTGTCGCAGGAAGTGGCTGCAACCAAATCTGTAGGAGTGAATTTATTCGCGAGGCGGTTTCGGCTTGAATTTCGTCGTCACACGCCACATCGCCTCGCGAATAAATTCGCTCCTACAGAGCTCTATAGATCAGACCTCGAGATAATCCAGAATCCCCTCAGCGGCATTTCGGCCTTCGAAGATGGCCGTCACTACCAGGTCAGAGCCGCGCACCATGTCGCCGCCGGCGAAGATTTTCGGGTTGCTGGTCTGGTGCTTGAACTGGCCTTGTTCCGGGGCGACGACGCGACCCTGGCTGTCGGTCTGGATACTGAACTGCTCAAACCAGGGCGCCGGGCTTGGACGGAAACCGAAAGCGATGACCACCGCATCAGCCGGGATGATCTCTTCGGAGCCAGGAATCGGTTCAGGGCTGCGACGGCCACGTGCGTCGGGCTCGCCGAGACGGGTCTCGACCACTTTGACGCCTTCGACCTTGTCCTCGCCAACGATAGCGATGGGCTGGCGGTTGTAGAGGAATTTCA
>NZ_DASWOT010000192.1:0-29281 GCF_036404235.1 Pseudomonas sp.
ACAGGCGAAGAAGATGGTGGGTGAGTCGGTCTCGATCTACAACGGCGAGCGACCGCACCTGTCTTTGAAATACAAAACGCCCGATGCGGTGCATCGGGCGTTGGGATGAAACAGGTGTAAACCTATTTCAGGACTAGACACTTTTGGACCGGATGTTCGGTTCATTCTCGTTCAACGGATCGCGCTGCGTCTGGTGGGCAGCAACCAGTATGGTTTTCAGCCCAGATCTGCTGCCTGATGCCGCTCCGGCACTTGGCTCGCCTCATCACCCCAGATTCGGTTGACCCGTTGCCCACGGATGACCGCAGGTCGGTTGGCGATCTGCTCCGCCCAGCGCTGCACGTGGGTGTATTGCTGTGCGCCAAGGAACTGCGCAGCCGAGTACAGATTGCCCCGGACCAACTGCCCGTACCAGGGCCAGACTGCAATATCAGCAATGGTGTAACTGTCACCCGCCAAGTAGGGGCTCTCACCAAGGCGACGGTCGAGGACATCCAGTTGGCGCTTCGCTTCCATGGTGAAGCGATTGATCGGGTATTCGAGTTTCTCCGGCGCATAGGCGTAGAAGTGTCCGAAGCCGCCGCCCAGATAAGGTGCTGCGCCCATTTGCCAGAAAAGCCAATTTAGGGTTTCCGTGCGCCCAGCCAGATCGGTGGGTAGGAAGTGGCCGAACTTTTCCGCCAGGTAAAGCAGGATCGAGCCGGATTCGAACACTCGGATGGCCGGCTTTACGCTGTGGTCCATCAGGGCGGGGATCTTCGAGTTGGGGTTGACCTCGACAAACCCGCTTGAGAACTGATCGCCCTCTGTGATGCGGATGAGCCAAGCATCGTACTCAGCGTCGGTCTGCCCGAGCGCCAGCAGCTCCTCAAGCAAAATGGTGACCTTCACGCCATTGGGTGTGGCCAATGAATAGAGCTGCAAGGGGTGTTTGCCAACAGGTAACACCTTGTCATGGGTCGCTCCGGCAGTGGGCCGGTTGATACTGGCGAACTCTCCACCAGAAGGCGCCTCGTATTGCCAGACCTTTGGCGGAATATAGGATGCTTTACTCATTCGACGAACCTCTTATTGGTCGCTGCGATCACCTGGATTGCAGCGGGACAATGTTTGGGATCATGACGAAACTGCCCATCAGGACGGGCAGTTCAGGTATCGCTGACGTAGTCGCCGAGCCTGTTGGGCATTAACACTCGACGCGTTGTTACACGTCTGGCTCAGTCGATGTACTCAAACAGCTTTACGATCTTCTGCACGCCGCTGACACCTTGCACCAGGTTGGTGGCGCGGGCCGCCTCCTGCTGGGTGAGCAGACCGAGCATGTAGACGATGCCGTTCTCGGTCACGACCTTGATGCGCGAGCCGGGGATGGCGCTGTCGGTGAGCATCTCGGTCTTGATCTTGGTGGTCAGCCAGGCGTCGTTGTTACGCGCCAGCAGTGACGAGGGCTGAATCACTTGCAGCTCGTTGTTGACCTTTTTCACCTTCTGTACGGCGGCGGCGGTCTGTTCGGCCAATTGCTTGAGGTCGGCGCGTGGGGTTTGCCCGGCCAGTAGCACGATACCGTTGAAGCTGGTCACGACAATGTGCGAGTTGTCATCCAGATCGGGGCTTGCCTTGGCGATGTTGACCGCCACTTTGGTTTCGATCAGCGAGTCATCGATCTTGCTGCCAAAGGTACGCGTACCCCGATCATCATCAATCGGTTTTTCCCGGCTTGCGTTGATCACCGAGCTGCAGCCGCTGATGCCCAGGCACAGCGTCAGGGCCAATAGGCTAAGACGTTTAGAAATCATTCTTCACTCCCGAACAGTTGGCTGTCGATCAAGTCGCAAAGGCAGTGGATCGCCAGCAGGTGGACTTCCTGGATGCGTGCGGTGACTTTGGCTGGGACGCGGATTTCCACGTCTTCAGGCAACAACAGTGACGCCATGTCGCCGCCGTCGCGCCCGGTCAGGGCGACGACGATCATTTCCCGATCATGTGCAGCCTGGATGGCCTGAACAATGTTGGCGGAATTGCCGCTGGTGGAAATCGCCAGCAACACGTCGCCGGGCTGGCCCAGCGCGCGAATCTGTTTGGAGAACACCTCGTTATAGCTGTAATCGTTGGCGATCGAGGTAATCGTCGAGGTGTCAGTCGTCAGAGCGATGGCCGGTAGGCTCGGGCGTTCGCGTTCAAAGCGATTGAGCAGCTCGGACGAAAAGTGTTGAGCGTCGCCAGCCGAGCCGCCATTTCCGCAGGAAAGCATTTTGCCTTCGTTGAGCAAGGCGTTGACCATCACTTGGCTGGCCTGTTCGATGTGCGGTGCAAGAACGTCCATCGCCTGTTGCTTGGTGTCGATGCTGGCCTGGAAAAGCTGGCGAATTCGGGATTGCATGTCCATCTATGTAAACCTTAATAAGGGCGGCTGGCCCAAGTTGTGCGGCCCGCAAGGCAAAGAGCAAATTTGATTCTGGTTATTTCTTTCAAGCGTATCGACAGGCTGTGCATTGGAGTTGAGACATAGATCATGTATCAAACGCATTCTTCAGCCAGTTCAATGGAGGTTCCGAGCCGGGATCACCGTTGATCGCGACGACATCGAATCTGCAGGAAGAGTTGGCCCATTGCGATTCTTTTTGCAGGAACGACTGGGCGGCCAGTGTGAGCTTTTCCTGCTTGCGGTAATCAACGCTTTCCAATGCTCCACCCCATCCGGCATGGCGACGATAGCGAACTTCGACGAATACTACTGTATCGCCGTCGAGCATGACCAGATCGAGCTCGCCGCGACGGCATGACCAGTTTTGCGTAATCAGGGTTAAGCCGTGCTGTTGCAGGTGTTGCAGGGCGTAGGCTTCAGCCTGCCGCCCGGCCTGTTGCTGTGTACCGCTTTGCATCAAGGTGCTGTGTCCGGTAGGCGCTGGATCTTGCCGTCGACGAATTCGGCCCAAGGCAATTGGCGCTCGATGCGTTGAGTCGGGCCAATGGCCAGACTGCCAGACAAACCGTCGATACGGCTCTCAGGCAGGGTTTTCAATTGGCTCAGGCGAGGCGCCAGGCGATACGCGTCGATGCCCATTGCATACAGGCGTCCCAGGCTGCCACCGGCCTGTGGCCACTGCGCTGTAACTTGTTGGCGCAACGGGTCGGTTGCATTCAACAACCAAGGGGTTTCGCAAAAACGCACGCCATTGAGGTCGTTGTATTGCGCTTGGTCGCCGCTGTTGGTGAACAGGTGCGAAGTCGCGTACACCGGAACGTCGCCCGCATACTGGAAGACCATAGTGGGTTTGATCTGCTGAGCCTGTTGAGGCGTTGCGGCGAGGAACATGAAGTCGACATCCTGACGGCGTGTCGGCTGTGCAGCAACATTAGCGCCGGTGGTGCTTTGCAGGCGTTGAGCGCGACCTTCGCTGTTGCGCAACTGGAACAGTTCTGCGATCTGCTGAGCGAGGGCGACCGGTTGATCGACGCGCTCTACACCCAGCAAGGTGCCGCCCTTGGCTTGCCAGCTTTGGCGGAAGGCATCCAGCACACGGTCGCCCCATTCGCCTTTCGGCACCATGGCTACTGCGCTGCGCTTGCCGTCAGCCCAGGCGCGTCGTGCGACTTCGCGGGCTTCGTCTTCAGCGGCAAGGCCGAACTGGAACAACTGCGGTGGGCCTTCGACGTTGCTATCGCTGTAGTTCAGCGCCAGCGTAGTGATGGGCAGTTGCTCACGGCTGCTGAGCTGTTTGACCAAGGGTTTTTCCAGCGGACCCACCACCAATTGCACGCCGGCGGCTTTGGCTTGTTGATAGAACGCGTCCATGGAGGTCACGCGCGAGCTGTCGAACACTTCGATCGCTGGTGGTTTTTGACCGGCTTGTTGGGCCTGGTAATGCGCGGCCATGAAGCCGTCACGCAATGCGCGGGCAACCGAAGCCAGCGCGCCATCTTGCGGCAGCAGCAGAGCGATTTTGGTCAGTGGTTCGCTTTTCAGCTCACGCAGTTGCGCCAATGTGGTCGGTAATTGAAGTGCTGCAGGGTGCTGTGGGTTTTGTGCTTTCCAGGTGTCGATGGCGGCCTGTTGTTGTTCCAGTGTTCCTGCGCCTTTGACAGCCCGGGCCAGACTCAACCAACCGCCCATGACATCAGGGGTGGCGCTTTGCAGTTGTTCTGGCGGCAGCGCAGCGATCAATGCCCAGATAGCATCGTTGTTGGCGCTCGCATCGGCACCTTTAAGCAGCGGCGACATATAGACGCGTTCGCTGGCGGCGGCAAAGGCTTGGCTATCAGCTTCCAGCGCTTTGGCGCGAACGGTATGCGTGCGAATCTGCAAGTCGACCGGCATCTCATCCAGGTGCTGCATGCTCGGGTGATTAAGTGCTGTCAGCGCAGCTTTCGGCTGGCTGCGGCCCAGGGCAAGTTCAGCGGACAGTGTGTTGGCGTAGATTTGTTGGCCCGGCTTGAGCTGGTCCATCTGCACCTGTTCAAGAATACTGGCGGCACGGCCTGGATCATTTTGCCGATTGGCCTGGTCGGCTGCGGTCAATCTGAGCAGTGCGGCTTTGTCGGGGGACTTGGCGGCAGCGGCTTGTTCGAGCAGTTGCTCGATGCTGGCGTCCGGGGTGCGTGGAAGTTCACCAAGGCTGGAGGAGGGCGAGCTGGCGCAAGCCGCCAACAAGGCAGCCAGGCAGAGGGCAGAGAACAGCCGCAGGCAAGCGATCATGTGTATGTTCCTGATACTCGAGCAAATTAGCGGGGAATTGTACCCAAGCACTGGCCGGGGCGCGACGTTGGTGGCGTTAAAGCGCTGATATTGATCATGTCGGGGCCCAATATCGTCACATGCCTCGGGTTGTAGCCACCGGGTTGTACCGTATTGAGGGTTTGAATCAATGCGTCCGTTCATTTCACTCTCCCTGTACCTGTCACCCGCTTGAAGCGCTCTTACGCTGTACAATGCGGGCTTTTACTGAACATGAGGTGTGCGCTTTGACTGCTCCGGGTGCTTTGAATTCCACTGCCGGGTCGCTTTATGTAGTAGCGACGCCGATTGGCAACCTGGACGACATGAGTGTGCGCGCGTTGAAAGTGCTGCGTGAGGTGGCGTTGATCGCCGCCGAAGATACCCGGCACTCATTAAGGTTGATGCAACATTTTGGCATCGCGACACCTTTGGCTGCGTGCCATGAGCATAATGAGCGCGAAGAAGGTAGCCGTTTCATCACAAGGTTGCTGGCCGGCGACAGCATCGCGCTGATTTCTGATGCGGGTACGCCATTGATTTCCGATCCTGGTTATCACCTGGTGCGTCAGGCCCGCGCCGCTGGAATTCAAGTCGTCCCGGTACCTGGCGCTTGTGCGTTGATCGCAGCGTTGTCGGCTGCGGGTCTGCCGTCCGACCGCTTTATCTTCGAGGGCTTTCTGCCGGCCAAGGCGGTGGGGCGCAGAGCTCGGCTCGAACTGCTCAAAGAAGAGCCCCGTACGCTGATTTTTTACGAAGCGCCTCATCGCATCCTTGAATGCCTGCAGGATCTCGAACAGGTTTTCGGTGCTGAGCGCCCGGCCGTATTAGGGCGTGAACTGACTAAAACGTTCGAAACGCTCAAAGGCCTGCCATTGGCTGAACTGCGGGCTTTTGTAGAGGGTGACAGCAATCAGCAGCGGGGCGAATGCGTTGTCTTGGTGGCGGGCTGGACCGAACCTGAAGGCAGTGATGTGATTGGCACCGAGGCACGCCGAGTGCTGGATTTGTTGCTGGAGGAAATGCCCCTCAAACGCGCCGCCGCATTGGCTGCAGAGATCACAGGTGTGCGCAAGAATTTGCTTTATCAAGTGGCGCTGGATAAGCAAAAGGATGAGTAACGCGCGGCACTCGGCTCGACACTTAAAAGGGCGACGGGGCGATTAAAGCTTGTTCTTGGGGTTGCGTGCCTTTAACCTTGGCGGCGGAGAGTCGATTGGACAGTCGCTGCCTTCTGTTGTTCCGCAACAGGGGGGGGAGGAAAGTCCGGGCTCCATAGGGCGGAGTGCCAGGTAACGCCTGGGGGGCGTGAGCCTACGGAAAGTGCCACAGAAAATAACCGCCTAAGCATTTCGGTGCCGGTAAGGGTGAAAAGGTGCGGTAAGAGCGCACCGCACGTCTGGCAACAGTTCGTGGCTAGGTAAACCCCACTCGGAGCAAGACCAAATAGGGTTCCAAGGCGTGGCCCGCGCTGGAACCGGGTAGGTTGCTAAAGATGTCCAGTGATGGCCATCGTAGAGGAATGACTGTCCTCGACAGAACCCGGCTTACAGATCGACTCTCCACCTTTTCCCTCCTCGCTTTTTGTATCGCAGAACTCCCTTCGTAATACCAAAAAGATCTTAAGCTTCATAAATTACTTTAAGTTCGGCCCTCAAGTTTTTGAGGCTGCTCGGATTTGTCTGTCAGAACTATCCGAAATTTCTTAAGCCGCCTGCGTCACCCCACCTAAATCTCCGTTCTGTAAGGATTTTCCTTAGGACCGCTCCTTGACGGTGTGGCGGCCGCATTCCTATAGTGTGCATAAGTGGCAGAAAGTGGCGTGAAGTGGGTTTTTTGAACGCAAAAAGCTAATATTTGGAGAATGCGCCTGTGTTTCGTGGTGCCAACGCAATCAATCTCGATGCAAAGGGCCGTCTCGCTATGCCGAGTCGGTACCGTGACGAGTTGGATTCGCGTAGCGCCGGCCAGTTAATTGTGACAATCGACACCGTTGACCCATGCCTTTGCATCTATCCGCTTCCTGAATGGGAACTGATCGAAGCGAAATTGCGTGAGCTTGCGACATTCCGTGAGGAAAACCGTCGTTTGCAACGTTTGTTGATTGGCAATGCAGTGGATCTGGAACTCGATGGCAGTGGGCGTTTTCTGGTGCCGCCACGTTTGCGCGATTACGCCAAGTTGGACAAGCGCGTGATGTTGGTTGGCCAGCTCAATAAGTTTCAATTGTGGGACGAGGACGCCTGGAACGCGCTTGCTGATGCGGACCTTGCGGCCATTCAAAAACCGGGCGCGATGCCTGATGAACTGCGTGATTTGATCTTGTGACTATGAATAGCGGCTTTACCCACATCACCGTACTGCTCGAAGAAGCCGTCGAGGCTCTCGCGGTGCGCGCTGATGGCTGCTATCTGGATGGCACATTTGGGCGTGGTGGGCACAGTCGACTGATCCTGCAAAACCTCGGGCCGGATGGCCGGCTTCTCGGATTCGATAAAGATCCTCAAGCGATTGCCACAGGGCAAGCGCTGGCGGCCGAAGATGGCCGCTTTGTCATTGTGCAGCGCAGCTTTGCCGAATTGGGCGAAGAGGCTCAAAACCAAGGGTTGGCGGGCAAGGTCAGCGGTATTCTGTTGGACTTGGGCGTTTCTTCACCGCAATTGGACGACCCTGAGCGCGGCTTCAGTTTCATGAACGATGGCCCGCTGGACATGCGCATGGACCCCTCCCGTGGGGTCAGTGCTGCCGAGTTTGTCAACACCGCGCCAGCAGAAGAAATTGCCCGCGTGTTCAAAGAGTACGGTGAGGAGCGTTTCGCCCGTCGTATGGCAGGCGCAGTCGTCGCCCGGCGTGAAACCCAACCGTTCGAGCGTACTGGCGATCTCGCCGAAGTCCTCAAGGTCGCCAATCCCGCCTGGGAAAAAGGCAAGAACCCGGCAACCCGCGCGTTTCAAGGGTTGCGTATCCACGTCAACAACGAACTGGGTGATCTTGAAGCGGGCCTTGAGGCCGCGCTGGCAGCCTTGGAAGTGGGCGGCCGCCTGGTCGTGATCAGTTTCCATTCCCTGGAAGACCGCATCGTCAAACAGTTCATGCGCAAACTGGTCAAAGGCGAGGCAGACAACATGCCGCGCAATTTGCCCATTCGCCATCAAGCATTCGAGCCGAAGTTCAAACTGATCGGCAAAGCACAATTCGCCTCAGACGCCGAAACCAAGGCCAATCCTCGTTCTCGCAGCGCCGTCATGCGTGTTGCGGAGAAGCTGCGATGAGCCGCGTTTTCCTCAAGCCTTTGCCGGGCGGCAGCTTTTTCATGCTGCTGCTGTTTATTGCTGTGCTGATTTCGGCAATCGGCGTTTCCTACAGTGCGCACTGGAACCGTCAGTTGCTCAACTCGCTGTACAACGAACTCAGCGTGCGCGACAAAGCGCAAGCCGAGTGGGGACGTCTGATTCTTGAGCAGAGCACCTGGACCGCCCACAGCCGCATCGAAGCCTTGGCCACCGAACAACTGAAGATGCGCATTCCTGACGCCGCCAACATTCGAATGGTGTCGCCATGATGAAACTTGACGGGGCACTTTACCCTTGGCGGTTTCGCGTGGTGGTCGGGCTACTGACCGTCATGGTGCTTGCAATTTGCTATCGCATCATCGACCTGCAAGTCATCGATCACCGGTTTCTGATCGAGCAAGGCGATGCCCGCAGCTTGCGTACTATTTCGATTCCTGCGCACCGTGGTTTGGTCACTGATCGCAATGGCGAACCATTGGCGGTCAGTACGCCTGTCGCCACAATTTGGGCGAACCCGACGGAAATGCAGGTGGACAAGAGCAAGTGGGGGCTGTTGGCTGCCGCTCTTGGTCAAGATCCGAAAGCATTGACCGAACGCCTCGATCAACAAGCCAGCAAAGAATTCATCTATCTGGTCCGGGGGCTGACGCCGGAGCAGGGGCAAGCCGTTGTCGACCTGAAAGTTCCTGGTGTCTATGCCAAGGAGGAGTTCCGGCGTTTCTATCCGGCTGGCGATGTCACCGCTCACATGGTCGGGTTCACCGACCTCGATGACCACGGGCGCGAAGGCGTCGAACTGGCCTACGACGATTGGCTTGCCGGGGTGCCCGGCAAACGGCAAGTGATCAAGGATCGTCGAGGCAGGGTGATCAAAGATCTCCAGGTCACTAAAAACGCCAAGGCCGGAAAGACCTTGGCTTTGTCTATTGATCTGCGCCTGCAATATTTGGCCACTCGCGAGCTGCGTAACGCGATTCAGGAAAACGACGCCAAGGCCGGTAGCCTAGTGATCATGGACGTGAAGACCGGCGAAGTCCTGGCGATGGTCAATCAGCCGACCTACAACCCGAACAACCGTCGCACCATGGTGCCAGCGGCAATGCGTAACCGCGCGATCATCGACGTGTTCGAGCCAGGCTCGACGATGAAGCCGATCTCGATGACAGCGGCGCTGGACAGCGGTCGCTGGAAACCCAGCGACAAGGTCGAGGTGTATCCGGGCACGTTGCAGATTGGTAAATACACCATCCGCGACGTGACCAAAACCGAAGGCCCGATTCTCGATTTGACTGGTATTTTGATCAACTCCAGTAACGTCGGCATGAGCAAAGTGGCGTTCGACGTTGGCGGCGAAGCGATTTTCCGTGCCATGCAGCGCGTCGGCCTAGGGCAGTACACCGGCCTTGGTTTTCCAGGGGAGCGCGTTGGCAACCTGCCGAACTACCGCGAATGGCGTAAGGCTGAAACAGCCACGCTGTCCTACGGCTATGGTTTGTCGGTAACGGCTTTGCAGCTGGTTCACGCCTATTCCGCGCTGGCCAATAACGGCAAGCTGGTTCCGCTGACGATCCTGAAAACCGACACCCCCTCGACATCGACTCAAGCCATCCCGGAAGCGACCGCAAAAACCCTGCAGGGCATGTTGCAGCAAGTCATTGAAGACCCGCGCGGTGTTTATCGTGCGCGGGTCCCGTCCTATCACGTTGCAGGCAAGAGCGGCACGGCGCGTAAGACGTCGGTGGGCACCAAGGGCTATGCCGAGAACTCCTACCGCTCCCTGTTTGCAGGCTTCGGCCCGATGAGCAACCCGCGCTATGCGGTGGTGGTGGTAATCGACGAGCCAAGCAAGGGCGGTTACTTCGGCGGTTTGGTGTCCGCGCCGGTGTTCAGCAAAGTCATGTCCGGCACGCTGCGGTTGATGAACGTGCGCCCTGACAACCTTGCCCCCATTCCGCCAGAGCAGGCCAGTGCCACACCCGTTGCCGTTCCAGTCAAGGGAGGGCGTGGCTGATGTCCTTTAACTTGAGCAAGATTTTCGCCTACAGCGGCCGCGATCTACTGATTCGGGAATTGACGCTGGACAGCCGCAAAGTCCGGCCGGGCGATTTGTTCCTGGCTATTGCCGGCCTTAAAGTCGATGGCCGCGACCATATTGCCGACGCCATTGCGCAGGGTGCTGCTGCCGTAGCCTACGAAGCCGAAGGCGCGAAAGTATTACCGATCACCGATGTGCCGCTGATTCCGGTCAAGGGATTGGCTGCGCAGTTGTCCGATATTGCTGGGCGCTTCTACGGCGACCCGACGCGCAGCCTGAATCTGGTGGGCGTCACCGGCACCAATGGCAAAACCAGCGTGACACAGCTGATCGCGCAAGCGCTCGATCAATTGGGCCAGCACTGCGGCATTATTGGCACGCTGGGCAACGGTTTCTACGGGGCGTTAAAAAGCGGAATCCACACTACGCCGGATCCTATTTCCGTGCAGGCGACGCTGACTGATCTGAGAAAGGCCGGCGCCAAGGCGATTGCCATGGAGGTTTCTTCCCATGGTCTGGATCAGGGCCGTGTGACCGCGTTGGCGTTTGATGTCGCGGTGTTCACTAACTTGTCCCGCGATCACCTCGATTACCATGGCACCATGCAAGCATACGGCGCGGCCAAGGCCAAGCTGTTCGCCTGGAATGACCTGCGCTGCCGAGTGATCAATCTGGATGACGACTTTGGTCGTGAACTGGCCGCACACAATCAGCCATCGCGGCTGATTACCTACAGCCAAGAAGATTCCAGCGCCTACCTGTATTGCCGCGAGGCGCATTTCGATGACAACGGCGTACTCGCCACGTTGGTCACGCCGCAGGGTGAGCATGTCCTGCGCAGCAGCTTGCTGGGCCGCTTCAATCTGAGCAACGTACTGGCGGCAATCGGCGCGCTGATGGGGCTGGATTACCCGCTGGACGAAATTCTCAACGTGCTGCCAAACCTTGAAGGCCCAATTGGCCGGATGCAGCGTTTGGGAGGGGGCGATCGTCCGCTGGTGGTGGTCGATTACGCTCACACGCCGGACGCCCTGGAGAAAGTGCTCTCGGCACTGCGTCCACACGCCCAAGGCCAATTGCTCTGCCTGTTCGGCTGCGGGGGTGATCGTGATCGTGGCAAGCGGCCATTGATGGCCGAAGTTGTCGAGCGCCTGGCGGACAAAGTGTTGGTCACTGACGACAACCCAAGAACTGAAAACCCGACGCGCATCTTCGACGATATCCGTGCAGGTTTTGTAGCTGCCGATAACGTCACCTTCGTGGCCGGTCGCGGCACGGCCATCGCGCAATTGATCGCTAATGCCGATGCGCGCGATGTCATCGTGCTTGCCGGTAAGGGTCACGAGGATTACCAAGAGATCAATGGCAAGCGCCATCCGTTCTCCGATCTGGAAGAAGCGGCCAAGGCCCTGAATACATGGGAGGCCGCGCATGCTTAAGCCTATGTTGTTCAGCGAACTGGTCGGTCCACTGAATGCGCGCATCGTCGGTGAAGACACCGCGTTTGATGCCGTGAGCATTGATAGCCGTGGCGTCGATGCTGGCGACTTGTTCGTCGCGCTCACAGGTCCGCGTTTCGACGGCCACGATTATCTGGATCAGGTCGCGGACAAAGGTGCTGTGGGTGCGTTGGTCGAGCGCGAGATCAAAGGCTCACATTTACCGCAACTGGTGGTGGCCGATACCCGCCAGGCACTCGCGCAACTGGGCGCGCTGAACCGCAATGCGTTCATCGACAAACCGGTGGCGGCCATTACTGGCTCCAGCGGCAAAACCACTGTCAAGGAGATGCTCGCGAGCATCCTGCACACACGTGGACCGGTGTTGGCCACGCGCGGCAACCTCAATAATGAGCTGGGCGTGCCGCTGACACTGTTGTCGTTGACGTCGGAATATGACGCCGCCGTGATAGAGCTGGGCGCCTCGCGCATCGGTGAAATCGCCTTCACCGTCAGCCTGACCAAGCCTCACGTCTGCGTGATTACCAATGCCGGGACCGCCCATGTTGGCGAGTTCGGCGGTCCGGAAAAAATTGTCCAGGCCAAGGGCGAGATTATCGACGGCTTGGATGCGTTCGGCACTGCGGTGCTCAATCTTGACGACAAGGCATTCGACATCTGGCGTACACGCGCAGGTGATCGCAAGGTGCTGAGTTTTTCCATGAAGAACCCAGCCGCTGACCTGTACGCCAGCGATCTGGGGATTGACGCTCGCGGTTGCCCCGCATTCACGCTCAATGGGCCGATGGGTTCTGCGTCGGTCCAACTGAATTTGCTTGGCGCACACAATGTTACCAATGCAATGGCCGCCGCTGCTGCTGCCCACGCGTTGGGCGTGTCGCTGCAAGGCATCGTTACCGGTTTGAGCAACGTGCAGCCGGTAAAAGGCCGCACTGTGGCGCAGTTGGCGACCAACGGTTTGCGCGTCATCGATGACACCTACAATGCAAACCCGACATCGGTTGCCGCCGCAGTAGACATTCTCACCAGCTTTACCGGGCGCAAAGTGCTGGTACTGGGCGATATCGGCGAACTGGGCGACTGGGCGGAGCAGGGCCATCGTGAGGTCGGCGAATATGCCGCCGGTAAAGTCGATGCCTTGTATGCCGTTGGTCCATTGATGGCCCATGCAACGAAGGCTTTCGGGCAGGATGCCCGCCATTTTGCCACTCAGGCAGACCTGATCGCAGCACTTGGTGCCGAGCAGGACAAGAACACCACTATTTTGATCAAAGGTTCACGCAGTGCCGCGATGGAAAACGTCGTGGCTGCTTTGTGTGCAACCATGCTGGAGAAACACTAATGCTGCTGTTGCTGGCCGAGTATCTGCAACAATTCTACAAGGGCTTCGCGGTCTTCCAGTACCTGACTCTGCGCGGGATTCTCGGCGTGCTCACTGCATTGTCGCTGTCACTGTGCCTGGGGCCGTGGATGATCCGTGCCTTGCAGAACAAGCAAATCGGTCAATCCGTTCGTAACGATGGTCCGCAATCGCACCTGTCCAAATCTGGTACGCCGACCATGGGCGGCGCGCTGATTTTGTCTGCCATCACCATCAGTACCCTGTTGTGGGCTGACCTTTCCAACCGCTATGTATGGGTGGTAATGGTCGTGACCCTGCTGTTCGGCGGTATCGGCTGGGTCGATGACTACCGCAAGGTGATCGAGAAAAACTCCAAGGGGCTGCCAAGTCGCTGGAAGTATTTCTGGCAATCGGTGTTTGGTCTCGGCGCCGCAATCTTCCTTTATATGACGGCACAGAACCCTGTCGAGACCACGCTGCTGATTCCGATGTTCAAGGACTTCAGCATCGCGTTGGGCGTGGGCTTTGTGGTCCTGACCTATTTCGTCATCGTCGGCTCCAGCAACGCAGTCAACCTGACCGATGGCCTCGACGGCCTGGCGATTCTGCCGACGGTGATGGTGGGCGGGGCGCTGGGCATCTTCTGTTACCTGTCTGGTAACGTGAAATTCGCTGAATACCTGCTGATCCCTTACGTACCGGGCGCTGGCGAGTTGATCGTGTTCTGTGGGGCGCTGATCGGTGCAGGCCTGGGCTTTCTCTGGTTCAACACCTATCCGGCGCAAGTCTTCATGGGAGACGTCGGTGCGCTGGCGCTGGGCGCGGCCTTGGGCACTATCGCTGTGGTTGTGCGTCAGGAGATCGTGCTGTTCATCATGGGCGGGGTGTTCGTGATGGAAACCCTGTCAGTCGTCATTCAGGTTGCATCGTTTAAGTTGACCGGCCGCCGCGTTTTTCGCATGGCGCCGATCCACCACCATTTTGAACTCAAGGGCTGGCCCGAGCCGCGTGTGATCGTCCGTTTCTGGATCATCACCGTGATTCTCGTGCTGATCGGCCTTGCCACGCTGAAACTGAGGTAGAACGAGTGTCATTGATCGCTTCTGACCACTTCCGCATCGTTGTCGGCCTCGGCAAGAGCGGCATGTCCCTGGTTCGCTTCCTGGCGAACCGGGGCGTGTCGTTTGCTGTGGCCGATACGCGGGAGAATCCGCCGGAACTGGCGACTTTGCGTCGTGACTATCCGCAGGTGGAAGTGCGTTGTGGCGAGCTGGACGTCGAATTCCTCTGCCGCGCCGACGAACTGTACGTCAGCCCCGGTCTCGCCTTGGCGACGCCAGCGCTGCAACAGGCTGCAATGCGTGGGGTCAAGCTGTCCGGTGATATCGAGCTGTTCGCGCGCAACGCGAAAGCGCCAATCGTCGCAATCAGCGGTTCCAACGCAAAAAGCACCGTTACCACATTGGTTGGCGAGATGGCCCTGGCCGCAGGCAAGCGTGTGGCGGTCGGCGGCAACCTGGGTACGCCGGCGCTGGACTTACTCAGCGACGACGTCGAGCTGTACGTCATGGAGCTGTCGAGCTTTCAGCTGGAAACCACCGATCAACTCGGCGCTGAAGTGGCCACGGTGTTGAACATCAGTGAAGACCACATGGACCGTTATAGCGGTCTGCCGGCCTATCACTTGGCCAAGCACCGGATCTTCCGTGGCGCCCGGCAGGTGGTGGTCAATCGGCAGGACGCGCTTTCCCGACCATTGATCGGCGAAGGTGTGCCTGTGTGGACCTTCGGTCTGAACCCACCAGACATGAACGGCTTCGGTCTGCGAGAAGAAAACGGCGAGAAATACCTGGCGTTCCAGTTCGACAACCTGATGCCGGTTCGCGAGCTGAAAATCCGTGGCGCGCATAACCAATCCAATGCGCTGGCCGCGCTGGCCCTTGGGCACGCCGTCGGTTTGCCATTTGACGCCATGCTGTCGAGCCTGCGCACGTTCGCCGGGCTGGTCCATCGCTGTCAGTGGCTGCGTGAACGCGAAGGCGTGAATTATTACGACGACTCCAAAGCCACCAACGTGGGCGCCGCACTGGCTGCCGTCGAAGGGCTGGGGGCGGACATCGCTGGCAAGCTGGTGCTGATCGCCGGTGGCGACGGCAAGGGCGCCGATTTCAACGCCTTGAAAGCGCCGGTTGCAGCGCATTGCCGCGTTGTCATCCTGCTCGGTCGCGACGCTGAACTGTTGGCCACGACCTTTGGCGATTGCGTGCCATTGATACGCGTTAAAACGTTGGAAGAAGCTGTGCAACGTGCTGCCCAATGGGCTCAGTCGGGGGACGCCGTGTTGCTGTCGCCCGCCTGCGCAAGCCTGGATATGTTCAAGAATTTCGAAGAGCGCGGTCGCGTCTTCGCCCAGGCCGTGAGGGACTTGTCATGATATTTGGGGTGATCAAGCCTTATCCGTCGCCAATCATCAGCGGTCGTGGCATCGATGTGGACTTCCCGATGCTCGCCGGTTGCCTGGCGCTGCTGGGCCTTGGCCTGGTGATGATCACGTCTGCCTCGTCGGAAGTGGCCGCCGCACAGTCTGGCAATACGCTGGCCATGATGACCCGCCACTTGGTCTATCTGGTCCTGGGCCTGGGGGCCTGTGGCGTGACGATGATGATTCCGGTTTCCACCTGGCAACGACTGGGCTGGCTGATGCTGATCGGCGCATTTGGCTTGTTGGTGCTGGTGCTGGTGCCGGGGGTGGGGCGAGAGGTCAACGGCTCTATGCGCTGGATCGGTTTCGGCATGTTCAACGTGCAGCCGTCGGAAATCGCCAAGGTCTTTGTGGTGATCTTCCTTGCCGGCTACCTGATTCGACGTCAGCAGGAAGTCCGCGAAAGCTGGATGGGTTTCTTCAAGCCGTTCATCGTGTTGCTGCCCATGGCCGGGCTGTTGCTAATGGAACCTGACTTCGGCGCCACCGTCGTGATGATGGGCGCTGCCGCTGCGATGCTGTTCCTGGGCGGCGTAGGTTTGTTCCGTTTCACCCTGATGGTGGCGCTGGCAGTTGGCGCGGTGTTCGTGCTGGTGCAAGCGCAGCCTTATCGGATGGCGCGTTTGATCACCTTCACCGACCCATGGTCCGATCAATTTGGCTCCGGCTACCAATTGACCCAGGCGCTGATTGCCTTCGGTCGTGGCGAATGGCTGGGCGTCGGTCTGGGTAACAGCGTACAGAAACAGTTCTACCTGCCGGAAGCGCACACCGACTTCGTGTTCTCGGTCCTGGCAGAGGAGCTGGGTGTCGTCGGCTCGCTGGCCACCGTGGCGCTGTTTGTGTTCGTTAGTATCCGGGCGATGTACATCGGCATGTGGGCCGAGCGCGCTAAGCAGTTTTTTGCTGCTTACACCGCTTATGGCCTGGCATTCCTGTGGATTGGTCAGTTCTTGATCAATATTGGGGTGAACGTTGGTTTGCTGCCAACCAAAGGCCTGACCTTACCGTTCCTTAGCTACGGCGGCAGTTCGCTGATCATTTGCTGCGCGAGCCTGGGTCTGTTGCTGCGTATCGAATGGGAGTCGCGCAACAACATGGGCAGTGAAGAAGCCGAGTTCAACGAAAGCGACTTCGCCGAGGAGTCCCCCCATGGCCGATAACGTACTGATCATGGCGGGCGGAACGGGCGGGCATGTGTTCCCTGCGTTGGCGTGTGCGCGTGAGTTTCAGGCGCGCGGTTATGCCGTGCATTGGCTCGGCACGCCGCGCGGCATCGAAAACGAATTGGTCCCGGCGGCGGGCTTTAAGCTGCACCTGATCAATGTGACGGGTTTGCGCGGCAAGGGTCGTCTGTCGCTGCTCAAGGCGCCATTCATGTTGCTCAAGGCATTAATGCAGGCGCGCAAGATCGTGCGTGAATTGAAGCCGGTGTGCGTGGTCGGTTTCGGCGGTTATGTCACAGGCCCGGGCGGTCTGGCGGCAAAACTTGCGGGCGTGCCGTTGATCATTCACGAGCAGAACGCCGTCGCGGGTACGGCTAACCGCAGCCTGGCGTCGTTCGCCAGCCGCGTGTGTGAAGCCTTCCCTCAGACCTTCGCCGCATCGGCCAAGCGCCGTACTACGGGTAATCCGGTACGCGCCGAATTGTTTTTCGAAACCCCGCGTCAGGCGTTGGCCGGACGCAAGCCGCGCTTGTTGGTGCTGGGCGGAAGCCTGGGCGCCGAACCGCTGAATAAATTATTGCCGGAGGCGCTTGCGCTGGTGCCTGCGGCAATACGGCCTGAAGTGTTTCATCAGGCGGGCAAAAATCACGATGAGATCACCACCGAGCGCTATCGCGTGGCCGGTGTCGAGGCGCAAGTGGCGCCCTTCATCAAAGATATGGCCCAAGCCTACGGCTGGGCGGATCTGGTGGTGTGTCGCGCAGGTGCCCTGACCATCAGTGAACTGGCAGCCGCTGGTCTGCCGTCGTTGCTGGTGCCGTTGCCCCATGCCATTGACGATCACCAGTCCCGAAACGCCGAATATCTGGCTGGCGAAGGCGCTGCCTTCATCATGCCGCAAGCGACAACTGGCGCCGCCGAAATGGCCGCTCGCCTGAAAGAGGTTTTGATGCAACCCGAACAACTCAAACGCATGGCCGCTACGGCTCGCCAATTGGCCAAGCCAGATGCCACCAACACCGTCGTCGATGTCTGCCTGGAGGTGGCCCATGGTTGAGAGTCAGCGCGCTATACCTCAGCCAGAAATGCGCCGTATCCGTCGCATCCACTTCGTCGGTATCGGCGGCGTGGGCATGTGCGGGATTGCCGAGGTGCTGCTGAACCTGGGCTATGAAGTATCGGGTTCCGACTTGAAAGCTTCGCCTGTGACCGAACGTCTCGAATCGTTTGGCGCGAAGATCTTCATCGGTCACCGCGCCGAAAACGCAGCGACGGCCGACGTGCTGGTGGTGTCCAGTGCGGTCAATACCGCCAATCCGGAAGTGGCGACCGCTCTGGAACGCCGCATTCCGGTGGTCCCGCGCGCTGAAATGCTGGCTGAGCTGATGCGCTATCGCCATGGCATCGCAGTGGCCGGTACTCACGGTAAAACCACCACCACCAGCCTGATAGCCTCGGTATTCGCCGCCGGTGGCCTGGACCCGACGTTCGTCATCGGTGGCCGTCTCAACGCTGCCGGTACAAACGCTCAGCTCGGCACCAGTCGTTACCTGATCGCCGAGGCCGACGAAAGCGATGCCAGCTTCCTGCACCTGCAGCCTCTGGTCGCGGTCGTCACCAACATTGACGCCGATCACATGGCGACTTACGAAGGCGACTTCAACAAACTGAAGAAAACCTTCGTCGAGTTCCTCCACAACCTGCCGTTCTACGGTCTGGCCGTGGTGTGCATCGACGATCCGGTGGTGCGCGACATCCTGCCTTTGGTCAAGCGTCCGACCCTGACCTACGGTTTTGACGAAGCCGCCGATGTGCGCGCGATCAACGTACGCCAGGACGGCATGCACACGCACTTCACCGTGCTGCGGCGCGACCGCGAGCCGCTGGATGTGTCGGTGAACATGCCGGGTAACCACAACGTCCTCAACTCGTTGGCGACCATCGCGATTGCGACCGACGAAGGCATTGCTGACGAAGCCATCGTTCAGGGGCTGTCTGGTTTCCAGGGCGTGGGACGACGTTTCCAGGTGTATGGCGAGCTGCCTGTGGAAGGCGGCAACGTGATGCTGGTTGACGACTACGGCCATCATCCACGCGAAGTCGCTGCTGTGATCAATGCTGTACGCGGTGGCTGGCCGGATCGCCGCCTGGTCATGGTTTATCAACCGCATCGCTACAGCCGCACCCGTGATCTCTACGACGATTTCGTACAGGTCCTGAGCGACGCCAATGTCTTGCTGTTGATGGAAGTTTATCCAGCGGGCGAAGAGCCGATTCCAGGCGCCGACAGCCGTCAGCTTGCCCACAGCATTCGGCAGCGCGGCCAGTTGGACCCTATCTACATCGAACGCGGGGTCGAGCTGGCGCCGTTGGTCAAGCCGTTGCTGCGTGCTGGCGATATCTTGTTGTGCCAGGGCGCCGGCGATATCGGCGGTCTTGCGCCGCAATTGCTGAAAAGCCCACTGTTCGCTGGCGCCATAGTTGCCCCTAACGAAGGGAAGCTGAAATGACAGCCGCCTTGCAATCCTCCCTGCTCTCGACATTCGCACCGACGCACTTCGGTCGTGTTGCCGTGCTGTTTGGCGGCAAGAGCGCGGAGCGAGCGGTGTCCCTGAAGTCCGGTCAGGCGGTGCTCGACGCATTGCTGAGTGCTGGCGTGGACGCGTTCGGGATTGATGTGGGCGACGATTTCCTGCAACAGCTGGTCAGCGAAAAAATTGATCGTGCGTTCATCGTCCTCCACGGCCGCGGCGGCGAAGACGGCACTATGCAAGGCTTGCTGGAGTGCCTGGAAATCCCCTACACCGGCAGCGGCGTGCTGGCATCGGCGCTGGCAATGGACAAGCTGCGGACCAAGCAGGTCTGGCAGAGCCTTGGCCTGCCGACACCGCGTCATGCGCTGTTGAGCAGCGAGCAAAATTGTATTTCGGCCGCGACGGAACTGGGTTTTCCTTTGATCGTCAAACCGGCTCATGAAGGTTCCAGTATTGGTATGGCCAAGGTGAACAGCGTCGATGAGCTGATCACCGCCTGGAGCGCCGCCAGTACCTACGATTCGCAAGTGTTGGTCGAACAATGGATTGAAGGTCCGGAGTTCACCGTCGCCTCTTTGCGTGGTCAGGTGTTGCCGCCCATCGGGTTGGGTACGCCCCACAGCTTTTACGATTACGACGCCAAGTACCTGGCCTCCGACACTCAGTATCGGATTCCTTGCGGGCTGGGCGAAACAAAGGAACAAGAGCTCAAGGCACTGACCGCGCGGGCATGCGAAGCCATTGGTATCGCCGGTTGGGCGCGTACCGATGTCATGCAGGACGCCGATGGCAAGTTTTGGCTGCTGGAGGTCAATACCGTCCCCGGCATGACCGATCACAGCCTGGTGCCCATGGCCGCACGTGCCGCGGGTCTTGATTTCAAACAGTTGGTGTTGGCGATCCTGGCCGACAGTGTCCAGGCGCGAGGTTGATCATGAACGGCGCGACGCTACGTCATCAGCAATCCGCCCCCGGCCGCAAGCCGGTGCCACGCGGTGCAAGCCGAATGGTCGCCAAGGAGCCGTTGTCGCTACGTCTGCCCAAGGCCAACTTCGGCTTTCTGAAGGCTTTTTTCTGGCCTGTGCTGCTGGTGGTGCTGGGCTTTGGTACGTATGAAGCTGCACAGCGTCTTTTGCCGTACGCCGACCGTCCTATTTCACGGATCAACGTGCAGGGCGATCTGAGCTACATCAGCCAACAGGCCGTGCAGCAACGCATCGCACCGTACGTCGCGACCAGTTTTTTCACCATTGATCTGGCGGGGATGCGCACCGAGCTTGAACAGATGCCATGGATCGCCCACGCCGAAGTGCGTCGCGTCTGGCCTGATCAAGTGGTGATCCGCCTTGAAGAGCAACTGCCTGTGGCGCGCTGGGGCGACGAGGCGTTATTGAATAACCAGGGCCAGGCATTCACTCCGCGTGAGCTGGCCAACTACGAACACCTTCCGCAGTTGTTCGGGCCTCAACGGGCTCAACAGCAGGTGATGCAGCAATACCAGAACCTGAGTCAGATGTTGCGCCCGCTGGGCTTCTCCATCGCTCGTCTGGAATTGCGTGAGCGGGGCAGCTGGTTTTTGACCACAGGAGCAGGCGCTTCAGGTCCGGGTATCGAGTTGTTGCTCGGCCGTGATCACCTGGTCGAAAAAATGCGCCGCTTTATCGTCATTTACGACAAAACGCTTAAAGAGCAGATCACGAACATTGCGCGAGTCGACCTGCGTTACAACAACGGCCTTGCCGTCGGTTGGCGTGAGCAGGCTACAGCGCCAACGACGGACAAACCCGCCGTCGCGAAGAATTGATAAGAGGCAGGACCCATGGCAAACGTGCAAAGCGGCAAAATGATCGTCGGATTGGATATTGGCACCTCCAAGGTGGTGGCGCTGGTAGGCGAAGTCGCGGCTGATGGCACGCTCGAAATCGTCGGTATCGGCACTCATCCGTCACGCGGCCTGAAGAAGGGCGTGGTGGTGAATATCGAATCGACCGTGCAGTCGATTCAGCGCGCCGTCGAAGAAGCGCAGCTGATGGCCGGTTGCCGCATTCACTCGGCATTCGTCGGTGTGGCCGGTAATCACATTCGCAGCCTGAACTCTCATGGCATCGTCGCGATCCGCGACCGTGAAGTCAGCTCGGCCGACCTTGAGCGCGTACTCGACGCTGCCCAGGCCGTGGCGATTCCAGCCGATCAGCGCGTGCTGCATACGCTGCCGCAGGATTACGTGATCGACAACCAGGAAGGCGTTCGTGAGCCGTTGGGTATGTCCGGCGTTCGTCTGGAAGCCAAGGTACACGTGGTGACTTGCGCAGTGAACGCCGCGCAGAACATCGAGAAGTGCGTGCGTCGTTGTGGTCTGGAAGTCGACGACATCATTCTTGAGCAACTGGCCTCGGCATACGCGGTCTTGACCGACGACGAGAAAGAACTGGGCGTTTGTCTGGTGGATATCGGCGGCGGCACCACGGATATCGCGATCTTCACCGAAGGTGCGATTCGCCATACGGCAGTGATCCCGATTGCTGGCGATCAGGTCACCAACGATATCGCCATGGCCCTGCGTACGCCGACGCAGTACGCCGAAGAAATCAAGATCCGTTACGCCTGTGCGTTGGCCAAGTTGGCCGGCGCTGGCGAGACCATCAAAGTGCCAAGCGTGGGCGATCGTCCACCGCGTGAACTGTCGCGTCAGGCGCTGGCCGAAGTGGTCGAGCCGCGTTACGACGAGCTGTTCACCTTGATCCAGGCGGAACTGCGTCGCAGCGGTTATGAAGACTTGATCCCGGCTGGCATCGTGCTGACCGGTGGTACCTCGAAAATGGAAGGCGCGGTCGAGTTGGCCGAGGAAATCTTCCACATGCCGGTACGCCTTGGCGTTCCGCATAGCGTTAAAGGGCTCGCGGACGTGGTTCGCAACCCGATCTACTCCACCGGTGTCGGCCTGTTGCTGTACGGACTGCAAAAGCAGTCTGACGGCATCTCGCTGTCCGGCCTGTCCGGCTCCGGTAGCAGTTATAGCGATGAACCTAAAACACCAGTGTTTGAGCGTCTCAAACGCTGGGTGCAGGGGAATTTCTAAGTTTCAAAAGTGGTAGGCAGGCAACAGGCGTAAAAAACTAGAGAAGTGAAGGAGAGGGAACATGTTCGAGCTCGTAGACAACATCCCACAAAGCCCGGTAATCAAAGTTATCGGCGTAGGTGGTGGCGGCGGCAACGCGGTCAATCACATGGTCAAGAGCAACATCGAAGGCGTTGAGTTCATCTGCGCCAACACTGATGCTCAAGCGCTGAAAAACATCGGCGCGCGGACCATCCTGCAATTGGGTACCAGTGTGACCAAGGGCCTTGGCGCAGGTGCCAATCCTGAGGTAGGTCGTCAGGCCGCACTGGAAGATCGTGAGCGTATTGCAGAAGTTCTGCAGGGCACCAACATGGTCTTCATCACCACTGGCATGGGCGGCGGTACCGGTACCGGTGCGGCCCCGATCATTGCTGAAGTGGCGAAGGAAATGGGCATTCTCACCGTTGCGGTGGTGACCCGTCCGTTCCCTTTCGAAGGCCGCAAGCGCATGCAGATCGCCGATGAAGGCATCCGCGCGCTGTCCGAAAGCGTTGACTCGTTGATCACCATTCCCAACGAGAAGCTGCTGACCATCCTGGGTAAAGACGCGAGCCTGCTGTCGGCGTTCGCCAAGGCCGACGATGTACTGGCCGGTGCCGTTCGCGGTATCTCCGACATCATCAAGCGTCCAGGCATGATCAACGTCGACTTCGCTGACGTGCGTACCGTGATGTCCGAAATGGGCATGGCGATGATGGGTACCGGCTGCGCCAGCGGTCCTAACCGTGCTCGTGAAGCAACCGAAGCGGCCATCCGCAACCCGTTGCTTGAAGACGTCAATCTGCAGGGTGCTCGCGGCATTCTGGTCAACATCACTGCCGGTCCTGACCTGTCACTGGGTGAGTACTCGGACGTGGGTAGCATCATTGAAGCGTTCGCTTCCGAGCACGCCATGGTCAAGGTCGGTACTGTTATCGATCCAGACATGCGTGACGAGTTGCACGTAACTGTGGTTGCGACCGGCCTGGGTGCAAAAATCGAGAAGCCTGTGAAGGTCATCGACAACACCCTGCAAACCGCTCAAGCCGCCCCTGCGCAGCAACAAGCTTCCCGTCAGGAGCAGCCTTCGGTGAATTACCGTGATCTGGACCGTCCTACCGTGATGCGCAATCAGGCACACGCGGGCGCAACAGCCGCGGCGAAAATGAATCCGCACGATGACTTGGATTACCTGGACATTCCAGCCTTCCTGCGTCGTCAGGCTGATTGATGAGTTCTATCAGGGGTATAAGGGTGATTGGTGTTCAGCAAAGGCGAGGTCTGCTATCATCGCCAGCCTTTGTTGATACTAATTCGCGATATGCGCTGAAGCGGCCAATGCCATGATTAAACAACGCACCCTGAAGAATATTATCCGTGCCACAGGTATCGGCCTGCACTCGGGGGAAAAGGTATACCTGACCCTCAAGCCTGCGCCTGTGAATACTGGCATTGTGTTTTTCCGTACCGACCTCGACCCGGTCGTGCAGATCAACGCCTTTGCAGAGAACGTGGGAGACACCACTCTTTCCACGACTCTGTTCAATGGTGACGTCAAGGTCGATACGGTTGAACACTTGCTCTCGGCGCTGGCTGGCCTTGGCATCGATAACGCCTACGTTGAACTCTCTGCCTCCGAAGTTCCAATCATGGACGGCAGCGCAGGTCCCTTCGTATTCCTGATTCAATCGGCAGGCCTGGAAGAACAGGACGCACCGAAGAAATTCATTCGCATCCTGAAAGAAGTCTGTGTCGAGGATGAAGGCAAATACGCCAAGTTCGTGCCGTTTGAAGGGTTCAAGGTGAGTTTCGAAATCGATTTCGATCACCCGTTCCTGAAAAACCGTACGCAGAGCGCAAGCGTCGACTTCTCCAGCACTTCGTTCGTAAAAGAAGTGAGCCGCGCACGTACATTCGGTTTCATGAAAGACATCGAATACCTGCGCAAACACAATCTTGCACTCGGCGGCAGCGTTGAAAACGCAATTGTCGTGGACAAGGACGGTGTATTGAACGAAGACGGCCTCCGGTACGAGGACGAGTTCGTCAAACACAAGATTTTGGATGCCATCGGTGATCTGTATCTGCTGGGCAACAGCCTGATCGGCGAATATCGCGGCTTCAAGTCGGGGCATGGTCTCAATAATCGTCTGCTGCGCGCCTTGATCGCACAGAAAGATGCTTGGGAAGTCGTGACCTTCGAAGACGCGAGTACTGCACCGATCTCCTACATGCGCCCGGTTGCGGCGGTGTAAACAGCCTCTCTTCTTTGTTTTTTTAGCCACCTTCGGGTGGCTTTTTTGTGTCGGCAGATTTGCTATCGCACGTCTTCTGTAGGAGCCAACGTGTTGGCGAGGCGTCTAACGCGGTGCGCCTGAGACACCGCTTCGCGAACAAGTTCACTCCTACAGTGCGCTCTGGCCCAGCTCAACTGATCACCCGCCACATTGAAGACATACGCCATCCGCAGAGGTGAAGCATTTGATACGGCCAAGCTTCCCGGTGAAAAACATCGGCTCAAAGCTTGACCGGGAACAGCGTATCTACAGCGGGTCAACTGCCGTGTTGAAGACGTCCGCCAATGGCTAGCGGTGACAGATGAGCAGCGGCGGGCAATTGTGGTCGAGGCTGCAGAGCGCGTTTAATCTGTAGGAGCCAACGTGTTGGCGAGGCGTCCAACGCGGTGCGCCTGAAACACCGCCTCGCGAACAAGTTCACTCCTACAGTGCGCTCTGGCCCAGCCCCCATGTGGGAGCCGGGCTTGCCCCGCGACCGGCGGGGAACCCGTCGTAAAACCTGCGCATGCGGTGTAACAGGCAGGCCGCGCGCACCGGGTTTACTGCCGCTGCGCGCCAGATCGCGGGACAAGCCGCGCTCCTACAGCTGATCACCCGACACATCGAAGACACACGCCATCCGCAGCGGTGAAGCATTTGATACGGCCAAGCTTCCCAGTGAAAAACATCGGCTCAAAGCTTGACCGGGACAGAGTATCTACAGCGGGTCAACTGCCGTGTTGAAGACGTCAGCCAATGGCTAGCGGTGACAGATGAGCCGCGGCGGGCAATTGTGGTCGAGGCTGCAGAGCGCGTTTCATCTGTAGGAGCCAACGTGTTGGCGAGGCGTCCAACGCGGTTCGCCTGAGACACCGCCTCGCGAACAAGTTCACTCCTACAGTGCGCTCTGGCCCAGCCCCCATGTGGGAGCCGGGCTTGTCCCGCGACCGGCGGGGAACCCGTCGTAAAACCTGCGCATGCGGTGTACCAGGCAGGCCGCACGCGCCGGGTTTGCTGCCGCTGCGCGCCAAGTCGCGGGACAAGCCGCGCTCCTACAGCTGATCACCCGCCACATTGAAGACATACGCCATCCGCAGCGGTGAAGCATTTGATACGGCCAAGCTTCTCAGTGAAAAACATCGGCTCAAAGCTTGACCGGGAACAGAGTATCTATAGATCTCTTAGCCCTTTGGCCTGGCATGCGCAGCCAACCGTTCCAGCGCCGCTTTCAACTTCGGATCGCTGATGCCCTCGGCAGTGGCTTGTATGCTTTCGGCGGCTATGGCCGACAGGTCCATCGTATGACCGGCCGCGCCCTGGGGGACTGTCGCAGGTTGTACTTTAAAGAGAATGCGCGTCAGGCTGCTGAACTCATTGAGCGCTAAAAGCTGGCGTTGCAGGCGCTTTTGTTGATAGCGAAGACGAGTTGCCCAATGGCCGTCCGTCACGATCAACAGCAAGCTACCTTCACGCCAAGAGGCGACATGACAGTGCTCGCGCGCAGCAGGTTGCAATTGACTTTCCAGCAGTCGTTGCAAATGCGCCAGGCGTTGCGCATGGTTGAAAATGGCTTTGAGTGGCTTCGCTTCACGCAACAGGACAGCCGGAGCGCGGGCCGTTAAAGGACGAAATGCCATTTTGGGTGCCTTGGAGAACAAGGTCACATGGTAGCAGAAAGTGAAGTTTTGCCCCTTTCAGTCTGGGCGTTCGTCGCTTTTAGACCCCTAGAGAATGAAAAAACATTAATCAAACTTCTGTCGGCTACGGGTTGAAGTCGTCTAAAAAGACCCTATTGTAAATCTGCCCCGTAACAACGCTGTGCCAGCATCGTGGATAACGCCACTTTCCTCACCACCATTTCCGGGTAGAATGCTCGTTCGCATGCGGCCATGAGGGCTGCACGGGCGACTCACGGGGCCGCCCTCCATCTCTATGTGTGGAAGATCCTGTCGATATGTTTGCGCCTTTGTTAAAAAAACTTTTTGGAAGCAAGAACGAGCGTGAAGTCAAACGCATGCTCAAGACGGTTCAACTCGTCAATGCCTTCGAAGAGAAAATGGTGGCCCTTTCGGACGAGCAATTGCGTGCCAAGACCGAAGAGTTCAAGGCCCGCTTAGCCAAAGGTGAAACCCTCGATAACCTCCTCCCGGAAGCCTTTGCGGTTGCGCGCGAAGCGGGCAAACGCGTCATGGGCATGCGTCACTTTGACGTACAGCTCATCGGTGGCATGACCCTGCACGAAGGCATGATTGCCGAGATGCGCACGGGTGAAGGTAAAACCCTGGTGGCAACACTGGCGGTTTATCTCAACGCGCTGTCTGGCAAGGGCGTTCACGTGGTGACTGTGAACGACTATCTTGCTCGCCGTGACGCCAACTGGATGCGTCCTCTGTATGAATTCCTCGGCCTGACCGTGGGCGTGGTTACGCCTTTCCAGCCGCCTGAAGAAAAACGCGCGGCCTATGCGGCGGATATCACGTACGGAACCAACAACGAATTCGGTTTTGATTACCTGCGCGACAACATGGCTTTCAGCATGGAAGACAAGTTCCAGCGCGAGCTGAATTTCTCCGTGATCGACGAAGTCGACTCCATCCTGATCGACGAAGCGCGTACGCCGCTGATCATCTCCGGTCAGGCTGAAGACAGCTCCAAGCTGTACACCGAAATCAACAAGCTGATCCCTAAGCTTGAGCAGCACATCGAGGAAGTAGAGGGCGAGGTCACCAAACAAGGTCACTTCACCATCGACGAGAAATCCCGTCAGGTCGAGCTGAACGAGTCCGGTCACCAGTTCATCGAAGAGATGCTCACCGAAGTCGGTCTGCTGGCTGTCGGTGAAAGCCTGTATTCGGCGCACAACCTGGGTCTGCTGACTCATGTCTACTCCGGTCTGCGTGCCCACAAACTGTTCAACCGCAATGTCGAGTACATCGTTCAGGACGGCCAGATCCTGCTGGTCGACGAACACACCGGTCGTACCATGCCGGGTCGTCGTCTCTCCGAAGGCCTGCATCAGGCGATCGAAGCCAAAGAGGGCCTGAATATTCAGGCCGAGAGCCAGACCCTGGCGTCCACCACGTTCCAGAACTACTTCCGTCTGTACAACAAACTGTCCGGCATGACCGGTACAGCCGACACCGAAGCGTTCGAATTCCACCAGATCTACAACCTCAACGTGATGGTCATCCCGCCGAACAAGGCGCTGGCACGTAAAGACTTCAACGACCTCGTGTACCTGACGGCCGAAGAGAAATACGCCGCTATCGTCACTGATATCAAAGCCTGCATGGCCGAGAATCGTCCGGTATTGGTGGGTACTGCGACCATCGAAACCTCCGAGCACATGTCCCGCCTGTTGAACAAGGAAGGCATCGAGCACAAGGTTCTGAACGCCAAGTTCCATGAAAAAGAAGCCGAAATCATTGCCCAGGCCGGTCGTCCAGGCGCGCTGACCATTGCCACCAACATGGCCGGTCGCGGTACTGACATCCTGTTGGGCGGTAACTGGGAAGTCGAAGTCGCCAGCCTCGAAGACCCTACCCCAGAGCAAATTGCACAGATCAAGGCTGACTGGCAAAAACGCCATCAGCAAGTGATCGAAGCGGGTGGTCTGCACGTAATTGCTTCGGAGCGTCATGAGTCTCGTCGTATCGACAACCAGTTGCGTGGTCGTGCGGGTCGTCAGGGCGACACCGGTTCGAGCCGTTTCTACCTGTCGCTGGAAGACAGCCTGATGCGCATCTTCGCCTCTGATCGGGTGAAGAACTTCATGAAGGCGCTGGGTATGCAGTCCGGTGAAGCGATTGAACACCGCATGGTGACCAACGCGATCGAGAAGGCTCAGCGCAAGGTCGAAGGCCGTAACTTCGACATCCGCAAGCAACTGCTTGAGTTCGATGACGTCTCCAACGAACAACGTAAAGTGATCTACCACATGCGCAACAGCCTGCTGGCTGCTGACAATATTGGTGACACCATTGCTGAGTTCCGTGAGGAAGTCCTCAATAGCACCATCACCGCACATATTGCGCCTCAGTCGTTGCCAGAGCAGTGGGACGTTGCGGGTCTGGAGGCTGCCTTGAGCAGTGACTTCGGCGTGAAGCTGCCTATTCAGCAGTGGCTCGACGAAGACGATCACCTGCACGAAGACACCCTGCGAGTGAAACTCCTGGAAGCCATCATGTCGGCTTACAACGAGAAAGAAGACCAGGCCAGTGCAGAAGCCCTGCGCAGCTTCGAGAAGCAGATTCTGCTGCGCGTCGTGGACGACCTCTGGAAAGACCACCTGTCGACCATGGATCACCTGCGTCACGGTATCCACCTGCGCGGCTACGCTCAGAAAAACCCGAAGCAGGAATACAAACGCGAGTCCTTCGCGCTGTTCCAGGAACTGCTGGATTCGATCAAGCGCGATACCATCCGCGTGCTGTCGCATGTTCAGGTCCGCCGCGAAGACCAAGCCGACGAAGAGGCACGCCTGCGTCGCGAAGCCGAAGAACTGGCTCAGCGCATGCAGTTTCAGCACGACGAAGCACCCGGTCTGGATCAGCCACAAGCGTTGCTGGCCGAGGAGGGTGACGACGTTGCCGTTGCTGCCGTGCCTGTTCGCAACGACCAAAAGCTGGGCCGCAACGAGCTGTGCTGGTGTGGGTCAGGCAAGAAATTCAAGCACTGCCATGGTCAGATCAGCTAAGTCGCCTACCGTGAACGTGCTGTAGCTGAACGTTGTATTGCAATAGAAGCATGACGCCGCGACTGGCTTACCCGTCGCGGCGTTTTTCAATCGATCGAGCCGTACTGACGGGCTGTCAGACGGCACAGGTATTTTTCAAGGAGCGCACTTCATGGCTGTTGGTCTTGGTCCTTTGCCGACGCT
>NZ_DASWOT010000193.1:0-30410 GCF_036404235.1 Pseudomonas sp.
CAGGAAGCGAAGGAGCAGGGCCTGGATCGCTGGGAACCCGACCTGATCCGTCCTTTATTGGAGCTGGCCCTGGTTCATGAAGATGGCGGTTCAAGAGCGCTCTGGGCGCAACAGTTGGCCGCAATGGATTTGCCTGCTTTCTGGCGTCTGGCCAGCCCACAGGCTAGTTGAGTCAAGTAACAGGCAGTACCTGACAGACATGCGCATATCCATGCCATGAATTTTCTAACGGCTGCTTTGAGTGGGCCCGGTAAACAGGAGTGAGATTTAATGGCTAGTGAAGGTTCGGTCGCGCCCAAAGAGCGCGTCAATATTGTTTACAGCTCCGACACCGGTGGTGCCCAAGAGCAGGTCGAATTGCCTCTGAAGCAACTGGTCATCGGCGACTTCACCTTGCGTGACGACGATACGCCGGTTGAAGACCTCAAGCCGATTCGCGTCGATAAAGACAACTTCACCGACGTGCTCAAGGGTCAGAACCTGAGCCTGCAACTGGCGGTGCCCAATCGTTTGTCGGAAAACGCGCCGGAGGACGAGCAGATCCCCGTATCGCTGACCTTCCAGTCCATCCGCGACTTTGAACCTGACGCCATCGTTGCCCAGGTTCCCGAGTTGCAGCAGCTGATTGCCCTGCGTGATTCGCTCAAAGCCTTGAAAGGCCCAATGGGCAACCTGCCGGAATTTCGCAAGCAACTTCAGGCCCTGATGAACGATGACGGTGCCCGCGAGCGCCTGCTCTCGGAACTCGGCGTAAAGGACAAGGAATAACCCATGAGTGAAGAAAAAAGCCAGGCCGCGAGCAGCACCGGCCAAACGGTCGAGTCCGTTTCCCTGCTGGATCAGTTGGTCGAGGCCACCCGTGTCAAGCCGGGCGATGAAGCCTACGCCGTCACCCGTCAGGGTCTTGAAGCCTTCGTCACCGAGCTGCTCGAACCTTCGCGGCAGAGCGAGAAAGTCAGCGCTGGCCTGATCGACGACATGATCGCGACACTGGACGCCAAACTTTGCCGTCAAGTGGACGCCATCATTCACAACGAGAAGTTTCAGAAGCTGGAGTCGTCCTGGCGTTCGCTGAAGTTCCTGGTCGACCGTACCGATTTTCGCGAGAACAACAAGCTGGAGATCCTCAGCGTCTCGAAGGAAAAGTTGCTCGAAGATTTCGAAGATGCGCCGGAAATCACCCGTTCGGGTCTGTACAAGGCGGTGTACACCGCTGAGTTCGGCCAGTTCGGTGGTCAGCCGTTTGGCTCCATCATCGGTAACTACGAATTCAACCCAGGTCCGCAGGACATGAAGTTGCTGCAATCGGTCGCCGCCATTTCAGCCATGTCCCACACGCCGTTCATTGCCTCGGCCGGCCCGCAGTTCTTCGGCATCGACAGCTTTGCCGACCTGCCCAATCTCAAGGATCTGCAAGCGGTCTTTGAAGGTCCGCAGTTCACTAAATGGAACGCCTTTCGCGAAAGCGACGACGCGCGCTTCGTTGGCCTGACCTTGCCGCACTTCCTGTTGCGCACCCCCTATGGCGAAGACACGATTCCAGCCAAGACCTTCTGTTACAACGAAAGCGTCAGTGGTGGTAACAAGGATTTCCTGTGGGGCAACGCCGCGTTCGCGTTCGCCAGCCGCCTGTCTGACAGCTTTGCCCAATACCGCTGGTGCGCCAACGTCATTGGCCCGCAGGGTGGCGGCACCGTCGGTGACTTGCCGATCTATAACTACGAAGCCATGGGTGAAACCCAGACCAAGATCCCGACCGAAGTGCTTATCTCCGAGCGCCGCGAGTTCGAGCTGGCCGAGCAGGGCTTCATTGCGCTGACCATGCGCAAGAACACCGATAACGCGGCGTTCTTCTCCGCCAACTCGTGCCAGAAGCCCAAATATTTCGGCAATGACAAAGAAGGCAAGGAAGCTGAGCTGAACTACAAGCTCGGCACCCAACTGCCGTACATCTTTGTGGTCAGCCGCCTGGCGCACTACATCAAGGTCATCCAGCGCGAAAACATCGGCACCTGGAAAGAGCGTGGCGACCTGGAATCGGAACTCAATACCTGGATTCGCCAGTACGTAGCCGACATGGACAACCCCGCGGCTGGCGTGCGCAGCCGTCGTCCGTTGCGTCAGGCGGAGATTACCGTCAGCGACGTTGATGGCGATCCAGGCTGGTACCGCGTCGGTTTGAAAGTTCGCCCGCACTTCAAGTACATGGGCGCTTCTTTCACGCTGTCGCTGGTGGGCAAGCTCGACAAGAGCTGATTTGGCAGCACGAACGAGCGATAGAAATGCCGCTCATTCAGGTGTTCACCCGAGGGGCATAGCCTCGGCGGTTCCATAACATGGATTCAACGCAGCGATACAGAGCCAGACGTTCTGGTTCTGATCGGTGCCTGAAAACTAACTGATTAACCCGGAGTACCCGTTATGCCAATGCCATGCTACTTGAGTATCGAAGGCCAGAACCAAGGCAAGATCGAAGGTTCAAGCAGTGTTACCGGCCACGTAGGGATGATCCTCGTACAAGCCGTTGAACACCTGATCGATATTCCCAAGAACCCGCAGACCGGCTTGCCCGCTGGCAAGCGTGTTCACCAGGGCATGACCCTGACCAAGGAAATCGACAAGGCTTCGCCAAAGTTGCTGCAAGCCTTGACCTCTGGCGAACAGCTTAAAACCGTTGTGCTTGAGTTCTATCGCATCTCGCCTAAAGGCACTGAAGAAAAGTACTACACCATCACTCTGAGCAACGCGGTGCTGGTTTCGGCCCGCACCTGGGTGCCCAACGTGTTGAGCCCTGAGTTCAAGCAAATGGGCCACATGGAAGACATCGGCATCACCTACGAAAAAATCGTCTGGACCTGGGTGCCGGACGGCATCGAAGCCGAAGATTCGTGGCTGGCGCCAAAAGCGTAAGCCAGGTTCAAGCAGTTCAACGCCGTCCTGGTTCAGGGCGGTGTTCTTTCAATCTCAGAAGGTACACGGCGTTGAGAGAAAAACGATTGCTGGAGCGCGTTATCGGTCTCCAGACTGACAGCGAGCGTTCAAGGCTTACTCAAGCACAAGTGCTGACGCTTTCAATCCGCGAGCATTTGCAGCGAATCCTCAATACCCGTCAGGGCAGCGTTCCGATTGATCCTGAGTTTGGCGTTCCCGATTTCACCAATCTGGCCGGCTCGTTCGCCACAGGCGAAACCAGTCAGATCATCAAAAACATGACGCGCATGATCGCGCACTACGAGCCGCGACTGAAATCACCCAGGATTCAGGTCGGCGAGGGTACCCAGGAGGTGCTGTCGTTGAGTTTTCGCCTGGATGGCCTGGTTGCCATTGACGATCAGGACATTCCTATTCACCTGGCGACGCGAGTTTCTTCTGACGGTCGAGTATCCCTGGGGATGCAATAACTTATGCTCAACAGTCATTACCAGAGTGAACTCAACAACCTGCGTCGGTTGGCCGACGAGTTCGCGCGCAGAAATCCGGCCCTGGCCCCTCTGCTCGGGGTGGACTCGGCAAGCGACCCGGATGTCGAGCGTCTGCTCGAAGGCGTCGCGTTCCTCACCGGCATGGTTCGCCAGCGGCTCGACGACGAGTTCCCTGAATTCATCCAGGAACTGGCGCAACTGCTTTACCCACACTACTTGCAACCCTTGCCCTGCATGACCTTGTTGCAATTCAAACCGGGCGTTGCCTTGCAGGATACGATGAACATCCCGGCGGGGTGTGAAGTCGCTTCGGTGCCCGTTGATGGCCAGCGTGTAGTGTTTCGCAGCACCTACCCGGTTGCGTTGGAGCCTTTGCAATTACTGGGCGCCCAATGGGAAGGTGGCGGCGGCAAAGAGCGCAGCATGCTTCTGGAGTTTGCGTTCACTGCCGCCAGGCCAGACGCCTGGGGCACTGACAGCCTGCGGTTCTATCTCGGTGACGGTCTGGCCGATGCCGGCAAGCTGCTTAGATTGCTACAACTCAACCTGCGCGAAATTCGCATCTCGGCACCCGGTCTGCCGCTGACAGTGCTGCCATCCAGGCATATGCGTGGCCTGGGTTTCGACTTGGCTCATCCGCTGTTGCCTTCCCCGGACAATGAGCATCCGGCCTATATATGCCTACAGGAATACTTTGCCTTGCCGGAAAAGTTCTTGTTCGTTGAACTCTCAGGCTTTAGGCAATGGCGCGACCGTGGCACTCAGGGACGCTTCAGCGTACGCCTGATGTTCGACGACCTGCCGGACTGGGCGCCGGTCCTGACCGGCAGCAGCTTTATGCTGGGCGTGACGCCGGTCATCAATCTGTTCCATCAGGACGCTCATCCGCTGCGCATCGATCACAAGCAGCCGGACTACCGTATCCAGCCTGTCGATCACACTCAGCGAGGCAACATGAGCATCCATTCGGTGCTCAAAGTAGTCAGTTACACCGCCACGAGTGGTGAACGCCCCTTGCAGCCGTTCAATACCTTTTCGCAAAGCGAAACCTTCACCCTGCGGATTCGTGCTTCAACAATTGATGCCCAGGGATACGAGCACTATCTGAGCCTTCCCTATAACAGTGGCAAGGCCCAGGAGGAGATGACGCTGTCCATCGGTCTGCTGTGTACCAATGGTCAGCTTCCGGAAAGCCTGCGCCTTGGCGATCTCAGTCATCCGACGGACAGTTCGCCGCCGCGTGCCACGTTCACCAATATTCGTAGTGTCACGCGCTCACAGCCGCCGAAATTCGATGACAAGTTGCTCTGGCGGATTTTTTCCCAGCTCAACGCCAACCATTTCCGACTGGCGGATCGCGACTACCTGTGCGGGCTGCTCTCGCTGTATCTGCCGGGTGATTCGGACGCTGCACAAAATGCGAATCGGCAGCGCATTGAATCCATCGAGCGCGTCACGGTTGTCCAGGAGCGCCGCTTCATTCGTGGTCTGCCCATTGAAGGCAGTGTCATCCTGGTGGATTGCCGTGGCGAGCATTTCCTCAGCCCCGGTAACGTCTATCTGTTTGGATGCGTACTTGACGAGTTCTTCGCTGGCTGTGCGGCTGCCAACAGCTTTACCGCCTTTACGCTGCACGACAGCACTAATCACGAGACCTTGAAATGGCCAGCGAAGATCGGTCACCAGCGCCTGCTTTAGCAGATCCGCTGCTCAGTGAAACTCGTGAGTACGCATTCTTTCAGGCATTGCGCCTGTTGCGTCTGCGCTTTGCCGATGAAAAGGCCTTCGCCGACAGCGTTCGCATCCGACCGCGGCTGGGCTTGGGTTTCCCTCAGAGCGATATTGAAAACATTGAGCTTGACGAGCAGGGGCACTACCGGATCGAGGCGAACTTTTTCGGCTTGTACGGAGTTACGTCGCCGCTCCCGACTTTTTACACCGAAGACCTGATAGATGAGCAGCAGCAAGGACATTCCGCTGGCCGTGACTTTATCGACATCTTGCACGCCTCGCTCTACCCGCTGCTATTCAGGGCATGGGAGAAATATCGAATCTGTATCAGCATCAACGAGCGGGGCGAGCTCAATAGCCTACGTCATTTGCAGGCACTGATCGGGGTCGCTGATGCGAGCCCCGCGTTGCGCGATGACAGTCTCGAACTGCTCAGATTCGCCGGTTTGTTCAACCAGTACCCGCGTTCGGCTCTGGGCTTGCAGCAGTTGGTTCGGGCAGCGCTCGATGGCGAGCCGGTCGACGTAGTGCCCTGCGTCGAGACCCGGTTGCGCATTGATCGTCCCGCACGCACTTACCTGGGAATGCAATGCGGAGTGCTCGGGGAAAACAGCCTGCTCGGTAGGGAAATACTGGACCGCAGCGGCACACTGGACATTCGAGTAGGACCGGTCAGCGCAGCCCGTTTCAATCAGTTGTTACCGGGGCAGACGCTGTATACCCGCCTTGAAAAATTGGCCCATCTCTACATGCAGACACCGCTGCGCTTGCGCTTGGTTGTGGGCCTGGATCGGCAAGAACAACACTGCGCGACTTTGGGCAACGGCTGGCAAAGCCTGGGGCTGGATACCTGGCTTGGCGACCGGACTGTGCAAGACGACGTTGTATTTATGTTAACCGCTGGAAACGACTCGATGCCTGAAGTGAGGACGCTGCAATGATCCAAGTAGAACTCAAACCGCTGTTCGCACGGCTCAATGTCTACAGCACCAAGGCCCTGGAGAACGCGGCGGGCCTGACCCTGGCGCGCACTCACTATGAGATTTCCGTGGAGCACCTGCTGCGTCAGTTGCTGGAAGATCCGAATGCCGATGTGACGCGCATCCTCACGCGCTTCGAGATCGATCCCCTGCGCCTGCGTGCGCTGCTCGATGACGGCCTGGCGCAACTGAAGAACGGCAATCCGGGGCGGCCAGTGTTCGCCAGCTTGCTCACCGAGTGGATTCAGGACGCCTGGCTGGTTGCCTCGCTGGTGGTCGGCACCGGGCGGATTCGCGGTGGCTCGCTACTGCTGGCGCTGGTTTCCCGCCTGGGTTACTACACGGCGGGCACCCGTTACGGCGAAATGCTCAAGCCCATTTCCATCGATGCCCTGACCGCTGAGTTCGCTCAGCTGCTGGCCGGTTCCAGCGAAGGTCCGCTGGACAGCTTGCAAGCCGGCGCGGCGTCTTCCTCGGTGGCCAGTGCTGGTGGTATCGCGCCCGCCGCCGAAGACAACATCGCGCGCTTTTGCGAAGACCTTACCGCCAAGGCAGCGGCGGGGCGCATTGATCCGATTTTCGGTCGCGACGATGAAATCCGCCAGATGATCGACATCCTCGCCCGGCGCCGCAAAAACAACCCGATTGCCGTGGGCGAGCCGGGTGTGGGCAAGTCCGCCGTGGTGGAGGGGCTGGCGTTGTTGATCAGCCAGAATGAAGTGCCGGACTTCCTGAAAAACACCCGTCTGCTGAGCCTTGATCTGGGTGCGCTGGAGGCGGGCGCCAGCGTCAAGGGCGAGTTTGAAAACCGCCTGCGTGGCGTTATCGAAGAGATCAAGGCTTCTACTACGCCGGTGATCCTGTTTATTGACGAAGCCCATATGTTGATCGGCGCTGGCGGCGCGGCGGGTGGTTCCGATGCGGCCAACCTGCTCAAACCGGCATTGGCCCGTGGCGAACTGCGCACCATCGCGGCGACCACCTGGTCGGAATACAAAAAGTACTTCGAAAAAGACCCGGCCCTGGCGCGCCGTTTTCAACTGGTCAAACTGGACGAGCCAAGCGTCAAGACGGCCGTGCTGATCTTGCGCGGCCTCAAGGGCCATTACGAAAAAGTCCACGGCGTCAGCGTGCGTGATGACGCCATCGTCGCCGCTGCCGAGCTGTCTGATCGCTATATCACCGGGCGCCTGCTGCCGGACAAAGCCGTGGACTTGCTCGACACCGCCAGCGCCCGGGTAAGGATCGGCCTAGGCATCAAGCCTGCCGAACTGGAGCGCATGGAGCGTCAGTTGTCCGGTCTGGCCCGTGAGCTGAGCGCCCTTGAGCGTGACCGCGCCAACGGTTTCCCGGTAGAGGACCAGCGTCTGGCAGACATCGCCGATGAGCAGGCTGACATCGAAGACCAGCGTGTTGCCTTGGAAACCCGCTGGCTGGCCGAGCGTGATGCGGCGGTTCGCGTCCTCGACGCTCGCAAGCAACTGGCCTTGAAAGAAGAGGATTTGCCAACACCAGCCGAGGGCGAAGTGGCTCAGGTACTGGCACCTCTGGATGAGCGTCAGGCGGAGCTGGAGCAGGCCCGCGAAGCCTTGGCGGCGCTGCAAGGCGACGAGCCATTGCTGTTTACCGAAGTCAACCCGGATGCCATCGCCAAGGTCGTCTCCGACTGGACCGGCGTGCCATTGGGCAAAGTGCTGCGTGACGCGGCGGGTGGCGTGCTGGCCCTGGCCGCCAACATCAAGACGCGCATTCGCGGCCAGGACACTGCCGTGGAGCAGATCGCGGAAATTCTCAAGGCTGCGCAATCCGGCCTGCGCGATCCGCAGCAACCGTTGGGCGTGTTCCTGCTGGTCGGTCCGTCCGGCGTCGGCAAAACCGAAACGGCGCTGGCGGTGGCCGAGCATTTGTTCGGCGGCGAGCAGGCGATGATCTCGGTAAACATGAGTGAGTATCAGGAGAAGCACGCCGTCAGCCGACTGGTGGGCTCGCCTGCCGGTTATGTCGGCTTCGGTGAAGGCGGCATGTTGACCGAGGCGGTGCGCAAGCGTCCGTATTCGGTGGTGTTGCTCGATGAAGTGGAGAAAGCCCACCTGGACGTGGTGAACATTTTTTATCAGGTCTTCGACAAGGGCAGCCTGTCCGACGGCGAAGGGCGGCAGATCGACTTTTCCAACACCGTGGTGCTGCTGACCAGCAACCTGGCCACCGAAGAAATTCAGAACCTGTGCATCGATGGGCGTCCCGATCCGGACACCCTGGCGGAAAAAATCCGCCCGACCTTGTCCCGCCATTTCAAACCCGCGCTGTTGGCGCGCATGACCATCGTGCCGTTCTTCACGTTGGGCAGCGAGCAACTGGCAGGCATCGTGCGCCTCAAGCTGGGTCGGCTCAGCGAGCGTCTATTAGCCTCGTCGAAAGTGCGCCTGACCTTCGCCGAAGAAGTCGCCGACGCCATCGCCGCACGCTGCACGGAAGTGGAGAGCGGGGCGCGCAACATCGACTTCATCCTGCGCAAAAGCCTGACGCCGCGTTTGTCCGACGTGTTGCTGGCGGCGATTGCCGATCAGCGTCCGCTGGCTGGTTTGCATGTGGCGGTGGATGCGACGGGGGAATGGCTGATCAGCAGTGTCGCGCTGGATGAGCGTAACGATGCAGCTTAACGATGAGCGCGTCAGCTCGCTGTCGGTCGCCCGATATCGCGACGCCAATGGTCCCTGCATGGTCGTCACCGTAGGGGTGCTTTACGGTGCCGATCAGGTCATCGTCCCTGCGGGAGAAACACAAGCCTGGCTGGCTGAGCGCTTCGGCAAGCAACCGTTTGACCATGGCATGAAAAAAAGCCGTGGGACCTTCGCTGTCCAGGGCAGCGCCTATGCATTGAACGCGATACAGCAACAAGGCATGGCAGTGCGCGTACGGATGAGCCAGTTGGAAAAGGTCCTGCATATCCATCCACCGCGTCAGTGGCAAAAGGGCTTGCTCGGTTGGAATCCACTGCCGTGTGGCGTGCTGTCTGTCATGCCACTTGAGCTGGGTCTGGCCTATGGCGGGGCGGGTAGCGAAGACAACCCGCAAGGCATCGGCTACGCGGTCAACGCCGATCAGGCCCAAGGGCTGGCCTTGCCGCAGATCGAGAGTCCGCTGACGCCATTGCGTGCCCCCGGTGAGCAGGTGCCGGTCGCGAGCTTGACGCCGTTGCTGCCTCAATCCAGTGATCGGCGAAACTTCCTCGGGACCTGTGATGACGCTTGGCTGAAACGACGCGCTCCCTTTGCGCCACTGGACACCGACCCACGCTGGTTTGACGAGGTTCCCCAAGACCAGTGCCATGTTGGCTTCTGGTCAGGTAATGAAACATGGGCCGCAGCGGGTATGCACCCTGAGCAGGCTGAAGTTACGGGAAGCTTGCCTGGATTTCGCCCGCGTCTGTTTGTTGCGCGCCAGGCGCTGGGGACCGCCACCGAAGCTCGGCAAGGTCCGGTGGTTGAAGAGACGTCGCTGGATTTGGATACAGTCTGGCTGTTCCCGGATGCGGAGCGTGTCCTGCTGCTGTATCGGGCGCAAGTCGCTGTTCTGGATATCGACGGCGATGACCTGGCCGGGTTGGCGGCGGTGTGCGAGCGCATCGGTGAACCCGGTAAATCAAGGGAACAGTGGGAGGCAGAGCTTTGGTCGAAAACCAGTCAGGGGGCTGTCAACGCAGAGCAGGAATCGATACCTCCAATAGACGACCTATCGGCACTGGATCCTGACTTTCAGGCCGCCTTGGCGTCCTTCCTGGCTGCCCCAGCAGCATTATTCGCGCAGATCGATGCTGAGCACGCCAGCTTATCCGCAGAGTTGGACACCCTAATAGCTAATGCTACAAAGACGATGAGCCCCGCCGAGCTGAGCAACCTTCAGGCTGACCTGGCCGCGCTGATTGAGCCGATGAAGAAGGCGCTCGATTCCGATTACGCCAGCCTGTCAGCCGAACAAAGCAAGTTGCCTTCCCTTGAGCCACTGAGTGCTGCCGCACCCATTGACGGCCATGCTGTCTTGGGTGAGATCGAAACCAGTACCGCGCGCTTGCAGGCTGCTCTTGAACAAGAGTTGGAGCAGCTTACGCAACAACTCGAAGCCCTTCCGCGAGAGAGGGTTGAGCAAGCCAAAGCGCAAATGGAGGCTGATCTGTCGCCTCGTTCGCAAGCATTCGATGAACCCTTGTCAGCCGCTCGTGCTACAGCCATACAGGCCGAGATAGAAGGGGCCAACGCTAACATTGCGGAGCAGATTGCGCGTTTGGAAGCCGAAGCCGCAGCGCTGGAAAAATACCTTGCCAGTGTCGACCCCGCCATTTTTGAAACCGTGCCGCCAACACCCAAGCCAGACTGGACGCGGGAGTTGTTGCAGGCTGCCCATGATGAACACCGGGTGCTGGATGGCGAGCGCTTGGTCGAGTTGAACCTCGACGGTATCGATTTGCGCTCGGCGACCTTGAAAAATTGTGTGTTCGAGACCTGTAGCTTCAAAGGCTCACATTTTAACGCCGCGAATTTGAGCGGTACGCAGTTCATGGGGTGCGACCTGAGCAATGCTCACCTTGAACAGGCCAATTTAGCCGGCACGTTCTTCGAGCGCTGCGACTTACGGCAAATCAAGGCCCGGCAAGCCAACTTCGACAAAACCTACGTTGCTGACACTGACTTTTCCGCGGCTGACCTCAGTGGCAGCGAATGTACGCAGGGGTATTTTGTCGGATGCTGCTTTTTGGGCGTCCAGTTAGTTGCGGTGAACTGGCCGGGTGTGCGCTGGCAGCACTGCGACTTGAGCGGCTGCACATTATCGGCCAGCCATTTGCGAGATACAGAGCTGCAAGCGTGCCTGCTCGATAGCGTGGATTTGCGCGGAGCCGATTTGCAGAATGCCGATTGGTCTGACGCCAAGGGCCGCGAGGTCGACTTGAGCAACGCTCGCTTGCAGCAATGGCGCCTGGACCAGGCTTGCCAACTGCCGGGCGTTCGTCTGGATGGCGCCGACTTGACGGGGGCCAGTCTGCAACAGGCGCAACTGCGGCATGCGAGCCTGCGTGGCGCTTGTCTGAGCGGCGCCCTGGTTTCGCGGTGCGACCTTAGTGACAGCGACGGCTACCACGTAAATGCCAGCGGTGCAGATTTCACGGCCAGTGACCTGAGCCGAATCAAGTGGATCGGCGCCAACCTGTTTGAGGCGCGCCTTCGTAAAGTCAAGCTGGACGCTGCGGATCTGAGTGGTAGCAATCTGCACGGGATCAACAGCGAAGGCGCCAAGGGCGTTAGCGTTCGAACTAACGGCGCTTTGATGACACGTTGCCGATTAGTTGAGGACCTGGAACATGCTTAAACATCCGGCTTCGTTTTCAAGTACTAAATACAAGCAAGGATTCTCTCATGCCCACGACTGACCATGCTCTGTGCAGCTTCAGCAGCACTGCGCTACCTACTGATAGTGGGCACCCCACGTTGCTCGTCGTTGACTGGCGCGGTGAAGAGGGTTTGTCGAAACCTTATCGCTTTGAAGTGCGACTGGCGTGTGACGCCAGCATAGATAATTATAAAACTCTACTGGGCAAGCGTGCGACATTAATGTTGAGTGACGACGTTGATGCAGCGGTCAGTAAGTATCATGGCGTCGTCACCGAAGTCGAGCAGTTGGACAGTGATAAAAATTATTATTACTACCAAGTCGTTCTCGAGCCCAAGCTGGTGTTGCTCCGGCAGTTTCATTTTTCCGATATCTGGCTCGATCAAACACTGCAAGCGCTGGTTGCTGATGTGCTCGGAAATTTGAACTTCAAACAAGCGAGCTCGCGCAGTTCGGTCGGCGCTGATGATGATTATCTGATGAGCTTGACCGAGAGTGTCACTACGCAGGAAGTGCCCTTTATATGTCAGTTTGAAGAATCAAGTTTTGATTTTCTGTCTCGTCGTCTCGAACAGGCCGGTGTGTATTACTACTTTGAGCAACATGAGCAGCAGGAGCTGCTGGTCTTGTGTAATAACAAAGATAATCAGTCGCATGGTGAGCCGATAACCGTATCGTACTGCCCTGCGTCGACCACTAGGAACTCCATCACCACGGCGGTGTTGCGAACATTCAAAAAGCGCGTTACCCAGCCGGTAAAGCGTGTCGCGCTACAGGACTTTACTGCCAATATCGTCAACGGCATGGCAACGCTTCCCGGTGACTCCGTGGCCGGAAGTCCCTCGGGTTCAAATTATATTGCTTACGGTGAGCATTACACCAAAGCCGTGGACGGGGATGAACTCGCAACATTAAGGGCCCAGGCACTCAGTTGCAGGGAGGAGGAGCTGCATGGCAGCGGGCGCATGACCAGCCTCAGGGCAGGAGGGCAACTAACATTTACCTCGATGGCCGCCAGTGGCGACCAACGTCAAGACCTTGCGCGCAGTGCATCTGCCGGTGTTTCGGCGGTCACTTATTACCTGATCGAGGTCAAGCACAGTGGCAGCCAGCCATTGCCAAAGGGTGACGATCAAAACACGGGTAACGGAGACATTAAAACAGGGTTTATTGCACTTCCATTGGGCGTGCAGTACAGGCCACTTTGCAGTACGCCACGACCCTACATGGGCGCACCGCTGAGCGCATTTATTGATGCAGCAGATGAGGCTGCGGAAACTGCCGCTGATGAAAAAATTGCAGATGGGTGGAACAGTTATACGTCGAACACCGGCGTGCTTGAGACTGCGCGAGATAAATACCACCTCGCTGAAATCGACTTCAGCGTCAAGACTGACACGGCTGGAACTGCGAAAGTTACTCTGGATACGGCGCAGACAGCCTTGCAGCATTTTATCCCCGACAATGAGGCCCTTGCGAACGCGAATCAAGCCTTAGCGGTTGCAAGCAGGGCTAACACTGATGCTATCGAGAATCTGCGTACTGCCGGTGTTGAACTGTCCGCAGCAAAAGCTACCTTCGATACGGCCAACAAAGCGGTGATGGATGGCACGGCTGCGATATCGGCCAACCTCAAGGCCGTGTCGACTCCTTATCTCGATGGGAATGGTCGCTACAAACTACGATTTCCATTCATCCGTAAGGATAAAGCCGGGACCCGATGCTCTGCCTTTGTTCGCATGGCAACCCTGTCGAGCGGGCTTGAGCATGGTATGAACTTTCCATTGCTGCCCGGTGCTGAAGTGCTGGTGGCGTTTCTCGGTGGCGATCCTGACCGCCCGATTATCATTGGCAGCGTTCCCAATGAAGTGAATATCAATAAGGTTGTCGACGCGAATAAAACCCAGAGCGGTTTTTCGACACCAGGGGGGCATTTTTTTGCGGTGGATGACAGCGCCCCTGTTGACCCCACCGATGCTGCAAAGGTGGACAACACCAGCGACTCGACGGGGACACCCGAGACTCGCTTGTTGAAAATCGGCACGCCAGCCGGTCAGGCATCTTTGACATTGGGCAATGGTGAGGTCAATGGCGCTTACCTGCGCACCGCTGACCATTTACAGTTTTCATCAAGCTCCCTTAAACAGTATGTTCCCAATATTTATGGGCTCAGTGTCGGTGCGGACACTCATTCGGGGTCTGCAACCAAGCATTTTTATGAACGGGATGCCGCTGAGTTTAATGATCTTTTAACGTCTGCGGATAATCAGGGCGAGGTTAACAGACCCGGTTTTGTCGAAGGTCGCGGTAAAGCGGCAGAGGATAATTTGACTTCGCAATGGGGAGGCATTCCCTGGGCTGTGCCATGTGTAAATAACGCCAATGGAGTAATGACAGCTCGTCCTGACAGAAAGGATGTCAAGGGCACATTGAACGAGAACCTCAGCTTTCTTTCGGCCGTGGCCAGCGTCGGGGCAAGTGTCAAAGCAAGTATTTTTAAGGGCCTACACAGCCTGAAGGTATTTAATAATCTTCTGTTCAGCGATAGCGAAGACGCCGCGGCCAGTGTTAAACAGACATTTTCTATTCAGGTCAATAATGCGTCCGTTCAAACAAGCGCACATTACGGGGATCGCAAAGAAGAACTGAATGACTTCACCTCTACCCTCGCCTATAACTACAGAGGTGAAAAAGCCGAAGTGAATATAGGGACGGGTACGTACACCTACGATACTTACCGGAAAGAAGAGTCAACAGCGCATTTCGTCAAGACTACCAGCCATTCGATAACGGCGGTGGTGCAGTCTGTCGATGCCACCCGGGTCGGTATTACCACCGAATGCTATAGCCTGAATGGTCTTTTGGTGACGGAAATAAAAGGGAATAACCATAAAATAATAATGAGTGACAAGGGCGTCATGATCGAGTCCGTCGGCATGCCCATTTTGCTAAAAGGGGATGTGGCCGTCAGCGGAAGTCTTTTGGTAAAAAATGATCTTCTTGTTGAAGGGCGAGCCGATATCCAGCAAGCATTGAGCAGTGAAAAGTTTCATACGGGTGGTATTGCATGCTCGCAAATCAAGTCGATAACAGGGAAATTAGCTGACTCCAATGTCCCTGGCGTGCAAAGCGTGTATGCACAGGGTGTTGCAAATTTCAATAATCCGGAAAAAACCAACTTTAATGACAGCCGAGGTTTTACTAGCAAAGCTTTACATTGGGCTGTGTGGGGCGCTAATAAAGCAATGCAAGCAGAGGGTATTGTGTTAAATACCAAAGCAGCCAGTCTCGGCAGTACCACCAAGCCGCCGGAGGTTGATGCAACATATGTTTATAGGGCTCAAGCGACTGTGCAGTCTCTCAGTCATAAAGTTGCAATGGCCCGGGCCTTGGTTGCGTTTGTTCAAAAAAAGCTTGGTAGCGATGTCCCAACAAGCAAGTTAACCGACGGCGTTGTTAAATGGATGGACTAATCAATATGAACACTGCGTGTTCGGTGAATCAAAGAACGCCCTGTATGACGGGTGGGGATGCGTCGCGACTAACTGCCTCTCCAGGGTTTTTATCATGATCATGGCCGTCAACGAATCAAGTGCTCAGGTCGTCAGTGCCGACACGCTGCGTCTGCGCCTCAGTGAACCTGGTCCGTTGCGTGATTTGACACTGGCCGGCGGCGACTACCGGGGTCTGGATTTTTCCCAGGCTCGCTTTGAGCGAGTGGACGCCAGGGGAGCCCGCTTCGGTGGGGCGAACCTGAGCGACAGCCTTTGGCGCGATTGCCAGATGAGTGATGCTGACTTTAGCGGCTGTCGGATCAATACCATGACGTTGATCGATTGCACGCTCGACCGGGCGAAGTTTGTTGGCAGCGAGCTGATCGGCGGGCGTTGGTTGCGCGGTGGCGGTTCAGCCCTGGATTTCAGTCAGGCTCGATTGCAAGGCGTTGCGTTCATCAGTGGTTTATTCGATGGCATGGTGTTGACCGCAGGCACCGTCCAGCGATGTCAGTGGGATGACGCCACCTTCCAAGGCCTCGATGCACAAAGCGTGGGCTGCAAGCAGGTGCGGATGACCCATTGTCGTTTTGACAGTGCACGGTTCGCTCTGGCCAATCTGCAAGAGTGCGCCTTTGACGAGTCGACATTCCAGGACGCGGACTTCAGCGCGTGCTGTTCCGATTCAACATCCTTCTATCGGTGCAAGGCCGAACGGATCAGGTTTGCCGGGGCGCAGCTGCGTCAAGCGATTTTCAGTCACGCTGTTTTCCGCGATGCAGACTTCTCCGGCGCCGTTCTTGAAAAGGCCAACTTCAACGACGCGGACGTGACTCGCAGCGTTTTCGCCGGTGCACAGCTGCGTTACGCCCAATGCCAGGGTTTGCAGGCCGCTCAGGCCTCCTTTGTTGGTGCCAACCTTTCGGACGCGAATTTTCATGGGGCTGAACTTGAAGGCTGCGACTGGCGCGATGCCAACCGCCAATCCATTCGTCCCGAAGACAGCGAGCGCCTCGCGGCGCAACGCTGGCAACCCACTTTATAGGTGCTCCTGCATGCATGAAGCTCTGCAATTTCTCGATCAGCCCGCCACTGTGCGCCATGCGCGTATCAACGCCGTCGATGGCGAGCGCTTTGGTGTGGTCAGTGCCGAAGGTCATCGTTACTGGCTCAAGCCCGCCTTGGGTTGTTTGTTGCAGCCGGCAGTGGGCGATGGTGTGTTGATTTCCCTGTCTGGCGATCAGGGTTACATCCTCACGGTTCTCGAACGAAGCCAGACGCTTGCCAGTGAACTGCGTGTGCCGGGTGATTTGCGCCTGAACATAGGCGCCGGCTCGCTGAATATTCAGGCTCGCGATGGGCTCGTACTGGATGCCGGGAGCGCCCTCACAGTCGAAGCTGAAAACAGCGCCCTGACGATTGGTAACGCTGAGCTAGACATCAGGTTGCTGAACATCACTGGCGGGCGCGCCGATAGTCATTGGCAGGAGCTTAACGAACACGCCGAACGCCTCAGCCAACAGGCAACCCGGCACGACGCGCAGTACGGTGACAGCCGACGTCGGGTGCAAGGCCATGAAGACGCCCATGCAGGTTCGTTGCGCCAGCGTGTCGACGGTGACTGGAGTGTGCGGGGCGAAACCCTAGACCTGTTCGCCGATGTGGCTGTTGCCATTGATGCTCAACGCATCAAGCTGGGTTAAGGAGAACACGATGTTCATGCTCAATAACGGTGGTGCCAAGGCGACCTCCTCGCAACCTGATCTTTGCAATACGCCCACCCCCGCAGGGCCGGTGCCCATGCCGTATCCCAATACCGTGGACACCCGCATGGCGGACCCTGGCGGGCTGGTGAATGAAGTGCTGGTGGCGGATATGCCAGCGATGAACCAGATGAGCAAGGTTCTGCAGAGCGACGGTGATGAGGCGGGCGCCCAAGGCGGTGTTGTCAGCGGTGTGGTCATGGGGGAAATGGCCTTCAGCAACGGCAGTACCAAAGTCATGGTTGGAGGCAAACCCGCCGTGATGGTCAGCAGCCAGACGCTACAGAACGGCACGCCTAACAACACCATTGGTGTCTTCAACCTTGGCAGCCAAGAGACAGTCGAGGTGATGGAGTGAGCCTTCGCCATGGTTGTATAGGGATACTTTTGGCGCTGCTCACCGCCTGCAGCTCCCAGGAACTCACCCCTGAGCAAAAGGCCCTTACCGAACTCAAGTGGAACTACACCGAGAACGCCATCGAGCTGAGCTTTACCGCCGATAAAGACCTCAATCAATACGACGGTCAGGCGCATAACCTGTTGGTGGTGGTCACGCAGTTCGATCAGATCAGCGCGTTTTCGGCTTACACCGGCAGCTCCCAGCAATTGAGCAGTCTGTTGCTGATGAACAGCGCGCCGACTGGGATGATCGGTCTGACCCGGCTGTTCATCGAGCCGGGGCAGACCCGGCAACTAAGCCTGCCAAGGCTTGAGGGCGCGAAGATGGTCGGGATCGCTGCGGGCTACGCCCATCTGGACCCGGCGCGTAGCGCCAAGCTGTATCAGATCGGCGTCGACGTTACTTCCACTGGATGGTTCAGCAAAACCTGGACCGCTGCGCCGCAGCCCATCGCCATCGATTTGCTGTTAGGGCCCGATGCGCTGCTGCGCGGCAAGGAAAGTCGTCTTGCGCTGCCCAAGCCGGTACAGCCCCGAGAGGGCGAGGTGCGCCTGCCGGGCGCCCAGGACTGACCTTTTTATCTTGAGCTTTGCTGCCACCCCTTTTTTCCATCTTTTGTCCGAACGCGAGCCCTATGAATATCAATCAGTTGTTGTATTGGCACCAGGGCTTGTTCCTCCAGCCTCAGCATTTTCAACACAACGATGCGCGTATCGAGCATCGTCTGACCCGCACCACGCAATTGAACCATCCCTACCCGTGGGGCTTGATCTCGCTGAAGATCAACGAGTCGGCACTGGTTGCCAAACAGTGCCTGCTGGATCAATTGTCGGTGCGTTTCCCCGAGGGCACGCTGGCGGAATATCCGGGCAATGCGGTGCTGGAGTCGCGCACCCTGGACCTGGGTGAGTTCAATGGCGGGCGCACGTTGTTTGTGGGGCTGCGCCGCTTGCTGCCAGGCGATACCAATGCGCAAGTGTTCGAGACCCTGGCCGACGGCACCCGCGCCGAAGCGCGCTTCGTGGTGGCCGCCGACCCGGAAGTGATCGGCGACCGTCTGGGTAACTCCCCGGAAGCCCGGGTGCGCTCGATGTCCTACGTGCTGCGCTTGTTCTGGGAAGACGAGCTGGAGCATTTGAGTACCTACGAGTTGCTGCCGATTGCCCGTCTTGAGCTGGATGGCGACCGCGTGCGACCTGCGCAGCGTTACGTGCCACCGTCAGTCAATCTGGCCGCGTCACCAATGCTCCTGCAAACCTTGCGCGAAGTGCGCGACGAACTGGTCGGCAGGGCTCGGCAGTTGTCGGTATACAAGCAGCCGGGTGAGTCGCGGCGGGGGGATTTCGACGGCGCCCAGGTCAATCATCTGATGGCTCTGGCAGTGCTCAATCGCTATGGCCCGCTGCTGACTCACTTGCTGGAAACACCTCAGGTTTCGCCCTGGCAGCTATACGGCACCTTGCGCCAACTGGTGGGTGAGTTGAGTCTGTTTTCCGACCTCTGCGATATGCTCGGTGAAACCCCGGATGGCCGTTTACTGGTGCCGCCTTACAAGCATGAGGAGGCGGGTGCCGCGACCATTGCCCTGGTGGCGTTGATCGGCCAGCAGTTGAATGAAATCAGCATCGGTTCCGAGTTGCTGGTGCGCCTGCCATTCACTGAAGGTTTTTATCAAGCCGAATTGCCGGACGCCTTTTTCGGCCCGCGCCATCGTTACTTTCTGGTGGCGCGTAGTGCAGCCGACCCGGTGTGGCTGGCCGAGAGCCTGCCGCTCGATGGCAAGCTGGGCGCAGTCAGTGCCATGGAAGGGTTGATCAACCGTGCCTTGCCCGGCGTTGAGCTGATCTACCTACAAGTGCCGCCGCAAGGTCTGCCACGGGTAGCCGGGGCGTTGTATTTCCGTCTGGAAACCCTCAGCGACGGCTGGGACGCGCTGCACCGCGAACGTCAGGCGGCGTTCTTCCTGCCCCAGCCACCGGCTGATCTGGTCATTGATCTGGTGGTGGTGCGCACATGACCCATCCCCGCCTGGCTGACTGCTGGATGTCGATATTCGATGCTGCTAAGCGCGGCTTCATCGATCCTGCGCAGTCCTATGACACCCTTGCGCCAGCGCTGATAGTGCTCCTTGATGCCGCAGCCAACCGGGCTCGCGAACTGCATTTTGCCGAAGCCCAAGTGCGCGAGGCGCTGTTCGCGGTGGTGGCCTGGATTGACGAGACGGCCATGTCTGGCGAGTGGCCCGGTTCGGCGCATTGGCGTCGTGCCCCCTTGCAACGTCATTACTTTTCCACCAGCCGTGCCGGTGTTGAATTCTTTCAGCGTCTGGAAGCCCTGCCCGAGGCAGCGGTGGGTGCCCGTGAAGTCTTCGGGCTGGCCTTGTTGAGTGGTTTTGAAGGTCGCTACGCAACCCGTCCGGGGGGCGAGTTGGCCCAGTACCGTCGGTTGCTTCTGGAGCGGATCATCCTCGATAACGACATGATGCCGCTGGATGCCACCAGCCACCTCTTTGCACAAGCCCAAGACCACCTGCCAAAACGGATTCGGGTGGTGCGCCGTGGCCTGCCCGGTATTTCCTTGCTTCTGTTGATTGGGATTCCCTTGATTGTGTTGACCGTGCTTTACATCAGTTTCGATCTCTCCCTGGGTCGACAAGTCAGCCAATTGTTGGAGATGCGCTGATGTTGAAGAAAGCGGGAGTCTTCTTGCTCTGGGTGCTGGTGTTGGCAGGCTTTGCGTTAGTGCTCTGGGCGCTGGCGCTCTATGAGGATTGGCCACTGTGGTATGTGCCTGTCGTGTTTATCGGCACCGTCCTGTTGGTTTTGCTCCTGCGCTGGATCGGCCGGCGCTGGCACGCCTGGCGTTTGCGGGCGCGGATGAAAAGCGAGTTGCCGCAGAGTCGTCGTGATGCGGCTCCCAACCTTGATCAGGACTGGAACAACGGTGTGCGCCTGCTGCGCCAGTCGCGCCTGAGTCGCTTGGGTTCGCCGCTGTACGTGCTGCCCTGGTTCCTGATGCTGGGCGAGAGTGGCAGCGGCAAAAGCAGTCTGCTGGGCAATAGCGGGCTGACCCCGGCATTGCGCTCGGCCAGCCGTGGCAAGCAGGTGGCTCCTACCGGAACACTGGACTGGTGGTTCCTTGAACGTGGCGTGGTGATCGACCCCGCAGGGCGTATGGCCGAGGGTAATAGCGACGCCGGCCCGGAATGGAGGAGGTTGCTTTACTGGCTGCTGCGTTCGCGGCGTCGGGAGCCGCTCAACGGCGTGTTGCTGGTGATCGACAGCAAACGCCTGTTGACTGATTCCGATGAGCGTCTGGCCGAGCAGGGGCACAATCTGCGTCGCCGTCTTGATGACTTAGTGAAGGTATTCGGGGCGCGGTTGCCAGTGTATTTCATCATCACCGGCGCCGAAGCCTTGCCTGGTTTCGCGCAATGGGGCGCGGCACTTACGCCGGTACAACGTGAACAGCCATTTGGCTTGCTTAGCCAGCAGCGCACTGGCGCGGGCGCTTTTCTTGATGAAATGTTCGGTGGGCTCGGCCGACGCTTGTCTGATCTGCGCATAGAACTGGGCGTGCGCGGCCTGCCTGACGAAGAGGCTTTCAGCCTGCCAGAACGCATCGGCGATTTACGTCCGCGTCTTGAAAAGCTGCTGTTACCGGCGTTTGACGCCAATCCGTACAGCGAGCCGCCTTTACTGGGCGGGCTATTCCTCACCCCCCAAGGGCAGGATGCCGACGCCCGGCCTGAAGGCTGGTTCAGCCATGATCTACTGGGGCAGTTATTACCGGGGCAACGTCACGCCTATCAATCTATCGACAGTTGGCATCGCTGGCGGCGTCTGCTGGCCCATGCCGCAGTGATTGCCTGGCTGGGACTGTGTGTCGGGTTTGGCGCCTTGATGATTTATGCCGACCGTCATACCCAGACGGTGCTCACCGAAGCACTCAACGAGCCACCGGCCACAGCAGATTTTGCCGGTGGGCTGGAAACCGATCTGGATGCGTTACGCCGTTTCCGGCAAGCGCTGATCAATTTGTCTGATGAGCAGCAGGGTGGCTGGCGTGCTTTACTGCCGTTCTCACGACACATCGAGCAGGTGCAGGACCACTATCGTTCTGATTACGTCAGGCTGTTCGACAGCGAAATACGCACCCCCGTGTTCGATGGTTTAATTTCGCAAAACCTGCGTAACGCACTGAACGGCGGCGACCCTCGATTGATTGCTGCGTATGCGGCGTTTCTGGTACGGCGGATCAACCTGCTCGACGCGCGGCTGAATAATCAGTCCATGGATAACTTGCCACTTCCAGGCTCCGAGGTAGGTTTTCTGAACCTGACCTACGGCTCCAAAGTTGCGATCGGCGCGGGGCAACTGGTGACCCTGGGGACCAGCTATCGTTCTTACCTGGAATGGCAAACCGATATGGCGCAGATGCAGAGCCAGCGGGCGGCCTTGCTGGGTCAGCTCGAAAGCATGGGGCTTGAGGGACGTCCCCTTGCGTGGCTGACGGCGTGGGCGGACCTGCAAGGTAATCTGCAACCCATCCTGCTCAGCGAGTACTGGACCGATACCGACAACCCTGGCCTGAGCCTGTCTGGCGCCTATACCTTGCAAGGGCACGGTGCGATTTTCGGCTTCATCGATGAGCTGGGCCGCGCCAGCCGCGACCAGACGTTATGGAAGGCACAGCGGGTGAAGTTTCTGGAGCAATACCAGAGTGACACCCAGGATGCCTGGTATCGGTTCATCCAGGGCAGCCTGCTCAGTGCGCAGACCCGACTGAAAACCCGCAGTGACTGGCAGCAAGCTCTCAGTGTGGTCGGTACGTCCAACGATCCGTTTCTCAAGCTGTTGCACCGCAGTGCCGAGCGCTTTGCCCTGATCCCGGTCGAGCGTCGGGCGCCTTGGGCGAGCCGGGCGGTGGCGCTGGATCGTCTGCTCAAGCTGGCAAGTAACGACGACTTGCATGCCGATGCCAGCGCACTGGGTAACTTGAAGATCACCAACGTCCTGGGCGGCGATGTGCTTAAAGGCATGGCCAGCGGCGGTTCGGTCAAGGACGGTGTGAATGGATTGCGCGACGAGCTGACCCAGGCCCGCACCCTGGCGAAATTCCAGCAGTTGATGAAAGGCGTGGTGATTGACCTGCAAAAAAGCGATGCGCAAGCCTTCCAGGTTGCCCTTGATACGTGGGGCTTTGGCGCTGATCCTGCTGTCAAATCTGCACCGCTGTGGGACGCCGACAATATCCGCGTCGCATTGATCCAGGCGTTGAAGGGGCCGGACCCGCGGGAAGATGTAGTCTGGTCGCTGGTGACCGGCCAGCTGGATTTTGCTTCGCACTACGCTTCCGAGGTGGCGGCGTGTCGCCTGCAAAGTGACTGGAGCGGCCAGTTGCTCAGCGCAATCGAGGGCGTGCACGATCCGGTCATGCTCAACGAACTGCTGTACGGCGAGCGTGGTCAGCTACCCGCATTCATGAGCGGTTCAGTGAAAAGTTTCGTACAGCGCGATGCGCAGCGTTACAGCGCACGCGAAGCGCTGGGCGTTCAAATCCCCTTGACCGGCGCGTTCTACGCCTATGTCAGTCGTATGCAACATGCGCAGAACGATCTGGCCAGCGCCCAGCGGCAAAGCCTGACCCAACAGGCCACCGAGCAGCAAAGCAAGCAGGCGCTGGATGCCGAGCAGAAAACCCTGGCGGCGCAACGGGCGGAACTCAAGCAGAGCATTGCGGCGTTGCAGGCCACCGCTGCGGTGGTGGAGCTGTCCACCACCGCGTCGCAGGTCAATATCAGCGCCCGTTCATTGCCGCAGCAGACGCGGCTGATCCTACAGTGCAGCGGTCGCCCGACGGTGCTGGATAACTTCAACTTCCCAACCAGCGCCAGTTTCGTCTGGGCACCGGGGGCCTGTTCGGATGTGTCGCTGGAAATCGGCTTCGCCAACTTCAAGTTGACCCGGCACTGGACCGGCGACCGTGCGTTCGTGGATTTCCTGCGCTTGTTCAACGGGGGTCAACACACCTTTACCGCCGATGATTTCCCGAGCCAGCGCAATCTGATGGGCAGTGAGAATCTGACCGGCATTCAGTTGACCTACCTCCAGGTCGGCGAGCAGGCCTTGCTGGAGAAGTATGCTCAGGCCGACCAGTTGCAGATCCAGGTCAACGTCATCGATGAGCGCTTGAAAAGCATCGCCGAGCAGTTGGCCGCCATGGAAACCCAGGCCGCCGCCATGAATGTCAGCCTGGCGGCCCTTGGCTCACCGGCCCAACAAGGTGTCGCCAGTATTCAACCGCCGACCCAGATCGCCTGGTGCTGGACGCCACGTCCCGTGGAGAGCGGACTGGCCGCCGGAGAAGGGCTGCGCCTTGATCTGGGCACTTATGACAACGAGACGCGCTTGAAAAACCTTGAGGCGCAATTGCGCACGCTGGGCTTCGCCACCCAACGCGAAGCCTTGCAAACGGTCACCGGTGGGCAGGTACAGCGCTTGCTGGTGGTCGCGTTGCGTGACGATGCGGTTGCGCAACGGGCGATTCGCGACATTGCGCGCAAAATGGGGGTCGCTGCGAAGCTTGATAATACGGCCTCTGGCAAAGTCGGCGTGCGATGAAAGGCTGGCGAAACTCGTTGGCGCTGCGCATCACCTGCGTACTGGCAATGGTGCTGGCCTTGAGTTGGTTTGTCGCCGCCGGGCTTGGCGCCTGGAGGATTTACGGGCAACTGCAAAGCGAGGCGCTGGCTGATCTCAGCCAGCGCCTGCGCCTGCTGTCCAGCGTGGACAATGACGATTTTCGAGATGCCGAAGAAGGTGCCAGACGGCTTATGACGCGCTGGAACAGTGGCGCGGCCAAAGAGTTCGGCAGCAATATTTTCCAGCGCAGCACCATGCATTGGATACTCAACCCGACGCCGCAAAGCGATGCGCAGGCTGCCACCAATACCGACGTGCTGGCCCGTGCTGCCTCTGCGGCGGAAGCGTTCGGTACCGCCGGGCAGGCAATGACCGTCGATACGTTTTTCTATTTCCCGGACGCCGGGGCGGCCTTTTCCACGGAGGTCGACATTCCTGCCGGCTTTGCCCAAGCCCGCGCGATTCATTTGCGGCAACTGTTCGAGGGGTTGGCGCCTGGCGGTCCCGATGTCCTGTGGGACGGGCCGAATTACGATCCATTGCTCAACCGGCAACTCATCAGCGTTGTTGTGGTGTCCAGGGATGCATCGGGCAAGCCGCTGTACATGACAGGTTATGAGTTGAAACTCGATGAGCGCCTGGCGCGAATCGAACAGTTACTCAATGGTTATCCAAGCCTGCTGCTGGATGCACACGGGGCACGCCTTGCCGACCTGTCCGGCAAGGCGCTGGAAGGGGTATCCCAGGATGTGCTGAAGAAGCTGCTCGGCGGTTTTTCCACCAAGACCGAGTTCCCCCGGATCGGTCGTTTCGATGACGACACGCCGATGGTCATTGCCCGGCTGGATCAGCCGGACTGGTATCTGCTGACGCTCTACCCTCAAGCGCAATTACGCTCGGCTGCACTGGGGCTGATACTCGCCCAGGTGCCTTTTGCGCTCATCGGTTTCATCGTGTTGACCCTCGGTTTGCTGTGGGTGTTGCGCCGCAATCTGGCACAGCCCCTGGCCCGGTTTGCCCAGGCAATCGAAAATACCGATGACGATTTGTCGCGGCGTTTGCCAGTGACTCGCGAGGATGAATTGGGTCGCTTCGCCAAGGCCTATAACGTATTGCTCGATGCGTTGCAGGCCCAGCAGGCAGGTCTGGAAAACCTGGTGCAAGTCCGCACCCACGAACTGCATACCGCACGGCAAAACGCAGATCAGGCGAACCAGCTCAAGGGGCAATTCCTGGCCAATATGAGCCACGAAATCCGTACCCCGATGAACGCCGTGATCGGCATGAACCACTTGCTGGCAGACACGCCGCTGACGCCCCAACAGCAACACTTCGTCAAGGCCATACGGGAGAACTCCGAGGCCTTGCTGGCGCTGATCAGTGACATTCTGGATTTCTCCAAGATTGAGTCAGGCAACCTGAACATCGAGCGGATCGAGTTCGACCTGATAGAGGTGGTTGAAGAGGTCACGCAATTATTGGCGCCGCGTGCAGCAGAAAAGGGCGTACGCATGATCTGCCAGATCGCCACGAATGTGCCCGAGCAGGTGCTGGGCGATCCGTGGCGACTGCGCCAGATCCTGCTTAACCTGTTGAGCAATGCCGTCAAATTTACCGCCTGCGGCTCAATTCGCCTGGCGGTCTGGCAGGCCGACGGAGACATGCTCGGCTTTCAGGTAACGGATACAGGCATCGGCATTGCACCTTGCGCACAGCGTACGGTGTTCGACGCTTTTCTCCAGGCCGATGCCTCCACCACCCGCAATTACGGCGGCACCGGGCTGGGCTTGTCGATCAGCCAGCGTCTGGCCAGGATCATGGGCGGCGGTATCGAGTTACAGAGCCAGCCGCAGGTGGGTTCCACCTTCAGCCTGATGCTGCCCTTGGCCAAGTGCCCACCCCGCGCCGCCGATGCGCCGAGGTTATGGGGCTTGCGGACCCTGGTGGTCGACGAGCACGCCGATGAGCGTGAGGCGTTGATGGGCAACCTCGGCCAGTGGCAGATGCTGTGCCAGGGGGCCGCGTCGGCTGAGGATGCTTTGCGGGTGATGCGCGAGCAGGCGCAATTGGGTGTGATGTTCGATCTGGTATTGGTCAATTGGCGCCTGCCTTTCATCGATGGGGTCGAGTTCGCCGGCCTGTGCCGTGCGGACCCGGCGTTGGCTTGCACACGTATCGTACTGATGGCCTCGCATATCGAGGTGCAACTGTCTGCCGATCAATTGCGCGCCCATGGTCTGGCCGCGTGCGTAGTCAGGCCACTGCGTCGTCAGCAGTTTTATCGGACCCTGTGCGAGGTGCAGAGCGGCGCCACTGCGACACTCAACGAAGCACCGTCGCCGTTACGAACCCTTGAGCGCCATGACTACAGCCTCGATGTTCTGGTTGTCGATGACATCGCCACTAATCGGGAAATTACCCAGCTATTCCTGGAGCGTTTCGGTCACCGGGTAAGCCTTGCCCGCGACGGTATCGAGGCGCTGGAAATACTCGGGCGCAAGGTCTTCGATACGGTATTGATGGATGGGCAAATGCCGCGAATGGACGGCATGGAAGCGGTCCGCCGATTGCGTTCGGGGCAGTCAGGAGCGCTGGATGAAGAGGTCTACGTGATTGCCCTCACCGCCAACGCCATGAGCGGTGACCGGGAGCGGTTCATCGAGGCCGGTGCCAATGACTATCTCGCCAAGCCGGTGCTGCCGATGCAATTGTTCGATGCGATCACCCAGGTGATTGTCCGCCAGGTGCAGCGCGGGATGGAGCTGCGTACTGTCGCGCTAGCATCGCCTGCGACAGTGCCGATACCCATTGTCCCCATCTTGTCGAGCGTCGATGAACAGCAACCCTTGCACACGCCACGCTTGCAGCGCTTGTTCATCGAAGATTGCCTGGCGCTGCTGGCCCGGCTCAACGACGCGATCCTCCAGGGCGACTATGCCAACGCCGGGCGTATCGCCCACAGCCTCAAGGGCAGCGCCGGGCAATTCGGCGAGCTGGCGCTTGAAGCCGATGCGGCCTCGATGGAATGTGCCGTCGGGCAATCGAACCTTCCGGCGATCAGCGCCGCCATGCTGCAACTGACCAGGCACCGATTGATACTTGCTGCCCGCCAGCCCATTGAGCCTTGCGAACCGGGGTATCCAGACAATGCCTGACTGCCGTCTATTGATCGTCGACGATCACGGGATGATCCGCGAAGGGTTGTGTGCGTTGCTTGCCAATGCACCGGGCATCGTTGTAGCGGGTGAGGCGCAAGATGGTCATGAGGCCATTGCCCTGTGTCGCAGCCTTCAGCCCGATGTGGTGCTGATGGACCTGAAAATGCCCCTGCTCGACGGGGTTTCGGCACTGACCCTGATTGGCAGGCGCTGGCCGAAAATATTAATCATCGCCCTGACCTCCGACGTCTCCGAGCACAATGCTGCCCTGGCGTTGAGGGCCGGCGCGGTTGGTTATGTACTCAAGCGCAGTCGCCGGGATGACCTGCTGCAAGCCATCGCCCAGGTGCGTGCGGGGAAGATCTTCATTGACCCTGGCCTTGACGCTTCCCAGGTCATTGCCCTGCGCAACAGCGGCGAAACCGCCAGCGGCATTACCCTGACCGAACGCGAGCGACAGGTGCTCAAATTGGTCGCCGATGGCTTACGCAATCGCGATGTCGCGGAAATCCTCTGCATCAGCCTCAAGACCGTGGAGACCCATCGACTCAATGTCATGAAAAAGCTGGATGCACACAACGCCGCGGACATGACGCAATGGGCCTATCGGCTAGGGCTTCTCGGTGAGGATCAATGAATCCTGGCAGGAGGCCGGTTTCAAGCCATCACTTGCCACCCTTCATCCACCCCGAACATGCCGCTTCATAAGCCTCATGCTGATATTTGCTGAGCGTGGCGGGCAGGGCGAAGTCGTGCTTTTTGTTCTGCCCATTGATGGTTTGTGGTGACAGCAAAGTGATTTCGCAGTCGTCGAGCATGTGTAAAAAACTTTCGATCAAGAACTAGCAATAGAAACATTGCAGGGTGACTGTATTTAAGTACCAGAACAGCCATTGGAAAAGGCCGGGGAAATCGACGCGATATGAGACCGCTGTTTCGGCCCGAACACTGAATACAAGATGACTCGCGTGGAAAGGTACAGGGCCTCAGTGATTTGAAGTTCGATCCCTTGCCTTGAGTCGGGTGAGTCGTTGCACGAGCGATGAGTTGTCTGGATTGAACATCATTGTTGATGAATGTTTGCCTGGGTGCCCAGTGGATATAGAACTGGACCGGTTGGTAGTCTGCGGCCTATTGTGTCGCGCATTCGACAATCATGAGCGTCGAACATGAGTCGCTGACCTGCTGTCTTGACCTGGCTCAAGCGCATCGCAAGCAATCAATGGCTGAATACGAACACTGTATTCGGTCAGCCTTTCGGCACCCTTTGAGGGAAGTAATTGATGAGTGACCCAGACTCCCAGGCGACACCATCAGCCTCGGTTCATTTCCCGTTAGGGCTGATTGCGGCATGTATTGCGTTAGTGGTTGTTTTACTCCTGCCGTTACCCATGAACTTACCCGTTGCGGGGCACCGGATGCTGGCCATCCTGGTATTCGCGGTGACGGTCTGGGTAACCGAGGCGGTGTCTTACGAAGCCAGTGCGATCATGATTACCTCGCTGATGGCCGTTCTAATCGGCACCGCACCGACGCTTCAGGATCCTTCAGTGACGTATGGCTCATCGGCCGGAATCACGATGGCGCTCAGTGGCTTTTCCAATCCTGCCCTGGCGCTGGTGGTCGGTGCGCTGTTTATCGCAGCCGCGATGACACACACGGGACTGGATCGGCGTATAGCCCTGGTGACACTGTCGAAAGTCGGCGGCAGTACCCGGCGGATACTGCTGGGCGCCATGGTTGTCATTGTATTACTGAGCCTGGTGGTGCCTAGCGCAACGGCGCGAAGTGCTTGCGTGGTACCGATCATGATGGGTGTGATCGCGGCATTCGGCGTGGCCAAGCGCTCCAATATCGCCGCCGGGCTCATGATCATCGTCGCGCAAGGAACAAGCATCTGGAACGTCGGTATTCAAACGGCGGCCGCCCAGAACTTGCTGACTGTGGGCTTCATGGACAAGATGCTCGGTCAGCGTGTGTCATGGATCGACTGGTTAATCGCTGGCGCGCCATGGGCAATCATCATGTCGGTGGTGTTGATCGTCATCGTGCTGAAAATGCTACCTCCCGAAACCGATAACGTGCCCGGCGGCAAGGCTGCCATTTTGGCGAGCCTGGCTGAACTGGGGCCAATGACCGGCCCACAGAAGCGCTTGGCGGTCGTCTCTGGCTTGCTTCTTCTGGCCTGGGCCACTGAAGGCAAACTGCATTCTTTCGATACGACATCGACGACATACGCCGGGCTGGTTCTGTTGCTCCTGCCCGTGTTCGGGGTCATGACCTGGAAAGACGTTCAGGCACGCATTCCGTGGGGCACTGTGATTGTCTTCGGGGTTGGCATCAGCCTGGGCACCGCGCTGCTGACTACCCAGGCCGGCCAGTGGCTGGGCGTCCAGGTTGTCGGGCACACGGGGCTGGACAAGATCGGCACGCTGGGGGTATTTGCCGTGCTCAGCGCCTTCCTTATCCTGATCCACCTGGGCTTTGCCAGCGCGACTGCGCTGACCTCGGCGTTGCTGCCAATCCTGATGGCGGTGCTGCAAACCCTGCCTGGGGATTTCAGTCGACTGGGCATGACCATGCTGCTTGGATTTGTCGTCAGCTTCGGTTTCATACTGCCCATCAATGCGCCGCAAAATATGGTGTGCCTGGGCACCGATACCTTCAACCCCAAACAGTTCGCTCGGGTCGGCGTGGTGATCACGCTGATCGGTTATGGATTGCTGTTGGTGTTCGCCAGTACTTACTGGTCTTGGCTGGGATGGATGTAAGCGCAAGGCGCCTCATCATTTAGCCAGGACGATGATGGCAGGCAGGCGATCTCGCCTGCTCGGTCCATCAGTGCCGCGGGCTTGCCATAATGCCAGTCAGTTAAGCTTTTTTCGGGCGATTTCCAGTTTGCGTTCATCTTGGAAAGGCCCGAAATCATTGAGCTAGACTTTTGTGGTCTCAGCTGTTTTTTCCTTAACTGATCGACCGCTGCATTGAAGACATCCCTCAATAGCGCGCCGCGATGGATGGGGCGCAGTTCAACCTGTAGGAGCCAACTTGTTGGCGAGGCGAGCAACGCGGTGCGCCAGGGGCACCGCTTCGCGAACAAGTTCGCTCCTACAGTGCGCTCTCCAGCCCATGAACGACCGCTGCATTGAAGACATCCCTCAATAGCGCGCCGCGATGGATGGGGCGCAGTTCAACCTGTAGGAGCCAACTTGTTGGCGAGGCGTCTAACGCGGTGCGCCTGAAACACCGCCTCGCGAACAAGTTCACTCCTACAGTGCGCTCTCCAGCCCATGAACGACCGCTGCATTGAAGACATCCCTCAATAGCGCGCCGCGATGGATGGGGGCGCAGTTCAACCTGTAGGAGCCAACTTGTTGGCGAGGCGTCTAACGCGGTGCGCCTGAAACACCGCTTCGCGAACAAGTTCACTCCTACA
>NZ_DASWOT010000194.1:0-10155 GCF_036404235.1 Pseudomonas sp.
GTTACTCGCGACCGGCTCAGCGGATGTAACCACTCAACCCGGCACGGTCTCACACGCTGATGTCGCGCCCATGGGAAGCTGGTCATTATGAGTGGTGTTTATGCGTGACAAGCCTATCGTCGGTCGTGGCACTTCGCTGCATGCGTGGCAGGAATCCGTCAAATTGGCCGAGTTGCCGGCTATCGCCACTGAATTACTGGTGCCGCCCGGCTCACGCGCCGTGATCGTCGCCCCACACCCGGATGATGAAATCCTCGGTTTTGCGGGGTTGATGCAGCAGTTGGCGCAGCTCGGGCGCGCCATGGAGCTGATCTCGGTGACTGACGGCAGCGCCAGCCATCCCGGCTCCGATCTTTGGCCGGCTGACCGCTTGAGCATAATCCGCCCGCAGGAGAGCGCCGAAGCGCTGAAGCGCCTGGACGTCCCGCTGCACAGCTTGCAATGGCTGCGCGGTGGCTTTGCCGACAGCGCCGTTGCCACCCAAGAGGCACAGTTGGTGGAGTTTCTGCAGCGTTACCTGCGCCCTACGGACGTGGTGTTCACGACTTGGCGGCTTGACGGTCACACCGATCACGAAGCAGTGGGCCGCGCCTGTTCAGTGGCTGCGGCGGCTGTAGGGGCGCCATTGCGTGAAGTGCCCATTTGGGCCTGGCATTGGGCCGATCCAGAAGATCCACGTCTGCCCTGGGACCGCGCGCGCAAGATCCTGCTGGCCCCGGAGACCATCGCCCGCAAACGCCATGCTGCCCACGCCTTCGCCAGCCAGTTGCATGGCGACCCAATGATCGGTCTCGAACCGGTTCTGCCCCCTCACGTGCTGGAGCGCCTGATGCAATCATTTGAAGTGGTGTTCCTATGACTGACGCGACGAATACCAGCGTCACGGATGATTACTTCGATCAGTTGTTCCACAACAGCGATGACCCGTGGGCGTTCAAGCAACGCTGGTACGAGCGTCGCAAACGCGCGTTGACCCTGGCTGCGCTGCCGCGTGAGCGGTATGCGCGGATCTTTGAACCCGGTTGCGCCAATGGCGAGTTGAGTGCTGAGCTAGCAACCCGCTGCGATCGTTTTGTGGGGTGTGATACCTGCGCCTTGGCCGTTGAGCTGGCACGTGAGCGCCTCGCGGATTTCCCTCGGGCAGAGGTCCTGCAAGCACGCCTACCCCAGCAATGGCCAGCAGGTCGTTTCGACCTGATCGTGTTCAGCGAACTGGGTTATTACTTGAGCCTGGAGGACCTGCACCGCTGGATCGACCGCGCACTCGCCTCGCTGACCGATGACGGGCAACTGCTCGCCTGTCACTGGCGCACACCTATCGAAGGCTGCCCGCTGACCGCCGACCAAGTGCATGAGGTGCTGCAACAGCGCCTCGGTATGCACCGACAGAGCTATCACGAAAGTGATTTTCTACTGGATGTGTGGGCTTGGGAGCAAGGCTCAGTCGCTCAGAAGGAAGGCCTGCGCTGAAGCCGCTTTCCCTCGCGCGCTCTGCAAGATGTGCCAAAGGCTGCGAACCTCAAAAAAGCAGCCCAATGATTTCGGGGCTCTCGGCATCAGACGAACAGTGGAAATCGTTCAAAAGCGGCTTAAGTGACTGGCATTAGGCCAAGACTTGCTCCAACAAGATCCAGTGTTTGACTATCCTCACTCCTGATGGACCGCCGTCTGCATGCCTGCGGTACTCAGTGGCGAGCCCAATGCATCGCCGAAGAACCGCACAGCCTCGGCACTGAGATTGCGATGGATGTCTTCGCGATCAACACCGATGGCGTCGGTACACAACACCGGTGTGGTGGCACGCTGTTCGTCGTCACAGGGCGCCATGAATACGAAGTGCCCTGCCCCCGCCAGCAATTTAAAATCCGACACTTCGGGCAGTTTGCGCGCCAGGGCCTCGGCGTTTTTGTCGATGGCCAGCAGTTCATCGCCATCGCCGCTGTACATCAAAACAGGCACATGCACATCGGCCAGCGTGTGGCGGCCAAACATCAAGCCCAGCGGGGCCATCAGCATCAACGCACCCACGCGCGGATCAGCCTGAGGATGCAGGTCGTCACGGTCGGCCAGTAACTCGCCCTGGGTGTTGCAAGCGTCGCGATCTTGAGGACGTTCAATACAGTACTGACGCAACCGCTGCAGATCAGGCTGCGCACCGGCGAGAATCAACGCGGTTTCGCCGCCCGCCGAATAACCGATCACCCCGACCCGTCGCGCACTGATGAACGGCGAGAGCATTGGATCAAGCAATGCAGCGCTGATGGCTTCAGAAATTTGCAGCGGGCGACCGTATAAATTGCTCAGGCTACCCAGACGGCTGTGATCCATGTAGTTATCGCCGGGATGGAATACAGCCACCACGACAAAACCCTGCCGGGCGAGGGAAGTGGCTAGATCATGCTGGGCCAGTGGCGTGCCGGTATTACCGTGCGACAGCATGAGTAATGGAAAGCGGCCCATGGCGATTTTTGCGTCTTCGCCCGCCTCGATCCGATAACCCTGAACCCTGGTAACTTGCTCGGCATCGGTGGACGGATAAAAGGCGTATGCGTGCATCGGCTGGGAATCCAGCGGATCGAGAAAGTCCAATTCGTGGAAACCCACGCTCCAGAGCTCTTGCGCGCTGAGCTGCACCGAAATCAGGCTGCTGAACAAGCTAAATACCATCACTGCACAAAGACGCATCATCGCAATGCCCCTAAACCCGAAGTTCCGTGTGTGGCCAGGCATGCTTGTCTGACCCGTTGTCCCTGTGGCGCCCCGTGAACGCGGGGCTTTAGCTTGCTCTCACGCACTGCGCTTACAACGTGAGAGTGCCTGCCGAGTCAATAAGTGCATAAGCCGGGCCAGACGGCGCAAAAACAGACGACCGCCGGTAAAACAAACCAGGCTGGCACCTGCACGGTGTGGTCTAGGGCAATTTTACTGCGGACTGCGGTGAACTGCCTGCAAAGAAATCGTCAAGCCTGTCGCTTGGCTGAACGTCTGCGCAAAAAGCCAAACGCCCCGCCACCCTTTGCGTTCGGCGCAGGGTGGCAGGGCGTTCAGTTCAGCTGTGCGCACCGCTCAATCAGGGCGCACTCACCTCATCAGGCGAACAGCTCTTCCTTGATGTGCTTCTGGGCGGCAGTCAATGCGTTGGCACGGGGCTCATCGCCATAGGCCAGGCCATGGGCGAAGACGAATTGCAGATCGGTGACGCCGATGAAACCGAACAGTACTTTGAGCAAGTCTTCATGACCCACGCTGGTGGGTTGACCCACGTGCAGGCCACCGGCGGTGGAAACAATGATGACTTTCTTGCCTTTGCACAGACCTTCAGGCCCTGCTTCGGTGTAACGGAACGTACGACCGGCAACGGTGATGCGGTCAATCCATGCTTTTAGTTGGCTTGGGATGGTGAAGTTGTAAACCGGCGCACCGATGACCACGACGTCAGACGACAGGAACTCTTGCAGGATCGCTTCGTTGGATTCGACTTCCAGCTTCTGGGCAGCGTCGCGACCTTCGACCGGCGTACCGGCAGCGGCCAGGCTGGCAGCGGAAAAGTGACTCAATGCGTCATGTGCCAAGTCGCGATAGACCACTTGTGTATCAGCGTGGGTCTCTTTCCAGGTTTGAACGACGCTACGGCTCAACTGGCGCGAAGCGGAGTGATCGCCAAGGATGCTGGAATCAATGTGCAAAAGTTTCATAACGTGCTTCCCAAGTGAGAATCGCCGCTGGGCGATCGAGTGGCGATAATCCTACAGTTCAAAGCAATGGCTGATTAGTCAGCAAAAATGCGATAGTTCGTCCCACTGACAGGACAATCGAGAAAAAATGCAGGACCTTAACGATCTTTATTACTTCGCCAAAGTGGTCGAATCAGGCGGATTCGCCGCCGCAGGGCGCGCGCTGGGGATTCCCAAATCACGCCTGTCACGGCGCATCGCCGAGCTGGAAACGCGGTTGAATGCCAGTTTGCTGCAACGCACCACGCGCAAACTCGCCCTGACAGCCGTGGGTGAACGCTACCTGCAACACTGCCAGGCGATGTTGCTGGAAGCTGAAATGGCCGATGAAGCCGTAGCCACCTTGTCCGCCGAGCCACGCGGTCGTTTGCGGATTTCCTGCCCGATGGGCATGACGCACTGGAACCTGAGCGCTGTCGTCACGCAATTTCTCGGCAAGTACCCTCTGGTGCAACTGGAGTTACTGCTGGTCAATCGTCGGGTGGATCTGGTCAACGAAGGGATCGATGTCGCGCTTCGTGTGCGCGATGTCGGCGACGATGATCCTAATCTGATCGTTCGCCACCTGGCACCCGCCGCCGCCGCGCTGGTAGCGTCGCCAGCGTTGCTCGCGGGCAAGCAAATCCTCACGCCGCAAGACCTCGCAAGCCTGCCGGTGCTGGGCGCCATCGAGGCTGATCGCAAGGTGCATTTCAACCTGGTACACGACAATGGACAGCGTTTTGAATTCGCCGTCGAACCACGACTGGCAATCGACGACTTTCCGATCCGCAAAGACGCCGCGTTGGCAGGACTGGGGCTGACGATGCTGCCAATGATGAATTGCCATGTCGAACTGGCCGATGGCAGTCTGGTTCGGCTGCTACCCGAATGGTCGATGCCCAGTGGCAACTTGCAGGCGGCCTACACCCACCGGCGAGGCTCGTTACCTGCGGTCAGGGCCTGGATCGATCATGTTGCATCCGAATTTCGTGAACCCGGTTGTCAGTGATTGGGCAGCTATTTTGCAGAGCGCACCTGACTGAAAAGGAGAAATGCATGCAGATTGAAGACGTCGCACGGTTTTGCCTGAGCCTGCCGGGCACCAGGGAAGACTACAAATGGGGCGGCACACGCGTGTTCTCGATTGCCGGGAACAAAATGTTTGCGGTGATGGACCTGTCCGGCAAGGGTTTGTCGTTCAAGGTCGCGTCCGATCTGTTCCTGGGCTACGTGGACCGCCCCGGGGTTCGGCCGGCACCTTATCTGGCCCGCGCGCATTGGATCAGCGTGGCCGTACCCTACTCCATCGCAGATGATGAGTTACGTGACCTGCTGACCCGTTCGCATCAACTGGTGGTCAGCAAATTGCCGAAAAAGCTACAGGTCGCGCTGAAACTCTAGACGGATCAGTAAAAGTGCCGCGCCAGGAAACTCCCGCCCAGCACCAAGCGATCTATCCAGAACAACTCATGCAACACAACGATGCCCCAGAACACCACTTGATAAGACACCTTGCGCGTCTTGTGCCGCAGCACTTGCTGGCCGATCAATGCCCCCGGCCAGCCACCCAGCAACTCCAGAGCGTGCAAGACTTTCTCAGGCGTTCGCTGGCCGTCGGTTCTTGCTCGATGCTTGTCGTGCCAATACAGCAAAAACGTCAGCGCGCTGATCAACACATAAGCTGCTGCCGGTATCCATGAGCCGCCATCCAGCCACAGTTTGACCACTCCATAGCCCGGCAACGCGCACAGCACCCACAGTGCAACCAGTTTGGTGCGTAAAAAGCGCACAGCCGGTTTAGGACGATTTGTCGAAGGACGCTTGCCGCCCTCATAGCCCCGCTGCTCCATGGTTCTTTACCCTTGCACACTGGACCAGTCGATCCAGCCAAACTGCCAGGTCGCCAGGATCAACAGACCGAACACGATACGGTAGTAGGCAAAGAGCGCGTAGCTGTGGTTAGCGATGAATTTCAACAACCCCTTCACGGCAATCATGGCGAAAATGAAAGAGGTGATAAACCCCACTGCGAATACCGGGAAATCGCTCGGTAGAAACAGGCTGTGGTACTTATAGCCCGAGTACACAGAGGCTGCGACCATGGTTGGCATCGCGAGAAAGAATGAGAACTCAGTAGCCGTCTTGCGCGACAAACCAAACAGCAAACCGCCAATGATCGTAGAACCGGAGCGGGACGTGCCGGGAATCATCGCCAGACATTGTGCGAAACCGACTTTCAGCGCGTCAGCCCAGGTCATTTCATCCACGGTTTCAGCATGAACCACATGCTGACGACGCTCAGCCCAGAGCATGACGAACCCGCCAATCACCAACGCCGATGCCACGGTGATCGGGTTGAACAGGTACTCGTGAATCAAGTCGGCGAACAGAACGCCCAAGACCATCGCCGGCAGTACGCCAATGATCAGGTTTGCAGTAAACCGCCGTGCTTTTGGATCGGTGCTCAAGCCGCCCACGACATCAACAATCTTGCGCCGAAACTCCCATACCACCGCCAGGATTGCACCCAACTGGATGATGATATTGAATGCCATCGCCCGTTCGCCGCCAAAATTGATCAAGTCCGCAACAATGATCTGATGGCCTGTGCTTGAGATCGGCAAAAACTCTGTCAACCCCTCGACAACCCCAAGTATTAACGCCTGTACGGCGGTCCAAAGTTCCATCATTCCCCCAGGAGACCGTATTCATGACACGGTTCTTAATATTTTTTTTGCAATCGCGGCGAACCATAGACGATTGAATGTCAACGCCGCATGAAAGGTTCAGGATTGCTAGCACAAACACGCAAGCGCGGCGATGCTAGCAGACGTCCCAGCCAAACGCTCTAGCATGAATAATGGCGTGCGAGTTTTGACCTTACAGCACAAACGGTTACCGTTTGCCTATGAGCTGCGGTCACTATTTCTCACGGTTATCCATACCCCTCCTACAGACGTAAAGCGCTTACAATCGCCGGCCGATTTTCCATCGGTTTCACTCACGGCTTTAATATCAGCAGGAGTCGCCAATGTCAGGGCTTGAACTGTTCGCCGCCGCGCTCGGTGTGACCGCCGTCTGGCTTACAGTCAAACAGAACGCCTGGTGCTGGCCGATCGGTCTGGTGATGGTGTTGCTTTACGCCTGGATATTCTTTGACGTGAAGCTCTACTCAGACATGCTGCTGCAAGTCATTTACGCGGCATTGCAAGTGTATGGCTGGTGGCAATGGACCCGACGCGGCGCGCTGGCAGGCGGCAGAACCGTAAGTTCGCTGGGTGGCGGCGCCCTGCTCATCAGCCTTGCGCTGGGCGCCTTGGTGAGCCTGGCGTTGGGTGCCGCCATGGCGCGCTTCACCGATGCGGCGCAACCCTGGCTGGACGCGACCCTCACCGGTTTCAGTTTGGTGGCGCAGGTCTGGATGGCGCAAAAGCGCGTGCAATGCTGGCCACTGTGGATTGTGCTGGACATTATTTTCGTTGGCCTATTCCTTTATAAAGCGCTGTACGTCACGGCAGCGCTTTATGCGTTGTTCATCCTGCTTGCGGTGCAAGGCTGGCGCGATTGGCGAGCCGACCCGGCATTGGCGCATTGAGGCGAACGATGAAAGTTCTGGTCCTGGCTGGCCCTGAATCCAGCGGTAAAAGCTGGCTGGCCGAGCAACTACAACAGCAGTTTGGCGGCGAACGGGTCAGCGAATACGTTCGATACTTCATCGACCACACGCAACGCGACACCTGCTACGCCGACATCAGCGCCATCGCCCAAGGGCAACTTGCCTGGGAGGACGCCGCCCGCAGCCTCGCACCTGAGTTGCTGATTCTCGACACCCACCTGTTGAGCAACATCCTGTGGAGCCAGACGCTGTTCGGCGCTTGCCCCGACTGGCTGGAACAAGCGTTGCTGACGCGTCGCTACGATTTGACACTGCTGCTGGCAGCAGAAGGTGTCGAATGGATCGGCGACGGACAACGCTGCCAGCCCGAGCTCCCTGCACGCCAGGCGTTCTTTGAAGCAAGCCAACGCTGGCTGGACCAACATCATCAACCGTATCGGATTGCTGGCGGAAGCTTGAGTGATCGCCGTGAACAGGCATTGCTGGCGGTGACCCAATTAATGAACACTGCCGCCCCGCGACCGGCGGGAAACCCGTCGTAAATCTGTACGTGCGGTGTAACAGACACACCGCGCACTCGGTGTGACAGGCAGGCCGCGCGCATATTCTCAGCGTATCTGGTGTTTGTGCAGCAAGCGGTAGAACGTCGGCCGTGACACCCCGAGTACTTTCGCCGCCACACTCAGGTTATCGCTATGCCGCGTCAGTACGTCACACAATGCCTGGCGCTCGGCGCGAGATTTGTAATCGTCCAGGGTGCCCATGCTCGAGCTGATGTCATCCTCACCTAACAGTCCCAGATCAAACGCTTCGATCTGTCGTCCTTCGGCCAGCACCAGGCCACGGCGCACGCGATTTTCCAGCTCACGGACGTTACCGGGCCAATCGTGCTTGCCCATGGCAACCAATGCGTCCTGGCTAAAAGTTCGCGGGCGGCGGCCGGTTTCCTGACTGTAGAAGTGGGCAAAATGATTGGCCAGTAACGCCAAATCCCCATGCCGCTCGCGCAACGGAGCAGTGCCCACTTGCAGCACATTCAGGCGGTAATAGAGGTCCTCACGAAAGTGTTTCTTACGGATTGCAGCTTCGAGGTCGATGTGGGTGGATGCCAACACGCGGACGTCAATGGGCACTGACCGCTCGCCAATTTGCAAATGCCTGCCCTGCAAAAACCGCAGCAGATTGGCTTGTACGTCGAGTGGCAAATCGCCGATTTCGTCGAGAAACAGCGTCCCGCTATTGGCCGCTTCTATAAGGCCGACCTTTCGCGGTTGAGCGCCAGAAGAAATATCGTCCGGGTAGCCGAACAGCTCAAATTGCAGCAAATGCTCGGGAATGACCGCGCAATTGATGGACACAAACGGTTTGTCACGGCGTTGCGATTGCGAGTGCAGGGTGCGTGCAACCAACTCTTTGCCTGTACCGCTTTCGCCGCGGATCAGTACCGGTGACTCGGTGGGCGCCAATTTGCTCAGCAACCGGCGCAACTCACGGACAGGACGGCTTTCACCGAGCAGCTGATGGTCTTGCCCAGCGACATCATGGGTGCCTTTAGCACGAAGGCGCGCCATGCCATAAGCCCGGCCCAAGGTGACCTGAACCCGAGCCACATCAAAGGGCAAGGTATGGAAATCGAAAAACCATTCGCAGACAAAGTCACCGATCTTGTCGCGGCGCAGATCATCCGGCGTCAACACTGCAATCCACTCCGTATTACTGCGAGTGATCAGCTCTTTAACGACTTCTGGGTGTTCGAAATGCTCCGGCATCAATCTGATCAGACCAACGTCACATGGATGAGACACTGCAGACTGCAACGTGCAGCTGTCCACTTCCCATCCGGCATTGCGCAGGCCAGGTATTAACTGAAGGCTTTCATCGCACGGTTCGACAATTAACAGGCGACGGGTTGCTGCCAGCTCATGCATATAGGTTCCTTGGCGCCGAGATTCAAAATAGGATCAATTAAAAAACATTTTAGAAACAGCGTCTTGGCGACCCCGAAAGCTACATTAACAAGTTTTTTGACGCCCTCTTGGACCGATTATCTATAAGGCTAAGATCGAAATGTGCTTAACAAAAACCGAGAAGGCTAATGGTGTCATCGACCCATTGAGCACAGGCATCAGATTGGCACTGCGGCAATTTGCCTCGGTCCACGCACAGCCTTGTAATACGAGGCTTACAGCGAAGGTGCGGAAATTATTTTAAGAAGCCTTGTGACTTACCCGCCCTTAGCGGTCATCAGTACAAGTAACCAACCGAACGGGACGCCCGCCGACGGTGAGTGAATGGATACGGGCATTTGAGGACACGTCATGAACGCCCCATTGCGCTTTAACGAAGCACTGTTGATCGCCGGTCACGCTTTTCACCCCTTTCAATGCGTCGCCTGGGCGCCTCAGGATGGCAACGGCGAACTGAGCCTGACGGTTATCGACCGAACCAATAACCGCATCGGCCGCAAACAGATTCCAAGCAGCGCTTATTGCGATCCGAAACAACTGGCCCAAATGCTCGAGCAAGCGCGGGCAGAGATCAGCGGCGAAGGCTATAGCCTTGAGCCTTGGTCGATGCCAGCGTAAGAGCAGCTTTTAGCCACAAGCCTCAAGCGGCAAGAGAAAAGCCAACCGAGTCGGCTTTAATCAGGTCGCGAAATAGCGGTGTGTGAAGAGGGGACGCTCTCAACCAAGATTGCTTGATCGTTACCGATACCCTTGCTCAGCCCAACGCCTGGGTAATGACCGCAAACTGCCGGACAGCACCGCACGCCTGCGGTGCCGGGCCGCGAGACATCTGCACGACGGTGCCGACGTCGGCCAG
>NZ_DASWOT010000195.1:0-36717 GCF_036404235.1 Pseudomonas sp.
TCAAAACAGATCTATGTCACAAGCCATTTCAGCCTTCCACTTCGGAGTGTATCGAGCCCCTACCGTAATTCCCAAAAAATATTTCCAGGCCGCTCGTCAGATCGATTGGTTTTGACATGTCATACAACCCATTCATAGCTGATCAGCCCCAAAAGTCGTGCAAAACCACTTCGAAAAATCACACATAACAGATTGATAATTAACAATTTATTTTCTATCAGACGGTTTTATTACAATTGTCACCCTACGGGCCCATCTGTTATTTTCAATAAGGAGTACCGGCGATCTGTTTTTAGATTATTTACGCGGCTTATGTCGGCGAAACGATGATGCTGAGAGGCGCAATTGAAGCGCCAGGGCCGTTCGTTGCTCCTCACGGGCGCAATGAGACGGAGGGTATTTTCCTGTGTATTAACAGCGCTAAAAATCCGACGAACGGTAGATCGTGCTCCGGCATTTTTGCTGCCCTCGGCACACGCATCATGCTTCGGAGCCGCTTGGTTGACACCTCAACGTTCTATTAGCACCTCGGGCATCGCCCCTAGATGATCGTGAATCCCCTCTAAGCTAAGTCTAAAAGGTTATTTATATCGGAATTCTTAGATCATTTACGATCCTGATCAACCAGCCCTCGGCCTGCCTGATTCGGAGTTTCATCCATGAAATTGCTCACCCCTTTACGCTTGCTGGCCGCGTTGTCGCTGGCCGCTTCTACCCTGCTCGCTCAAGCCGCTGACTTCACCGTCGCCTATCAAACAACAGTCGATCCCGCCAAAGTGGCTCAGGCCGATGGCGCTTATGAGAAAGCCACCGGTTCGAAAATCTCATGGCGCAAGTTCGATAACGGCGCCGATGTCATTACTGCCATCGCTTCGGGCGATGTACAGATCGGCTATCTCGGGTCCAGTCCACTGACGGCCGCCGCAACGCGCAAGCTGCCAGTCGAAACATTTTTGATCGCCACTCAGATTGGCGCCGCTGAAGCACTGGTTGTGCGCAACGGATCGGGCATCAACACGCCTCAGGATCTGGTCGGTAAAAAGGTCGCCGTACCGTTCGTATCCACCGGCCACTACAGCCTGCTGGCAGCGCTCAAACACTGGAACATCGATCCCTCGAAAGTCACCATCCTCAACCTGGCCCCTCCGGCCATTGCTGCCGCCTGGAAACGGGGCGATATCGACGCTACTTATGTATGGGACCCAGCGCTGGGTGTGGCCAAGGAAACCGGCAAAGTGTTGATCACCTCCGGCGAGTTGGCCAAAGTGGGCGCGCCGACCTTCGATGCCTGGATCGTGCGTAAAGACTTCGCCGACAAACACCCTGAAATCGTCAAAGCCTTCGCCAAAACCACCCTCGACGCCTACGCCGCCTACCGCAAAGCCCCAGCCGCCTGGCTCGCCAATGCCAGCAACGTCGACAAACTGGTGAAGCTCTCAGGTGCCAAAGCCAGCGATATTCCAGGGTTACTGCAAGGCAACGTCTACCCGCTGGCCGCAGATCAGGTCACTGAACTGGGCGCGCCGACCACCGACGCCATCGCCAAAACCGCAGCTTTCCTTAAAGAGCAGGGCAAAGTCGACGCGGTATTGGCCGATTACACCCCTTACGTCAGCGCCAGGTTCATCACCCAATAAGCCCTTTAGCGAGGCGCAGGAGAAACTCGATGGCCTTGTTACAGCTGGAGCGCATCAGCGCACAGTATCCCGGTGCGACGGAACCGGTGCTGTCGGACATTTCCGTGAGTCTTGGCCCGCAGCAGTTGCTCGTCGCGCTCGGGCCGTCTGGCAGCGGCAAGACCTCGCTGCTCAACTTGATTGCCGGTTTTGTCGAACCCAGCGCAGGGCATATCACCCTGGATGGCGCACCAGTCAAAGGACCGAGTGCCGAGCGCGGCGTGGTGTTTCAAGATGATGTTTTATTGCCCTGGCAGGACGTACTTGCCAACGTCGCTTTCGGTCTGGAGCTGGCCGGAGTGTCTCGCGTGCAACGGGAAGCAAAAGCACGCGAGATGCTGACCCTGGTTGACCTCGCCGGTTTCGAAAAGCGTCGTGTCTGGGAGCTGTCCGGCGGTCAAAAACAACGCGTCGGTCTGGCGCGCGCTTTGGCGGCCGACCCGCGCGTGCTGTTGATGGATGAACCATTCGGCGCACTGGACGCCTTCACCCGCGAACAAATGCAGGAACTGCTGCTGCAAGTCTGGCAACGCAGCGCTAAGCCGGTGTTTCTGATCACCCACGACATCGAAGAAGCGGTGTTTCTGGCCACCGACCTGATTCTGCTGGCGCCGACTCCCGGTCGCATCGTCGAACGTCTGCAACTGGACTTCGGCCAGCGTTACGGCGCTGGAGAGTCCGCTCGCACGATCAAATCCGATCCACGCTTCATCGAAACCCGCGAGCACGTCCTGACCAGGGTCTTTTCGCAACGCCAGACCATTGGGGAGCAGCGTGCATGAGCAGCTACCAGCCTCAGGCAGCTACCCCAGCGCCTCTCAAGAACACCGCCGCAACCGCGACATGCTGGACGCTGAGCACACGTTCAATCAGCGTACTGACACTGGCAACGTTGCTTGGCGCCTGGTGGGGTGTGACGGCATTTGAATGGATCGAACCGTTGTTTCTGCCGCCACCGGCCGCTGTGCTAGAGAAAGGCTGGCTGCTGATGACCAAGGGCTACATGGACTCGACGCTCTGGCAGCATTTGGGCGCGAGCTTGCAGCGCATTGGCCTGGCGTTGGTTTTTGCGATTCTGACGGCAATTCCTGTGGGCATTGCCATTGGTCACAACCGCATTGCACGCGGGATTTTCGATCCACTGATCGAGTTCTACCGCCCAATCCCACCACTGGCGTATCTGCCACTGATCGTCATTTGGTGTGGCATCGGCGAGTTCTCGAAAGTCCTGCTTATTTATCTGGCGATCTTCGCCCCCATCGCGATTGCCACGGCCAACGGCGTGCGCACCGTCGACGGTGCCAAGTTGCGCGCCGCGCAGTCGTTGGGTGCTACACGCTGGCAGCTGATTCGCCACGTGATTGTGCCCAGTGCGCTGCCGGACATCCTGACCGGCGTGCGCATTGGCCTGGGGGTGGGATGGTCGACATTGGTCGCCGCCGAACTGATCGCAGCCACCAGCGGCCTGGGCTTCATGGTCCAGTCGGCGGCGCAGTTTCTGGTCACCGATGTGGTGGTGCTGGGGATTCTGGTGATCGCCCTCATCGCGTTCGCCATGGAAATGGGCTTGCGGGCGTTGCAGCGCAAACTGGTGCCGTGGCACGGTCAGACGCGCTGAAACTCATGCCGCTTGAATGCGGGGCCCCGAATCCCGAGCCACATCGCCACCTCAGCGCTTATCGGGAAGAGCTCACCCACAGGGCTACAGCGTTTCTGACCGCTAGGCCCCCACAATCCCGCCATCTTCCCGAGTGATCACCATCACCGACGACCTTGGCTTGCCGTTTGGCAAGTGCTCGGGAAAGGTCGAGCCGCCGTTTTCGCCTGGGTGCTGAATACCCACGAACAGCGCCTTTTGATCCGGCGCGAAGCTGATACCCGTCACTTCGCAACCGACCGGCCCGACCATGAAGCGCCGAATCTCGCCGCTCGTAGGGTCAGCGCAGAGCATTTGGTTATTGCCCATCCCGGCAAAATCCCCCGCATTGGTCGAATCCCCATCGGTAAGAATCCACAGCCGACCGCCTTGGTCGAAACCTAACCCATCCGGGCTGTTGAACATGTTCTGCGGGGTGATATTGCTTGAGCCACCCTGTGGCGTGCCGCTGTGTACACCCGGATTGCCGGCCACGACAAACAGATCCCAGGTGAACGCCATCGCCGACGGGTTATCGTCGTTCTCGCGCCAACGCAGGATCTGCCCGTACTGATTCTTCGCCCGAGGGTTGGGACCGCCGACCGGCTGGCCGTCTTCGCCTCGCTTGGTGTTGTTGGTCAACGTGCAATACACCTGGCCATCGCTGGGGCTGACGACGATCCATTCCGGACGATCCATACGCGTGGCATTGACCACGCTGGCCGCCATCCGCGCATGAATCAATACCTGCGCTTGGCTGGCAAACCCGCTGCTGGCATCGATGCCGTTTTTGCCGTGGGTCAACTCGATCCACTTACCTTGGCCCTTTGGATGATCGGGGTGGCTGTCGCCGTTATCGAACTGCGCCACATACAACGTGCCGTGGTCGAGGATGTCGCGATTGGCTTGGGGATTTTTGTGATCGATTTTGTCGCGGCTGATGAATTTGTAGATGAACTCGCCCCGCTCGTCATCGCCCATGTACACCGCCACACGACCGCCCCTGGTTTCAGTCAGCGCGGCGTTTTCATGCTTGAAACGGCCCAGCGCTGTGCGCTTGACCGGAGTCGATTTCGGATCGAACGGGTCGATCTCCACCACCCAGCCATGGCGATTGAATTCATTGGGGTTGGCGGCAATGTCGAAACGCGGATCGTGCGGGTGCCAATTGATCTCTTTACTGGCCGGGACCACGCCGTAGCGCTTAGTGGCTGCGTCTATTTTTTGGGTGGGATCACGGCTGCCAAAGCAGTCGGTGAAGTTCTCTTCGCAGGTCAGATACGTGCCCCACGGCGTCTTGCCGTTGGCGCAGTTCTGAAAGGTGCCGAGCACGTTCTTACCGGTTTTGTCGTCGGCAGTCTTCAACAGCTCATCTCCCGCAGCCGGGCCACTCAAATGGATGGGCGTGTTGCCGTGGATGCGGCGGTTATATTTCGAACCCTGCACAAACTGCCACTGGCCATTTTCGCGCTTGACCTCAATCACCGAGACGCCCTCGCTGGCCAGCGCCTTGCGCACCTCTTCGGCTGATTGCGGGTCTTGGCCGTGATCGAACAGGTAGCGGTAATTGGTGTATTCGTTGTTGATTGCCATCAGTGCGCGGCTGGCTTCGTTGGCGTCATCACCAGGGAAGGTGAACAGGCTCATGCCGTCGTTGTTGTCACCAAACTGTATTTCCTGCGCCTCGGCGCTGCCTTTGCCACTGGGGTCGAACGCCGGACCGTCGGCGCGTAGCGGCTGGCCCCAACTGATCAGCACGGAGGATGTGTAACCGGGCGGCAGGCTGATGCTGTCGGCCGTGGTCGCGGCGATGCTGTCAAAGCCCAGCAGCTTGGTGTTCGCTGCGTGGACACTGGCGGCCAGCACGCTGCGGCTGAGCAGGTCGCCACCGAGGAACATCGCCGCGCCGCACAAGGCGCCTGCGCTGATGAAGCCGCGACGGGTGAGGCCGACCATGTTTTCGAGGTCTGTTGGCTGGTTGTCTTTTAGTAGTTTCATCACGGGCTTCCTGCGGTTTTGGCAGGAACCTTATTCAGCCCGGATGACAATATTATGTCGGCTCGATGACGGTGGCGGCCGATGGGACGGCGTGTCGCTTGAGGTCAAAGCGGCGTACCGATCAATACATTCGCTGGCGAGAACTGAACTTTCACCGGGCTGTGCGCGGCGAATCCTAACGCTTTGAGCTGCTTGGGCTCGGCCAATGCGCACAACGTCTGACCGCTGGGCAGGCCGATCCTGACTTCGCTGGGGCCATCCTCGGCGTCGAGAATCTCCTCGATGGTGCCCAGCAAGCAATTGTGTCCACTTGTTACATCAGCATCAAGGGCGAGCAATTCCAGCCATCCGGCCTTGATCAAGGCAAATACATCGGTGCCAATGTTCAGTTCCAGACGCTCGGTGCTGTCGTGGGTAATTTGCGCCTGGATCGACAGATCGCCTGCCAGTTGCAGATCGATGAAATCGTTGAGCCCGCGGCGGGTGATCCGCTCTACGCGGCCATGTAGCTGATTGCGCGCGCTGGTGCGCAACATCAAACGGCTGAGCAAGGCCAGATCGCTGAACTCCTCGGCGCTGTTCAGCAGTTCGGCTTGCAAGGCTTGCAGACGTTGGTAGAGGCGCAGCACACGCTCACCTTCAGCCGACAACTTCGCACCACCGCCGCCGCGCCCCCCGACAATGCGTTCGACCAGCGGCTTTTCCGCCAGATTGTTCAGCTCATCAATAGCGTCCCACGCCGCTTTGTAGCTCAGCCCGGCGCTCTTCGCCGCACGGGTGATCGAGCCTTGCTCGGCGATGTGCTGCAGCAAGGCAATGCGTTGTGGGCGACGAACCATGTGCTGGGTGAGGGAAAGCGGTAGAGACATGGCGGATACCGATTGTGTGTAGGGGCGCGCTTGTCCGCGAACAGGTGCGTCAATTTACATCACTATCGGCCGACCTGACGCTATCGCGCGTATGCGCACTCCTTGAATGTTGGCGCCTGATCAGGCTCCCATCACCACACGAATATCGGTCGCCAATTCCCGCACGCGGGCTTCTTCGGTGTCCCAGGAGCACATAAAGCGCGCGCCGCCGTTGCCGATGAAGGTGTAGAAACGCCAGCCCTTGCCGGTCAGCGCGGTGATGGCCGCTTCAGACAGTTGCAGGAACACGCCGTTGGCCTGCACCGGGAACATCAATTCCACGCCGGGAATGTCCTTTACCAGTTCAGCCAGCAATTGCGCACAGTGATTGGCATGGCGGGCGTGCTTGAGCCAGGCGTCGTTTTCCAGCAAACCGACCCACGGCGCTGACAGGAAGCGCATTTTCGACGCCAATTGCCCCGCCTGCTTGCAACGATAGTCAAAGTCTTCAGCCAACTTGTGGTTGAAGAACAGAATCGCCTCACCCACCGCCATACCGTTTTTGGTGCCGCCGAAACACAACACGTCGATCCCTGATTTCCAGGTCAACTCAGCGGGCGAACAGCCCAGATACGCACAGGCGTTGGCGAAACGGGCGCCGTCCATGTGCAGGTTCAGGCCCAGTTCCTTGCAGGTCGCGCTGATGGCTTTCAATTCGTCGGGCTGATACACGCTGCCCACTTCGGTGGCCTGAGTCAGCGTGACAACACGCGGTTTTGGGTAGTGGATGTCCTGACGCTTGAGCGCTACTTCACGAATTGATTCGGGCATCAGCTTGCCGTTCTCGCTGCGTGCGGTCAGCAGTTTTGAGCCGTTGGAGAAGAATTCTGGCGCGCCGCATTCGTCGGTTTCGACGTGGGCGGTTTCCGAACAGATGACGCTGTGGTAACTCTGGCACAGCGACGAAAGCGCCAGCGAGTTGGCCGCTGTGCCGTTGAAGGCAAAGAACACCTCGCAATCGGTTTCGAACAACTGACGGAATTGATCGGCGGCGCGGGCGGTCCATTGATCGTCGCCATACGCGCGTTGGTGGCCGTGGTTGGCTTGCTCCATAGCCGCCCAGGCTTCGGGGCAGATACCCGAATAGTTGTCGCTGGCAAACTGCTGGCTTTGGTCTGTCATGGCCGGTTCCCTGTAAACAAATAGGGTGCGACTTTAACCAACAACAGGGGTGTCGGTCATGCCCTGTTATCGAGCATTGTCGTGGCAACGACACAGACCGGTTAACGGAGCGGCATGACTCACGCGAATTTATCAATGGCCCCGCTACGCAACAAAGCGCTGGACCTGCTCAAGTGGCTGGCGATGCTGAGCATGGTCATGGATCACCTGCGTTACGTAGGCTGGTCGGCGAACTGGCTGTATGTGCCTGGACGGCTGGCGTTTCCCTGGTTTTGTCTGGCGATAGCCGTGAACCTGGCGCGCAGTCATGCACTGGCTGTTCATCCCCCTGTGCAGTGGAAATACCTGACATGGCTGGCCGCATTTACCCTACTCGCTGAATTGCCTTATCGGCTGTACATGGTTGGCGAGGCCTACACACTGAATGTCCTGCCAACCTTGGTACTGGGGCTTTTGCTGGCGCAGGGCTGGTTGAGCAAGGCTTTATCGGTTCGGGTATTGGGGCTGGTTTCGCTGGGGATCGCGATGATTTTCAGCCAATACCTGATGTTTGGTTTTTTTGGCGTGCTGCTGCCACTGGCCTGCCTGCTGGTGTTGCGGCGCTCGATCTGGCTGGCGATTTTGCCGGGCGTGGTGTGTTTGCTCAGTAATGCCTGGCGGCAGATTCTGGATGGCAGTTCGTGGGGCGATCCGATTTCGCTGGGCGCGCTGATCGCCTGTCTGCTGGCGCCCGCGTTGGGCATGGCGTTGTTACGCTCGCCGCCAGGTTTTGCCGTATGGCCGATGCGGCGTTGGGCGTACGCGATCTATCCGCTGCATTTTTTGCTGTTGTTGGGCTTGAGGTATGCCGTGGCTTTTTAACCGTCTGACGCGCAGCAAGCTGGATTCTGTTGGAGGCTTGCCCGCGAAGCTTTTGATTCAACTTCGCAATAGGCGTGGAATCAAACGGCCTCTTCGCGGGCAAGCCTCCAACACATCTGATTTGGCTTTAAGCCCACTAGACAAACCGCCATCACTGCCTTTATCTTCCGCATCAGGCCACCGCAGTGGCCAGCGTCGCTCGGACGGTTCCGGGCGCTCACGTCTTCAGAGGCACACATGGCTGATCCAGCTTCGCCGCGCCGTTTCGCGCGCATCGATCGACTCCCCCCTTACGTCTTCAACATCACCGCCGAGCTGAAAATGGCCGCGCGTCGTCGTGGTGAGGACATTATCGACTTCAGCATGGGCAACCCCGACGGGGCTACGCCACCGCATATCGTCGAAAAACTGGTCACTGTTGCGCAACGTGAGGACACTCACGGCTACTCGACTTCGCGTGGCATCCCGCGACTGCGTCGGGCGATTTCCAGTTGGTACAAAAAACGCTACGAGGTCGACATTGACCCTGAAACCGAAGCCATCGTCACCATCGGCTCGAAAGAGGGCCTGGCGCATTTGATGCTGGCGACACTGGATCAGGGCGACACTGTGCTGGTGCCCAACCCCAGCTACCCGATCCATATTTATGGCGCGGTGATCGCCGGTGCTCAGGTGCGTTCCGTGCCGCTAGTGCCAGGCGTAGACTTTTTCGCCGAGCTTGAGAAAGCCATTCGTGGTTCGATCCCCAAGCCGAAGATGATGATCCTTGGTTTCCCGTCCAACCCGACTGCCCAGTGCGTCGAACTGGATTTCTTCGAGCGTGTGGTCGCATTAGCCAAGCAGTACGACGTGCTGGTTGTTCACGACCTGGCCTACGCCGACATCGTCTACGACGGCTGGAAAGCGCCGTCGATCATGCAGGTGCCGGGCGCCAAGGACATCGCCGTCGAGTTCTTCACGCTGTCTAAAAGCTACAACATGGCGGGCTGGCGTATCGGTTTCATGGTGGGTAACCCGGAACTGGTCAACGCCCTGGCGCGGATCAAGAGCTACCACGACTACGGCACCTTCACCCCGCTGCAAGTTGCTGCGATTGCTGCGCTTGAAGGCGATCAGCAATGCGTGCTGGACATCGCCGAGCAGTACCGGCAGCGCCGCAACGTGCTGGTCAAAGGGCTGCATGAACTGGGCTGGATGGTCGAAAACCCGAAAGCGTCGATGTACGTCTGGGCCAAGATTCCGGAGTTTTACGCGCACATGGGCTCGCTGGAGTTTGCCAAGAAGCTGCTGCTGGACGCCAAGGTGTGCGTTTCGCCGGGTGTCGGTTTTGGTGAGTACGGTGACGACCACGTACGTTTTGCGTTGATCGAGAACCAGGATCGGATTCGCCAGGCCGTGCGCGGTATCCGCAGCATGTTCCGCGCGGATGGGCAGTTGCCAAGCAAAGCGGTTTGATTGCGACACGCGCTCACAAAATCCCTCGGTCAAAAACCGGGGGATTTTCATGTGTATCGCCCGTGTAGGAACTGCCGTAGGGCGCAGTTCAATCCGGAGCTGGGCTTGTCCCGCGACCGGCGGGGAACCCGTCGTAAAACTGCGCATGCAGTGTGACAAGCAGACCGCATGCACCGGGTTTACTGCCGCTGCGCGCCAGGTCGCGGGACAAGCCGCGAGTCCATCCAATTACAGCGCGTTCTGGCCCTACTCCCCAGAAAGCATCTGCGATGATGGCTTAAGTAAGCATCCTCGAAGACATACGCCATCCACAGCGTTGAAGCATTTGATACAGCCAGGCTTTTGCGCGAAAAACACCTGCTGAAAGCTTGACTGGGAACAGAGTATCCACAAGTGCCCCCCGCTAGAGCTGGTCATTTATCTCTCCCCGCCAACCCATGTCGTAAACGCACCTTTGCGTGGCGTCCATAGGCATCTAGACACTCTGCGACGGCCCTACCATCGCTTCCAAAGGGCACGCCAAATGCCCTACCGATAAGCCAGGCGCCGCGCCGCCGCTGGGAGAACCGCGATGTTCAGCAAGCAAGACCAAATCCAGGGTTACGACGATGCACTGTTGGCGGCGATGAATGCCGAAGAGCAGCGTCAGGAAGATCACATCGAGCTGATCGCCTCGGAGAACTACACCAGCCAGCGTGTGATGGAAGCTCAAGGCAGCGGCTTGACCAACAAATACGCCGAAGGTTATCCGGGCAAGCGCTACTACGGCGGCTGCGAGCACGTCGATAAAGTCGAGCAATTGGCCATCGACCGCGCCAAGCAACTGTTCGGCGCCGACTACGCCAACGTTCAACCGCACTCCGGCAGCCAGGCCAACGCCGCTGTTTATCTGGCCCTGCTCAACGCGGGCGACACCGTGCTTGGCATGAGCCTGGCCCACGGCGGCCACTTGACCCACGGCGCCAAGGTCAGCTTCTCCGGCAAACTCTATAACGCTGTGCAATACGGCATCGATACCACCACCGGCTTGATCGATTACGACGAGGTCGAGCGTCTGGCCGTTGAAAACAAGCCAAAAATGATCATCGCCGGCTTCTCGGCGTACTCGAAAACCCTGGACTTCCCACGCTTTCGCGAAATTGCTGACAAGGTTGGCGCTTACCTTTTCGTCGACATGGCCCACGTCGCCGGCCTGGTCGCTGCTGGCCTGTACCCGAACCCGCTGCCGTACGCCGATGTCGTGACCACCACCACCCACAAGACCCTGCGCGGTCCGCGGGGTGGTCTGATCCTGGCCAAAGCCAACGAAGAGCTGGAAAAGAAATTCAACTCCGCCGTATTCCCCGGTGGTCAGGGCGGCCCGCTGATGCACGTGATCGCGGCCAAGGCTGTTTGCTTCAAAGAAGCGATGGAGCCCGGTTTCAAGGCTTATCAGCAACAAGTGATCGATAACGCCCAAGCGATGGCGCAAGTGTTCATCGACCGTGGTTTTGATGTGGTGTCTGGCGGCACCGACAACCATCTGTTCCTGGTCAGCCTGATCCGTCAGGGCCTGACCGGTAAGGACGCCGACGCCGCTCTTGGCCGTGCGCACATCACCGTGAACAAGAACTCGGTGCCCAACGATCCGCAGTCGCCGTTCGTGACGTCGGGTTTGCGCATCGGCACCCCGGCCGTGACCACGCGCGGCTTCAAAGTTACCCAGTGCGTCACGCTGGCAGGCTGGATCTGCGACATCCTCGACAACCTCGGCGACGCCGATGTCGAGGCGAATGTTGCCGGTCAGGTCGCCGCGTTGTGCGCCGATTTCCCGGTTTACCGCTGAGTCAGGAGTAGCACCATGCAGCATTACTCAGGCTTCGGCCTCTTCAAGCACTCCCTCAGCCACCATGAAAACTGGCAGCGCATGTGGCGCACGCCGACCCCGAAAAAAGTCTACGACGTGGTTATCGTCGGCGGCGGCGGTCATGGTCTGGCGACGGCTTATTACCTGGCCAAAGAGCACGGCATCACCAACGTGGCGGTGGTCGAGAAAGGCTGGTTGGGTGGCGGCAACACTGCGCGCAACACCACCATCGTGCGTTCTAACTACCTGTGGGACGAGTCCGCGCATTTGTATGAGCACGGGATGAAGTTGTGGGAAGGTCTGTCGCAGGATTTGAACTACAACGTGATGTTTTCCCAGCGCGGCGTGTACAACTTGTGTCACACCTTGCAAGACATGCGCGACTCGGAACGTCGGGTCAGCGCCAACCGCTTGCAAGGCATCGATGGCGAATTGCTCAACGGCAAACAGGTGGCCGATGAAATCCCCTACCTGGACTGCTCGAAAAACACCCGTTATCCGATCATCGGCGCGACGGTACAACGTCGCGGCGGTGTAGCCCGTCACGACGCCGTGGCCTGGGGTTTTGCCCGGGCCGCTGATGCATTGGGCGTGGACCTGATTCAACAGACCGAAGTCATAGGTTTTCGTAAGGAAAACGGCGTGTGCGTCGGCGTTGAAACCAACAAGGGCTTCATCGGCGCCAAGCGCGTCGGTGTGGTGACGGCCGGTAACTCTGGGCATATGGCCAAGCTCGCGGGCTTTCGTCTGCCGATTGAATCCCACCCGCTGCAAGCGCTGGTGTCCGAGCCGATCAAACCGATTATCGACAGCGTGATCATGTCCAACGCCGTACACGGCTACATCAGCCAGTCCGACAAGGGCGACCTGGTGATCGGCGCCGGTATCGACGGCTGGGTCGGCTACGGCCAACGCGGTTCGTACCCGGTCATCGAACACACCATTCAGGCCATCGTCGAGATGTTTCCGGTGCTGTCGCGCGTACGCATGAACCGTCAATGGGGCGGCATCGTCGACACCACGCCCGATGCCTGCCCGATCATCTCCAAGACGCCCGTGCCGAACATGTTCTTCAACTGCGGTTGGGGCACCGGTGGCTTCAAGGCCACACCAGGTTCGGGCAACGTATTTGCCGCCAGCCTGGCTAAGGGCGAAATGCACCCGCTGGCCAAACCGTTTTCCATCGACCGTTTCCATAACGGCGCGTTGATCGACGAACACGGCGCTGCCGCTGTCGCTCACTAACCAAAAAACCGCGTGAGAACGTAACGAGCGATAGTAAGACAAGGCAAAAAACAGGCGGAAAAGCGGCCGGGGTCGCAACCGACTCCAGGTGTTCTAAATGAGCATTTTCCGCCTGTTTTTAACGCAGTATTACCGAGCTCAGTAGTTCTCACGTGGTTTTAACAGGAGAAATCCCGATGTTGCATATCTTCTGTCCTCACTGTGGCGAGCTGCGCTCCGAAGAGGAATTCCACGCGTCAGGTCAGGCCCACATCCCGCGTCCGCTGGACCCGGCAGCCTGCACCGACGAACAGTGGGGCGACTACATGTTCTTCCGCGACAACCCACGCGGCCTGCACCATGAGCTGTGGATTCACGCGGCCGGTTGCCGCCAGTACTTCAACGCCACGCGTGACACCGTGACTTACGAAATTCTCGAAACCTATCCGATTGGCACCAAGCCTCAGTTCGTGAACCAGGTTCCTGCTGTCGGCCGGGGAGACAAGGTATGAGCCAGAACAATCGACTGCCCAATGGCGGCCGCATCGACCGCAGCAAGGTGTTGAACTTCACCTTCAACGGTCAGGTTTACCAGGGCTTTGAAGGCGACACTCTGGCCGCAGCCCTGCTGGCCAACGGCGTCGATATCATTGGCCGCAGCTTTAAGTACTCGCGCCCTCGCGGCATTTTCGCCGCAGGTTCCGAAGAGCCGAACGCTGTGTTGCAGATCGGCGCCACTGAAGCCACCCAGATCCCCAACGTTCGGGCTACCCAGCAAGCGCTGTATTCGGGCCTTGTCGCGTCCAGCACCAACGGCTGGCCGAGCGTTAACACCGACATGATGGGGATTCTCGGCAAGGTTGGCGGCAAGCTGATGCCTCCGGGCTTCTACTACAAAACCTTCATGTACCCGCAATCGTTCTGGATGACCTACGAGAAGTACATCCGTAAGGCGGCAGGTCTTGGTCGCTCGCCGACTGAAAACGATCCAGATTCCTACGACGCAATGAACCAGCACTGCGACGTGCTGATTGTCGGTGCCGGCCCCGCAGGCCTGGCAGCAGCACTGGCGGCTGCACGCAGCGGCGCCCGTGTGATTGTGGCTGACGAGCAGGAAGAGTTCGGCGGCAGCCTGTTAGATTCCCGCGAAAGCCTCGACGGCAAACCGGCTATCGATTGGGTCGCCACTGTCGTCGCCGAGCTGCAAGGTTTGTCGAACGTGGTGCTATTGCCACGCGCCACCGTGAACGGCTATCACGACCATAACTTCCTGACCATTCACGAGCGTCTGACCGATCACCTCGGCGACCGTGCGCCAATCGGCCAGGTGCGTCAGCGCATGCACCGCGTTCGCGCCAAGCGTGTGGTGTTGGCGTCCGGTACTCACGAGCGTCCACTGGTGTATGGCAACAACGACGTGCCGGGCAACATGCTGGCGGGTGCAGTTTCCACCTACGTTCGTCGTTACGGCGTTGCACCGGGCAAGAAGCTGGTGCTGACCACTAACAACGACCACGCCTACCGCGTTGCCCTGGATTGGCTCGATGCCAGCCTGCAAGTGGTGGCGATTGCCGATGCACGTCATAACCCACGTGGCGCGCTGGTTGAAGAGGCACGCGCCAAAGGCATTCGGATTCTGACCGGCAGCGCCGTGACCGAGGCCCGTGGCAGCAAGCGCGTCACGGCAGCTCGCGTTTGCGCCATTGACGTCAAGGCCCACAGAGTCACCAGCCCAGGCGAATGGCTCGATTGCGATCTGATCGCCAGTTCCGGTGGCTACAGCCCAATCGTTCACTTGGCGTCCCATTTGGGCGGCAAGCCGGTCTGGCGTGAAGATATTCTCGGTTTTGTCGCAGGCGAAGCACCGCAGAAGCGCGTGTGCGTCGGTGGTGTCAATGGCGTCTACGCCTTGGGCGATACGTTGGCCGATGGTTTCGAAGGTGGCGTGCGTGCAGCCAGCGAAGCGGGCTTCAAAGTGGTTGAAGGCGTACTGCCCAAAGCGCTGAGCCGCGTTGAAGAGCCGACGCTGGCGCTGTTCCAGGTGCCGCACGACAAACCGACCGCCCGAGCGCCGAAGCAATTCGTTGACCTGCAAAACGACGTCACCGCCGCCGCCATCGAGCTGGCGACCCGCGAAGGTTTTGAGTCGGTCGAGCACGTCAAGCGCTACACCGCACTGGGTTTCGGCACCGATCAGGGCAAGCTGGGCAACGTCAACGGTCTGGCCATTGCGGCCCGCTCGCTGAACGTGACCATCCCTGAAATGGGCACCACCATGTTCCGCCCCAACTACACGCCGGTGACCTTCGGCGCAGTGGCCGGTCGTCACTGCGGCCACATCTTCGAGCCTGTGCGCTTCACTGCGTTGCACGCCTGGCATGTGCGCAACGGCGCCAAATTCGAAGACGTCGGTCAGTGGAAACGTCCGTGGTACTTCCCTAAAGCGGGCGAAGACATCCATGCCGCCGTCACCCGCGAATGCAAAGCCGTGCGCGAAAGCGTCGGTCTGCTGGACGCCTCGACCCTGGGCAAAATCGACATTCAAGGCCCGGATGCGCGCGAGTTCCTCAACCGCATCTACACCAACGCCTGGACCAAGCTCGACGTGGGCAAGGCGCGTTACGGCCTGATGTGCAAAGAAGACGGCATGGTGTTCGACGACGGCGTCACCGCCTGCGTTGCCGACAACCATTTCATCATGACCACCACGACCGGCGGCGCTGCACGTGTACTGCAATGGCTGGAAATCTATCAACAAACCGAGTGGCCGGACCTGAAGGTGTATTTCACCTCAGTGACCGACCATTACGCGACCCTGACGCTGTCTGGCCCGAACAGCCGCAAGCTGCTCAGCGAAGTGACCGACATCGACCTGGGCCGCGAAGCGTTTCCGTTCATGACCTGGAAAGAAGGGCTGGTTGGCGGCGTACCAGCTCGTGTGTTCCGGATTTCGTTTACCGGTGAGCTGTCCTACGAAGTGAACATCCAGGCCGATTACGCCATGGGTGTGCTGGAAAAAATCATCGAAGCGGGCAAGAAGTACAACCTGACGCCGTACGGCACCGAAACCATGCACGTGCTGCGGGCCGAGAAGGGTTTCATCATTGTCGGTCAAGACACCGATGGCTCGATGACCCCGGACGACCTGAACATGGGCTGGTGTGTCGGTCGTACTAAACCGTTCTCGTGGATCGGCCAGCGCGGGATGAATCGCGAAGACTGCGTGCGTGATCAGCGCAAACAGTTGGTGGGCCTCAAGCCGATTGATCCGACCAAGTGGCTGCCGGAAGGCGCGCAGTTGGTATTCGACACCAAGCAGGCGATCCCGATGACCATGGTCGGCCACGTGACTTCAAGCTACGCATCGAACTCGCTGGGCTATTCGTTTGCGATGGGCGTGGTCACAGGTGGCCTGAAACGCCTGGGCGAGCGGGTGTTCGCGCCGCTGGTCGATGGCAGCGTGATCGAGGCAGAGATCGTGTCTTCGGTGTTCTTCGATCCGAAGGGTGAGCGGCAGAACGTGGAGTAAGCCTGTGGGCTAATGATTTTTCTGTAGGAGCGAACTTGTTCGCGAGGCGTGCGCCCTGAAACACCGCGTCGCCTGCCTCGCGAACAAGTTGGCTCCTACACAATCCACGTTCTCAACAGAATTCAACACAGGTGCTTTATGACCACAGCCAATGTTTATCAACAACGGCCAACGACTGATGCGAAAGCCGAGTCACCGTTGTTTCATGCTGACCTCAACAGCCTGGTCGGCAAAGGCCGTACTAACCCTGGCGTGATCCTGCGCGAGAAAAAACTGCTGGGTCACCTGACTCTTCGTGGCGACGCCCACGACCCAGCTTTCGCTGCGGGCATACACAAAGCGCTCGGCATGGAATTGCCCGGCGCTCTGGCATTGGTTGTTAGCGGCGAAAGCTCCATTCAATGGCTTGGCCCGGACGAATGGCTGCTGATCGTGCCGAGCGGCGAAGAGTTCGCTGTCGAGCAAAAACTGCGTGAAGCGCTGGCCGGTCTGCACATCGCAATCGTCAACGTCAGTGGCGGTCAATCGCTACTGGAACTGACCGGCCCGAAGGTGCGCGAAGTGCTGATGAAATCCACCAGCTACGACGTACACCCGGACAACTTTCCGGTGGGCAAGACCGTTGGCACCGTGTTCGCCAAGTCGCAATTGGTGATCCGCCGTACTGGCGAGCAAACCTGGGAGCTGGTCATCCGCCGCAGCTTCGCCGATTACTGGTGGCTGTGGTTGCAGGACGCAAGTGCGGAGTACGGATTAAGTATTGCTGCGTGAGTTAAAGCCTTCGCCAACAAGTTGGCTCCTACAGGAGATGGTTGTTTCTGTAGGAGCCAACTTGTTGGCGAGAAGCCAGACGAAGAAGAGTCAATAGGAGTAATCATAGATGAGCCGCGCCCCCGACACATGGATTCTGACTGCCGATTGCCCGAGTGTACTGGGCACGGTGGACGCGGTGACGCGCTACCTGTTCGAGCAGGGCTGTTACGTGACCGAGCACCATTCGTTCGATGACCGGCTGTCCAGCCGTTTCTTCATCCGTGTGGAATTTCGCCAGCCCAACGGATTCGACGAGCAAGCCTTCCGCGCAGGGCTTGCCGAGCGTGGCGCAGCGTTTGGCATGATCTTCGAGTTGACGCCGCCAAACTACCGGCCAAAAGTGGTGATCATGGTTTCCAAGGCAGATCACTGCCTCAATGACTTGCTCTACCGTCAGCGCATCAACCAGCTGTCGATGGACGTGGTGGCCGTGGTGTCCAATCACTCCGATCTTGAACCTTTGGCGCGCTGGCACGAAATTCCCTACTACCATTTCCCTCTGGACCCCAACGACAAACCTTCGCAGGAAGCCAAGGTCTGGCAGGTGATCGAAGAATCCGGTGCCGAGTTGGTGGTGCTTGCGCGCTACATGCAAGTGCTGTCGCCAGAGTTGTGCCGCAAGCTCGATGGCAAGGCGATCAACATTCACCACTCGTTGCTGCCGGGTTTCAAAGGCGCCAAACCGTATCACCAGGCCTACAACAAAGGCGTAAAACTGGTGGGTGCGACGGCGCATTACATCAATAACGATCTGGACGAAGGCCCGATCATCGCCCAGGGCGTGGAGGCGGTGGATCATAGTCACTACCCCGAAGACCTGATCGCCAAAGGCCGCGACATCGAAGGCCTGACGTTGGCCAGAGCGGTGGGGTATCACATTGAACGGCGGGTATTCCTCAACGCCAACAGGACAGTCGTACTGTGACCGCAAGATTTCGGCTCGTATTCAATCTGTAGGAGCCAACTTGTTGGCGAGCGATAGCGCGGGTTTCACAGGGCTTCGCGAACAAGCTTGCTCCGACAAAGGTGATCCACTCTCTTCACAACAACAAATAAAGAGGTGAACGCATGTCTGGTAATCGTGGTGTGGTGTATCTCGGCGCTGGCAAGGTCGAAGTACAGACAATTCCCTTCCCGAAAATGCAGGACCCACGCGGCAAGCGCATTGAGCACGGGGTGATTCTGCGCGTTGTCTCCACCAATATTTGCGGCTCGGACCAACACATGGTTCGTGGTCGCACCACTGCCCAGACCGGGTTGGTACTGGGTCACGAAATCACTGGCGAAGTCCTTGAAGCGGGTCGCGACGTCGAAAATCTTAAGGTCGGCGATCTGGTTTCCGTGCCGTTCAACGTCGCGTGCGGTCGTTGCCGCAGTTGCAAAGAGCAACACACAGGGGTTTGCCTGACCGTCAATCCGGCCAGGCCCGGTGGTGCATACGGTTACGTCGATATGGGCGACTGGGTCGGTGGCCAGGCCGAATACGTGCTGGTGCCGTACGCCGACTTCAACCTGCTCAAACTCCCGGATCGCGATGTGGCGATGGAGAAAATCCGCGACCTGACCTGCCTGTCAGACATTCTGCCCACTGGTTACCATGGCGCCGTCACAGCAGGCGTCGGCCCTGGCAGCACGGTTTACGTCGCAGGCGCTGGGCCGGTGGGTTTGGCGGCGGCGGCTTCCGCACGCCTGTTGGGCGCGGCAGTGGTCATCATCGGTGACGTGAACCCGGCACGCCTGGTTCACGCCAAGGCCCAAGGCTTTGAAATCGCCGATTTGTCCCTGGACACGCCACTGCACGAACAGATTGCCGCGCTGTTGGGCGAGCCGGAAGTGGATTGCGCCATTGATGCCGTGGGCTTCGAAGCCCGTGGTCACGGCCATGCCGGTGCCAAGGCCGAAGCACCGGCTACTGTCCTTAACTCATTGATGGGCGTGGTGCGCGTGGCAGGCAAGATCGGGATTCCCGGTCTGTACGTCACCGAAGATCCGGGCGCTGTCGACGCGGCTGCGAAAATGGGCAGCCTGAGCATTCGCTTTGGTCTGGGTTGGGCTAAATCCCATAGCTTCCACACCGGCCAGACCCCGGTCATGAAGTACAACCGTCAACTGATGCAAGCGATCATGTGGGACCGCATCAAGATTGCGGACGTCGTTGGCGTCGAAGTCATCAGCCTCGACGACGCACCGCGTGGGTATGGCGAATTTGATGCAGGCGTACCGAAGAAGTTTGTGATTGATCCGCATAAGTTGTTCAGCGCGGCATAACGCACCCAACCAGACAAAAGGGCGACTGAGGTCGCCCTTTTGTCGTTTACGTAAGCCTCTCGATCAGCATGCGTAGGACCTTTCCGTAAGTTAAATCAGAATCCTTGAGTTCTGTTCTCCCTTGTTTCGAACACACCTGCCCTATGCTATTTGTCCGGCCCGATTTTTTCAGGCTGCGGGTAATACATGTTTGTTTTTGCGGTAAGAACATCGATTCAAACACTGGTGGGGATCGGTGTGATGATCGGTATGACGGGCACATTGGCAAGCGCCCATTTGTCGGAACAGCCACCTCGCTGGATGTCCTCCGTCGCTTTTTACGAAAACGCCAATGCGTGTCTGTGGGCTGGCGTGGCACCGCATATTTGTCGCGCGGGTTATCGTTCGGCGTTTCGTCAGCACATTCGCACAGCGCCCTCATATCGAGATGTAGCCGACTGTGATCGCGATTTTTACGCCAATGAGTGCGCGACGTCCGGTGGAGAGCATCAGCTATGGACGCCTTGGCTGTCAGGTTTTGCCCTCATCGTCCAATCCCGACTGCCATCCTCGGCCGAGGATCAGCATCACATCGCCAGTTCATCGGATGACCCCTGGAAGCGGCTATTTGAACACGATGAGGGTATGGAAACCCCAGACGCACAAACGCGGTATTTCAGCGAGCCGCTTTATTGGGAAAAAGATGGTCAGGGCGGATCGAGGTTGACGACGTTGCGTGAGATGCTGCGCAACGGACAGCGTTTTGAAAAAGCGCTGAGCCGCCATAGTCCAGATAGAATCGGCGCCGCCCCCGACCTTCGTCAGCTTGCGCGCAGCTTCGACGCACAGCAGCTATTTGACGTAACCCGTCCGTAAGTCGTCGTGTCGTGAGGGCTTTCAGATCATTGGACGAGCAGTCATTGTAAGTGTGCATTGCACGCCAGTGACCGTGGTGCTGGAACTTCTTTCCGGGCGGCGGTCCAACGCGTGCTGACCGGCTTTGCCGGCTCTCTGATCGATGAGGTTGCCTAAATGAAAATGTCTCTGAAATTTTCCGTGAAAAACGCACGCGGTGTTGCCTTGGCAACACTCATGGCGCTGGCGGCAAGCCCCGCTTTTGCCTTTAGCCTGAATGACGCAGCGAATGCTGTCTCCAACGCCACGGGCGGCAATCAAAAGGCCACGGCCGCGCCTGAAGCGGCAGGTCTGCTCAATACCCTGGGGACGCAACTCAATGTCACCCCACAGCAGGCGGTCGGTGGGACAGGTGCATTGCTGGGCCTGGCCAAGAACAAATTGACGGGTAACGACTACTCGCAGTTGAGCAAGTCAGTGCCTGGGCTGGATCAGTTGGCAGGTACTTCCGCGCTGGGCAGCCTAGGTGGCCTGGGCGGGATGTTGGGTGGGTCGAGCGGCAGTAATTCCGCAGTGAACAGCGCGTTGGGTAACGTGCAAAGTATGGGCGACGTGAATACGGCGTTTAAAGCGCTGGGTATGGACAGCGGCATGGTTGGCCAGTTCGTCCCGGTAATCCTGCAATACCTCGGTCAGCAAGGTGCGGGCGGTTCGGCACTGCAGAGCCTGGCTGGCGTTTGGGGCGCGGGTAGCTGATTGAGTCTTCTCAACGTCTTACTCTCTCGGATCGAACCAAGTGCGACGTAACGGTCTAAAATCGGGCTCATGCGCGACTCATCCATTCGAGGAACCTGTTACGTGAAATATCTTCTGGCGCTTCTGCCATTGTTGGCCTTACCTGCCCTGGCCGCGGAACCCACGCTGTACGGTCGCTACGAGTACATTCAGGTCTCGGAATTGGGCGAAACCTTCAAGGCTAAGATGGACACTGGCGCGCTCACCGCGTCGCTGTCGGCCAAGGACATCGAACTGTTCAAGCGTGATGGCGATGACTGGGTGCGTTTCCGTCTGGCAACCAAGGACGCAGACAACAAGGTGTATGAACACAAGGTCTCGCGCATCAGCCGCATCAAGGGCCGATCCGATGGCGAGGATGACGAAGAGCCTGTCGATCCAACCAAACGCCCAGTGGTTGATCTGGAGTTGTGCCTGGGCGACGTGAAACGCACGGTCGAGGTCAACCTGGTCGACCGCAGCCACTTCAACTATCCGTTGCTGATCGGCGCCAAAGCCCTGCGTGAGTTCGGCGCAGCGGTGAACCCGGCGCGACGCTACACCGCAGACAAACCCGACTGCTGATTGACGCCGGGGCCTGGCGTCCGGCACCGTTGCGCTTTATTCAAAGCGCTCGGATGCCATGCCCCACATTCTGATTGTCGAAGACGAAGCTGCAATTGCCGACACCCTGGTTTATGCCCTGCAAGGCGAAGGCTTCACCACGTCTTGGCGGACGCTAGGGCAGGCAGCGATCGAGTTTCAGCGCCACACGCCTGCTGACTTGATCATCCTGGACATCGGTCTACCTGACATCAGCGGTTTCGAAACCTGCAAGCAGTTGCGGCGCTTCACCGAAGTGCCGGTGATGTTTCTCAGTGCCCGGGATGGTGAAATCGATCGCGTGGTGGGCCTGGAAATCGGTGCCGACGATTATGTGGTCAAGCCCTTCAGCCCGCGTGAAGTCACGGCGCGGGTCAGGGCCATCCTCAAACGCATGACAACGGGTGCGCCCCCTGCAGCCCCGAGTGAACGCTTTGTGATCGACACTGAGCGCGCGCAGATCAGCTACCGAGGCCAGCCACTGAGCCTGACTCGGCATGAGTTTCGTCTGCTGCACTGCCTGCTTGAGCAACCTGAACGCGTGTTCAGCCGTGAGCAATTGCTCGATGCCCTGGGCGTTTCCAGTGACGCCGGTTACGAGCGCAACATCGACAGCCACATCAAAAGTGTACGCGCCAAGCTGCGGCTGATCGCCGCCGAGGCCGAGCCGATCCATACCCATCGCGGGCTCGGTTACAGCTACAGCCCAGGACGCAGCTGATGCCGCTGGGGATTCGGATTTTTCTGGTTTATGCGCTGTTCATCGGCCTGACGGGCTACTTTGTGCTCAGCACGGTGATGAAGGAAGTGCGCCCCGGTGTGCGTCAGTCCACCGAAGAGACGTTGGTCGATACCGCGAATCTGCTGGCAGAAATCCTTCGTGAAGACGTCAAGTCCGGCACTTTGAGCCAAAGCCATTTCCCGGCTGCGCTCAAAGCCTATGGGCTGCGCCAGCCAGGGGCGAACATCTGGGGGCTGCCAAAGAACCAGGTCAATAACCGGATTTACGTTACCGACGCCAAAGGCATCGTGTTGCTGGACTCCAGCGAAGACGCCGTTGGACAGGATTACTCGCGCTGGAACGATGTCTACCTGACGTTGCGCGGCGAGTATGGTGCGCGCTCGACCCGCAGCGATCCCAACGACCCCAATACGTCAGTCATGCATGTCGGCGCGCCGATTCGCGACAACGGCCAGATTATCGGCGTGGTCACGGTGGCCAAGCCCAACAGCTCGTTGCAGCCCTATGTCGAGCGTACTGAAACGCGACTGCTGTGGTATGGCGCCGGGCTGGTGGTGTTGGGCCTGTTGTTTGGAGCTGTGTTGTCGTGGTGGCTGAGCCACGCGTTGCGGCGCTTGACTGCTTATGCGCAGGCCGTCAGCGAAGGGCGCCGCGCCGAACTGCCGCATTATCGCGGTGGCGAGTTGGAGCAATTGTCCACGGCGGTCGAGCATATGCGCACGCAATTGGAAGGCAAAGCCTACGTCGAGCGCTATGTCCACACCCTGACGCACGAGTTGAAGAGCCCTCTGGCGGCGATTCGTGGCGCCGCCGAGCTGCTGCAAGAAGACATGCCGCCTGGGCAGCGTCAGCGTTTCATCAGCAACATCTACAGCGAAAGTGCGCGGGTGCAGCAGTTGATCGAGCGTTTGCTGAATCTGGCGATGGTTGAACAGCGCCAAGGGCTGGAAGAGCAAGTTGCTGTGCCGCTGGCGGCGCTGATCGACGAACGACTGAGCATACAAAGCGCGCGAATCGAGCGCGCCGGGTTACAGGTCCAACAACTCATCGGGCCTGATGTGACGGTGATCGGAGAGCGCTTTCTGTTGTGCCAGGCTTTCGCCAACCTGCTGGACAACGCCCTCGACTTTACGCCCGTCAACGGTGTGTTGCGCTTTGATGCCGAGCGCATCGGCGCGCGGTTGAAAGTCAGCATCTTCAACAGCGCCGAGCCTATCCCTGATTACGCTTTGCCACGTTTGAGCGAACGTTTTTACTCACTGCCAAGGCCCGACAGCGGCCGCAAAAGCACCGGGCTGGGGCTGAACTTCGTCCAGGAAGTGGTGCAGTTGCATGGAGGGCAATTGCAGATGGGAAATGTCGAAGGTGGGGTGTTAGTGGTGGTGTGGTTGGGTTGAAACGCCCATGCGCGACGGCATCCGTTCCAGCCACAGCAATTTCGGCACAATGCATCACTTTGGTAACCATCTGGACCAAAATGCGCGAATAGCGTGCAAAAACGATCAGAAAACAGCCAGGTTCGACAACTGTCCCCTGTAAAAAGCAGGTGTAGGACCCTACGACCCAGGCGCTGAACGCCGCCGCACAAGGCTCCTACACCAATTTATAAAATTTCCTACAGAGAATTCCCAAAACTGGCACGCCCTCTGCAATACCTAAAGTAATTCCAGTTTTGGGGACCTTGGTACAGGCAGGCCGGGGATTCCCCTCTTTTATTCCTCCCGGAGACTGACCTCCAGTCTCCAGCGCCCGCCCTGAATTGCACCGTGCCAGTCACCGTGCAACGGGCGGGTCGCCAGCAGGTTCAGCAACAACCCCTTGTCACTTCGCTGCACCCTCCAACGTACATCCCGCCCCCCAAGCTTCAACTCGCCCCGCTGTGGCTCGCCTTTGGCGTTGAATAGCAGCGCCACCGCGCCGTCGATATGCTCACCGTGCAACTGCGGCTCGTTGTTGAACCACAACACCAGGCCACCAGGCATTGTCTCGACCTGCTGCAGTTGGGTCGGTTCGGGCGTGGTGATACGCCCGATCATCAGACCGACCATAAAACCGACGATAGCGATTGAGCCCAAAACCTTAGGCCATAGCTTCGGCCTCGGGTCGTCTTCAGGGGTAGAATGCGTCCCGTCCTTTTGTTCGGAGCCCTGCATGTTTCACGTGATCCTTTTTCAACCAGAAATTCCGCCGAATACCGGCAACATCATCAGGCTCTGCGCCAACAGTGGCTGCGACCTGCATTTGATCGAGCCGCTGGGCTTCGAGCTGGACGACAAGCGCCTGCGCCGCGCCGGACTCGACTATCACGAATACGCCACGCTGCATCGCCATGCCGACCTTGCCAGTTGCCTGGAAAGCATTGGCCATCCGCGCCTGTTTGCTTTTACCACAAAGGGCTCGCGAGTCTTTCATGATGCGCAGTTTGAAGAAGGCGATGCGTTTCTGTTTGGCCCGGAAAGTCGCGGCCTCCCGGCAGACGTTTTGGACGCGCTGTCGAGCGATCAACGTCTACGACTGCCAATGCGTGAAGGCTGCCGCAGTTTGAATCTATCGAACACCGTGGCGGTGGCCGTTTACGAGGGATGGCGGCAATTGGGGTTTAAGTAACCCCTCACGTGTGGAGCTGACGAGCCGCCGAAAGCTGAGATTGCTCACCTGATCAACCGCCCACCAATAACGCGCCACTGCGGGCAATTGTGGCTGAGGGCGCAGTTCAATCTGTAGGAGCCAACTTGTTGGCGAAGCAACCAACGCGGTCTGCCTGCTACACCGCCTCGCGAACACGTTCACTCCTACAACTGATCAACCGAGTTTGACCGGGAACAGAGTATCTACAGGGGATCGTGTTCAGCCGTGCTCCCTTCAGAACCCACAAAAAAGCGCCCGTCACAGGCGCTTTTTTTCACACGGCAAACGCTTACTGAACAGTCGGCGTTGGCGTTTCGCCCGCTTCCTGCATGCGCTGCAGCTCTTGCGCGTACAAAGCGTCGAAGTTCACCGGGGCGAGCATCAGCGCCGGGAACGAGCCACGTACAACCAGGCTGTCGATGGTTTCGCGAGCGTACGGAAACAGGATATTCGGGCAGAACGCACCGAGGGTGTGGCTCATCGACGCCTGATCAAGACCTTTGATCAAGAAGATGCCAGCTTGCTGTACTTCAGCGATAAAGGCGATTTCGTCGCCATTCTTCACTTCAACCGACAGGGTCAGCACGACTTCGTAGAAATCGTTTTCCAACTGCTTCTGACGGGTGTTCAGGTCCAGACTGACGGCTGGGGTCCACTCCTGACGGAAGATCGCCGGGCTTTTCGGCGCTTCGAAGGACAAGTCGCGCACGTAGATACGCTGCAAGGAAAACTGTGGGCCTTCTTCGTTGGAGACGGCGCCGTTGCTAGGTTGATCAGTCATCTCAAATCCTTCTTACTTTAAGGTCTTGTAGGGTTGAATTCAGGCGGCCAGCAGCGCATCGAGTTTGCCGGCGCGCTCCAGAGCAAAGAGGTCATCGCATCCACCGACATGAACCGAACCGATCCATATCTGCGGCACGGAGGTACGTCCGGCCTTTTTGCTCATCTCGGTACGCAGTTGTGGTTTACCGTCGACGACTATTTCCTCGAACGCCACTTTCTTGCTGTTGAGCAGTTGCTTGGCGCGCGAGCAATAAGGGCAATAGTCGCTGGAGTAAACGATGACTTCAGGCATCTCATTTCACCAAAGGAAGGTTGTCTGCGCGCCAGGAGGAGATGCCGCCAGACAGCTTGGCTGCCTTGAACCCGGACTTGAGCAGCTCGCGGGCGGTCATTCCGGCGTGCTGACCAGCGGCGTCGACGATGATCAAGGTTTTTGCCTTGTACTTTTCAAGCTCGGACACGCGGGAAATCACCTTGTCCTGTGGGAAGTGCAACGCACCCACGATGTGACCGGCGGCGTAGTCCTTCTTGGTACGCACGTCGATGACCACGCCCTCATCGCGGTTAACCAGCGCTGTCAGCTCGCCAGTGCTGAGGCTGCGGCCGCCCTTGCTGAGCTCCGTCGCTATCAACAGGGCCAGCAGAACGACGAAAGCGCCGGCCAGTAAATAGTGGTTAGTGGCAAATTCAATCAGATGAGCAACCATCATTAGGTTCCAGGGCGTTAAAATGTCGGCCAGTATACACAGCCCCCAAGGTCGGCCAAAGCCCGTACGGCAGTGACGCCGTTTGAACTTCAACTTAAAATGCCGATCTTTTTTCTACTTCTTCTTTAAGCCATGTCGGTGATGTGAAATCGGTGCGTCATTTTCACACCATCCGCAGACGAGGGATCTAATGACTACCACGCCTAAACCTTTGGTCCTGATCATCCTGGACGGCTTCGGACACAGCGACAGCCATGAGGGCAACGCGATCTATTCGGCGAAAATGCCAGTGTTCGAGCGCTTGTACAAAACGATGCCCAACGGCCTGATTTCGGGGTCAGGCATGGATGTCGGCCTGCCAGACGGTCAGATGGGTAACTCCGAGGTCGGACACATGAACCTCGGCGCCGGGCGCGTGGTGTATCAAGACTTCACCCGCGTGACCAAAGCAATCCGCGACGGTGAGTTCTTCGAAAACCCCAACATCTGCAAAGCGGTGGACGCTGCGGTTGGCGCAGGCAAAGCGGTACACATTCTGGGCCTGCTGTCGGACGGCGGCGTCCACAGCCATGAAGATCACCTGGTGGCGATGGTTGAACTGGCCGTCAAGCGTGGCGCCGAGAAAATCTACCTGCACGCCTTCCTGGATGGTCGTGACACGCCACCGCGCAGCGCCCACAAATACCTGGAGACCATGGAAACAGCCTATAAGCGCCTGGGCAAAGGTCGCACCGCAACGATCATCGGTCGCTACTTTGCCATGGACCGCGACAATCGCTGGGACCGTGTCGAATCGGCCTACAATCTGATCGTCGACAGCCAATCGGAATTCCAGGCTGACACCACCAAAGCCGCCCTGGACGCTGCTTATGAGCGTGGCGAGAACGACGAATTCGTCAAAGCCACCCGAATCGGCGATCAGGTCAAGGTCGAAGACGGCGACGCGGTTGTCTTCATGAACTTCCGTGCCGACCGTGCCCGCGAACTGACCCGTGTCTTCGTCGAAGACGATTTCAAGGACTTCGCCCGTGCCCGCCAGCCAAAGCTTGCCGGTTTCGTGATGCTGACTCAATACGCAGCGACCATTCCCGCGCCATCGGCATTCCCGGCCGGCAGCCTGCACAACGTGCTCGGCGAGTATCTATCGAACAATGGCAAAACCCAGTTGCGTATCGCTGAGACCGAAAAGTACGCGCATGTGACCTTCTTCTTCTCCGGCGGCCGTGAAGAACCGTTTCCAGGCGAAGAACGCATCCTGATTCCTTCACCAAAAGTCGCCACCTACGACCTGCAACCGGAAATGAGCGCGCCGCAAGTGACCGACAAGATCGTCGACGCCATCGTCAACCAGCGTTTCGACGTGATCGTGGTCAACTACGCCAACGGCGACATGGTCGGCCACAGCGGGATCATGGAGGCCGCCGTCAAAGCGGTCGAATGCCTGGACGTGTGCGTCGGGCGTATTACCCAAGCACTGGAAAAAGTTGGCGGCGAAGCGCTGATCACAGCAGACCACGGCAACGTCGAACAGATGACGGATGAGAAAACCCATCAGCCGCATACCGCGCACACCACCGAGCCGGTCCCGTTCATCTATGTCGGCAAGCGTGATCTGAAAGTCCGCGAAGGCGGTGTTCTGGCCGATGTCGCGCCAACCATGTTGCAACTACTGGGCATGGAAGTGCCGCAAGAGATGACCGGCCATTCCATCCTCGTTCCGAAATAAGGCGCTCTAAACCGGGCTGTCGTAAGCCGACAGCGCCGGTACTTGTATGAAATGTCTGAAAGACGCGCCCTTAGAACGTTTTTTTTGCAGCCTGCGGCGGGCATACTAGGCCCGTCTTCACTCCTTGGTATCGCCTGCCCTCATGCTCCGCGCCCTGATCGCCCTTGCTTTGATATGTCTGCTTAATCCGGCGTTCGCCGATGATGAGCGCGCACAAACCCAGAAACAGCTGGATGCCACGCGTCAAGACATTGCCGAACTGAAGAAGGTACTCGGCCAGTTGCAGGAAGAAAAATCCGGCGTTCAAAAAGACCTGCGCACCACCGAAACGGAAATGGGCAAGCTGGAAAAGCAGGTGGAGGCCCTGCAAAAAGAACTAAAAAAGAGTGAAACCGAGCTTCAACGGCTCGACCAGGAGAAAAAAAAACTCCAAAGCGCACGCGTTGAACAGCAACGATTGATCGCTATCCAGGCTCGCGCCGCCTATCAAAGCGGTCGTCAGGAATACCTGAAACTGCTGCTGAACCAGCAGAACCCGGAAAAATTTGCCCGCACCCTCACCTATTACGATTATCTGAGCCAGGCCCGCCTGGAGCAGTTACGCAGCTTCAATGAAACCCTGCGCCAATTGGCTGGGGTAGAAAAAGACATCGATTTGCAGCAAGCACAATTGCTGGTCCAGAAAAGCTCACTGGATGATCAGAAAGCCAAGCTCGACGAGGTGCGCAAAGAACGGCAAACCGCCCTCGCCAAGTTGAATCAGGACTACAAGGCCCGCGACCAGAAACTGCAATCGCGTCAGCAAGACCAGGCCGATCTGGCGAAAGTGTTGAAAACCATTGAAGAAACGCTGGCGCGCCAGGCCAGAGAAGCCGAAGAAGCGCGTCAGAAAGCGCTGATTGCCCAGCAAGAGGCCGAGAAACGCCAGCGCGAGCAAGAAGCGCTGGCCAAAAGCCGTGGCAAGGACGACAGCGAGGAAGCACCGCGCCGCCCGACAAAAGCCCCTGGCGCGCTGGTTTCCAGTGCCGGCCAGTCCTACGGCGGACCTTTTGATCAGGCAAAGGGAAAACTTCCATGGCCTGTCGATGGTCGATTGTTGGCGCGTTTTGGTGAAACCCGTGGCGACGATGCACGAACCAAGTGGGATGGCGTGATGATCAGCGCCGCCGCGGGCAGTCAGGTACACGCTGTGCATGGTGGTCGTGTGGTCTTCGCCGACTGGTTGCGTGGCGCGGGGCTTCTGGTCATTCTCGACCATGGCAACGGCTATTTGAGTCTGTACGGTCACAACCAGAGTCTATTGAAAGAAGCTGGGGACATTGTAAAAGCCGGGGATGCGATCTCCACTGTCGGTAACAGTGGTGGCGGTCAGGATACTCCGGCGTTGTATTTCGCTATTCGTCAGCAGGGTCGCCCAAGTGATCCGGCCCAATGGTGTCGCACTCAAGGATAAGTCGACACCTCAATCAGGAGTTCGTAAGACATGCTGTTTTCGTCCCGCCTCACCTCGCTGGCCTTGACTATCGCCGTGATTATCGGTGCCCCTCTGGCCCATGCCGCTGGCGCCACCCCATCAGCGATTCCCGCCGCCGCGCCGACTGCTGCGCCAGCCAACGTCAAGGCGCCACTGCCGCTCGATGAGCTGCGCACCTTTGCCGAGGTCATGGACAGGATCAAAGCCGCCTACGTCGAGCCTGTGGATGACAAGACGCTGCTGGAAAACGCCATCAAAGGCATGCTCAGCAACCTTGACCCGCACTCGGCTTATCTTGGCCCGGAAGATTTCCAAGAGTTGCAGGAAAGTACCAGCGGAGAGTTTGGCGGCCTGGGCATCGAAGTCGGTATCGAAGACGGTTTCATCAAAGTCGTCTCACCGATCGATGACACACCGGCCTCCAAGGCAGGCATCGAAGCGGGCGACCTGATTGTCAAAATCAATGGCGCACCGACCCAAGGTCAGACCATGCAGGAAGCGGTCGACAAGATGCGCGGCAAGATCGGCGAGAAGATCACCCTCACGCTGGTGCGTGATGGCGGCACGCCGTTCGATGTGACGCTTGCGCGCGCCACCATTCAGGTCAAGAGCGTGAAATCGCAGATGCTGGAGAATGGCTACGGCTATATCCGCATCACGCAGTTCCAGGTCAAAACCGGCGAAGAAGTCGGCAAGGCGCTGGCGAAGTTGCGCAAAGACAATGGCAAGAAAATGAGCGGTCTGATTCTGGATCTGCGCAACAACCCTGGAGGCGTGTTGCAGTCGGCGGTCGAAGTGGCTGACCACTTCCTGACCAAGGGCCTGATCGTCTACACCAAGGGCCGGATCGCCAACTCCGAGCTGCGTTTCTCTGCCGACCCGGCCGACGCCAGCGAAGGTGTGCCATTGGTGGTACTGATCAACGGCGGCAGTGCTTCTGCCTCGGAAATCGTTGCCGGTGCGTTGCAAGATCAGAAACGCGGCATCCTGATGGGTACCGATACCTTCGGTAAAGGCTCGGTACAAACCGTGTTGCCACTCAATAATGATCGCGCCTTGAAGATCACTACGGCGCTTTACTACACCCCAAATGGCCGCTCGATTCAGGCCCAGGGTATCAACCCCGACATTGAAGTACGTCGCGCCAAGGTAACCGCAGAAACGGATGGCGAGAACTACAAGGAAGCCGACTTGCTCGGCCACTTGGGCAACGGCAACGGCGGCGCAGACAAACCCACCACCGCCGCCAAGGCTGGCAAAGCGCGGCCACAGGACGATGATTATCAGCTCAATCAGGCGCTCAGCTTGCTCAAAGGGCTGAGTGTGACGCGCGGCAACTGATATGCGCGCCTGGTTTACCGGGCTCACTTGCGCCCTTGTTGTTTTGACGGGTGCCGTTCAGGCGGCGCCTGGCGAAGCCATTCAAACCCAGGGCAAAGCGCCGAAAATCGCGTACCTCAGCCTGATCATCGATGACCTGGGGCAGAACCCTGAGCGCGATACACGTGCGCTCAATCTACCTGGCCCAGTCACCTTGGCGATCATGCCTGACACCCCTCATGCCAGCGAATTCGCCCGGCAGGCCCACAAATCCGGCAAGACCGTGATGCTGCACATGCCCATGGACCCGGCGACCGGACCCTATGCCTGGCATCCGGAATTACCGCTGCCCGAACTGGAGTCACGCTTGAATGCGGCATTGCTCAAAGTGCCCTATGCAGCGGGCATCAACAACCATATGGGCAGCCGCATGACCGCAGAACCGGTCGCCATGGCTTGGCTGGTGGGCGAGTTGCAGCGTCGACATCTGTTTTTGGTGGACAGCCGCACCAGCGCTAAAACCGTGGCCGCCGCCGAGGCGCAGAAAATCGGCTTGGCAAGCGTCTCTCGGGATGTATTCCTGGACGATGAACGCACCACCGAAGCGATCACCGGACAGTTACAAACGGCGATCAAACTGGCGCACAAGCAAGGTTCGGCGGTGATGATCGGCCATCCTTATCCGGTGACACTGGATGTGCTGGAACACGAACTGCCCAAGCTGAAATCCGAAGGGATCGAATGGATCGAAATCCGCCACATGGTCACTGAACGTGGCAACCAAGCAATGGTCGGCCATGGAAAAAACGGGGTGTACCGCTAAACACCGAAAGCCCCCGGTTGTAAAAGCCCGCGCGTTATAACCGCCAAAATTGGCTTCCTACTAATACCTAAATTATCTCCCAGCCTTCGCTTATGTCGCCAAGTGTGCGTGAGCGCTCTCAGATAGCACTCTATTGAATGTCAGAAACAGCGCTGCCTGATTGACGCGTTATGACCAACGAACCCGTGAATACCCTATCGCACCGCAAGCAGCCGTTGTGTAGAAACCGCTGTCGGCTCGAATGTGTCTGCAATGTTAATTTTAGAAAAATACATATGTAACTCACTGCTCGCCCCAAGACATTTAACGTGGAGTATCCCAGAGACCTACAGGGACGACCGTTATCAAGGAGCGATGATGAACCTAAAACTTACCGCAGCACTTTTCTGTATCCCAGCAATGCTTTCACATTGTGTACTAGCTCATGCAACGTCTGAACCTCCAGACTTACCTGGCGCCGCACCCAATCAAATATCGTTAGAACAACCCTCTGATGCGCAGGCCGATCAACAGCAGCGCTCACGCATCGATCAAGTGATCAAGCAGATCATCGAAAACATGCCGAGCCGAGGTTACCTACCACCTCCTGGCGAGCATGGCATGTTGTTCGCGTTGATCGTACAAAGTGAAAACTGGCCTGCCAACACCGTACTCGCCCTGCATGATCAAGATGGCGATCAACTGGCGACGTACATCAAGGGTAATAATATTGGGGAGACCGACCATACGATTTACATCAAGCAACTGAGCAACGGCGAGTACACCAATGATCCCAACGACGCCTTAGGGGCTTCAAACCCTGAAAACTTGTTCGAGCTTATCCTCGCGGGGCAACCTAAAGGTTCTCAATTGGGTTTGGGTGGTGACTTTGTCGGAGGGACTACAACGGCTGGCCGCATTGCACATCTACGTGATGAGATTGCCGATCTTGCTAAAAAACACCGCACGCAGTTGTTTGACGCCATGTTGCACGAAACAGACAGCAAGTCCGCTCCCGACGTCATGGGGACTGTTAATCCATTCCTGCCTTATACGATTAAACCGACCACCTCAGCCTTGATTCGTGACCTCCATCGCGATACCCCAAGCCTGACCACTTCCCGCTTGGCCACACTATTGCAAACGGCGCCGCTGTCGGACACCGAACAGCACAGCTATTTCAGTACCGGCGTACTGCCGCAGTCCTTCATCACAGCGAGGCTTGCGCTCGAAACCACTGCAAAGCAAGAGCAAGCGCTCGATGCGGTTTACCACACACGAACGTTCAACCCACAGTCTGACAATCTGATTCGGCAAGTAGCCACGGACGAGCTGTCTGCACTGGGCCACAACCTGACCATCATTACGCCGCAACAACACATTGATCTTGATGCCGCTCAACGAGGGGCAATCATCCTGCGTGATTATGGTCAAGGACACTACGAGGCGTTCTCACTGATCAATGATGAGTTCATTTCAGTTGATCGAAACACTGACAGCTTTTTCAACGCTATTGCCTCGGTCCTGCAACCCCACGAACATCGTGCTCTGAATATGAATGATGACCGCGATATCGTTGGCATTCGCACGCACTTCGGAAAAGCTGCCGAACAAAAAACAGTACTGTCACCCGGACCTTCATCTCAAACTGAAGGACCGGAAACCAACGTTTTTGATTATGGGGAAAACCTGGCCAACGGCTCGCCCCATAAAGTGCTTAATAACCACGACGGTGCGCATGATCACTGGAATGCTATCGGCCGTGTAAACGCCTGCACGGGCACTGTACTCGATACAAGAAGTGCTGCCAGCAACGCACAATCACCCGCGTATGTCTTGACCGCAGGGCACTGTATGTCAGGTGCGAATGGCGAAGTAATTGTCGGCAATCCGGTGTCGGCAAGCATCGCCCTTAACTACTTTGCCGACACACAAGGCCAGCGCAAGACTTACGAAATCGCCGAAATCAGCTACAGCACCCTGACTGTCCGAGATATCGCAATTCTCAGACTTACAGCACCACTGGAACAACTCATTGCGGATGGCATCCGGCCGCTTCGGCTGGCTGATGCACCGTTGGCTATTGGTAGCGACGTACTCAATGTTGGCGCGCCCACCGGCGCCCGTGTTCAGACATTGAACCTGGCCGCTTGTAAGCTGGGGGACGGAGGAACAAAAATTGAAGGGGATTGGGTCTGGCGCCATCTAACGATGAACCAATGCGAAGGGGTAAAACCAGGTAGCTCAGGCAGCCCGATGATTGATCGTTTTTCAAATAGGATAGTAGCGCTTGTCAACACCAGCACCGCTAGCCAACACCCGAGTGTCGGCTCTCATCCTCGCGGATATCCAGCGTGGGAAAAAAATAGCAACTATGGCAACGAAGTGACCTTTCTTAACCGCTGCTTTGTTGACAGCGTGTTCAATGCCAAGGCCGCAAGCTGTGAGCTGTCTCCACTTTTTTCGGTAACCCTCCCGAACTTTCCTCCGCCGCCTAGGCATACCAGACGGACACGGGATGCTCAAGGCGAGTTGGTGTATCCCAGCTGGGATCTGAAGTTTGGTATCAGCAGCAATTTTTATCGCTTTAAAACAGCCATCGATGCCGATGAATGTGAAAAACCGATGGGATACAGCGCAGCTCAAGCTTCAGATAATGCGCATATTGACGCGCAAGTAGAGCCCCAAGTGGGCATACAGATACTGTGCATCGTGGGTGTGGATGCTGCCGATATGGCTCTGGACAGCAGCAGTGTGAGAAACGCGTTGAGCCTGGCCATGCAATTGCACGAACAAAGCGAAACACCAGCTCCTGAAATGGAGATCACCAAAGAGTCGAGCGGGAAATACGTCGTCAACTGGCTGCTCACCAACCCGCTAATCGCGCATTACAAAATTAAATACGGAGCGCCGGAAAAAGTTGATTGCAATGACCCGGCGGGCTATCGCCTGAACGGAATATTCACTCGAGCTATACCTACAAAAATGCTTCCCTTGAAAATGTGTACCATCACTTCGGATACCACTAAACAACAATCCTCACCTCGTGAGGATGTTATGCACTAATTAGCCATAGCCCTAAATAGATCATCGTGGCGAAAGAATTGCCGCGTACAGACCTGCTGCTGCCTTGATCCATATCCACAGGCACAAAACTAATAGGGCATGAAGGTGTGCTGGCCGATCTATAAATACAGCCAGCACCGCCCAACTCAGCGAACGACGATGCCCTGCTTGGCCATGTACGCTTTGGCTTCCGGCACGGTGTATTCGCCAAAATGGAAAATACTTGCAGCCAATACCGCACTGGCGTGACCTTCAAGCACGCCAGCAGCCAAGTGCTCAAGATTACCGACGCCGCCGGATGCAATCACCGGGATGCCCAGCGCGTCACTGATGGCGCGGGTCACGCCCAGGTCAAAGCCATTCTTCATGCCGTCCTGATCCATGCTGGTCAGCAGAATCTCGCCAGCGCCGAGGTCTTCCATTTTTTTCGCCCACATCACCGCGTCCAACCCAGTCGGCTTGCGACCGCCATGGGTGAAGATTTCCCAACGCGGCGCTTCGCCCGGCAGCGAAACCTTCTTGGCATCAATGGCGACGACGATGCACTGCGAGCCGAAGCGCGCCGCAGCTTCGCCGACGAACTCCGGGTTGAACACCGCTGCGGTGTTGATCGATACTTTGTCGGCACCTGCGTTCAACAAGTTGCGGATGTCCTGCACGGTACGCACGCCGCCACCAGTTCAACTCAACTAGCGAGCTTGAGAAGTTCAAGTCGCGTCTTTGCGCTCGCGGCGACTTACAGTCAACTAGCGCCGACACGTACGCGGCGACTCTCGCTGCAAGAGCTTTTCGCTTTCTAATGGCTCTTGTTTGTCAATTCGACCTAGAATGCGAGCAGTTCGACTTTGTGGCAGCGTACCTTAACGTCAAACTGGATGAACTAGTCTTCACTCGCGTACTAGAAGGAATTACGACTCAAGGTGTTGCCTTGAAGGTGTTAAGAGCGTTGTACGGTCTTAAGCAGTCAGGAGCGCTCTGGCAAGGCGACCTCACTGCTTTTCTCATCGACTTCGGCCTTCGACTAGTCCCTGGGCTTGAGTGCGTGTTCTATAGCACTCAGCTCATAGTCTTCTTCTTCGTGGATGACTCTTGCGCTGTTTTTGACAGCAAGAACCGATCTGAGTTTGAGAGGCTCAAGGCAGCACTGCTAGATCGGTACGAAATGCATGTTCTCGGGCCACTTGAGTGGTTCCTTGGCATAAGGGTTACGCGCGACCGACACCGGAGGACGCTCTACGTCGTGCAAGACCAATTCATCGAGAAGATGGCTTCAAAGTTCGCCATTTCTCTGCCTACGAAGGAGCTCACACCTGATCTCCTTACACGTGGACTTATCCCGATGTCGCTATTCGTTGACCTGTCAATTGACAACGACGCGAAGGCGTCTATGGACGAACTAGCCGCGTACAAGTCGCGCATTGGCAGCATCAACTTCCCTGCGGCATGGACGCGACCAGATGTTGCTAAGTGTGTGTCAGTCCTATCAACAATCACGAACCCAGGCAGGAACCACTTCCGGGCAGCCGACGGCGTGATCAGGTACATGCTAGCGACTAAAGACTTAGGCATTTGCTTTGGACATTCAGCAGGCGCTCAAGGCTTCGCATCTGACGCTACGGAGTTCATAGGCGCGTCTGACGCCTCTTTTGCCGACTATCCTTCTCGCAAGTCATCGGAGGGGTAGGTTTTCAAGCTGTTCGGAGGCTCTATTGACTAGAAGGCAGTCAGGCAGAAGACTGTCACTAAGTCCTCTATAGAAGCTGAGCTTCTTGCCCTCTCTCACGCCAGCTCTGAGTTCATGTGGTGGGAACGCTTGTTCTCCGCTCTCAAGCTCACGTTGGACGCCCAACCAACCCTCTTCTGTGACAACCGCTAGACCCTACGCATTGTCACAAGCAAAGGAAGCTTCAATTCGACACTCC
>NZ_DASWOT010000196.1:0-12093 GCF_036404235.1 Pseudomonas sp.
CGGCCTGGATAAACTCCCCCCGCATGCCGAACGCTACGACAAGGCCAAAGAGTTCGTGGATGTGGTCGAGGCGCTGTGGGACACCTGGGAGGACGATGCTTTCGTCAATGATCGCGTCAATGGCCTGAACTTCATCGCAGAAAAACAGCATCCGGTACACCACGACGGCAAGTACTTCACGCTGCACGGCGCACTCAACATTGCCCGTCCGCCGCAGGGCAAACCTGTGATCATCCAGGCGGGCGCCTCGGAAACCGGCAAGGACTTCGCAGCGAAGACCGCCGAAGTGGTGTTCGCCTCAGACCCGACAGTAGAAAAAGGCAAACTCTTCTACGATGACCTCAAGAGCCGTGTGGTCAAATTTGGACGCTCGCCCGATGAGCTGAAAATCCTCACCGGCCTGTCCGTCGTCATTGGCGATACTCATGAGCAAGCAGAAGCCAAGTACCAGCACTTGCAAAGCATGATCCATCCGGATGTCGGGCGTATGCGCCTGGCGCAGGACCTTGAAGCCGACTTGTCGGACCTGCCGCTGGATGAGCCAATCCCTGAGGACCGTATCCCCGCCACGTCGAACTTTCATCGCGCCTACTTCGATTACATCGTCAATATGATTCGCGTCGAAAAGCTGACCCTGCGAGAAATGTGCATGCGCTACGAGCGGGGCAACGTGACCTTTCGCGGCACCGCCACAGAGGTGGCTGATCACATGCAGGAATGGCTCGACGCGGGTGCCGCCGACGGCTTCATGATGATTTTCCACACGATGCCAGGTGACATGCAGGATTTCGTCGATAACGTTGTGCCGCTGTTGCAGGAGCGCGGATTAATGAAGCGTGAATACACCGGCAAGACTCTGCGCGACCATTTGGGCCTGGCCCGGCCTGCCAATCGATACGCGTGACAAAATCCGGAGGATGCAGCTAATGGCTGAGGCGGCGATCAATACCGTTACGTCCCGACCCGTCCGGGCCCCTCGGATGCCCCTCAGTGCGCTTTGGCTGGCGGTTCCGGGCGTGCTGTTTCTGGTAGCGTTTTTGCTCTATCCCTCGTTCCAGATACTGGTCGTCAGCCTCAAGGATCCAGGCACGGGTGCCTGGACGCTGGCAGCGTTCAGCAAAGTCTTCGCGGGCGGCGCTTATACCCGCACGCTGAGCTCTACGTTCGTGGTGGCGTTGCAAACCACGCTGTGGTGCATTTTTGCAGGCTATCCGCTGGCCTACTGGCTGGCGCGATTACGCCCGCGTCGTCAGCGGGTGGCCGCGCTTTTTGTTCTGTTGCCGTTCTGGACCAGTGCCCTGGTGAAAAACTTCGCCTGGTTGGTGCTCCTGGGGCGCAATGGGGTCATCAATGCTCTTCTGACAAACATGGGCTTGGCGCCAGCGGAGCTGTTGTTCCAACGCTCTACTGTCGTGTTTTCAATGGTTCATACGATGTTGCCGCTGGCCGTGGTGGTCATGCTGCCCATCATGAATCAGATAGACCGCCAGTTGACTCAGGCTGCGGATACTTTAGGCGCGAGCGCGCCGCAACGATTCTGGCGAATTTACCTGCCACTCTCGATGCCCGGCGTGGCCGCAGCGGGTCTTCTGGTGTTCATTTCATCTCTGGGCTTCTTCATCGTGCCGACCTTGTTGGGCGGGGCCAAGGATACGATGCTCAGTCAATTGATCATTATGCAGATCAACCAACTGCAGAACTGGCAGATGGGCGCGACCATTGCGGTAATGCTAGTGCTGGCAGCGCTCGTCACCTGTTTTATTTACGACCGGACATTCGGTTTGTCTACCTTGTCCGGGGAGTCCGGCAACCGACGTCAGCGCGACGGCATCATGCGCAACTTAGGCCTTGGGCTTGGGCGCCTGATGGGGGATTTGTGCGATGTGCTGGCGCGCGGATATACACGGCTGCTCGGCGACAGAAAGGCCAGTTGGATACTGTCGAGCTACGCATGGCTGATGATCGCCGTGTTGGTGTTGCCGATACTGGCGTTCATCCCGATGGCTTTCACGGGGTCGACGCTCCTGTCGTTTCCACCGCCCAGCTTCAGTTTTAAATGGTTCGCAGAATACTTGCACTCACCGCTATGGGTGGGTGCCACGATTCGCTCGTTTGGCATCGGCATCGCCACTGCGCTCATCACCCTGAGTATTGCAACCATGGCAGCATTGGGCCTGGCGCGCAGCAGGAGTCGCTTAGGAGGACTCGCATTCCTGCTGTTCATGACCCCCATGATCGTTCCGCCAATTGTCATTTCAGTCTCGCTTTTTTACCTGTTCGCTCAGATGTCGCTGGTGGCGACCAACCTTGGCATCATCATCGGTCATACGGTAATTGCCTTGCCCATGGCCTTCGTGGTGTTACTGGCCACGTTTAAACATTATGACTGGCGTCTCGACCAGGCAGCGGCCACCTTGGGAGCTGCGCCATGGCAGGTGTTCGTCAGGATTACGCTGCCGCTGATCAAGGGCGGGATGTTCACCGGGCTAGTCACGGCTTTCCTGCAGTCGTTTGAGGAACTGACCGTCGCCATGTTCATTGGTGGCGGGCTCAAAACCACGCTGCCCAAACAAATGTGGGACGATATTTTGCTTCAGGTCACGCCGACCCTGGCCGCCGCTTCGGTGGTGGTGTTGCTGATTGTCTGTGGCTTGTTTTTCCTCATGGAATATTTTCGTCCCGCGGACCATCAAGTGAGCGCATCGTGACCGAGCAAATGATTGAAGATACCCCGGTGGCCATTGCCACTTTTCGCGACGCCATGGCTCGACTTGGCGCCGCAGTCCATATCGTGACCAGCCACGGGAATGCAGGGACGACGGGCTTCACCGCGACGGCCGTTTGCAGCGTTACCGATACACCGCCGACCTTGCTGGTATGCCTGAACCGCAACGCCTCGGCGTATGCCGCAGTGGTCGAAAACGGCGTGCTCTGCGTTAACACTCTGGCCTCATCCCAGCAATCGTTGTCTCAGGCGTTCGGCGGCAAGACGCCGATGGCCGAACGCTTCGCGGGTGGTGAATGGACGTCTTTGCAAACCGGCTCTCCGGTATTGCACGGCGCAATCGCGAATTTCGATTGCCGTATCGTTGAGGCCAGGCAGGTTGGCACCCACGATGTGCTGATCTGTGAAGCGGTGGCCATTCTCAGTGAAGCCGATTCGCCGGGACTGCTTTACGTCGACCGTGCCTACCATGCCCTGAGCTTGCCTGAGCGATTGTGAACAGTCAGGAACAGCCGACCGCCAGACCGAAATCAGTCCATAGCGCTGTTAAACCCAGGCATTGTTGGCGTTTTTTGAATAGACACGACAACTAATCAATATTTATTCGCTTTAGTGGACATGTAAGTCTGTATCCGACATTGATCTTCACAGGGATTCAGACCATGAACACTCATAGCAAAAAAGTCGCCATCGTTACCGGTTCTTCACGGGGTATAGGCGCAGCCATCGCCGAGCGCCTTGCGCACGACGGTTTCGCCGTTGTGGTCAATTATTCAGGCAATGCGGCACCTGCCGTGGCGTTGGTCGCGAAGATCGAGCAACAGGGCGGCACCGCACTCGCGGTTCAGGCCGATGTCAGCGACAGTGCAGCGGTCAAGAATCTGTTCGATACGGCCAACAGCGCCTTCGGCGGCGTCGACGTGCTGGTCAATAACGCCGGGGTCATGGCACTGGCCCCGCTGGGCGAAACTGACGATGCCACCTTCGACCGCCTGGTCGCGATCAATTTCAAAGGCACGTTCAATACCCTGCGCGAAGCCACCAGGCACCTGCGTAACGGTGGCCGGATCGTCAATTTTTCGTCCAGCGTCACCGCCCTGTTGCAACCGACCTATTCGATATACGCGGCCACCAAGGCCGCGGTCGAATCTATGACCAGCATCCTCGCCAAAGAACTGCGTGGTCGCAACATCACCATCAACGCCGTCGCTCCTGGCCCCACCGCCACCGACCTCTTCCTTCACGGCAAACCCCAGGAAGTCATCGAGCGCCTGGCCAAGTTGGCCCCCCTGGAACGCCTGGGCGAGCCAACCGATATCGCGGCAGTGGTCTCCTTCCTCGCAGGTCCGGATGGCGCCTGGATCAACGGCCAGACCCTGCGTGCCAACGGCGGCATTATTTAATCCGATGCGCATCACCGAGGCCGACATGAATGCGATGCTGGAGAAAGGCTTTGCGTTCGGCCGCCACCTTGACGATGGCCGCGCCTATTACGACTCGATATTCCAGCGCACCTCCCAGGCGTCGGGGCTTTCGGCTCATTTAAGGAAGACCAACGACAAGGAAGGTATCGACTCTCAGGGCGACAGGACTGGTGGGGCGCCACGGACTTCAAAAAGCACTGGCGCTGGGAGCCCCCCACAAACTTCGACGACATAACCCCATGGTCGTTGCGCAACAGCCTTTTTGCGAAGCTCTATTACCTCACGGGGATCAGAAGGTAGCGGGCGTATTGACCCATAAAATCCGCACGATCTCGTTGGTGATATTGCGGTAACCATGGGGCGTGTTGCTGGGGAAGTGAAACGAGTCGCCGGGGATCAGCGTATAGGTGGCCTCACCCAACGTCAGTTCGAGGCTGCCTTCGATCACATAGCCCATCTCTTCACCGACATGCTCGATCATTTCACTGACCATGCCCGGTGCAATGATATGAATATCACCCTGCAACAAGCTGCCCTTCTGTGGATGGGTCACTCGCTCAAGATCGATGTAGCCGGATTTTCCACCCTTGGCGAAGCGGCTGACCTGGCGCGATCCGGCACGCAGTATCGGCTCTTCCGACACCCAGTCCTCGGAGGTCAGTTCGGACACGTTGCTGCCCAGCGCGCGGGCCAGGCGGTGCAGCATGGCCAGCGACGGAGAAGCGGCGTCGTTCTCCAGTTTGGAAATCAGACTTTCGGAACAACTGGCGGCCTCGGCCACCTGTTTCAATGTCAGGCCCACGACCTTACGTGCATGACGCAGACGAATACCCAGGCTTGGCAAGCCGTCGGTATGAAGGGCCTTGGTGGGTGTCTTGCCGAGTTTGGACATGCGTCCCTCATGGAAAATATAAACAAGCGTGACGACAGGCATCCTAGCAGACGCCTGTCGTCCACTGACACGACCACTATCCGTTATGAACCGAGAAGTGGACCTCAACCGGATTGAGGTTGTTGATCGGCACGATGTCCTGAGGGCAGGCGGACATTACTACCACCACGTCCATTTCGGCACGGATCTCAACGTAGTCGCCCGCCTTGGACACCGGTGGTAGCCAAGCGACGCTGTAGTCCGGATTGACAGGGATATTCATCCACAGGTTGAACGGCTGCGGCACTTCGCGTGAACGCAGGCCGATCGCTTGCAGCGCCATGCGCATATTGTCGGAGCAACTGTCGTGGTAACCCTCGACGCCTAGGTTGGTGTAGCGATGCAGGTCGCAGGCGGCCATCAGCGTGTCGTGAATGCCTGGCGAAGTGTCGGTCAGCAGGGTGCCGATGGGACGGCGGCGGTTGCTGTAAAGCTCATCACCGACCTTTGGAATGATGCTGTTGCAGTGCGCACGAGCATGCTCCATGGACAGGAATTCACTCATGTCCTGGGCATTGAACAGCCAGGTGTCACAGACTTGAGTACCGTGAGTGTTGATGATCTTGATGACCTGACCGGCCTGCAGACGCACCGCCCGACCGCAGCGGGCCGGTACGGTGTAGGTTTCGCCGAGCACAGGCGTGCCGTCAGTAGAAATCGGCGCGTTGAGCGTGGCGTTGACGCCCAGAGAAGAGCCATTGTCGGTGTGGCAGCAGGCCGGGTAGTCATGAGCGTGGGTAATGTTGGTCATGGTGACTCCTTGGTTTACGGTTGTTCGGCAAGTGAAACCAGGCCCCAGGCAAGTGCCCTGGTGCCCGTCTCCAACTGCGCGGGTTCGGTGAATTCCAGAGGGTTGTGACTGATACCGTCACGACTGGGGACAAACAGCATGCCGGTCGGGCAATGACCGGCCAGGTACATCGCATCGTGGAAAGCGCCGGAGCGGATCGGCAGTCGTGCCCGGCCTGTGGCGTCGCAAGCCTGCTCCAGCACGCTGATCACCGCCGGGTCGAATGCCGTCGGCGCATGGCTGAACAGGCTTTGCAACTCGGCATCCAGTGGCAGACACGCGGCCAACTGCTCATCGAAAGCCGCCAGCACGGCCGGATCGGCATGACGAAAATCGATACTGAACGTGGCTTCGTTGGCAATGGTGTTGATCGCGTTGGGCAAGACACTCCAGCGTCCAAAGGTCAGGCGCTTATCGTCACCGGCAAGCCGATCTGCCAATCCATCAATGCGCGAGACGGTTTCTATCGCCAGCAACAGCGCATCACGGCGCATGGACATTGGTGTGGTCCCAGCGTGGGCCGACACGCCCTTGCAACGCACCTGATACCAGCGCACGCCCTGAATACCGGTAACCACACCCAACGCAATACCAGCCTGTTCCAGCACCGGGCCTTGCTCGATGTGCAGTTCCACGAACGCGTGGGCATCGATCTTTGCGCGTAACGGCAGATCGGCAAAGCGACGCGAATGAGCGTCCAGCGCCTGGCCTACCGAAATCCCGTTGGCATCGATATTGTTGCGATAGGCCGCCAGCCGCGCAGGCTCGACGTAAGCGCTTGAGCCCATGGCACCGGGGCTGAAACGACTGCCCTCTTCGTTGGTCCAGACCACCACTTCAATTGGGCGACGGGTGCGAATGCCGGCATCTTCCAGCGCATAAAGACACTCAAGCCCGGCCATCACGCCGTAACAGCCATCGAGTCGCCCGCCCGTAGGCTGGGTGTCGATATGGCTGCCAGTCATCACCGCAGGCAGGTCTTCACGGCCCTCACGACGGATGAACAAATTGGCACAGCCATCGGACCAGACCTGACAACCGAGCTGTTGCGCCTTGCCGATCAGCCAAGCACGCGCCTGAAAGTCTTCGTCAGACAACGCCTGGCGATTCATGCCGCCCCGCTCGCCCGGCCCGAAGGTCGCCAGGGTGTCGAGCAAGCCGTGCAGGCGCTCGGCGGATACCGCTTCGAGAACACGTTGTGCCGTCATGGGGTGACCTTTGTGCGAGGTGTGAGACTGCGGTTGAACCAAGGCGTGAGAAAGCGTTGCAGGCGTTCGGTCTTGGGGGTCTGGAACAGTGACAAGGGCGCACCGGTCTCGACGATTTGCCCTGCCTCCATGAACACCACATGGTTGGAAATCTGTGCGGCGAAACTCATCTCATGAGTGACCATCACCATGGTCATACCATCGTCGGCCAGGCTTCGAATGACCTGCAGCACTTCCTCGACCAGCTCAGGATCAAGCGCCGATGTCGGCTCATCCAGCAGCATCAGACGCGGCTTGATCGCCAATGCCCGGGCAATGCCGACCCGTTGTTGCTGACCGCCGGACAAGCGCGCCGGATACGCATCGGCCTTGGCGGCCAGACCGACACGCGCCAGTGCTGAATCGGCCAGGGTTCGCGCATCCGCCTTGGGCATGCGCTTGCCCAGCACCAGCGCGGCCATGACGTTCTCGCGCACGGTCATGTGCGGCCACAGGTTGAACTGCTGAAACACCATGGCCAGCGGCTTGCGGACCTCGTCGATCTTGGCCTCGCTGTCACGGTCTTTGGCGTTACGGCTCGGGCCGCTATAGCCCAGCAACTGACCATCGATCCAGACCTCGCCCTCGTCATAGGTTTCAAGAAAGTTCATGCAGCGCAAGGCCGTGGTTTTGCCTGACCCCGAGGGGCCGATCAATGAAACGATCTCGCCCGCCTGCACCGACAGATCAAAACCTTTGAGCACACTGTTGGCGCCGTATGACTTGCCGACACCGCGCAGTTGAAGAAGGGGTAGCGTGCTCATGGCATCAACCTCGCAAATGGCGCGTCGCGCGCCGCCCCAGATACTCGGCCATGACCGCGACTGCGGTGGTCAGCAGCCAGTAGCTCAGCACCAACAAGGCGTAGGGCACGACGTAAGAGAAAGTGGTGGAAACGATTCGTCCGGCCGTCATGGTCAACTCCGGCACGGTAATGATCGAAGTGACGGCGCTTTCCTTGATGGTCAGCATCACCTGATTGCCCAGCAATGGCAGCACAAAGGCGAATGCCTGAGGCGCCTGGATGTGCCAGAACGCCTGACGCCCGGAAATCCCATGAACCCGCGCGGCTTCGACTTGCCCCATGGGCACGCTGGCCCAGGCAGAACGAAACAGCTCGGCGAAATAGGCGGCGCTGTAGAGTCCCAGCGACATGATGCTGGCCTCGACGGCTTCCAGCCGCAGGCCCAGCACCGGCAAACCGAAATAGATGATCGCCAGTTGCGCCAGAAATGGCGTGCCACGGATCAGCCAGATATACAGCCGATAAAATCCAGAGAAAAAAGGCAGCGCCAGACGCAAGGCATTCAAGCCGAATCCCAGCACCAGGCCCAATAACGCGGCCGCAAGACTGATCCCCAGCGTCACCAGCAGCGCTTCACCAAAATCCGGCAAATAGCTCATGAGTTCTTGCATCAGGCGCGCTCCTGCCAATGGCGTTCAAGCATCCGGCCCAGCACGCTAAACACACTGGTCAGTGCCAGATAAAACAAGGCGGCGACCAGATAAACCTCCAGCGGCCGATAGGTCTGCGACACCAGTTGCTGACTGACGCGCATCAGGTCGGTGATGGAGATCACCGAGACCACGGCGGACACCTTGATCACGTCGATCAGCTCGCTGATCAGCGCAGGCGACGTCAGCCGCAACACTTGCGGCAACTGGATGTGCATCAGGGTTTTCCATTTACCAATGGAAAACACCGAAGCGGCCTCAAGCTGACCTTTGGGAATGGCCGCAAAGCCACTGCGCAAGATCTGCGACTGGTAAGCAGCGGTGTTCAATGCCAGCGCCAGCGCAGCGGCCACCAAAGGCGGTACGTCCACGTTCAGCGCTGACGGCAAATAGAACAGCAACAACAGTTGCGCGAGCATCGGCGTGCCGCGAAAGAAACTGACATACACCTTGGCGAACACTGCCCCGCCCCGGCTGCGGCCATTGCCGATCAAGTAAATCAGCACGCCGATGACAAACCCCAATGCCATCCCGAGCGCACACAACCACAGCGTGGTCAGTGCGCCGTCGAGCAAGGCGGGCCAGTAAAGCGCGAAGCGCGTGCTGAAATCGTTCATCGACACACCACTCAGATGGTCGGAACTGGCATGGCATCAGTCGGCAGGGTCATGGTGAAACCGAACCATTTTTCCTGCAGCGTCTTCAGCGTGCCGTCGGCGTTGGCGCGGGCGATACCGTCACTGAACAGCTTCACCAGGCTGGCGCTGTCAGCATCCTTGCGACCCACCCAACCGAAGTACGTGACCGGGCCCACCATGTCTGGCAGCGTCGCGAATAGACCCGGACGAGATTTCATCAGCGGGCCAAGGTTGGACAGCGACTGCGCCACACCATCGAGGCGACCGGCAGCCAGATCGGCGTAGGCCTCATCGAAGCTGACGTACTCCTTGATGCGCTTGACTCCTGGCTGCCCTTGGGCCTTGAGCTTGGCATCGAAAGCTTGCAGCACCGCCAATTGACCGGAACCGGCCTGCGAACCGATCACTTTGCCGTTGAGGTCCGACAGCGATTTTATGTCGTTATCGTCGCCACATTTGAGCAACGCCACGGTCGATTCAGCAATCGGCAGGGTAAAGGCGAACTGGTCATAACGCGCCTTGTTCACGGTCACCGATGTCACCACAAAATCGAACTTACGAGTATCCAGCCCCGGCAGGATGCCTTGGAATGGGAGGTCTAACTGACGCAGCTTCACCCCTGGCAGATCGGCGTCGAGGATGTAATGCATCAGGTCAGCGCCGTAGCCGACGATCTTGCCGTTCTCCACCGACTCGAAAGGAGCGAAACGCGCCTTGGTGGCAACGACGATTTCCTTTTTCTCTTTAACCCGCTGCAACAGATCGTCCGCATGGGCCATGGAGGCTGCGAACAGTGTGATCAACGACAGGGACAGTGCTTTGAGTGCGTGACGTTTCATCGGTGTTGCCTCCACTTGAACGGCCAGGATTTTTATTCAAGTAACTTGAATAAAAATACAAAAGCATGAATTGTGCCAATGTCAAAAACCCATCATTCAAGTGGCTTGAATCCTTTTTAAAGGAAAAAGACTGTCCCGGATTTGCGCAGACTGGACACCAAGCGCTTCAAATCGGTGCAAAAAAATGGCTTAAGAAGCAACCGCCTGGCATCTGCGGACCCTGCCTTCGAAACGTCCACACGCTTCGCGACTGACGTCACTGCTTCGCGCGCCAGCTCGACTATTGACATGGGTGGGCTATCGGACAAATCAACATTGGTAACCTCTCGCGCAGCGATCAAGGGACACTGGGATTTTTCCCAGTTCACCGCCCAAATTCGCGTCTCGCCCAGAATACTTGGTAGCAGTGATTCTGCGCTCAGAGGCTTCATGTCAATATATCGATTACTCGTAAGCGCAACCTTTGTGACGCGGCCTAAACGGTATCCACCGTGAGCAAAACGTTCAAAAAAAAGCGCCACCGCCGCCGCAGTGAAGGTGAGGATGTGTCATGAAAATGGAAGACCCGATGGCTGATATCCATCACACCCTGCTGCCAGCATTGGAGCAGTCATTTACGGCTATCGTCCTCATTGATGAAAACGACCGTGTCGTGTTTTTCAACGAGGCGGCCGAGCGGCTTTGGGGCTACGATCGCAGTGAGATTCTGGGGCGGAATATGAGGCCGTTGCTACCCCAGGCCCTTCGTTCCGACCATGGCGGCTATACCCACAAAAATCGGGAAGGGGGTAAGTCCAAGGTCGTCGGAATGAGCCGCGATATTCTGATGGAGCGCAAGGATGGCCGACAGCAATGGGCAACCTTTTCCCTTTCCAAGATCGACGTGGCAGGTCGAATTCATTACATGGCCTTTGCCCGAGATGTATCGGACGAGGTCGCACGTCGCGAAGAAAACAGGCTGTTGTTGCTTGCGGCCAATAACACCGACCGTGCAGTGTTCGTTCTCGATCATGAACGTCGCATCGTTCAGGCTAACCGCGCCTTCACGGATATGTTCGGCTTTGAGGCGGCAGAGGTACTCGGCAAAATACCTAGCCATTTTCTGACTAGCGCGAGAACGGACAAAGAAACATTGGCTCGCTTACGTGACCGGGCATGGGGGCAAGCTCGGTTTCAGGAAGAGATACTGGCGTCGCGCAAGGATGGCCGGGAAGTGTGGGTGCGGGTCTCGGCCAATCCTGTCTTTGACGAGGAGGACAAAAGCCTTCTGCGCAACATAGTTATCACCCTGTCAGATGTCACCGAAGAGCGTCAGATCCGCGACTTGCAACAAGATGTGCTGGAAACCTTGGTCAGTGATCTTTCCTTGATGGACATGGGGGACTTTCTTTGTAGACGTGTCGAGATGATCGCGCCGGAAATTATTTCCTCCATCCTGTTAGTAGATGCAGAGAGCAAGCTACAACCTTGGGCTGCGCCTCGACTGCCTGCCGAGTACACCGCCAACCTCACAGGCGTGGCTATCGGTGATAAAGCCGGTAGCTGCGGAACCGCAGCCTTTCGCGGTGAGCCGATAATGGTGATCGACATCGAAAATGACCCTCTGTGGGGGCCTTACAAATCCTTCGCCTTGCCTCACGGATTGAGGGCGTGCTGGTCATATCCCATTAAACGCCGGGATGGCAGTGTCGCGGCCATCTTCGCCTTCTATTTCACTGAGTGCCGTGGACCCGATGCGTTTCACGAGCGAATCGTCGATGCCTGTATCAATCTCTGCACGCTGGCAATATATCGCGAAGAAAGTCGGCAACAGATCAATCGCCTGGTTCAGTTTGACAGCCTGACAGGCCTGCCTAACCGAAGACACCTGTACCAGCATATCGACGGCCTGCTCTGCAATAGACCGCATGAGGGGATCGCGCTTTTTTGGTTGGATTTGGATCGCTTCAAAGACATCAACGATACATTGGGACATTCGGCAGGCGATCAGGTGCTGATCGAAATGACCAATCGACTCAGTGCTCAACTCGGATCAGAAGAGTTT